>NZ_ASCA01000007.1 GCF_002760245.1 Streptococcus suis YS161 | reverse complement strand
TCTTTAGGCGCTGGCTGGTGATGTGGGCTTATAGCCCTTGTTCAAACCACCCGTTTGACGGGTGGTCATGATTTTCATTATTTATTTTTTCCCAAGCTCCTAGGAATTCAATAGTATTTCTACTCCTCATCCAGTTTTTAATAATATCGGCTGGAGCGTCTGGATTTCGATATTTAGCGATATCTGTCAGACTGACATAATCAGTATTTGTGGAAAGTAAAGTTATTTCTTTACCATTTGCCTTAATTTTAACCATTATGGGCCTTTCTAAAATTGTTATAGGATTTACAGTTTTGTTGGCGTCAACAAAATTGATAGGTATAACCTTTACTAAGTCAGCGGACTTGCTGAAGCACGAGGGAATCACGCGCCGAAACCTAGAAAAACCTATCTTTCAAAAATAAACTGATTAGGTATTTAGGATTTTCACACCGTGGCGCGTGATCTATCTTGTTAACTCCTCTTCTCTTTGGTCTATTCTATCAATCAAATCTAGCAACTGACAAAAACTGACTTTTTTCACTCCACACAGTCCACTAGAAAGCCCATAGGCGCGTGGAATAACTTGGTAGGGTAAATGTACCCGAGAAGTGTTTGAACGTGGTGAGGGGGCTTGTAGGGGGGCGTGGGTTAGTTGTTTGGGATAATTTTATCTGATAAGCTCTTGACCAATTTAAAAATGAGTTGTTTATCGCTATTATCTAGCAATGAAAAATAAATAATTAGTTCCGCTTCTTTTGTATGCTGAATATTTGTTAAATTATCAATGAAACTGAAGTGTACAAAATCGTTTGTACTTGTCTTTTCCAAAAACTCAGCCATTCTTTTTTCGCCTATAATTTGAGCGATCCAATCGAAGTTTTGACCCCCGACAGATCCACCCATTGGGACATCATACACTAGGTTTTTTATCTCCGTCTGATCTCTATATTCACTATACCCCAACAGATACCCGACACTTACCCCAAAATGGTCAGCGAGTGCCTGGGCTTTGTCTGGTTTGATTTGTCTTTCACCGTTCTCCCAACGGAGAATAGTTATTTTTGATACACCAATTTCACTAGCTAATTCTTCCTGAGTTAGCTTTTTTTCTTTGCGTAATTCTTTCAACCTATTCATACATTTCACGACCTTTCAAGGTTGATTATAACCAAAAAAGTAAAAAGTATCAAGAAATGATACAAAAAAATTAAAAAAACGCTTGACAAGTATCTGAAATGGATATATAATCATTTTCAAAGTTATCCAAAACGGATACTTCACCCCCTCCATGACCTTTCACACTTTCAATCTATGGAGGGGGATTTTTCAAAGAAAGGAGAACGACATGAGCAAACTCAAAGGCTATCGGGTCATGTTAGGGCTAACCCAGCAAGCTATGGCGGACAAGCTAGATATTTCTTTACAGTCATACAACAACAAAGAAACAGGCAAAACACCATTCAATGACAAGGAAAAGAAAGCAATCAAGATTATTGTTGCAGAGGTTAAGCCAGACATCACCATTGATGAACTATTTTACAGCTAGAAAGGAGCGGGCAAGCTATGAAAAGGAACTACAGTAAAGTCATTGAAGAAATGCGAACCACACACGGGCTGAACTTGGTCGCTATTGGTCAGCGTATCGGAACAGACCCCCGAACAGTTGGCAAGTGGGCGCAGGGCAAGCACCAACCCAACAAGGACAGCAGAAAGAAAATCAATAATCTATACAGAGAGGTAAAACAGAATATGACAACGCAAAACACAATTGAACCATTCGAAGATTTTTACGACTGGTCAAAAATGAAGAAAAAGAAACCGACTACCGAAGTTATCGCTACTCAACAATTCGGGGGAAAGTCTTTTGAAATATATGGAAACAAAGATAACCCGCTTTTTATTGCTGTTGAAGTAGCTGAAATGATTGAAGTACAAAATACAACCGACTTATTAAAAAGGATTGACGAAGATGAAAAGCTGACCTATGTAATAACTAGGGCAGGTCAAAAACGAGAAGTGAACATGTTGACTGAGTTTGGTCTTTATGAAGTCTTATTTCAATCACGTAAACCAAAAGCCAAAGAGTTCGAGAAAGTAGTCAAAAACATCTTGAAAGAAATTCGAGTAAACGGCTACTACATGCAGGGTGAACTAATTCAAGAACCAACCCAGCCAGCTATTGAGCCAAATTCTGACATGGCATATATCAAGAGCAGACTTTCAGAGTTGCAAAATATGACTACCATGGCAGATATTAAAATAGGACTAGCCAAAACTTACCGAATTGCTGAACTGATGGAAGATTAGAAAGGGCAAGCACTGGAAGACATGGCTATTGCTATGATACACCTAGGCATGACATACCAAGACATCAAAACTATGGTATTCAGACCACTAAAAAAACGCACCACAAGGCGCGTGAGAGGAGAAAAAACAAAATGAACACCAGAAAAATGACTGAGCGAATTACATTTTTTTCAAAAAATGGAAAGCAAAACGAGGACGGAGAAATAATTGAGCCTATTTCTACTGACGTATATTCTTGTTGGGCTGATGTTTCAGGGATGACCGTCAGAGATTTTAAAACCTTATCAGGGCTTGAAACTGGAAAAGATACAAAAGTTTTTGTTATTCGTTATCACCCTAAACCTCCATTTGATAATTCCATGTATATCCGTTTTCGTGGAACAGATTATAAAATCACCGAAATCCACGTAGACCATGCGGACAAGGAATATATTTCAGTAAAAGCAATAACGATTTAAAACAACAAAAAAAGGCTTTGAGAGCAACCAACTTCCAAGCCTTTGAGGTAAATAACTAAAACACAATTCAGCAGGCAAGCTATAAGGGTTTTAGAAATATTTTTACGGCTATATTATACCATAATCCTGAGCAATCTTGAGCAAAAAAAGAGGTAAGAACTACATGAAAGACAATAACAGAGAAACGATAATCCATTTTGATAATTCTAGCAAAGAATACTCACCCGTAAAGGCTGCAGTATCGGAAGAGCTAGAGGCGGTCATCAGAAAAGTATATCAGCTAGATCATGAAACAGGATGGACATTGCACTATCTAACCGAAATCATGCTGAACCACTTTCATGAGGACGTGGCACGAGTTCAATATGGCGATTTGACACCGATTGAGCGCAGTTTGAACAGCATAGCCTCACGAGTTGAAAAAGCTAGAATAGAACTCTTAAAAGCTGGATATGAAGACAAGATTGAAGTAGGTAATCCTATGTGGTATTTAAAACTAATCTTGCAAGATTTTGAGCATATGAAAAAACTAGCCAAGAAGGAGGTTAAAAAATGCAAGAAATGACAATCGAAACCGCTTTGACTTTACTAGCAATCTTTACACCTCTGAACCTCTATCTATGGTTTGGTGTTGGTTTAGGCACTTTTCAGCTCCATAGCAAGCCAAAAAAAGTTTCCGAGGGTAAACCAGACCCCTTGAAAACGAGCGCTACGGGGCTTATATTCAATCACAGGGCAGATATTATAACTAGGAGGACAGACATGACACAGGCAGAACTTGAACGGATAGCAGAGACCATTCTCAAACACACAACACCAGACGAAATGCAAGAATATCTTGCCATGGATCATGATGATAAGTTGCTTTGGATAAAATACAAAATTGCAAGTCTGGAGGTGCAGGCATGACAGAAAATCGACTACCACCACACCTATACAAAGTTTTCAAGCTCCTACCGCTTGGAATGGACTTGCCAATCACAGGGGCGGACATCGAACGACTGACAGGCTTGGACGTTCGAACCATTCGGGAACATATCCGCCAGCTCATTGTTGATTATGGTATTCCCGTATGCGGTGGGCGAGATAACAAACAAAGGGGCTACTATATCCCCCAGAATGAAGTGGAACGACTGGCTGGAGTGCTACCGCTCCAACGGCAATACGACCAGGAGCATAAGCGTATCCACGCGCTACTGACCGCTGATTTACAAGACTGGAGGAAGTACAGAGATGAGACTTGAACTGACCGCACAAAGTGAAACAGACTTAAAAACGGGCATTCTGGAGCTTATAGAGAACTATCTGGAAGCGCGTGAGATGGTCAAGCCAAGGGTTACAGGGCTAATCACAGCCCAACAGTTGAAGAGTGAGCTAGACATAGAATACAAGACTTTGCAACGGTGGGAGAAAAACGGGCTGAGACGATACCAACCACCGATAGAGGACACTAAGAAAATATTTTATAGGGTCAGTGATGTTTTGAAATTTTTGGGGGTGGAGAATGGTAAAAACTAAAATATATTTTTGGTTGAAGATTGATAAAAAATTTTTTGATAATATTTTCATTAAGAGACTGAAGACAATTCCAGGCGGTTACACTATGACAGTAATTTACATCCGTCTTATGCTTGAAAGTCTTGAAAGTGACTGCATTCTCTACTACGAAGGTTATTTTGAAAATCTCAAGGAAGAATTGGCTTTGAAGTTGGATGTGTCGGAAGATGATATCGATATGACTATGGCATACTTTACAAAATGCGGACTAATTCAGATTGACGAAGACCAAAACGCAGAGCTAACACAAGCCAAAGCCTTGGTACAACAAGAAACTAACCAAGCTTCATACATGCGAGAATATAGAAAACAACAACAAGAAAAAAAGAAAAATCTTACAATGTTAACCGAAAATCTTACAAC
The DNA here is from genome assembly GCF_002760245.1 of Streptococcus suis YS161. Classification (GTDB taxonomy): domain Bacteria; phylum Bacillota; class Bacilli; order Lactobacillales; family Streptococcaceae; genus Streptococcus; species Streptococcus suis_I. The sequence continues at coordinate 91,483 of NZ_ASCA01000007.1, read as the reverse complement.
GTTAACTACGTGTAAGACAGAGATAGAGCTAGAGAAAGAGCAAGAGATAGAGCTAGAGCAACAGCAAGAAGAAAAAAAAGCGGCTGCTGGAGTTGGTAAAAATATCATCTTTGAAAAACTCAAAGAAGCATTTGGGGAAGTGGCGATTAGTGGAACTGTCACCCAAGAAGTCGAAGACCTATTAAAGGTTCATGGGCAACGCTTGGTATTGTATGCTTTAGACGAAACTATCCTGAATGGTGGGAGGTCAATCAGATATACCCGTTCTATTCTGGAACGCTGGCAAGGTCAAGGTCTGAAGACTATCGAACAAGTCAAGCAGAACAAAATGGAGTTTGAAGCGATGAAACAACCTAGGCAAGATAATCCGGACAATTTCCCAGAAGTGCCATTTTAGAAAGGGGACAGGAATTGAGAAATCCATTTCAGAATTTACAGCACCTTAGACAGTTAGAAGCGACTTGCCCACTACATAACATCCCATTAGTCCAACTTGATAGAGCTGTCAAGGTGGTTGGAGAAGACAAACCACGGAAGCTAGAGCCTTTTTGTCCTGAGTGCGAGCAAGAACAAAAGCAACAACAGGAACAAAGGGCAGTAGAAGAGTATTTGAACGCTGGGCTTTACTCAAGGACGTATAATGTGCTTATGCGAGATAGCACAATTCCAAGGGAACTAGAGGGGGCTAGTTTTAACACTTTCAAAGCGGAAACTGCCGAGGAAAAACAGCTACTAGCTTTTGCTAAAGGGCAGGCGGAAAAGTATCTTGCAGGGCTCAAAGCAAATACCCTTATCACAGGCTCTACAGGCATCGGAAAAAGCCATCTAAGTATTGCAATGGCTAAAGCGATAAACGAGGGCTACAGGGCTAAGGGAGAGCCTAAAAGCGTGCTCTTTGTAAACCTAACGGAGCTTATCAAAAAAATCAAAGAAGGCTGGAACTACGGACAAGGGGCAAAACTGACAGAATTTGAGGCAGTGGAGTTGCTGAAGTCAGTCGATTATCTGATTTTAGATGATCTAGGGGCAAAAAATGCGATTATTAAACCCAAAAGCGACTGGGAACAGGACCTGCTTTTTGATATTTTGAATAGTCGTGAGAATACAATCATCAACACTAATCTAAGCGGGTCAGAGTTGAAGACAGTTTACAACGAGCGGAACTATAGCCGTATTTTGAAAGGCTTAGAAGGTAATTCTTTCAAGTCGTTTACAATCAAGGATAAACGCTACTCAATCAACAAACTAAAACAAGGAGAATAATACCATGACATTAAAAACTATTTCAGACACACCACAAACCTTTACTTTTACTTACGACTTTGAAGACATTGACACCGCCAAAGTGGCAAGTAATGCAGTCTTTGGATATATGTTTGGGACTTATCACGCGCCAGTGATTGAGGCAACGATTAAGGGAAAAGGCCAGCTAGTACTGGAGTATATAGCAGATACTGAACTTACTGAAACATTCAAGCGGATTTGTGACAGTTTTAAAGACTACTACAACAATCCTGATGAGTTAACAGGCGTAGACTTGGACGACTACGAACAAGAACAGGAAATCGAACAAGAGTATATCCGTCAGCGCACGGAACAACTAAGACAGTCAGATAGCTTTGACAGCCTACTGGAAAAAGTAGCAAGGTTAGAGCTTGAACTGATGGAGCTAGCTGACAGCGTGCTAGACGATGATTATCCTGACATGGCAGTGAATGGAGTATGGGAGAATATGATGGCCGTAGATGATGAAGCAAGAAAGTTACTGAAGGAGCTGGATACCGAAGATAACTATTGCGCTTTGTGGAAGTATTCAGCAGAATAGCAGAGAGAGGCTACAGCCTCTTTTGCTGTTTCGTAAACCTAAAAAAAACCTAAGATAAAAACAGATATAAGATACTACAAAATACTACAATCAAATCTATATAGGCAATACTAAGAAAACCTAAGTTTGAAAAATGCTATAGGGTTGAAGTACTTTGGCAACTCCCAAAACGAACAAATACTACAAACGTTCGCTTTACAAAACAAATAAATGCGGAACGTTTGGAGGCTGAAAAGCTAGTACTATCAAGCATTCACAGGGTTTAAAGGCGCAAAAAAATATGGAACGTTTTTTTGATTTTCCAAAACGACGAACACCCGAACACTATATAATTCTTAAAGCTAGATAAATGAAATGATTAGGTTTAGACTAGGTTGGATAAGTAAAAAATAAGGAGATTCAGCATTTTTTTTGGTAGTCTAAAAGAGATAATATTCAGATACGGCGGCGCGTGATTAAACAAAAAGCCAAGGCACTCTCTGCCCAGGCTGTGGTTTCGCTATCAATATTATACCACAGTTGGAGGGCGCTAGCTTGATTTTTTTAGATACTATGATAGACGAAAAGAAGACCGTAGCAATCACTAAGCGATACTTGAAACAATATCCACGATTGAAAACCATAGCACGCACTACCACCACTTTACAGAGTAGTTGGAATGTATCGGATAAAGTAAAATCAGGAACGACCAGAAACACGCAAGAAGATAGATTACTGAACGCAATCGCAGTAAGTCAGGAAGTGGAAAAAATAGAGCGAGCTATTTCAAACTTGGATAAGCTGCACAGTGACATACTGACAGAAAAGTATATCAAGCGACAGAAAGCCGATTATGGTATATACCAAGATATGAACATGAGTGAGTCAGGTTTTTACAGAACATTACAAACAGCTTTGTTAGACTTTGCTTATATATTCAAGAATGGGGAATTGTTGCAGTATAAAGACGGTCAGGCTTAATATTCGTAAATACCCCTATCTTTTTTAATCGGGGGTGGGTTTGTTCGGGGTTCAACGACGCCGGCCTCTTCCGTGCACAATTTTCCCTTTTTGAAGTTTTTAAGATAAAAGAATTTGACAAATGCGCATAATGCGTATATAATAAATAATGTAAGGAGGTAGAGCGCTATGCCACTTACTGGAAAAGAAATGGCAAAACTTGCAGAGGCTAACGGGTGGAAAGAAATCCGAGTTAATGGAAGTCACCACCATTTCAAAAAAGAAGGATTTTCAAAAATAGTCACAATCCCAGTTCATGGAAACAAGGACTTGGGAAAAGGGCTAGAAAAGAAAATCCTGAAAGATTTGGGGCTACTTTGAAATGCCCCTCCTCTTTCGCTTTTGGAGGTAGAAACATGTTAAAATCTTACCCAGCTATTTTTCATAAAGACGAACAAGGTTATTGGGTGGAGTTCCCAGAGTTTAGTGGTGGTACTCAAGGGGATAACCTTGAGGAAGCTATGTACAATGCCCGCGAGTTTTTAGAAAGCTCTATTGCCCTTTATATTGATGAGGGGATGGAGTTACCAAAAGCAAGCGATATAAAGGAGTTAAGCGCTCCTGATGGCTTTGTTTCAATGATACAAGCTGACCCAACACCGTATATTAAGAATAATAAAGCAATTAGAAAGAATGTGACGGTGCCTGAATGGTTAACAAAACTAGCAGACCGTGAGGGTTTGAACTATTCGGAAATTTTAACAACGGCTTTAGAAACACGATTGCAAGTGTAAACATGGTATAATACACTTACCAGCAATCAAAAAAAGCGTAGCTGATCACTACGCTAGTACTTGCCTGCTGAACTCATAAAATTTTTAGGTTATCGCCCTTTGATAACCTTTTTTTATTTGTAAAATTTGTTCACCTTTTTGTGGACTTTCTAGGAAAATGTAACGCTTTATAAAGTTTACACATTTTTCAAAAAATCCAGTAAAATCAACTATAAAGGCGTGTAAAGCAATCAAATGCTAAAGCCAAGCATACCTTATCACAAAATGGTATAATGGAAGGTACAATGTTTGAAAGAGGGAGACGATGAAATTACAAGAGGGAGTAGATCTTCATTTTATTGATACAGATCAGTTTACGACAAATCGTATACGTATTCGCTTTGCAGCTGAAATGAGTGAGGCTACAGTTGCTGGTCGTGTGTTAGTTGCAAATATTTTTGAAATGGGTAACCAAGAATTTCAAACTGCTCAGGCTGTTCGGAGAAGATTGGCAGAATTGTATGGTGCTCAGTTCTCGACCTCAGTTTCGAAACGTGGTAGGGTGCACTGTGTAGATGTGACAATTTCATATGTCAGTCCTCGTCACTTGCCAGAAAATGAGGATATTACAGTAGAGATTCTTGATTTTTTATACACATGTATATTTAGACCACTGAAAAAGGGGCGAGGATTTGATAGCCAGATTTTCGAGGTTGAAAAAACGAATTTAATCAATTTTCTTCAGTCAGAGATAGAAGATAATTTTTATCATGCAGATGTTGAAATGAGTAAGCTTTTTTATAAAGATCCCTCTCTTCAAATTCCACGCGTCGGTAGGCTTGATTTGGTTGAAAAAGAAACAGCAGAATCAACCTTTCAGATTTATCGGAATATGTTGCGTATGGATAAAATTGATATATTTGTCTTAGGGAAGGTTGACAGAGAACAAGTCAAAAGAAAACTTGAAGATTTTGGTTTTACTTATAGAAAACCAAAATTAGAGTTAGAATATCATCAGGAATACTCAAACATCACGCAAGAAAAAATCGAGCGTAAACAGGCAAGGCAGTCCATTTTGGAATTGGCATATCATTTACAAGTGGTTTACAACGATGTAAACTATCCGGCTTTGATGGTATTTAATGGTCTACTGGGTGCTTTCTCCCATTCGAAGTTATTTATGAATGTTCGTGAGAAAGAAAGTTTGGCCTATACAATTGGCAGTCAGGTTTCTATTTTTTCAGGAATGCTGAAGGTCTATGCTGGAATTAGCCGTGAAAATAGACTCAGGGTAATGAAGTTAATCAGTAAACAACTACTTGATTTAAAATGTGGTAAGTTTACAGAAGAAGAATTAGAGTTGACAAAAAACATGTTGATTCATTCAGCAACCTTGGCTCAAGATAGGCAGAATAATTTGATAGAACAAGTATATAATCAAGTTACCTTAGGAAATAGAAATTTAAGTTGGTTAGATTGGATTGAGGCTATCAAATCGGTATCAATAGACGATGTCATTCGAGTAGGACAGATGATTAATTTACAGGCTGTTTACTTTATGGAGGGGACAGAAGAATGAAGTTAATTGAGAAGAAGTATCCTTACATGAAAGAATCTGTCTTTTATGGAAAAGTTGACAATGGGTTGACAGTTATTTTGCTTCCTAAAGTAGATTTCCATGAGACATATGGAATTCTAACGACAAATTTTGGGGGTATTCATACTCGATTTACATTGGCTAATGGTAATAGTGTTGTTTATCCTGCAGGGATTGCACATTTTTTAGAACATAAGCTGTTTGAAACTGAGAATGAAGAGGATATTATGAATGAGTTTGCTAAATTGGGAGCAAGCGCAAATGCTTATACCAGTTTTAGACAGACTAGTTACTTATTTTCAACGACTCAGAAAGTATTGGAGTCTCTATCACTTTTACAATCTTTTGTTCGAGAACCGTATTTTACAGAAGACAATGTAGGAAGAGAACAGGGGATTATTGAACAAGAAATCGAGATGTATCAAGATGATGCAGATTATCGCTTGTTTACGGGAATTTTATCATCGCTTTATCCAGAAAGTCCTTTGGCCTATGATATAGCAGGGACAGTTGAATCAATTGCTGCAATTACTGCGGATGATTTACATGAGAATTTTGAAGTGTTTTATCATCCAAGTAACATGAATTTATTCGTTATTGGTAATTTTGATTTAGAGGCAGTTTGGAAACAAATTTCAAGTTATCAAGTAGCTCAGATGGATAATCCAGCTCAGTCGTTTGAATTGGCAGGTGTCCCAAAGTTGCCGATACAGGAACATCTCTCAGAACAATTTGAAGTATCTACCCCAAAATTGGCCGTTGGTTTACGGGGAAATGACGAGGTTGATAAGGAGACTATTCAGAAATATCGGATCAGTTTACAATTTTTATTTGCCATGTTGTTTGGTTGGACTTCAAAACGATATCAACAGTTATACGAGCAGGGAAAAATTGATTCTTCTTTCCAGTTCCAATTAGAGGTTACACCTGAATACCACTATTTGATTATCTCGGGAGATACTCAAGAACCCATTACGCTTTCTAGTATACTGATGAAAGCACTTAGGAAATTTGAGGATGATGCAGATGTGACAGAGGATCATTTACAATTGTTGAAAAACGAGATGTATGGAGATTTTATTCGTAGCTTAAATTCTCTTGAGTTTACAGCTAGTCACTTTGTTTCTCAGTATTCAGAATATGAAAATGTTTTTGATATACCTCAAATGATACAAAGTCTTCAGTTAGATGACATCAGAGAGGCAGGTCGTCGCTTTATTGATCACTGTGATATGACAGATTTCACGATTTTTCCAAAATAAGTGGGCGCAACCCGTCGAAATTTCCTTGGAATTTTGTTAGAATAGTATACTGTACATGATGAGCGATAGAGAGAGAGTATTATGAGACAAAAGAGTATAGGGGAAGTACTTAGAACAGCCAGAGAAGGACGGGGTTGGACATTTGTTGACTTGCAACGGATAACAAAAATCCAAGCTAAATATTTACAGGCACTTGAGTACAATGATTTTGATTTTATTGCAAACTCAGATGATGTTCAGTCTATGTTAAAAGCATATGCTGAGGCTTTGGAATTAGATGCAGATGTTCTACTGGATGCTTACGAGACCAATAGTTTAGTGAAATATTATGAAGATGGAGAAGAAGAACTACGCTCTTCAGAATTGAAAAGAAGCTATAAGGTTCGTAAACGTAAAAAGAACTCTTATCTTCCGTTGATTTACTTATTACTCGCGACGGGTTTGATTATTATTTTTGTGACTTATATTGTTCATAGCAGGCTTCAAAATAGAGCATCTATTACGCCTACTACAACGTCATATAGTATAGTTGAGCAATCTGTATCTGAAGCAAGTAGTGGCACAGAGACGAGTTCTACTGAGCAGGCGCAGTCAAATTCAACGAGTTCAAGTAGTTCCGCTACAGAAAATGTGACTATTTCAGGATCAGGTTCTAACATTGTTGCGACCCTTAAAACAGTGACTTATCCAGTAGAAGTAACTGTAACAGCAAAAAATACAACGAGTTGGATCAGCCTTTCTGACACCTTGTTAGAGGGGGGTGTTACACTAACACCTGATAATCCGACAGTAACTACTACTATTGAAGAAGGAGTGACTTCTACTACACTTGTTCTTGGTGTTGTCAAAGGAGTAGAGGTAATTGTAGGTGGCCAAAAGTTAGATCTATCAGCCTTGACAGTAGATACAGGCTCAATTACAATAAATTTTGGACAATAAAGGTTTTATATGAAAAAAGAAAATATTCCCAATGCATTGACGATAGGTAGGATCTTGGTAATTCCAGTTTTTATCTTGTTACTGACCGTTTGGGATTCAACAATTAGTCATGTTTTAGCAGCACTAATCTTTGCTTTGGCAAGTATTACGGATTATCTAGACGGCTACTTGGCTCGTAAATGGCAGGTTGTAACAAACTTTGGAAAATTTGCGGATCCGATGGCAGATAAGATTTTGGTGATGACAGCATTTATCATGCTTGTAGAGCTTGGCTTTGCTCCAGCTTGGGTAGTTGCAATTATTATTTGTCGTGAATTGGCAGTGACAGGTCTTCGTCTACTCTTGGTGGAAAATGGAGGAACAGTTCTAGCTGCGGCTATGCCAGGAAAAATCAAAACATTTTCACAGATGTTTTCAGTGATTTTCCTGCTCTTACACTGGAACGTCGTGGGGCAAATAACACTCTATATTGCACTTTTCTTCACCCTATATTCAGGTTATGATTATTTCAGGGGTGCCTCTTACTTATTCAAAGATACTTTTAAATGATGACAAATATTATCGAAGTAAAAAATCTTAAATATAAATACAACCAAGAGGATGAGCAATATACTCTAAATGATGTTTCGTTTCACGTGAAACAGGGAGAGTGGCTGTCTATTATTGGTCATAATGGTTCGGGTAAATCAACAACAGTTCGATTGATTGATGGACTACTGGAAGCTGAATCCGGAGATATTTATATCGATGGTGATGCCTTAACCATTGATAATGTATGGGATAAGCGACGCTTGATTGGTATGGTTTTTCAAAATCCAGATAACCAATTTGTAGGCGCTACAGTTGAAGATGATGTTGCATTTGGTTTAGAGAACCAGGGAATCCCTTTGGAGGAGATGCGTAGTCGAGTTGACGAAGCTTTGGAATTGGTTGGAATGACTGATTTCAAAACACGTGAGCCTGCTCGTTTATCTGGTGGTCAGAAGCAGAGGGTGGCGATTGCTGGAGTGGTTGCCTTGCGTCCAAAAATTATTATTTTGGATGAGGCTACGTCTATGTTGGATCCAGAAGGTCGTCTCGACTTGATTAAGATTGTCCGTGAAATTAAGGAGCGTCATGGTATGACGGTTATCTCTATAACACATGATTTGGATGAGGTTGCATTGAGTGATCGAGTTATCGTGATGAAAAATGGACAGGTTGAATCAATTAGCACTCCAAATGAATTATTTATGCGAGAAGATTTGGTAGATTTAGACTTGGATAGACCATTTACGACAGAGCTGACTTCATCTTTGCGCCAGACTGGACTTGATTTACCGCTCCGCTATTTTACAGAGGAAGAATTAGAGGAAACTTTATGGGAATTGATCTCCAAGAAGTAAGCTATACCTATCAAGCTGGCACTCCTTTTGAGGGGCGTGCGCTTTTTGGTGTGGATTTGGAGATTGTTGATGGCTCTTACACGGCCCTTATTGGGCATACGGGTTCGGGCAAATCAACGATTTTACAGCTTTTGAATGGATTAAATGTACCAACAGAAGGAAGAGTAGTCATTGATGATGTTGTGATTACAGCGACGTCTGAAAATAAGGATATTAAGCAAGTCAGGAAGAAAGTTGGGTTGATGTTCCAATTTCCTGAAAGTCAGGTGTTTGATGAAACGGTCTTAAAAGACGTTGCTTTTGGTCCACAAAATTTCGGAGTTTCTCAGGAAGAGGCTGAAACGATTGCGCGTGAAAAGTTGGCCTTGGTTGGAATTGATGAAAGCTTGTTTGAGCGTAGTCCTTTTGAACTATCCGGTGGTCAAATGCGTCGGGTAGCGATTGCTGGGATTCTGGCAATGGAACCAAGTATCTTAGTTTTGGATGAACCAACGGCTGGATTGGATCCTGCGGGTCGTCAGGAATTGATGGATATTTTCAAAAAGCTTCATGAATCAGGCATGACAATCGTTTTGGTAACTCATTTGATGGACGATGTGGCTAACTATGCTGATTTTGTTTACATTATGGAAAAGGGAAAGCTGGTCCGTTCTGGCAAACCAGTCGATATTTTTCAAGAGGTAGATTTTTTAGAGAGTATTCAGTTGGGAGTGCCTAAGATTACTAAGTTTGCAGCTAATTTGGAGAGAAGAGGTTTTGTATTTGAACGTCTTCCTATTACAATTGAAGAATTTACGGGGATGGTGACACATGGATAAATTAATTTTAGGTCGCTATATTCCTGGGGATTCAATTATTCATCGCTTGGATCCAAGAAGTAAGCTTTTAGCAATGTTTGGATTTCTATTGATGATTTTTTGGGCCAATAATTTGGTCACCAATGCCTTGTTGATAGCATTTGTTTTAGGAATGGTTGTTTTATCTCGTATTCGCTTATCATTTTTTATTAATGGTTTGAAACCGATGATAGGAATTATTCTATTTACAACTTTCTTTCAGGTTTTCTTTACACCTGGAGCGACCATTCTATGGGAGTTTTGGATTTTTAAATTATCTGTAGAAGGGTTGCAACAGGCGGCGATTATTTTTGTTCGCTTTGTTTTGATTATTTTCTTCTCAACCCTATTGACCTTGACGACGACACCCCTTAACTTGGCTGATGGTATCGAGTCAGGTCTTGCACCTTTGAAGAAATTTAAAGTTCCTGTGCATGAAATTGGTTTGATGTTGTCCATGAGCTTGCGTTTTGTACCGACCTTGATGGATGATACCACTCGGATTATGAATGCTCAGAGAGCTCGTGGAGTGGACTTTAATGAGGGAAATCTTATTCAGAAGGTAAAGTCAGTTATTCCTATTTTGATTCCGTTATTCGCATCAAGTTTTAAGAGGGCAGATGCTCTTGCAACGGCGATGGAGGCGCGTGGGTATCAGGGCGGCGATGGGAGAACCAAGTATCGGATTTTGGAATGGAAGTTAGCAGATACGTTAGCAATTTTAGTTATGTTAGCTTTAGCTGGACTCTTATTTATATTGAAAAAATGAGTAAAAAACGCTAGAAATAGCGTTTTTATTGTCTAATCTCAATTTGTCTGTAATATTTGTAACAATTTCACAAAGTCTAAGTAATAGTTAGAGGGTATGATAGACACATGACAGAAAGGAATGTGACTATTATGAACATTACATTAAAGAAAAACTTAAAAACAACTATTGCTGGTTTGGTAGCGGGAATCTCCCTTTTGACTGCGGGTGTAGTTAGTGCAGAAACCTATACTGTAAAGTCTGGTGATACCCTGTCTGAAATTGCTGAAACACACAATACTACTGTTGAAAAATTAGCAGAGCAGAATAAGATTACCAACTTAGATTTTATCCATGTCGGTCAAGTTATCGAATTGGGTGATGTGACAGTGAAGGCAGTAGAGAGTTCAGTTGAACAAACTCAATCAACATCAACTTCTACTGCAACAGCAACAACTAGCACCTATTCTTCAAACTTGAGTGCTGAAGATGCAGTAGCAAAAGAATGGATTGCAATGAAGGAATCAAGCGGTAGCTATGATGCCCGTAACGGTATCTACATTGGTCGTTACCAGTTGACAAATACTTACTTGAATGGTGATTACTCACCAGAAAACCAAGAGCGTGTAGCAGATGCCTATGTTGCTAGTCGCTATGGTTCATGGTCTGCAGCCAAGGCTTTCTGGTTGGCAAATGGTTGGTACTAAGATAAATTAGAAGAGGTCTAGCACGATGCTAGACTTTTTTCTATTGTTGAAAGTTGTCTAGCTTTACAGATAAGGTTGTTTTGTTTATAATTGTGAAAAAATTGACTAGAAAAGAAGAGCTATGAAATTACAAAAACGAATTTTTCGATTAAATATGATCATGCTTATTTTTTCCTTGGTTGCGATGCTGGGGGTAAGTGTTTATGTGGTTAATAGCATTTATCGTAACCAAGAAACATGGCAGTCCACTAGCCAGAAGACAGCAAGTAGTCAACAGAGTTTGGAAAAATTTTCGGGATCAGATTTTGCAGTATTGGCAGATGAGTTAGCATCGAATGATGCACGACTCTATGTAGAAAGTAATGGTGAGGCTGTCTTTTCAAATCTGAAAGATGATGCGGATGAGATATTGGGAGTGACAGTATCATCAACCACTCACATCTCCTATGTAGATGGAGAAATTGTGATTAGCCGTAAACTCGCCACGGATGGACAAGTTTATTATTTATATGCCTTGTTAGAAGATTTGGAAGACCAGCAAGAAAGCCAAGAATTTCAAGCCTTCCTGATACAGCTTTTGTTAGTTGGTGGAATAGGTATCGTGGTCGTAGTGGTGCTTAACTTCTTCTTTACTCGCCGTCTCCTAGGGGTTATCATGCGTCCTCTGGAGGAATTGCACAGCGGTGTAGAGCGTATCCAGCAGGGAGATTATACAGTGTCTTTGACCTATCAAGGTGATAAGGAATTTGAAGAATTGACCCAAGGGTTCAATCAAATGCAGACTTCTTTGTTAGATGCCCGTGAGAAAAATCAACTGTATGAACAAAATCGAACCCAGATGGTCGCAGATATTTCGCATGATTTGCGGACTCCCTTGACTTCTATCAAAGGTTATGCTAAGGGAATTTTGGATGGTATTGCCAATACGGATGAAAAACGTAATCAGTATTTGACTGTTATCTATCAAAAATCTCAGGTGATGGAGAAATTACTGGAAAAATTATTTGCTTTTTCACAATTGCAGACAGATAAAACGCCATTTGATAAAGTCAAGCTTGATTTGGCTATCTTTTTACAGTCCTATGTAAGAGAGAAAACGGAGGAATTAGTAGATGAAGACATTCGGTTTAGTTTGGAAGTATCGGATGGATTGCCAGTTGAGATTGATCCAATTCAATTTCGTAGAATTCTAGATAATCTGGTGGACAATGCACGAAAATATGCTGCTGTAAAGCCCCTGATAATCAGTATTACTGGACAAATGCAGGAGCAAGAAGTTGTTTGGACTTTTACAGATAACGGAAAAGGTGTAGAAAAGAATAGACTTGACTTGATTTTTGAAGAATTTTACAGGGTAGACGATACCAGACAGCAAGTAGAAGGCCATGGTCTGGGGTTAGCGATTGTAAAAAATATTATGGAACGCTTGGGAGGTCGAGTGTCTGTTGAGGCAACTCCAGGTCTTCGATTTATCTTTAGATTACCTAGAAAGGATATGAAATGACACGGATTTTAATTGTAGAAGATGATCTAGAAATCGCCTATTTAGAGCGAGATTATCTGGAAATGCAGGGGTATCAAGTTGATCTGGTCCATGACGGTGGTCTGGTAGAGAAGGAACTGGCTCAAGCAGACTATGACCTCTTGCTCTTGGATGTTATGCTTCCCAACAAGACCGGTTATGACCTCTGTCGTGATTTGCGGGACAAGGTTGATTTTCCCATTCTCATGGTGACCTCTAAGCAAGAAACGGTCGATGTGGTGCGTGGTTTAGGTTTAGGAGCAGATGACTACATCAGTAAGCCCTTTGACCCCATGGAGCTGGTGGCACGCGTCAAGGCCCATTTAGCCCGATATCAACGCTACCAACAACCTCAAGAGCCAGACCAGCTGGTCATCGGTGACTTGACCATTTACCTAGAAAGCTGGAAGGTGCTCAAGGCAGGCCAGGAAATCAAGCTACCAAACCGAGAATTTGAACTTTTGGCCTACTTGGCCAAGCACCCCAACCGTGTCTTTTCAAAAGACCAGCTCTTTGAAAGCATTTGGGGTTATGACTACGTTGGAGATAGTGCGACAGTGACAGTCCATATCAACCGCCTCCGTGATAAACTGGGCGAAGACCTGATTGAAACCGTCTGGGGAGCAGGATATCGTCTCAATCACTAAATTTTTTTAGAATTGTTTAGATTTTGTTTAGAATTTCTACATTGTCTGTTCATTTTTAGCTGTTAGAATAAGATTATCAGCTGGGTGCTGAAGAAAAAACAAAAACAGAGGATATAAAAATGGAAAACAATCAACAAGAAATCATTGAAGTACAAAACGAAAACGGTCAAAAAACAGGCCTGTGGCAGACAGCAAAAGACAAGCTTGCAGGCATGAGCAAGAAAACCATTGTTCTCCTATCCGTTGGAGCCTTGGTCTTGGTGACAGGTAGCTTCGTTGCAGCTGAAGTATTTGAGAACAGATTTGAAGTGCTAGAAGACCGAATCGAACGACAAGTTGGAGCTGTTGACTACGATGATGATGACAAGTACGAAGTCGCTAGTTCAAACGCTACTACAACAGCGACCGCAGCTCAAACAGCCAACGAGCTTGCAACAGCCTACGGTGTCAAGTTGGTTGACACCTCAGACTTGGACGGTACTTATACAGCCACCAGCGGAAATGACATTTATACCTTGACTGTTACAGGTAACCGAGCTACTTTGGTAGAAGCCGACAACGATGGAGACCGAGATAGTGACATCATCATCTTTGACCTGGATAAGAAATTGGTCTATGTGGATGGTGAAGCAGAAACCTATACAGTAAACGGGAACACCCTAACCTTGACAGAAATTGACACCAATGACACAATAACAGACCAATTGGTCTTTATAAAACAATAAGAAAAGGACCAGACGGTCCTTTTCTTATTGTTTACAACCTTGTCAACTTTCACCGAAGATTTCTTGTGCTAGTCGGCGACCAGTTGGTGTGGCAGCCAGGCCTCCTTCAGCAGTTTCACGGAAGGCAGTTGGTAGGGCAGAGCCAACTTGGTACATGGCATTGATAACCTCATCTACAGGAATTTTTGATTCAATTCCTGCCAGTGCCATATCAGCAGCTACCATGGCATAGCTTGCTCCCATGGCGTTTCGTTTAACACATGGGACTTCTACCAGACCAGCGACGGGATCGCAAATCAGACCCAGCATATTTTTGATGACAAAGCAGATGGCTTGGCTGGCTTGGTAGGGAGTTCCACCTGCTGCCAGTGTCAGGGCTGCGGCAGACATAGCAGAGGCAGAGCCGACTTCTGCCTGACAGCCTCCTTCTGCACCTGAGATGGAGGCGTTGTTGGCAATGACCAGACCAAAGGCTCCTGCTGTAAAGAGGAAGTCAAGTTGTTGCTCTTCTGTCAAGTTTAACTTGTCAATAGCAACACCAAGAACGGCAGGCAAACAGCCAGCAGATCCAGCAGTGGGAGTGGCACAGACTAAGCCCATTTTGGCATTCAATTCATTAACGGCCATGGCATTTCTTGCGGCGGATAGGACGGCGGAATCTGATAGGGTTTTACCAGATTTCATGTAGGCATCTAGCTTGGCAGCATCGCCTCCTGTTAAACCAGATACGGATTTGCTTTCAGTTAGTCCATCCACGATGGACGCTTTCATGACTGTCAAGTTTCTTGACATGATTGTCAATATTTCTTCGCGGCTACGACCAGTTAATTCAATTTCGGTAGCAATCATTAGTTCAGCAACATTTCCTGAAAACTGCTCTGCTTGTTGAACCAATTCTTCGATAGTATAAAACATGGTTTCCTCTTTCTAGTTAAAGAAGGTGACATTGTGCAAATGTGGAATTTTTTCAATCTCTGCAATCGAATTTTCACATTGGCGGGCATCCACTTCGATAATCATAATGGCTTTTTCGCCAGCATGTTCACGTGTCACGTTCATTTGGGCGATATTGATGTCATACTTAGAAAGAACATCAGTCACTTTCGCAATCATACCAGGTACATCTTGGTGAACAATGATAATGGTCGGTGTGTTCATGTTCAGGTTGACAGAGAAACCGTTGAGCTCGGTCACTTGGATATTGCCTCCGCCAATGGAAACGCCCGTTGCTGAGATAGACTTCTTCTCGTTTTTAATGATAATTCGGGTAGTATTGGGATGTGGCGTGTTACTGTCATCCTTGTTGACACGCCAGTAAACCTTAATACCTCGTTCTCTTGCAATATCAAGAGAGTCAGGAATACGTGGATCGTCTGTATCCATGCCTAAAATACCTGCTACCAAGGCTACATCGGTGCCATGTCCTCGATAGGTCTTGGCAAAGGAGTTGTAAAGTTGAAATTCGACCTCGGTTGGTTCATCGCCAAAGATAGAAGACACTATTTTCCCAATTCGGACCGCCCCAGCTGTGTGACTAGAAGATGGACCAATCATAACAGGTCCAATAATATCAAAGACCGACTGAAATTTTAAGTTTGTCATAGTAATCCTCACGTTTTTCTTGGTACTATTATACCAAATTTTCCAGTTAGAGAATATGCCTAGATGAATGGGCTTTCCCATGTCAAATTCCTGTCGATCTTACCTTTTGTGTGGTATAATACAAGTTGTTCAAAATCGACCTTCAAATCGTTTTTTGAAAAAATTTTTGGAATACGACCTTCAAATCGTTATTTCTACGAAAAGATGGGAGAAAATGATGTCAATAGACAATTCGAAAACCCGTGTCGTTGTCGGTATGAGTGGCGGTGTGGATTCATCGGTTACGGCTCTCTTGCTCAAGGAGCAGGGCTACGATGTGATCGGTATCTTCATGAAAAACTGGGATGACACGGATGAAAATGGCTTCTGTACAGCAACAGAAGATTACAAGGATGTGGCTGCAGTGGCAGACCAAATCGGCATTCCTTACTACTCTGTCAACTTTGAAAAAGAGTATTGGGACCGCGTTTTTGAGTACTTTTTAGCAGAGTATAGGGCAGGCCGCACCCCCAATCCAGATGTTATGTGTAACAAGGAAATCAAGTTCAAGGCCTTTTTGGACTACGCTATGAACTTGGGTGCGGACTATATGGCGACTGGCCACTACGCTCAGGTGTCACGCGACGAAGACGGTACCGTTCATATGCTACGTGGGGCAGATAATGGCAAGGATCAGACCTACTTCCTCAGCCAACTCTCGCAGGAACAGCTGCAGAAAACTATGTTTCCGCTCGGCCATTTACAAAAGCCTCAGGTAAGGGAAATAGCAGAGCGAGCAGGCTTGGCGACCGCTAAAAAGAAAGACTCGACAGGCATTTGCTTTATCGGTGAAAAGAACTTCAAAGAATTTTTAGGGCAGTATTTGCCAGCCCAGCCCGGCCGGATGATGACGGTTGACGGTCGTGATATGGGAGAGCATACAGGCCTTATGTACTATACAATTGGTCAGCGTGGCGGGCTTGGTATCGGAGGACAAATCGGTGGGGACAATGAACCTTGGTTTGTTGTCGGAAAAGACCTGTCAAAAAATATTCTCTATGTCGGTCAAGGCTTCTATCATGAGTCCTTGATGTCAACTTCTTTACAGGCTAGTCAAGTGCACTTTACACATGATATGCCTGAAGAATTCACGCTAGAATGCACAGCTAAATTCCGCTACCGTCAACCAGATAGTCAAGTGACTGTCAAGGTAAAAGGAGACAAGGCAGAAGTTATCTTTGCAGAGCCACAACGAGCAATCACACCAGGCCAAGCCGTTGTTTTCTATGATGGACAAAAGTGTCTGGGTGGTGGTATGATCGACATGGCCTACAAGGATGGGGTGGCTTGTCAGTATATTTAATCAAAAATAAAAGCTTAGCACCCTCATGCTAAGCTTTTTATCTTATCCCCAGAAAGCATCTTCGGCTTTTTGGTCGGCTGAGAAGAGCCAAACTTCCTTGATTTTGCCATTTTCCATACGGAAAAGATCGATGCCATTCATGTTTAGTTCTTCACCATCTGTTCGAGTACCGAGGAATGTTACGTTAGCGGCAACAAGAGTATCATTATCGGATACCCAGTTTGTCACTACTTTGAAAGTTCCATTTGTTTTTTCGGCGAAAGTTGCTAGATGTGCTCCGAGTACTTCCTTACCAATTTTAGCACCAGATGTTGAATGATTTCCGGGTTGATGCCAGATAATGTCATTAGCCATTGTTTCAAAAAGAGCTGCAAAATCACCAGCGATGAGAGCATTGTTATAGGCATTAAAAATTTCCAAGTTTGTTGACATTTGATGTCCTCCAATTTTTTTGATATAGTACAATTATAGCTTAAACATTCCATTATGCAAGTAGGTACTTTTGCATTCGTTGGTATCAAAAGTGATACTATTGTGATAAATAAAGGAGAATTTTTTTGAAAAAAGTTAGTGAATATGGTATTTGCCCTTTTGCAACAACACAAAAAGTCTTGACTGGTAAGTGGGGATTGGTGATTATCTACCAACTCAGTACAGGAACGAAACGCTTCAATGAATTACAGCGACTGATTCCAGGTATTACTCAAACCATGTTAACAAGACACCTTAGACAATTGGAGGAGGATCACATTATTAGTCGCACGGTCTATGCAGAAGTCCCCCCTCGTGTAGAGTATAGCTTGACTGAGATGGGCGAAAAATTTCGTTCGGTACTGGATGCTGTTGAGGCTTGGGGCTTAGAATATATTGAAACGTTAGCGTAACACTAGATTTGAAATTCTACAAATCTTTTGATAGAATAAGAGTAACAATTATCATGATGGTCAAAGCTCATGGGAATTGTAGGCTTTTTTGTCCTGCAGTTTTCGAGAGTTTTGGCTATTTTTTGCGATTGGGAAGAGAAGATGACCTTTTTGATATTACCAAAATTTCAGAATCAGAACTGAGTCAGTTTCCTAATCTAAAAACGATTGATGGAACAGTGTTATTGATGACAGATGATGTAAAACTGTTCTTGAAATCGAAAGGTCTTCGATTTTTGATTGAGGAGTAGCTTGTCAATCTAATTGACAGATGTGTAAAGGAGGGGAAAATGCGTGTTGTAGTTATTCAAGCTAGTACAAGAACTGAGATCAACCAGCTCTTGTTTGACACAGTTTGTGAGGTAGTGGACGGACACCATGATGTTGTTAATCTAGGCGTGTTTCCAGAAGAAATAGAAAACTACACCTATATGGAAGTAGCTGTTATGATTAGTCTGTTGATTGAAACAAATGCAGCTGATTTTGTTGTAACGGGGTGTTCTTCTGGACAAGGAATGATGATGGCTTGCAATAGTTTGCCAGGTTTACGTTGTGGCTTTGTGCAAACCCCTCAGGATGCCTATCTATTTGGTCGGATTAACAACGGCAATGTGGTTTCTTTACCACTAGGCTTAAATTTTGGTTGGTCTGGCGAGTTGAATTTGCGTTATACCTTAGAAAAACTATTTGAAGGAGAATTTAATACAGGCTATCCAGTTCAAGATGCTGAACGTAAAAAGAAGGAAGCAACTGAATTAGTGCATCTTCATCAGTTGACAACACGCTCTTTTTTGGAAATTTTACCAAACTTTAATGAATATCTATTGACTAAAATTTTAAGAAGAAAAACGTTTGTCGATTATATTTATCAAAACGGGACGAATAAACTCCTTTTAGAAAAGTTAACGGCTTATAAGGTTTGAACTTTAGAAGCAGATTTGATACAATATTTCTAATAAGAACTATGATGGTCAAAGCTCATGGGAATTGTAGGCTTTTTTGTCCTGCAGTTTTCGAGAGTTTTGGCTGTTTTTTGCTATAGGGGAGAGAAGATGGATTTCAGAACGAGACACGACAATCAAATCTTCGGTGTTCGTGCGACGGGCTTGGTGGTACAAGATGAGAAACTTTATCTTGTTAAGTCACCTGAGGGGAAATATTACACCTTAGGTGGAGCCATTCAGCTTGGCGAAACAACCGAAGAGGCTGTGCAACGGGAAATACAAGAAGAAATCGGAATTGAGGTGGAGGTTGGACCACTAGCATTTATCGTTGAAAATCAGTTCACCTTGCAGGAGAAATCCTATCATCAGATTGAATTTCTCTATATAGTTACCCCACTGTCTAATCCAGCTACCAATCTGGAAGAAGGGAATTCTGTTCGCCAGTGTGAATGGGTTACTTTTGCGGACTTAGAGAAACTGGATCTCAATCCAGATTTTCTTAAGACCGAGTTAGCCAACTGGGACGGACAACTAAAGCATTTTATGAACAAAGACAACTAAAGTAGCGGAGGAAACCATGCCGGTTAAATTGATTGCCCATGTCTTGCTGACTGTTGTAGACAGCCACTTGATTATTCAGCGTTCGCAGATTAAGCGTGGAGAGCCGAATGTATTTCCGCTGCATTGGGATATCCCAGGTGGTCGTGTTGAGGAGAATGAGTTGCCCTGTGATGCTGCAGTGAGAGAGTGTTTTGAAGAAACAGGTATTTCGATAGAAAAGGAAAATCTGACCATTATCCATGAAGATAGTCAGTTTGATGTAGAGAAACAGACGGTATTTACAAGGCTGGTCTATGAAGTGACACTTCCTGAACAACCAAAAACCATTCTTCTTGACCCAGAAGAGCATACTGATTTTATATGGTTTACTAGTCGCGATGAAAACAAGAAAAATTTAGTTCCATATCTCGAAGAAATTTTAGAAAAGAGAAGGAAGAATGGATTTTAGGACCAGAATTGACAATCAGATTTTCGGTGTCCGTGCCACTGCATTGATTATAAAAGATGGGAAGATTTTCCTGACCAAAGATTATAAGGGCCGTTATTATACGATTGGCGGTGCGGTTGCAGTCAACGAAACTGCGCAAGTTGCGGTTGTTCGAGAAGTCAAAGAAGAATTAGGGGTTGACAGTTGTGTCAACCAACTGGCTTTTGTCGTTGAAAATCAGTTTACACAGGAAGGCAGAGATTTTCACAATATCGAGTTTCATTTTATCATGGAGCCTATTGGAGAAATGCCTAAGGAGATGATTGAAGGGAAGTTGAAGCAAACTTGTGAATGGATTGCACTTGACAACCTTGTCAACTTAGATGTAGTACCAGCTTTTCTGGCACAGGAATTACCAAACTGGAGTGGACAAGTTAAACACATTATGAACATGAAGGAGAAAACAACATGACACACACATTTGCAGAAAACTATGATGTCATCGTGATTGGTGCGGGGCATGCAGGTGTAGAAGCGGGATTGGCAGCCAGTCGGATGGGCTGTAAGACCTTGCTTGCAACTATTAACTTGGATATGGTGGCCTTTATGCCTTGTAATCCCTCCATTGGTGGCTCTGCCAAGGGGATTGTGGTGAGGGAAATCGATGCCCTGGGTGGCGAAATGGGTCGCAACATTGACAAGACCTATATCCAGATGAAAATGCTTAATATGGGTAAGGGGCCAGCTGTTCGTGCCTTGCGGGCTCAGGCGGATAAAGCAGAGTATGCAGCAGAAATGAAGCGGACGGTGGAGCGTCAGAAAAATCTGACCCTGCGTCAAACCATGATTGATGAGATTTTGGTGGAAGAGGGCAAGGTAATCGGTGTCCGCACGGCTACCAACCAGAAATTTTCAGCCAAGGCAGTTGTGGTGACGACGGGTACAGCCTTGCGTGGTGAGATTATCATCGGTGACCTCAAGTATTCGTCAGGTCCTAACAATAGCCTAGCTTCTATCACGCTGGCGGATAATCTGAAAGAATTGGGTCTTGAAATCGGTCGTTTCAAGACAGGAACGCCACCGCGTGTCAATGCTCGTACCATTAACTACGAAGACACGGAGATTCAACCAGGCGATGAAAAGCCAAATCACTTTTCATTCTTGTCCAAGGACGAGGATTATTTACAGGACCAGATTCCTTGCTGGTTGACCTATACCAACGCGACCAGCCATGAGATTATCAACAGCAATCTTCATCGAGCACCTATGTTTTCAGGAATTGTCAAGGGGGTTGGGCCCCGTTATTGTCCATCAATCGAGGACAAGATTGTGCGTTTTGCCGATAAGGAACGCCACCAGCTTTTCCTAGAGCCAGAAGGTCGCAATACCGATGAAATCTATGTTCAAGGGCTGTCAACCAGTCTACCAGAAGATGTGCAGCAGGACTTGATCCACTCCATTAAAGGTTTGGAAAATGCCCAAATGATGCGGACGGGTTATGCCATTGAGTACGATATGGTTATGCCTCATCAGTTGCGGGCGACGCTGGAAACCAAGAAGATTTCAGGGCTCTTTACAGCAGGTCAGACCAACGGAACGTCGGGTTATGAAGAAGCAGCAGGTCAGGGAATTGTCGCTGGTATCAATGCAGCCCTCAAGGTGCAGGGCAAGCCTGAATTGATTTTGAAACGAAGTGACGGTTATATCGGCGTTATGATTGATGACCTGGTGACCAAGGGAACGGTGGAACCTTATCGTCTCTTGACCAGTCGGGCAGAGTACCGCTTGATTTTGCGTCATGATAATGCCGATATGCGACTGACGGAGATTGGTCGTCAGGTGGGCTTGGTGGATGATGAGCGCTGGCAGGTCTTCCAGATTCACAAAAACCAATTTGACAATGAAATGAAGCGTTTGGAGTCTATCAAACTCAAGCCAATCAAGGAAACCAACGAAAAAGTTGTTGCTATGGGCTTCAAGCCTTTGACAGACGCTTTGACTGCCAAGGAATTCATGCGTCGTCCAGATGTGACTTACGCAGATGCGGTAGCCTTTATCGGTCCTGCGGCAGAGGATTTGGACGCCAAGACCATTGAATTGATTGAAACAGAGGTCAAGTACGAAGGCTACATTGCCAAGGCCTTGGATCAGGTGGAGAAGATGAAACGTATGGAAGAAAAACGCATTCCAGCCGACATTGACTGGGATGATATTGACTCCATTGCGACCGAGGCTCGTCAGAAGTTCAAGCTGATTTCACCAGAAACCATTGGCCAGGCTAGTCGGATTTCCGGTGTCAATCCAGCGGATATATCCATTCTCATGGTCTACCTGGAAGGACGCAGTCGTTCCATTTCTAAAAACAAATCAAAGGACAGTCACTAAGGCTGTTCTTTTCTTATGCGTGCTAGCGAAAACTAGCAATTTCTTGTGATTTGTGGTAGAATGGCAGGCAGAGGTTAGTGATGAAAAGATTTCGATTTTCGACAATTCACTTTGTCATGATAGGTGTCATTTTATTTGGGTTGGTGGCTCTTGTCCACCGATTTTTTCCAATTGGTGCCAGTACAGTTTTTGCGCTACTCATCAGCCTATTGGTGTTGATTGCGCTGTTTATTTATCAAAAACATTCTTATGAATTTAGTGAGATAGAACAGATTGAATATCTCAATAATCAGGCCAATTCTGGTTTGATGATGCTCTTGGATAAAATGCCAGTGGGAGTTATCAAAGTTCGACCAGATAGTAATCAGGTAGAATGGTTTAATCCCTTTGCTGAGCTGATTTTTGCTCAAGAAAATGGTGAGTTTGATCAAAAAAAACTACGTGAAATTATTGACGTTGGTCTGGATGAGGAGCGAATTTATGCAAACTTTTCAGGCAAGAGATACGCTGTTAACGTTGATTTTGATCAAGGGTTATTTTACTTTTTTGATGCGTCGACAGAGTATTCAGCGACAAATAGTTTGATCGGAAGCCGTCCTGTTATAGGGATTATTTCAGTTGATAATTATGATGAACTCGAGGACACGGTATCTGATTCACAGATTAGCCAAGTCAATTCCTTCTTGGCTCAATTTGTTTCGGAATTTTGCCATGATTACGGTATCTACTACCGACGCGGCACAATGGATCGATTCTATTTCTTTACAGATTATGCTGTGTTGGAAAAATTGATAGAGAATAAATTTTCAGTTATTGATAAGTTCCGCGAGGAGGCTAAAAAGTTAGATTTAGGTTTGACTTTGAGCATGGGATTGGCGTATGGTAATGAAAATCATCACCAAATCGGACAGGTTGCGCTCCAAAATCTCAATATGGCTGAGGTTCGTGGCGGAGATCAGGTGGTTGTCAAGGAAAATGACGAGAGCAAGCAACCGCTTTTCTTTGGCGGAGGTTCAGCTTCATCAGTAAAACGTACTCGTACTCGAACGCGTGCTATGATGACAGCCGTATCTGATAAGCTAAAATCGGTGGATGCTGTCTTTGTTGTCGGACACCGTAATTTGGACATGGATGCTCTGGGTTCAGCAGTCGGGATGCAATATTTTGCCCAAAATATCATGAATAATGCCTATACGGTTTATAATCCTGATGAAATGGCACCAGATATTGCACGTGCTATCAAGAAGTTGAGTGATGAAAATTGTTCTAATTTGCTAACGGTTGAGGAAGCCATGAAGATGGTCACTTTCCAGTCGTTGTTAATCATGGTAGATCATTCAAAGATTGGCTTGACTTTGGATAAGGATTTCTATGACCAATTTACTCAGGTTGTGGTGGTTGATCATCATCGTCGCGATACAGATTTCCCAAATAATGCAGTTTTGACTTATATAGAGAGTGGTGCTAGTTCTGCGAGTGAGTTAGTAACGGAATTAATTCAGTTCCAGAATGACAAACACCATAAACTTAATCGCATTCAATCTAGTTTATTGATGGCTGGGGTTATGCTTGATACAAAAAATTTCACCTCTCGTGTGACTAGTCGTACTTTTGATGTGGCTAGTTACTTGCGGACTCGTGGTAGCGATAGCTTGGAAATCCAGCAGATTGCTGCGACAGATTTTGAGGAATATCGTCAAATCAATGAACTAATTTTAAGTGGGCAGAGAATTGAGTCCAATGTTGTTATTGCGTGTGCAGATGATACTAAAGAATACGATAATATTATTCCGAGTAAGGCTGCCAATACAATATTGGACATGGCAGGAATTGAGGCGGTATTCGTTGTAACAAGAAATACCAAAGGGTATGTATCTATTTCTGCAAGGAGTCATAGTAAAATCAATGTTCAACGCATTATGGAAGAAATGGGCGGAGGTGGCCACTTTAACCTGGCTGCCGCTCAGGTATATGATCAGACAATCGCAGAAGTATGTGAAAAGTTGACGGATAAAATCCGCGAAGAAATAAATGGAAATTAGGAGAACAGATATGAAAGTAATCTTTTTAGCAGATGTTAAAGGTCAAGGTAAAAAGGGTGAGATTAAGGAAGTTCCAACAGGTTACGCCCAAAACTTCTTGATTAAGAAAAATTTGGCTAAGGAAGCAACAAACCAAGCGATTAGCGCCCTTCGTGGTCAGGAAAAATCTAAGGAAAAGGCTCATGCAGAGATGATTGCAGAAGCAGAGGCTATCAAGGCTAAGTTGGCTGAGGAAGCTACTTTAGTGAAATTTGTCGAAAAAGTTGGTCCAGATGGTCGTACCTTTGGTTCTATCACTAGCAAGAAAATTGCTGAAGAATTGGAAAAACAATTTGGTATTAAGATTGACAAACGTCATATCCAATTAGACCACCCAATTCGCGCCCTTGGTTTGATTGATGTTCCTGTCAAAATCTATCAAGATGTAACAGGCATCATTAATTTGAGTATTAAGGAAGCTTAATTATTTATCTAGCCAGTGAGGAGGTGAGATCTTGGCAGAGTTGGATGAATTGCGGGTGCAACCGCAGGATATTCTAGCTGAACAATCGGTATTAGGAGCTATTTTCCTTGATGAAGGCAAGCTGGTCTTCGTTCGTGAATACATCGAAGCTGAAGATTTTTTCAAACATGCTCATAAGCTAATTTTTAAAGCTATGATTGCTCTTTCTGATAGAAATGAGGCAATTGATGCGACTACCATGCGTAACTATTTAGTGAACCATGGTGATTTGGAAAATATCGGTGGTTTGGCCTATTTGGCTGAAATCATTAGTTCCGTGCCGACGGCAGCCAATGCGGAATTCTATGCCAAGATTGTTGCTGAAAAGTCTAATCTCCGTAAACTGATTGCCCGTTTGACGGATGCAGTTAATCAGGCTTATGAGGGTGCGGATGGTTCAGATGACATTATTGCCAATGCTGAAAAAGCTTTGATTGATGTCAGTGAGGGAGCCAGTCGAAGTGGTTTCAAGCGGATTGATGATGTCTTGAATATCAACTTTGACAACCTTGAAACTCGTGCTAAGCAGACGTCGGATATTACAGGGATTGCAACTGGCTATCCTGCTCTTGATGCTATGACAACGGGTCTGCATGAGGAAGAGTTGATTATTCTTGCGGCTCGTCCTGCGGTTGGTAAGACGGCATTTGCTCTCAATATTGCGCAAAATATCGGTACAAAACTAGGTTTGACAGTTGCTATTTTCTCTTTGGAGATGGGTGCAGAAAGCTTGGTTGACCGTATGCTCGCTTCTGAGGGAGTTATCAATTCGAGGGCTATTCGTACGGGGCATTTGACGCAGGAAGAATGGAATAAGTACATGGTGGCTCAAGCTAACCTGGCTCGGGCTAGTATCTATATTGATGATACACCAGGTATCAAGATTACGGAAATCCGTTCGCGTTCGCGGAAGTTGGCCCAGGAGACTGGGAATCTGGGCTTGATTTTGATTGACTATCTTCAGTTGATTACGGGAACAGGTCGGGAAAACCGGCAACAAGAGGTTTCAGAGATTTCCCGTCAGTTGAAGATTTTGGCCAAGGAATTGAAAGTTCCTGTTATCGCCCTCAGTCAGTTGTCGCGTGGTGTGGAGCAACGTCAGGATAAGAGACCTGTTCTATCTGATATTCGTGAATCGGGATCTATCGAGCAGGATGCGGATATCGTTGCCTTCTTGTATCGTGATGATTATTATGAGCGCGGTGAGCAGGAAGACGGCGGCATTCCCAATAATACGGTTGAAGTTATCATCGAGAAAAACCGTTCCGGTGCGCGTGGTACCGTGGAACTGATGTTCCAAAAAGAATACAATAAATTTGCAAGTATTTCCAAGAGAGAGGATGGATAGAGAATGAGTGATGCATTTACAGATGTTGCTAAAATGAAGCAGATCAAGCAGGATATTAAGGATCATGAGGGACAGATTGTCGAGTTGACCCTTGAAAATGGCCGTAAGCGTGAGAAGAATAAGCAGGGGCGTATTGTGGAGGTTTATCAGTCTCTCTTTATCGTAGAGTTTGAAGACCCAAACAATACTTTTGTAGAATCCTATACTTACTCAGACATTTTGACAGAAAAGATTTTGATTCATTATTTGGATTAGGAATGGAAGCCTGTGATTGCAGGCTTTTTTGTATGATTTAACAAAACGATATATTGACTAAGGTAAAGCAGTGTGTTACAATATTAGTACATAAAAACGTTTTCAATACTGTCTTTTGAGCTAGATAGAAAGGAGTTTATATGGAATTTCAATGGTTTACAGTTCTGGCTCTGTTTGCAGAAGGGCTCTTGTCTTTCTTATCACCCTGTGTTCTGCCCATTCTCCCTATCTACATTGGTTTGTTGGCAGGTGGAGCTGAGGGGAAAGAGGGAGAGAAGAAGGTTCTCGTAAATACGCTGAGTTTTGTAGTTGGGATTGCTCTGACCTTCTTCTTATTGGGATTTGCCTCTAGTTTGCTGAGTAGGGTCTTACAAGCAAATGCTCAAGTCTTGCAGATTATTAGTGGTCTATTGATTGTTCTGATGGGAATTTTGCAGTTGGGTTGGTTCAATATTCCCGTGTTAGAGCGTGAATTTTCTGCTAAAAATAAGGTGTACCAAGCAGGAAAACAGGTCACTCCATTTCTAGCTTTCCTGATGGGTTTTACCTTTAGTTTTTCTTGGACTCCATGTATAGGACCTATTCTGGCATCTGTTTTTATTTATGCTAGCAGTCAGCAGGGTTGGTTGAGCGGTATCTTGCTGTTGGTCTATTGTCTTGGCTTTATTCTTCCCTTTATTTTGGTTGCCTTCTTTTCTCAGAAAATGTTGGCTTTCTTCAAGAACAATCGGCACTATTTGGCTTGGACTAAGCGTATTTCAGGCTATTTATTGCTCTTGATAGGCTTGAGTATTTTAACAGGTTTCTTCCAACATCTTGTGCGTTTTTTCCAGTAGGATAGAAAGGATTTATTTATGAAAAAGTTGGTATCAATTGTCGTTTGCTTACTTGTTTCCTGCTTTGTTTTGACTGCCTGCTCTCTCTTACCATTGGTCAGTCCGTCTTCTACTGAGTCGACTTTACAGGTCAATCAACCAGTCACGCTAGATTTTTCCCTAAAGGATAAGGATGGAAATGATGTCAATCTAGCGGATTACAAGGGAAAAAAGATTTACATCAATGTTTGGGCAACCTGGTGTGGTCCTTGTCAGAGGGAAATTCCTGAATTGGAGGAAGTTTACCAAGAGTACAAGGATAAGGAAGATTTTGTCTTTTTGTCAATTACATCACCTGAGGATGCTGAGTTTGGAAATACCAATCCTTCGGATGTGAGTAAGGATGAGATTTTGGAGAAGGCTAGTGAGTTAGGAGCGACCTATCCAGTCTTGTTTGATACAAAAAATCAGGCTATGA
The DNA here is from genome assembly GCF_002760245.1 of Streptococcus suis YS161. GTDB lineage: Bacteria > Bacillota > Bacilli > Lactobacillales > Streptococcaceae > Streptococcus > Streptococcus suis_I. Next base: position 63,954 of record NZ_ASCA01000007.1, on the reverse strand, counting down.
CACATTTTGGTATTGCTGCTTTTCCGACACATATTCTCATCAATAGTGATGGAACCCTCAAGGTTTCTTTTGCAGGACAGGTTCAAAAGGATAAGCTGGTCGAATTATTGGAAGAAATGCAATAAGAACGATGAAAAAGGCTTTACAGAGCCTTTTTTTTGTGCTATACTAACCTTTGTGTGAAATAACAGCAGGGCAAAATGAAGCTCGTCAACAGAAGGTCAGCAAGAAGAGTAATCGTTGCTGTTTCGATGAAGGCCTCCTGCACGAATCAGGTTTGCTTAAAACGTTATTTCCTACAGACAGGTCTTTTTGTTTCCTTTTAGTACTAGGCAAGGAGGTGCAGGCTATACTGAGGTATGCCAAGCCGACTTAACGACGTAATAAAAGAGAAACGAAATGACGGAAATTTTTATTTTTAGGAGGACATAACTATGTCACGTTATACAGGACCATCTTGGAAACAAGCTCGTCGTCTTGGCTTGTCATTGACAGGTACAGGTAAAGAATTGGCACGTCGTAACTACGTACCGGGTCAGCACGGACCAAACAACCGTTCTAAATTGTCAGAATACGGTTTGCAATTGGCTGAGAAACAAAAATTGCGTTTCTCTTACGGTTTAGGTGAAAAACAATTCCGTAACTTGTTCGTACAAGCTACTAAAATCAAACAAGGTACTCTTGGTTTCAACTTCATGCTTCTTTTGGAGCGTCGTTTGGACAACGTTGTTTACCGTCTTGGTTTGGCAACTACTCGTCGTCAAGCACGTCAATTCGTAAACCACGGTCATATCCTTGTTGACGGCAAACGCGTTGACATCCCTTCATACCGCGTTGAAGTTGGTCAAGTGATCTCAGTTCGTGAGAAGTCAATCAAAGTTCCAGCTATCCTTGAAGCTGTTGAAGCAACTCTTGGACGTCCAGCTTTCGTATCATTCGATGCTGAAAAGCTTGAAGGTTCATTGACTCGCTTGCCAGAACGCGACGAAATCAACCCAGAAATCAACGAAGCTCTTGTCGTAGAATTCTACAACAAAATGCTCTAAGATTTGTATAGATATTTTAAAAGCCCTATTTACAAGGGCTTTTTGTCTGTATTTGAGGAGGGATTATGTGGCGTAAGTATTTTTTGCTAGTGCTATTAGCTATTTTGGTCGTAGGTGGGGCATTCTTTTTATCTCAATCAGCGGCTGTACCAAATGAATCAGACTACGTGAAGGCTGTAAAGAGTTATCAGGCTATTTCGATAGATGAAGTGGAGCAAAAAATCCAAGACGAGGAAGAATTTATATTATACATAGGTCGTGAGACATGTCCTTATTGTCGTGACTTCGTTCCTAAATTAACAGAGGCAGTAGAGCAATCACATGCGACTATCTACTATTTAGATAGCGAGTCGGATCCGAATGGAAAAATACAACAATTTCGACAGAGTCAAGGTCTTGCTACGGTTCCTAGCTTAACCTACTATAAATCAGGTAAATTATCTGGAATACTTCGTAAAGGGAGTCAAGCAACGCTATCTGAAATAGAGAATTTTCTAGCTCTTCAAGGGCAGTAAATAGTTCTAAGAATGTATGAAGCGAATATCATACATTTTTTTGTTCATATTTGTGAAAAATATTGCAAAACAGATTGAAAAACATTTCACAATCTTATATAATACTAATATCGGATAAAAATTGGAGGTTTATCATGAAAAAGAAAGCTTGGTTAGGCTTACTAATGAGTCTACTTGCTGTGGTGTTTTTAGTAGCGTGTGGGGGTAAGTCTGAGAATACAGCGACATCCTCATCTTCAACTTCATCTTCTTCAGAAGAAGCTGTTTCAGGTGCATCTGAGAAAGTTTATACAGATCCATCTGAGTTGAAAGATAGCTATGATGTTATCGTCGTTGGTTCTGGTGGTGCAGGTATGTCGGCAGCTATTTCAGCTAAAGACGCTGGTGCTAGTGTTGCTCTCTTGGAGAAAATGCCTGTTATCGGTGGTAATACGGCTAAATCATCAGCTGGTATGAATGCTTCACAGACTAAATTCCAAGAAGCAGAAGGTATTGCTGATACAAACGATAAATTCTACGAAGAAACCCTTAAAGGTGGTAAGGGTACAAACGATCCTGAACTACTTCGTTATCTTGTAGATCATTCTGCTAGTGCAATTGACTGGTTGGATGGAATGGGGATCACTCTTAGCAATCTAACTACAACTGGTGGTATGAGTGAGAAACGTACCCACCGTCCAGCAGATGGTTCAGCTGTTGGTGGCTACTTAGTAAATGGTCTTTACCACAATCTTGTTGAACGTGAAGTACCAATTTTTGTAAATGCAGATGTTACGAAACTTCAAGATAAAGATGGAGTTGTAACAGGTGTTGAAGTGAAGATTGCTGGTGAAACGAAGAAAGTTTCTGCAAAAGCAGTTGTATTGGCTACAGGTGGTTTCGGTGCGGACTTAGATATGGTTGCTAAATTCAATCCAGCACTTGAAGGTTATGTCACTACTAACCAAGAAGGTTCAACAGGTGATGGTATTGTACTTGCCGAATCAGAAGGTGCTGCGACTGTTGATATGGAACAAATCCAAATTCACCCAACTGTTGAGCAAGAAACTTCTTACTTGATTACGGAAGCTGTTCGTGGTGAGGGTGCTATCCTTGTCAATTCAAAAGGTGAGCGTTTTGTTAACGAATTGGAAACTCGTGATAAAGTTTCTGCGGCTATCAATAGCTTAGAGCCAAACTATGCTTATGTTATCTTTGATGATGCCTTGAAAGATCGTGTGAAAGCTATTGCTCAATACGAAGAAAAAGGTCTTGTAAAAACGGGTGCTACACTTGCAGATTTGGCTAAGGAAATTGACCTACCTGCGGATACACTTCAAACGACACTTGATACTTGGAACAAGGCTGTAGCAGATAAGAATGATGCGGCATTTGGTCGTACATCAGGTATGGACCATGCTTTGAATACTGGTTCTTACCATGCCATTAAAGTTGCACCTGGTGTTCACCATACAATGGGTGGTGTGAAAATCAATACCAATACTGAAGTATTGAAAACAGATGGTTCAGCAATTTCTGGTCTTTATGCTGCTGGTGAAGTAACTGGTGGTGTTCATGGTCAAAACCGTATTGGTGGTAATGCTGTAGCAGACATCATCGTATTTGGTCGTCAGGCTGGTGAACAAGCAGCTGGATTTGCTAAGAAATAAATTTTAATATGAGGGGTTGGCTACAGTCTAGCTCCTCTTTTTGTATTGTAGCCATTCATCTAAGATGATATACTTTTAAGGTATGAAGAAGAAAATAGTATTATTGCTAGGAGCTATTGCAGCCATTGTTTTGATTTGGTCTGCTATTGCTTGCCAGCATCAGCAATCCTATGTCGAGGCTGAACTAAGAGACCAAGATAAAATTTGGATTATCACAGATTTGCATTATTTGTCACAGGATTTATTTGATGATGGAGAGGCTTTATCCTATATCGAAAAAACAGCTGCTGGCAAGGATTTACGTTATGGAAATGAGCGGATGGAGGCCTTGGTTGAGCAGGTTGAGCGTGAGCAACCGTCCTTGTTACTAGTCAGTGGGGATTTGACTCTCAATGGTGAAAAGCAGAGCATGGTTGAATTGGCGCAGTATTTTACCCAGATTGAAGAAAAAGGAACGGAGGTTCTGGTCATTCCTGGCAACCATGATATTGCCAGTGGTTGGGCTAGGGCCTTTAAAGGAGACCAGCAGATAGGGACGGATCAGGTCACCGCTCAGCAATTTTCAGATATATTTGACGATCATGGTTATCAACAAGCTAGCAGTCGTGATAAAGCTTCATTGAGCTATCTGGCTAAGCCGTTTTCCAATGCTTGGTTTCTGATGATAGACAGTAACATCTACTCTGACGGCTACGGTAAAGGAGCTCCTCCAACAAATGGACGTATCAAAAAAGAGACCTTGGATTGGATAGATGTACAGCTTCAGGCAGCCAAGGAAGCTGGAGTGAGCTTGATACCTGTTGTTCATCACAATGTCTTGCAACAGCATGCCATGCTCTCAAAAGGCTATACTTTGGATAATGCTGCCGATTTGAAGGCCTTGTTCAATCAATATGGCATTCAATTTGGTTTTTCAGGCCACACTCATTCTCAGAATATTGTTAAGGAAGACTTGGGACAAGTTAACTATACTGAAGTGGTCAATGGAGCATTTTCTATTTACCCAGCTGTTATCGGCCAATTGAGCCTTGATGATACAAGCATTCGCTATCAAAAAACTCAACTTGATATGGCTTCGTGGACAGAAAAACACCAACCTAGTGATCCAAATTTGCAGGATCACGTAAAGTACTTACAAACCGTCTTTGACAATACCAGTGACATCATGGTCCACAATGTGTTGAACGATGAACGTTGGTATGATGGCGAGACGGCAGATGCAATTTCACAATTTATCATGCCAGCCAATCGTGCTTATTTTTCAGGAGAAAAATTGGATCAGACTTGGCTTGAAGAGATGGTATTTCCTAGCCAAGCCTATCAGACCTTGCAAGCAGCATCACCGAGAAGTTTCTTGGCTGATTATCTTGATGTGATTATAAAACGGAGTCAAGGTCGAGATGTGGAAAAACTAGAGATTAAAACAGAAAAAGATTTTGTCCAATAGTTTTCCACAGATTATTGAAGAAATCCACAACTTTTCCACAGGTTGTGAATAAGCTATGCCTTAGTAACTGTCTGAGTAGGTCTGTTTTTACAAATAAAAATGCTCAGCAACTTTCCTGAAAATGTGATAAAATAGTAACAAATTGTGTCAAATGGAGAGAAAGATGACCTTAGTAAGTATTGCCATTCCGAGTTATAATTCGGATGCTTACCTTCATTACTGTGTTCATTCCCTTGTAATGGGTGGTGACAAGGTTGAAATTCTGATTATCAACGATGGTTCGACCGATCGGACTCAGGAAATCGCAGAGGGACTAGAGAATCAATTTTCAAACGTACGTGCCATCTATCAGGACAATAAGGGCCATGGCGGAGCTGTTAATACAGGGATACGTGAGGCCAAGGGGAAGTACTTTAAAGTTGTAGATTCAGATGACTGGGTTGATACCAGAGCCTATTTGAAGATCCTAGAGAGTTTGCAGGCATTGGAAGACGAAAATACGCCAGTTGATGCCTTCATTTCCAATTTTGTTTATGAAAAAGAGGGGCAATCTCGTAAAAAATCCATGTCTTATCAATCCACTCTACCTGAGAACCGTATCTTCGGTTGGGAGGATGTGGGTGCCTTTTCCAAGGGTCAATACATGATGATGCATTCCTTGATTTACAGGACAGATTTATTGCGTGAGGTTGGTCTCGTTCTACCAGAGCATACTTTCTATGTGGATAATATTTTCGTGTTTACCCCTTTACAGGCTGTGAAAACCATGTACTATCTGCCAGTAGATTTTTATCGTTACTTTATTGGGCGAAATGACCAGTCTGTCAATGAATCCGTCATGATTAAGCGCATTGACCAGCAGTTAAAAGTTAATCGGATCTTAGTGGATAATTTAGACTTGGAGGCGATTGATAATCCTGATTTACGAAGTTATTTGCTCAATCACGTGGAAATTACGACCATTATCTCCTGTGCCCTTCTCAATCGTGCTGGAACAGCTGAGCATATGATGAAAAAGCAGGAATTATGGCACTATATTCGTGATAACAATCCAGCTCTCTTTAAAATCGTTCGAAAAGGGTTACTCGGGCAATTAACTAACCTATACGGGTATCCAGGCCGAAAAATTTCCAATGCTGTCTATAAAATCGCGAAAAGAATTTATGGTTTTAACTAAAACTCAGTTTCGGCTGAGTTTTTCTGTTATAATGAATAGAAGAAAAACGCTTACAAGGAGAAGACATATGCAAGAATTAGGACAGACAGGTTTACAGGTTCCTCGAATTGCTTTAGGCTGTATGCGAATGGCTAGTTTGACAGAGCAGGAAACTGCTAAAGTGTTAGATACAGTCGTTGGGCAGGGAATCAACTTTTTCGATCATGCAGATATTTATGGTGGTGGTGAGTCAGAAATCCGTTTTGCTCAGGGAGCAAAATTGGCAGGATTGAAACGTGAGGACATGCTTCTCCAATCAAAATGTGGCATTCGTAAAGGCTATTTTGATTTCTCAAAAGACTATATTTTGGAATCTGTAGATGGGATTTTGAAGCGTTTGGATACAGATTATTTGGATGTTCTCGCCTTGCATAGACCAGATGCTTTAATGGAAGCAGAGGAAGTGGCAGAAGCCTTTTATCTCTTGAAAAAAACAGGGAAGGTTCATCATTTTGGCGTCAGCAACCAGAATATTTACCAAATGGAGTTATTGCAATCCTATATCAATCAACCGCTTGCAGTTAATCAATTGCAGCTATCTCCTGCTCACACGCTTTTGATTGATGCTGGATTACATGTCAATATGAAAGATGATGCTGCGACTATGCGTGATGGTGGGCTGATTGATTATTGCCAGCTTAAAAAAATCACTATCCAAGCCTGGTCTCCTTTCTTGATTGATTTGCAACGAGGTATTTTTGCCAACCATCCAGATTATGCTCTTTTAAACCAGACCATTGGGGAAATAGCAGAGCGATACAATGTTTCACATGAAACAATTGTCGTAGCTTGGATTTTGCGTCATCCAGCAAAGATTCAAACCATTGTTGGGTCCATGAATCCAGATCGTTTGATCAAGATTGCACAAGCTAGTCAGATTACCTTGACTCGGCCAGAATGGTACGAAATATATAAAAGTGCAGGCAACATCTTGCCCTAGGAGGAAGCTATGCAGTGGGAAATAAAAGCATTTGACCAATTAAGTTTACAGGAACTTTACGGTATCTTGACACTGAGAGTTGATGTCTTTGTTGTTGAACAGGCCTGTCCCTATCCTGAAGTTGATGGAAAGGATCCAAACTGTCTTCATCTTTTGGGAACTGATGAAGGAGAGTTAGTGGCTTACTTGAGAATCTTGCCAGCTGGTCTAAGTTATGATGAAGTTTCCATCGGTCGTGTGGTCATCAAGTCAAGTCATCGTGGCAAAGGTTTAGGTCGACCAATGATGGGGCAGGCAATTCACTTTATTACAAACGAATGGAAAGAAAGTCAGATTAAAATCGGTGCCCAAGCCCATTTAGAAAAGTTCTATAGTTCGTTAGGTTTTGAGCCAGTTTCAGAAGTCTATTTAGAGGACGGTATTCCTCATTTAGATATGCTTTATACTAAACCAGTCGTTTAAGGCTGGTTTTTTTCACAAGTAATGTCATATAAGAGATCGTTTTTTGAAGGAATACGGCCTGTATTTTTAGAAAAAATAAGGCTGAGTATCTGAATAAAAAGTCTAAGATAGGTCTGCTGGACGGTGAATACAGTTTCTTAGATTTTTCTCGGCAATTTCCCCCAAAAATCAGCCATTTTATGGTAGAATGAATAGGTATAAAATCAGTAAAAGAGGAAGAAAATGAAACGTTCTATGTACGCTGGACGTGTTCGTAAAGAACATGTCGGACAGGAAATTACTTTGAAAGGTTGGGTTGGCCGTCGTCGTGACTTGGGTGGTCTGATTTTCATTGACTTGCGTGACCGTGAAGGCATTATGCAATTGGTGATTAACCCTGAGTCAGTTGAAGCTGAAGTGATGGCAAAAGCGGAGAGTCTTCGTTCCGAGTTTGTTATCGAAGTAACAGGAACGGTTGTGGAGCGTGAGCAAGCTAACGACAATATCCCGACAGGAGCTGTTGAACTGCAAGTAACCAGCTTGACAGTGTTGAACACGGCTAAGACAACTCCGTTTGAAATCAAAGATGGCATTGAAGCCAGCGATGATACCCGTCTTCGTTACCGTTATTTGGATCTTCGCCGTCCAGAAATGCTCAACAACTTCAAATTACGTGCAGCTGTAACCCACAGCATTCGCAATTATCTGGATGACTTGGAATTTATTGATGTGGAGACGCCAATGTTGACTAAGTCAACACCAGAAGGTGCACGCGACTACTTGGTACCATCTCGTGTGTCCAAAGGTCATTTCTATGCCCTGCCACAAAGTCCACAGATTACTAAGCAGCTTTTGATGAATGCTGGTTTTGACCGTTACTACCAAATCGTTAAGTGTTTCCGTGATGAGGACTTGCGTGGGGACCGTCAACCTGAGTTTACACAGGTGGACTTAGAAACCTCATTCTTGAATGAAGTTGAAATCCAAGACATCGTAGAAGGCTTGATTGCTAAGGTCTTGAAAGATACCAAAGGAATCGATGTGACCTTGCCATTCCCTCGTATGGCCTATGACCATGCTATGAACTTCTATGGTTCAGATAAACCAGATACTCGTTTTGAGATGCTTTTGCAAGACTTGACAGAACTTGTCAAGGAAGTTGACTTTAAGGTCTTCTCAGAAGCACCAGTTGTCAAAGCAATTGTAGTCAAGGGTGCGGCGGATAGCTACTCACGTAAAGACATTGACAAATTAACAGAATACGCCAAACAATTTGGTGCCAAGGGACTTGCTTGGGTTAAGGTTGATAAGGGAGAATTAGCGGGCCCAGTTGCTAAGTTCTTGACAGACATTACAGAAAACTTGACAACAAGTTTACAACTTGAAGATAAGGACCTGGTCCTCTTTGTGGCAGATGAATTGGAAGTAACCAACAATACCCTGGGAGCTTTGCGTAACCGCTTAGCAAAAGAGCAAGGTTTGATTGACGAAAGCAAATTCAACTTCCTCTGGATTGTAGACTGGCCAATGTTTGAGTGGTCGGAAGAAGAAGGTCGCTACATGAGTGCCCACCACCCATTCACCTTGCCAACGGAAGAAACAGCTCACCATTTGGATGGTGATTTGGCGCAAGTGCGTGCAGTTGCCTACGATATTGTTTTGAATGGTTATGAATTGGGTGGCGGTAGCCTTCGTATCAACCAAAAAGACATGCAAGAACGGATGTTCAAGGCTCTTGGTTTCTCAGCTGAAGATGCGCATGAGCAGTTTGGTTTCTTGCTTGAAGCTATGGACTACGGCTTCCCACCACACGGAGGCTTGGCTATTGGTTTAGACCGTTTTGTCATGTTATTGGCTGGTGAAGACAACATTCGTGAAGTTATCGCCTTTCCGAAGAATAACAAGGCATCTGATCCGATGACACAGGCACCAAGTACGGTTGCATCAGCTCAATTAGAGGAATTGGCTTTAGACATTACACTTGAAAATGAATAAATTTTTCAGAAAACAGCGTGTACGCTTTTTAAGAAAGGCCAGAAAGAATAAGTTTTGGTCGGTCATTTTGGGAATTTCTCGGGAAAAATATGCTGAACGGATATCGGGGTCCATTATTTATGGACTCCTATCTAGTATTGCAGTCAATTTTTTCTTTAGACCAGGGAATGTCTATTCGTCTGGAGTTACTGGTCTTGCACAAATTGTTTCTGCTCTGGCAGCTTCTTACGCTGGTTGGAATGTACCGATTGCGGTGGTCTACTACGGTCTGAACATCCCCTTGCTTATCTTAGCCTGGTATAAAATTGGTTATAAATTTACTATCTTTACCTTTATTACGGTATCCTTCAGTTCTTTCTTTATCCAATTTATGCCGCCAGTTACCCTGACGACGGATCCGTTAGTCAATGCTATTTTCGGTGGTCTCATGCTGGGAACTGGGATTGGCTTTGCGCTTCGGAACAATGTATCCAGTGGTGGTACTGATATTGTCTCTATTATTATTCGCAAGAAGACGGGACGTCAAGTTGGCTCCATTTCCTTGATTGTCAACATTATGATTATGTTGATTGCAGGGATGACCTTTGGCTGGCAATATGCCCTGTATTCAATGGTTGCGCTGTTTATCTCCAGTCGCATGACAGATGCGATTTTCGTGAAACAAAAACGGATGCAGGCCATGATTATTACCAATCATCCTGAACGAGTCATTAAGAAAATCCATAAGAAGCTCAATCGCGGTGTGACCATTATCAACGGTGCTGAGGGTGCTTATAACCATGAGCAAAAGACGATTCTCATTACCATCATCACTCGTGCAGAGTTCAATGATTTCAAGCATATTATGAAAAAGGCAGACTCCAAAGCCTTTGTATCGGTAGCTGACAACGTCAATATTATTGGTCGGTTTGTGGAAAGTGACTGATTGACAAACACTACATGTAGGAGTAAAATAGTATTTACAATCTACATGTAGTGTTTTTATATAAAGAGGAAATGTATGAAGAAGAAAATATATTTGGTTTACATCAGTTTGAGTGGCAATACAGAAAGTTTTGTGAAACGCCTAAAGTCCTTTTTCCAATTTCAAACTGACTGGGAGGTTGAACTGGTCCATGTTAAAGATTTGGTCAAGCAGGATATTCCTTTCTATCAGCTAGATGCACCCTTTGTCGCCTTTTTACCAACCTACTTAGAAGGTGGAAATGGAGTGGACAACGGAGATGTGGAAATTCTGACCAATCCTCTTGGAGATTTTATCGCTTTGGGGACCAATGCAGAGCTCTGTCTGGGTGTCGTTGGCTCAGGCAATCGCAATTTTAACAACCAATATTGTCTGACTGCTAAGCAATATGCTGAGCGATTTAATTTTCCTGTTATAGACACCTTTGAACTTAGAGGGATGCAGAATGACATTGAACGCATTGGTCGGAAGATAATGGAATTGATGTAAAGAGCCTCAACTCAGCTTTATGCTGGGTTGTTTTTTTGTCACACAAAAAAACTCACCAGCGTGACTAGTGAGTTTTAAGGAGATTATGAAAAATATTTAGGATTGACTATAGTATACCTCAGACTATATCGTGTTTCATCGGTCTAAAGTCCTATTTGTCTTCTAAAATGCAAATACTCTGTCCTGCAATCGTGATTTCTTGCTGATCACGCTCTTCGACTGGAGGATAGTTGTAGAGAACTGTCTTATCTTTTTCACGTTCATAGGTAAAGTCGCTATCCGCAAAGTTGATGATAAATTGAATGGTCTTTTCTTCACTTGTCACTTGATAGCGAAGAACATATTCAGTTAACCAGTAGAAATCACAAGTTTCTTGGATACTTTCGTAGTTATCCTGGCTGAGTATTGGATTATTTTTGCGGAAGGTAATTAATTCCTGAATGAATTCGATATGTTCCTTATAACGAATAGCTCGTGTCCAGTCCAGACGGTTGATACGGTCAGGGACATTGTAAGTATTGTCTATTTCATCTTTTGTACGGAAAAATTCCTGTCCGCTGTGAATGAAGGCCATACCCTGAGAGATTAAGATGAGCTGGAGACCAAAACTTGCAGCACGTTTTTGCTGTTGAGGTGTCCAGTTTGGATTCTCAATATGGAAATAGTCAAATGCTGTAGCATTATCATGGCATTCGATGTAGTTGAGGGACTGTTGAGGCGTTAAGAAATGGCTTAATCGGCTACCAGTCAGGAGATGTTGTACCTTTTCGTGTAATTGCTTATCTATTAGACGGTTTGGCTTGAGTAAGAGTTTCTTAAAGGTATCACGGTAATCGTCGTTGAAGAAGCTGATTTCAGGTAACTGCTCTGCATTGTACTGATGAGCCAGCTTTTCAAATTCGAGGCCTGTTGCCATTTTCCAGCCTTCGCCATAGAGGTAGACATTTGGGTGAATGGCAGATAATTCAGTTTGAATCTGGTTGATTGTTTCGCTATCTAAAATCCCCATAAGGTCGAAACGGAAGCCATCAAAACCATAGAGTTCTAGCCATTGGCGAAGGGATTGTTTGATGTAGTTGCGGACCATACTGCGCTCGCTGGCAACGTCGTTACCGCAGAATGTCCCGTCTGTTCGCATGCCGTGGTCATCATAGCGATAGAAGTAGCCTGGAACGATGAGCTCAAATGCGTACTTTTCAGCATGATAGACGTGGTTGTAAACAACGTCCATAATAACGGAAATATCTGCATCATGGTAGGCCTGAATAGCTTCTTGTAGCTCTAGAATACGTGCGTAAGGATCATTTGGTTGGCTAGAATAGGAACCTTCTGGCAGATTGTATTGCATAGGGTCGTAGCCCCAGTTGTAAACAGCTTGGGGTTTATTTTCATCCACACTGCCAAAATCATAAACAGGCAATAATTGAATATGGGTAACGCCTAGTTCTCTGATGTAATCCATTCCTAGCTTCATTCCATCCATGGTAGGAGACTCTGTCAATCCGAGAAATTGACTGCGATGCTTGAAACCAGCTTCTTTTTGCCATGAGAAATCACGGACGCTCATTTCATAGATAATGGCCTGAGAGATAGGTCGTTGGGTCTTAGCACGACGGATTTTATGAAGTTTATCTGGATTGATAACGTAGCTGTCACCTGAGTTGGCTGTGGAAGACAGGGCGTAGGGATCGTGAACGGAAATCCATTCACCGTTTACTTTGTGGAGATAGTGATAGCTGTGCGCTTCTAGGTCTCCTTCAACAGTAATTTCCCAAACTCCTTTTGCTCCCTTAGTCATTGCATGTGGGTTTCCTTCTAGAACAAGAAAAACTTGCTTAGAAATAGGTGCCCATAACTTAAAGGTTGTTGCCTCTGGTCGATAGGTTGCTCCCAAGTCTTGCCCATTGTATGTATAACTTTGTTCAAAAAGTGTAGAGCGAACGATATGACCATAGCCGAGTTCAGCTTTATTACGGTCCTGGTCGTAGATGGTATAGTCCTTGTCCAATGTCAATGCATGGAGGCTGGTTAGATAATAGATAACGAGATTATCTACTTCTAGACAGGAATGGATAAAAAGTTGAGACGTAGCATCATTTGATTCGAGTGAGAAGCTCATATGTTCGGAGTCGAATCGTTTTTCCATGACCAAGCGAATAGTTGCTACATCATCAAGGAATGCTTGGAATTGTCGTAATGCCATGAGCCAAAAGGCTCCTTTCTAAGTTAGAGTTCGGTAATGGTATGTGGAATGACACGTCGGTAGCAGACTTGCTTGTCTTCCTTGTTGTCATTGATAATTTGGTGGAGAGTATTGAATGCGACACGTCCTAGTTTAATAGCGTGGACGTCAACGTAGGCTACAATATCTAGTTTTGGTTTGACGGAGTCGAAAGAAATGATAGGAAGTTTGACTCCGACTTCGTTGAGATATTTGACAACACCTTCGGCAACGGAAGTGTCGGTTGTGACGATTGCATCCAGGTCTTGTTTGAGTAATTTCTTAGAAATTTTATAGGCACTGTCTTCGAGAAGGAAGCCAGACACAAACTTGACCTTGTTTTCATCCAGGGGAATATTGTGTGATTTAAGGGCGTTCTTGTAACCTGTATAACGGTCTTGAGATACGACCAACTCTTTGTTACCAGCGACGAAGGCAATGTTTTTGTAACCTTTATTGATGAAGTAGTTGGTAGCTTCAAAGCCGGCCTGGATATTATCATTATCAACTAGTGATATGAATGGAGAATCCGCCTTACCAAGAATGAGGAAAGGGAATTTGTGTTGGATAGCCAATTGTACCAATGGATCGTCGGGCTTGGAATAGAGGAAGATGAGTCCGTCCACTCGTTTGCCGTAGACCATCTGAGAAATCGCTTCTAGACGCTGTTCTTCATTCTTTCCTGTGGAGATTTGGATGGCATAATTATGATCTGCTGCAACTTGAGAAATTCCTCGTAAGGCAGTAGGGAAGAAGGGGTTTTGATAGAAAACATCCGAGTCATCTGGCAAAACCAGTCCGATAACCTGTGTATAGCTAGAAACTAGGCTTCGAGCGTTGAGGTTTGGATGGTAGTTGAGATCCGCCATGGCTTTCCTAACCAAGTCTTTCGTTTTTTGGCTAATGGCAGAGCTGTTTTGAATGACACGAGTAACTGTAGATGGCGAGACACCAGCTAATTTGGCCACATCTTTGATGGTAGCACGCATATAGACCTCCTAGATTTCATCTCTGAATTTTGTTTTGAAAAATACCCATAACAAGCATAGTACAAATAGGATATTTTGTATGGTTAGAAGGGTAGTCACAGGTTGACCAAATAGTCCAATTAGACAGGCTATAAGAGTAGGTAGGCCCAGACAGTTGATAGCAAAATTATAGCACTCTGCAAACGTTTCAAAATGGAAGAAACGAGACTTTTTAGTCAAAAAGAGGAAGAAGCTGGCTCCTAGTAGGATGAAGAGTAGGTTTGTTGTTAAAATAAAGGTTGAAATAAGAGTGATGGACAGTCCGACAGCTGCTCGGTTGGCTTGATACCATTTTTTAGAGATGGCTGCAGTTAATGTCTCCTTACTAGCAAAATCGTCAGTATTCAAACCTTCATAAGTCAATTCGCTTAGAATATCACTTCCTTTACGAATAGTCAGAGACTGATTGGCGAATTGATAAGTAAAGTCAGAACTAGAGCTAACGGTATCACCAAATGTCACTTGCTCCCAGTTAGTATTTCCAGTATAGGTTAGGTGGTTGTTTTCGATGACTGCATGTTGACGGAGGTCATCTACGACCTGATCTGTCAGAGGTGAATAGATACCTTCTACGAAATTTTCTAAAGGATAGGTTTCGAGATTGACAGTCTGTAGGGAGCTCGGAATGAGCAAGAGCGCCACTAAAAAAAGCGTTGTAAACAACCGTTGCCAAAGGTTCATTAGTCTACGATTGGCAAACATATTTCTTGGAGAGAAGATACTAGAAAAATAGGAAAAAGGATATGGGAGCATTCGTTGGACCTTTCATAAATATCAATGTTTCCCCTGAAAAGGGAAAAGGTGGGACAGGGTTATCCCTTGTCGCCACCGCTTGTTAAACCAGATACAAAGTTCTTTTGTAGGAAGAAGAATAGGATACTGATAGGGAGGGCAATAAGAATGGCACCTGCCGCAAAGTAGGCAATCTTCATATTTTTCACATCACTGATGAAGGTTTGAAGTCCGACAGCTACAGTATAGAATTCTTTTTCACGAAGCAAGAATTTGGATAGAATGTAATCTCCAAAAGGTCCCATGAAGGCCCAGAGCGCTTGTACAGCAATCATTGGACGAACGAGTGGGAGGACGATTTGCCAGAAACGTCTGAAGTGACCAGCGCCGTCTAGTTTTGCAGATTCATCAAGTGAGATTGGCACCGTATCGAAGTAGCCTTTCATGAGCCAAGCGTTCATTGGGATACCACCACCGACATAAAGGAAGATGAGGAACCAGCTTTGGTTGAGCGCATTGAGCATGAGGGCCATAACGAAGAAGGCGGTAAGAGCAGCCATGGTTGGTACCATTTGGATAATCAAGAAGAAGACCAAACTCTGCTTACGAGCGATGAAGTTATAGCGACTATAAGCGTAACCCGCTAGTACCACTATACTTGTTTGAATAACCATTGTCAAGAGAGCAATGATAAGCGTATTGAGGTACCAGGTTCCGTATAGAGTCTCGCTAAAGAGCTTGCTGAAATTGTCTAGTGTAAAGTTGATATTGCTATCCAATTTGAAGGCAACCACGTTACCAGACTTGAAGGCGGACATGATTGTAATCAAGAGAGGATAGATGATGATAACAGACAGAACAATCAGATAGAGATAGGTTAAGGTCTGATTGAGTATGCGTCTAGTTTTTACAGATACTTTCATCTTATACATCCTCCATTTCAAAAGCATTTAGTTTTTTGAAGGCAATCATGGAAATACTGATGACAATCATTGAGATAATCAATGTAACTGCTGCCGCCATTGAGTATTGAGGTGATGTACCTGTGGTTAATTTATAAATCCATGAAATCAAGATGTCAGTTGAACCTGCTCCACCACCGACGCTACCAGGACCACCATTGTTGAAGAGGTAGATGATAGAGAAGTTGTTGAAGTTGAAGGTGTATTGACTGATTAGTGTTGGAGCTGCTACTGCTAAAATCATCGGAAGGGTGATGTTACGGAATTTTTGAATGGCACTTGCACCATCAATGTAAGCAGCTTCATACAAGTCGTTTGGAATGGATTGTAAAATACCCAAGGTCAAAACATAGATATAAGGGAACCCAAGCCAAGCCTGCATCATAATGAGGGCAACTTTAGTCCAGAATGGGTCGGTCTTCCAAGGGATAAGGAAATTATCGATGAATGGTAGGAATTTGCTCAAGAATGGCAATACCTGTGTGTTAATAGCGCCGACACTATCGTTGAACATGTTACTAAAAGTCAAGATAGTTACGAAGGCAGGAACAGCCCATGGGAGCAAGAAGATAACACCGAAGATACGTTTTCCTTTGATGAATGGTTGATTTGCGATGATGGCTGTCAAGATACCGATAACAATTTGAGCTGTTGAAGCGCAGAGTGCCCAGATAATTGTCCAGCCAAGTACAGAGCCAAATGCTGTACGGAATGTGCTTAGTTTCCAGATGTTTGTAAAGTTGGTAATACCAATCCAATCCAACAAGGCACCTGGTGGCAGGTGTTTGAAGTCGTAGTTTGTAAAGGCGATAAACAATGTAACGACAACTGGGAAGATGATAGCAAAGGTCATCGCAATATATGATGGGATAATCAAGAGATATGGGAAACCATTCTCATAGATACCTTTTACCATTTCTTTTAATGTGGTAGCTACTGGCATCCCTGAATTCCATCGTTTCGCAGTATCACGTGCATCTTTTAGGTTGAGTGCATAGAAAGCGAGATAGACAACCGTGATAATCAAATGGAAAGAACCACGAATCAGCATGAATAGTGAATTATCTTGTCCACGAACACTACCGAGGGTAATCAAGTTGCCTAATTCACCAGCTGCAATTGCAATAAAATAAACAAGGAAGGCAAGGGTAACACCCAAAAAGATGTATCCTTTGGCTTTTTGTTTATTGTAGATTTGTCCGAGACCAGGGATCAGGGACAAAAGGAGTGCCTTACCTGGATTTTGTTTCATAGTCATAGTCTCCTTATATAGCTTCTGAATAGATGGTCGATTTTATCTATTCAGTTTATCGTTAAGTAATAAAGTAGACTGGGAGGAACTCCCAGTCCAACTTTAAACTTGACTAGTTGCTGTGTTTTTGAGCAATTTCGTCTGCAATAGCTTTCACAGCGTCTGTTGCAGCAGTTTTAGCGTCTTTAGCACCACTTGCTGCTTCGAAGAGCATGTTAGCAGCTGGTTCCCAAACTGAACCCATTTCAGAGATGTTTGGCATTGGTTGAGCTGAAGCGAACTGGTTGATAACTGCAGTTGTCAATTCATCGTTTTTAGATACAGTATATTCACGTGCTTCTGTGTTAGCAGGAACTTCGTTTGTAGCATCGTAAAGTGCTTTTTGTTGGTCTGTAGCAGTCAAGAAGTTAACAAATTTTTGAGCCATTTCTTGGTTTTTAGCGCCTGCAGGAACAACCCACGCTTTACCACCACCAAATGTTTCGTAGTTATCGCCATTTGGAAGAGTTGGGATTGTTGCTACACCGTAGTTTACGCCAGCTTCTTTATATGAAGCTGCTTTCCAAGGTCCTTCGATAATAGCAGCTGCTTTACCTTCAGTAAATTGCGTATTGATCAAGTTGTTAGCAGCTGTCCTGTCTTGGAGACCTTGAGGCCATTTTTCATACCAAGTTTTAGCGTATTCAATCGCTTTGATGGCACCTTCATTAGCAAGTCCGATGTCTTTTGGATCAGTACCGTTTTCGCCAAATACGTAGCCACCGTAACCAGCTAGAAGTCCGTAAGTGTAGTAGAAGTTTGTCCAGTCAGCAAGGAAGGCAGTTGTTTTACCAGCTTCTCCTTCGAAGGCGTATTTGCTATCTTTAGCAAGTGTTTCCAATTCAGCAAATGTTTTTGGTGCTTCAGTCAACAAGTCTTTGTTGTAGTAAAGAACAAGTGTTTCGATAACTGCTGGTGAACCGTAAACTTTACCACCGTTTGTTACAAGAGCAGTTGTTGTGTCATCTGCTTTGCTATCATCTGCAAGTGTCAATTCAGATAATTGACCTTCAGAACCAAGGCTACCTACACGGTCGTATGGTGCCATCATAACGTCTGGAGCTGAACCAGATTGGTTGTCCAATGACAAGTTATCCAAACCAGTCAAAGCATCACCAGTTTTAACTGTAACAGTCACACCATTTTCTTTTTCGAAGTCAGCTTTGACATCATTGATGTAAGTTTCATAACCTGGGTCAACGTAGACAGTCAATTCTTTGCTACCTTCAGCAGACTTAGATGCCTCTGTTGATGAACCTGAGTTTGAGCAAGCAGCTAAAACAGCAGTTGATGCAGCAAGAAGAGCAACGCTCTTAAGGAGATTGTGTTTCATTTTCTTCCCTCCGAAGATAAATAGTTTTGTGTGACGTCCGCATAGCGCAAACGTTTTCCTAAGTTGACTTCATTATACACCAGATTGAATCCGTTTGCAAGCGTTTTTATAAAAAAAATTTAAAAATTTTTTTGAGTTTTAAAAAACATAAGAATTTTTTTGTATATATAATGAAGAGAAATATGAAATGGTATAGGAACGAACAGAATTAAAGGAAAATCCCTTGATTTGTTACCGTTTTCAGTATATAATGAAAAAGAGAAAACGTTTGCGTCGTGTAAGCGGATTAGATAGGAGAGCTTATGAAAGTAAGACAGAGTGGTGTGCTGATGCACATTTCATCATTACCAGGAAAATATGGAATTGGTTCCATGGGACAATCGGCCTATGAATTTGTTGATTTTTTGGTAAGAACTAAGCAACGCTATTGGCAAATCTTACCTTTGGGAACAACCAGTTATGGAGATTCTCCTTACCAGTCATTTTCAGCTTTTGCAGGGAATACCCATTTTATTGATTTCGATATATTGATTGATAAAGGCTGGCTGGCAGCAGAGGATTTACACGGTGTTGACTTTGGGCAGAATCCTACAGAGGTAGATTACGCAGCCATTTTTTATGCTCGCCGTCCATTACTGGAGAAGGCAGTTGCCAACATGAAGGCACAAGGCTTGCCGGAAGATTACTGGATGTTCTTAGGGGAGAATGACTTTTGGATTCATACCTTTGCGGAGTATATGGCTATAAAAGAGCATTTTGATCTCAAACCTTGGACAGAGTGGGAAGATCAAGGGGCGCGCTTACGTTACCACGATACCTTGGAATATTATCGTCACTTGTTGGCAGATCGAATTGATTATCACCGCATTACACAATATTTATTCTTTTCACAATGGAAGGCTTTAAAGGCTTACGCCAATGCCAAAGGTGTTGAGTTTGTTGGGGATATGCCAATTTATATCGCGGCTGATTCTGCCGATATGTGGGCTAATCCACATTTCTTTAAAACGGATGAAGAAGGCAAACCGAGTGTGGTTGCAGGATGCCCACCAGATGCCTTTTCGGAAATTGGTCAGCTTTGGGGCAATCCGATTTATGATTGGGAAGTGATGAAGCATGACGGATTTACTTGGTGGGTTGCTCGTTTACGTGAATCCTTTAAGATATACGATATGGTACGTATCGACCACTTTATCGGCTTTGCCTCTTTCTGGGAAATTCCAGCGGGTGAAGAAACAGCGGTCAATGGCTACCGTGTGGAAGCACCAGGTTTTGAATTATTTGATACAATCAAACGTGAACTCGGAGACTTAAATATCATAGCTGAGGATTTGGGCTCTGTGACAGACAAGGTCATCCAATTGCGTGATACGACAGGTTTTCCTGGTATGAAAGTTTTGCAGTTTGCCTTTGACCCTGAGGGCGACAGCATTGAAATGCCGCATAACCATCCTAATAATGTGGTGGCATATACGGGAACCCATGACAATGATACGATTCTTGGCTGGTACGAAAATGAAACAACGAAAGAATCGCGTGCATTCTTAGATAAGTACAGCAATCGTCGTGAGGGCGAAACGGTCAGTCATGCTCTTTTCCGCCTGCTCTTTGGTTCACCTGCCTTTATGGCGGTGGCTACTATGCAGGACCTACTTGGTTTGGATGGTTCGGCTCGCATGAACTTGCCAAATACACTTGGTGGTAACTGGACTTGGAGGATGACTGCTGATCAGCTCACCCCTGCCATTGAGGCGGACTTGCTTGATTTGACAGTGACCTACCGCCGTGAGAATGCCATTGTCAAAGCGAAAGAACAAGAAGGAACAGAAACATCAGCCTAGGCTGGTGTTTTTTGTAAAGGCTTGCAAGATGTGGTATACTGTTTAGGTAAGGATAAATAGGTGCAGTGGGGGGGACTGGTATGGATTTGGGACAAAAAATCGAACGCTTACGATTAGAAAAGGGACTGAGTCGCCCAGATTTTTGTGGAGATGAATCCGAGTTGACGGTACGCCAATTAGCTCGGATAGAAAGTGGTCAATCGCAGCCTTCTATTCCAAAGCTAGAGTACATTTCCCAGCGTTTAGGCATTCCAGCCTATAGCCTGATGCCAGACTATAAGGAACTACCACAAGGTTATTTGGAACTCAAGTACAAGTTGCTGCGGGAGCCGATATATAATAAGGTGGAGGTGTTGGATAAAAAGGAACAATACCTTGATGAAATAGAAGTACTGTATTGTGAACAATTACCACCGGAGGAAACGGTGTGGGTTGAAACGTCAAGAGCGATTCTGGATGTTATTCGCACACAACATCCAGAATATGCAGTAGCCTTATTAGAAACGTATTTACCTGAACTTGAGGAAAAAGAAGTCTTTTCGTTGAAGGATTTAGAACTGATTAGTCTGTATTTCGTCAGTGTATTTGCACATATAAAAAATAAGAAAAATCAGTTATCAGAAATTGGCAAGTTGCAATCATTCTTATCGCGTTTAATAAAGCATGTCAATCTTGTTCAGCCAGAGCAATTATTTCTTCTGAGTAATGTTATTTTTTCAGGTCTGGCTTGTTTGGATATGCTGGGGTCCTATGAGTTTTTTGACCTTTATATTGCTTGTCTTCAAGAAATAATGGAGAAGACACAGGATTTCCAAAAGAAACCAATTTTACTTATGTTGCATTGGAAACATGCTCTTGTTGTGGAGAATAAGTATAGTTTGGCAGAAGGGTGCTATCAAAAAGCAAAACTATTTGCTGATATGATTGAAGATACACATTTGGTAACCATGTTAGAAAAGCAATGGCAAGAAGATTTGAAAGAATATTTGTAACTATAATTTATCGGTGACATGAATGTCATCGCTGAAAGACCTAAAAGATATGATAGTTCGTCTTTTAGGTCTTTTTCTATCTCTTGAATGCCTTTTTACGAGTTTTAGACTATTTTCGATGACATTGCTGTCATTGGTGATTTTGTAGAAAGTAGATATACTCATAATGTAAATAAAATTAAAGGAGTTAAGAAAGTATGTTTGGCTATTTCAAAATTTTGGATATTTCAGGTTGGTGGATAAAGAGAGGATAGAAAATGAGATGTATTTTTGAAAAGGTGTATATTCCGTGAAAGGAATTAGACCTAAAAATAAACAATAAAACAGAAAAAACAAAAGGAGAAAATTAAAATGAAAAAAATTGGTAAATGGTTGGCACTTGGTGCTGTTGTCGCTGGTATTGCAGTAGCTCCGTCAGCATCTGCTGTTACAGTTGTAAAATCGTATCGCTATGATGTAAACAAGTATACTGGTGGTGGAAGTAATTATCATGGTTATCAATATGTAAACATTCCAAACTGGTCACGTTACGCTGGTTCTAGCCGTATCTTTGTCAGTCAAGGTTGGAACTACACAAGGTATCAACACATTAACTACTATTCAGGTGGATACTAAGATTTTCGGCAGGAGAGAAAATCTCTCCTGCACTTTTTATGAGAGGTGAGGATAATGACTTTAGAGATTAAAAACATGACCATTGCGACACGGCATCCTGTTTTGACGAATTTTTCCTATCAATTCCATAAGGGGAACTTGTACGGCATTGTAGCTACCAACGGTTCTGGAAAGACAACATTTTTCAGAACGGTGGCAGGTTTGCTAGCTCCTATGACTGGTCAGTCTAGTTGGTCTTGCACTGCTGGTCATCCAAATAGGGACTTGTTTTACTATGAAACGAGCGAATGGTTTGAGGGAAATCTTTCTGGTCTGGACTATTTACGATTTGTCAAACAAACTTGGCAGTCTTCGGTGGATATTGATGCGGTTATTTCCTATTGGGAAATGGAGGACTATGTCCACCTACCTATTCGCCAGTATTCGCTGGGGATGAAACAGCGGGTCTTGATTGCCATGTATATGGTCAGCGACGCGACCTATCTGTTGATGGATGAGATTACCAATGGTTTGGATGAAGCGAGTCGAAAACTGTTCTTTAAAGCCTTGCACCAACTTTGCCAAGAGGACAAAATGATTATCCTGACCTCTCATTATAAAGAGGACATTGAAGAATATTGCCATGTGACCTTGAAACTGGTCAATGAAACCATGCAGGAGGTGGACTGATGACTTACAAGAAATTTCTATTTGCTCAATTAGTAAAAAACAAGTTGACCTATGTACCTCTAGTACTATTGTTACTTGCTTGTTTGGGAACCTTGTTCCTCAATCATCAGGCCTCACAAGCCAATAATCTTGGGGTACAAATTCGGCAGAATCAATTGACCAATGCCCAAGCTATCGAAGAAAACAAGGCTCGTTTGGAGAATCTGGATCCAGAATCTGAGGAATATGTTTATATTTCAAAAAGTATAGAAGATGGGCAAGCGATTATTGCTTCTGATGAGGAATTTCTAAAGGCTTTTACAGCTGGTCGGTGGGACCAAGTCTATGATTTTCAGCTAGAATATCTGTCATCTGCCAAGGCTTCCTTGGAAGCTCATAGTCCTGAAAAGGATGTTTTGGAGGCTTTGGATAGGGAGCTTGCTTATTATACGGCTCTTTCTGAGATTGACCTACCTTTTGAGGATACCTATTTCCCACATACAGCCTTTCAATTTCTCCCGTCCTTGTTTACCTACATCTTCCCTGCCCTCCTTCCTGTTGGAATCGCCTTTGTCTTAACCAATGTCTATGGGGGTGCCTACGCAGGAAAGCTGGACAAGTATCGGATGTTGCCCCTGTCTCGAGGACAGCGTTTGGTGCAGGAATTAGGAGTTGGTTTTGGTTTCTCTCTCTTGCTGTTTGGTTTAGTTTCTATAGTCTCCTTTCTAGCCGCAGGTTTGGCCTTTGGTTTTGGAAGTCTTCAGTACCCAACTCTTTCTTACAGTTTGGATCATTTCCAGCTTTCCTTTGTGACGATTGGTTCGGTCCTTCTGCCAAGTTTGCTTCTCCAAATCCTCTCCCTTGTCTTTATCAGTAGTCTGGTCTATCTAATCAGCTTGGTGACTAAAAATCGGATGACAGCCCTCTTTTTGTCGACAGTTAGCTTGTTTGCGTTGGTCTGGCTACCAAGTCTGCTCAATCCTCTCTTCAAAATTGCCCATCTGCTCCCGACGACCTATATGAGAAGTTTTGAAATTGCAACAGGTGTCTTCCAAAAAAGCATTGAAAACCATACATTGAGCTGGGGCATGGGAATTCCTGTTATTCTGGTCTGGGCTGGACTTATTATTGGTCTATCCTATGTGTTTTTGGGAAGAACAGATAAGACATAGAAGGAGATTAGACGTATGGAGCAGCAAATGGTGGTGCCTATTCAAACTATTATCACAGCAGTCGCTACCATAGTTTAACAGTGGTAAGTCGATGGACTGGAGCCTCAAGTAAAGGGTCTGCACAGGCAGGACAGACCTCTCGTGCATGGATTAGTGCAAAACGGGGAGAGAAAGCAGCTTTCTATTACAACTATTAACACAGTACATTTTGCTGGAATCTTACAAGATTGTCATTTCTTTGTAAGGTAGAGCGATGGCTGGCTTTGTTATTATTGGATACAATGGTTGTTATAGGAATGTTATCAATCTATTCTTGGATTGGAGGAGACGATGAAACGTTTATTTATTCTAGTGTCGACCGTATTGGTAGCGATTTACCTGGGTATTTCTTTGGCTGGTCAGGTTAGTCTTGTAGAGTTTGGTTCTTATCAGGCAGTGGATATCGTCGGGAAAGATACCAATAGACAGACAGCCAATCGTGACCAGGTGACAGAGGTCTTGACCGACTTGGCAGATGAACATAAGAGTGTGATTGCTAGACGGATTGTCGAGCCTAACGCTTCTGGTGAAACCAGTTTTACCTACACCATCTATGGTAGCGGACAGGTTCCAGAAGGTTTGACCGTTTCCTCCAAGGAAAGTGCTGAAACCAGCGACTTGGTTAGTTCTTATCTGATTGTTTCAGGAGATTTGGACAACCAAGTCTTGAAAGAAAGTTTGGAATCACTGGGTTACAGTGGCATGGTCCATCATGGCTATTCTCTTTTTAGCATCTTCCTATCCACAGTCGTTTCAGAAGTAGCCATGCTGAGTTTCTTTGTCTTTCTCTTGACCTTCATGGCTCTCACCTTAATCTATCGGATTAAGACCTTACGATTTGCAGGAATTCGTCTGATTTCAGGTGAAAGTTTCTTACAGGTGGTGGCTCGTCCTTTATGGGAGGATATTCGTCAGATTGCGATGGCTACATCGGTGGGGGCTATAATCGGACTTCTTATTCTCTATCTTCAAGCTGGATTTTTACTATCCATCTTGCAGGTCTTTTTCCTGGGGCTTTTCCTCTATGCACTGGCTCTTACTAGCATTTCTGTCCTACTTAGCCTAGTGTATTTCCTAGGGTTGAGGCAAAATAGTTTGGTTGATTTGCTCAAGGGAAAACTGCCTCTCAAACGGATGTTGGCTATGATGATGGTTGGGCAACTTCTGGCTATTTTGGTAGTAGGTTTTAGCTCTAGCCGTCTATTGCAGGGCTATCAGGAAATCCGCTTGCTTGAACAGGCACAGGAAGAATGGGCATTGAGAGATGACTATTACAAATCTGTTTTTAGTTACAGCTCTGCTATGATGTCTGAAGAGGAAGTCGCCCAGCAGAATAAAAAGTGGCGGGAGTTTGCCAAGGGACAGCTAGAATCTGGGTCGGCTCTATTTGTCAAAAGCAATGTAGACCAGTATCTCTTTGGTAGCGAGGTGGACCCAGAGGGCAATCGCCTGACGGATTATAGCCCTCGTGGCAATGTCCTCTATGTAACGCCAGCATATCTGACCGAGCAGAAGGTGGCAGTGGATACCGCATTCTTGGAGAAGATGAATCACTTGACTTTAGGGGAATATGGCTTGGTTTTGCCAGAGAGCTTGCGACATCAAGCGAAGCAAGTAGAGGAGATGTTTCAGGCAGAATTAGAAGGATTTTCTCGTGAAAGCTTGGAAATAAGTAGCCAGCAGTTATTTGAAACCAAGGTCAGTCTGACTTATACAGATAGCGGTCACCATCGCTTCCTCTATAATGATGGTGAGCGTAGCCAGCTTCAGTATCTGACAGATCCGATTATAGTTGTCTTGACCCCTGAGTCCACTGGTGTAACACCGATTTCAGATATGTTCTGGGGAACCAGTGTTGATGTGGGGATGAAGTTTAAGGATTATCAGGCTACGATTGAAGCCATGAAGGAACAAGGTGTGTATAACTGGGTGTCATATCTGGTCAATCATCGCTTGACTTTTGTCGGTGTCTTGAACACCAAGCGGACAGAGTTTTATTCGTTACTCATTGGCACTGTCTTAACTTTAGCAACGGCTATTTTGCTCTTTGATGCCATGAACTTACTCTATTTTGAGCAATTCAGACGGGAAATCTTTATCAAGCGCTTGGCAGGAATGACCTTCTGTGAGCTTCATGGACAGTATCTCTTGGGACAACTAGGGGTATTCCTAGTAGGCTTGCTTGCATCAGTTTGGTTGGCAAGCGATCTTGTTATGAGCAGTTTGGCAGTGGGTTTGCTTGCTGTCAATGCCACGGTGATATTGAAACTGCAAGATAAAAAAGAACAAACTGCCAATGTCGCAGTATTGAAAGGACAATAAGATGATTGAGATTCAGGGATTGAAAAAGAGTTTTGAACAACGGGTGATTTTTTCAGATTTGAATATGAAACTTGAAAAAGGGAAAATATATGCCTTGATTGGTAAAAGTGGTAGTGGCAAGACGACCTTGTTGAATATGCTAGCCAAGCTGGAAGCTACTGATGGTGGGCGGATTATGTATCAGGGACAGGATTTGTCCACCTTATCTTCGCAGGTTTTCTTTCGGCAGGAGATGGGCTATCTGTTTCAACATTTTGGCTTGTTGGAAAATCAGTCCATCAGAGAGAATTTGGACTTGGGATTTGTTGGGCAGAAGTTGTCAAAAGTTGAGCGCCTGCAAAGGCAGTTGGTGGCTATGGAACAGGTCAATCTAGGCTATTTAGATATGAATAAACCTGTCTATACTCTATCAGGTGGCGAGGCGCAGAGGGTTGCCCTAGCCAAATTGATTTTAAAAAATCCTCCCTTGATTTTAGCGGATGAACCAACCGCTGCACTTGACCCTAAAAATTCTGAAGAGGTCATGCAGCTTTTGACAGAATTAAAAAATGACAAGCGTGTGATTGTCATTGCGACCCACAATCCTGCTATTTGGGAAAAGGCAGATGTGGTAATTGATATGAAGGAGATTGGACATGGATAATAAATTTAGGTATTATCGCAATCCAGACTATACGATCGGACGGCGAAAGATGGATATGCTGGTCATTGAAAATTTGACGGATAACTTAATGTTGTATCAAGTTCGGGTAAATGGGTATTTGCTGGACTTTGTCAGTGCAGAGGGGCACGTAATCAGACGTTATAGACTGAAGGATTTGCCCTTGGATGTCGAATTAACCGTGGCAGATGTGGAAGACGATGTAGATTTGACCTTACCGGAAAATCAAACCTACCGCCAATTTGACTTTTTCCAAAATCTTACCTCTAAATAAGAATAATCTCCTCTAGGTCGAACTTAGAGGAGATTATTCTTATTTCTTCTGTTTACGGACATAGAGCCAGTAGCTAATCCAGTAGTAGATGGTGTAGAGCAGGTAGGCTACGATAGTCCAAATGAAAAATGTATTCAGCACTTTGGCAAGACTTGGCAATAACCAGTTAATCAGTAGAGTCACTACAAAAATAATCACTCCGATATAGGTAGGCAATTTCTTCATGAGTTTTCCTCCTTGCTACTTTTCTTTATTATAGCATTTTAATATACATTTATCAACTTGTTCACACAATCACATTGACAAAGCATGGTTTTTGGAGTAGAATAAGACTAAAATTAGGAGGTGCTTATATGAAAAGACCAATTCATTTGTATATTTTTGTTGTGCTGTCATCTATTGCGAGCGTATTGCGTGGCTTTAATATATTTTTTGCGAAGTACGATGAGGCAGTTGTGCGTCAATTGTTGCAGAATTTTAATGTTGAGGGGATTGATGAGGCATATTTTACCTACATGAGAGAATCTATCAATTTCCAGACGAATCTTGTCAATAAGGCATTTGCAGTTGTGTTATTACTTGCTGTGATTGCGACGATTGTGTTGCTTTTCCTCAAGAAAAATGAGCAGGCTTCTTATACCTACCTAGGTTATCTTTTTGTAACTCTCCTATTTTCGACCTACGCTTTTATTGGTGAGAAAGGGTTGGGTCAAATTTATACGGATTCAGTTATGCGTCAGTCAGTAGAGGCGCGGGCAATGATGAATTATATTATTCGAGTTGTCCTATTTGCTATCTATTTTGGGGTAACTATTTTCTTCCATCTGCGTAAACCGAAAGAAAAACCGAGCACAGCTATCAATTCTACTGATATTTAATCATATAAAAAACTGCATGGTGCATAGTGAACCTGCAGTTTCTTTTGTTTTATGGGATGGCGATGTAGCGACGGGCTCCTGAATAGCTGACATAGCTGATCCACTGGCGTCCTTCGGATGTGACAACTCGGTCATAGCGGACAGAAGAACCAGCACCGTAGTAGGTGATTTCACTGGCGGACTGACTAGGGCTATTGCGGACAATGGCTTTGCTCTTGAAATAATAGGTACCCGATGCTGGTAAATTACTGTTTGTTTGATTGGTTTGTTGAGATATTGCTGTTAGTTGAGTTGTAGTTCCAGTAATGAATTCGAGTTTGTTTGAGGAATCTGTGTAATAGACATGGATGTGGTAGAGTCCTCGGTCATTTTTATGTTTACTTGCTTGAACGTTTACCTTGTAGCTGCCATCGCTTTGTCGCTGAGCAGGATACCAGATGATATCATCTTGCCCATTATTATCTGACCAAATTGGAATAGATACTGATTTGATAGTCTTGGGAGATTTTACATTGGTGACGATAACTTCAAAACTACCCTCTGCTTGATTGATATTTGTAATGTGGATTGTTCCTTGAGGTTTTGTAGGAGTTGATACAATTGGCTGCTGTGGTGCAGGGGAGGACTGTACCTGTTTGATAGGAATGTAGCGTCTTTGACCACTATAGCTGACATAGCTAATCCACTGGTAGCCGTCAGCTGTTAGAACTCGATCGTAGCGTACGCTCTCACCAGCATAATAGTAATCCAAGGTTGTGCTAGATTGTTTGGCTTCATTTTTAATTGGTGCTTGCTGGGTAAAGGTATAGGTACCACTGTTTGCTAAGCCAGATGTGTGCGTCTGAGTAGGTGCAGGACTGGTCTGACTGACAGGAGAGCCAGCTAGGTCCTTGAAGTGAATATAGCCACTGACAGAGTTCTTATGGATCAGACGGCGATTGTAGGTGTATCGAGTACCGTAGTTGTATTCTTCGATTTCGACCATGTCACCTTGGATGCTAGATACCCAGGCAACGTGCATAGGAGAGGTCCACCAAGCCACTGCTCCTATGGCAGGGTTCATATCCACTCGGTAACCCTCTCGTCGAGCTCTATGTCCCCAAGCATCTGCATTACCGTAAGCTGCCGGAATTTCAAAACCGTTGACTTTACTGAGGCGAAAGGCTACAAAGGAGGTGCACTGGCGTGTGTAGAGTCTCCATGGATCGACTGCATCAACTACTGTGTAGGGATAGTCATCTCCTCTTGCATTGGCTGAGGCTGACGGTGGGGATTGTAAATTGATACCGACAATGAAAATGGCGGCTAGAAGCTGACAGGCGATTCCTTTTCTTCTCAAGAATGTTTTCATTATTTCTCCTTGTGTAGTAGATGTAGAGGTATCACGTGTACCTCCCATCTATATATTCGTAATTGAAATGAATCTTTTTGATTTTCATTTGGGATAAGGAGTTGTTGTGATAAGGAATCTGAAACGAGAGTAGGCAATGTGGTAGAAAAAAAGCCTCGGCTGATGGCCGAAGGCTTTGATTACATTTTTTCTGGTGCTTTTACGCCGAGAAGACGTAGAGCTTCTTTGAGGACAAGTCCTGTTGCGTAGGCAAGTGCTAGACGGCTATCACGCTCTGGGCTTTCATCCAAGATACGCGTGTGTGCGTAGTACTTGTTGAAGGCTTGAGCTAGGTTGATAGCATATTTAGCAATGAGGGATGGGTCAAATTTGTCGCCAGCACGTTCTACAACGTTTGAGAAGTTTTGGATGTGCTTGATGATGTCCCAGCTTTCTGCATCAGCCAGTTTGTAGTCATTTTCTGCGCTTGGTACAAAGTTGGCTTTGCGCAGGATAGACTGGATGCGGGCGTATGCGTATTGTACATAAGGACCTGTTTCGCCTTCGAAGGAAACCATAGCTTCCAAGTCGAAGTCGTAGCCGTTGTCACGGTCGGTCTTGAGGTCGTAGAACTTAACAGCGCCGACACCAACTGCGTGCGCCACTTCTTCCTTGTTTTCAAGGTCAGGGTTTTTAGCTTCGATTTGAGTAAGGGCGCGTGAAATAGCTTCATCTAGAGTTGGCTCGAGTAGGATGATATTTCCTTTACGAGTGGATAGCTTTTTCTTGTCCTTGGTAACCAGACCGAAGGTGACATGGGTCATATCGTCGCTCCAGTCGAAATCCATTTCTTTCAAGACAGCCTTGAGTTGTTTGAAGTGGTTGATTTGCTCCTGGCCAACGACGTAGATGCTTTTCACAAAGTCGTAAGTGCGTTTGCGGTACATAGCTGTTGCCATGTCACGTGTGATGTAAAGTGTTGCACCGTCTGTTTTCATGATGAGGGCTGGTGGAAGATTGTAGCTTTCAAGGTCAACGATTCTCGCACCTTTAGATTCTTGAAGAAGTCCTTTTTCTTCTAAGATTTGGATACCTTCGTCCATCTTATCGTTGTAGAAAGCTTCGCCATTATAGCTGTCGAATGTTACGCCGAGTTTGTCGTAGATGCGGTTGAATTCGACCAAGCTTTCATCACGGAACCATTGCCATAGCTCGTGTGCTTCTGGATCGCCATCTTCCAATTTTTTGAACCATTGACGTGCTTCTTCGTCCAACTCAGGCTTCTCTTCCGCCTCAGCATTGATACGAACATAGAGTTTGAGGAGTTCTGAGATTGGGTCGGCTTCGACCGCAGCCTTGTCACCCCAAAGTTTGTAGGCAACAATCAACATACCAAATTGTTTACCCCAGTCACCCAAGTGGTTGATGCGGATTGGCTTGTAGCCAAGCTTTTCGTGGATGTTAGCAAGGGCATCACCGATAACGGTTGAACGCAAATGTCCAACTGAGAATGGTTTAGCAATGTTTGGGCTAGACATGTCGATGGTTACATTGCGTCCTTGACCAATGTTGAGTTTACCGTATTGGTCTTTTTCAGTAATAACATCTGTCAAGACTTGGTGGGAGATAGCAGCCTTATCCAAGAAGAAGTTGACGTAAGGACCGGTAGCTACAACCTTCTCAAAGCCAGTTGTATCGAGTTTTTCAACGATGTCCGCTGCGATAGCCTGTGGAGCCTTGCGTTCCACTTTAGCAAGTGAGAAGGCTGGGAAGGCAATATCGCCCATTTCTGATGATTTTGGTTTTTCTAGCAGATTGTAGATAGCTTCCACTTCCAAACTCGGAAGGATGGCAGCCAATCTTTCTGCAATCACTTGTTTTTGATTCATATAGGATTTCCTCCAAAGTTATTGATTCTATTTTAACACATTTCTAGGCTAATAGCGGGGAAAAGTGTTATAATATTTCTATAAATATACATTTTGAGGTAAAATGATGAATAAAGCAGGACGACATGATTTAATAAAGTCCATGATTCGTCAAGAAAAAATAGGGCGACAAACGGATATTCAGCAAGGTTTAGAGGCTCGAGGGGTAGTGGTAACCCAGACAACCTTGTCTCGTGATTTACGTGAGTTGGGAGTGATAAAAATTCATGAAAATGGGCGTTCATTTTATTCCTTAGCTATCGAAGAAGAGCGCGTGAATTTTATCCAATTATTGGCACAATATGCGTATAAAGTAGATAGGGCTAGTTTTATTCTGGTCCTTCATTCAGAACTGGGAGAAGCGGCCTTGATGGCCAATATCATTGATGCAGAAAAGCCAGAGACTATTTTGGGAACGCTGGCGGGAGCTAATACACTTTTAGTTATTTGTCGAGATGATGTAGCGGCTCAGCAAGTTGAAGCGGAGATTAACTACTATTTGAATTAGAACAAGGAGAGATGATGGCAACAGAAAAAATTTCTCCGGGAATGCAGCAGTATCTGGATATAAAAGCACAGTATCCAGATGCTTTTTTGCTTTTCCGTATGGGAGACTTTTATGAATTATTTTATGAAGATGCGGTAGAAGCGGCACAGATTTTGGAATTGTCCTTGACCAGTCGGAACAAAAATGCGGAAAATCCTATTCCCATGGCAGGCGTTCCCTATCACGCAGCCCAGCAGTACATTGATACTCTGGTAGAGTTGGGACACAAGGTAGCGATTGCCGAGCAGATGGAGGATCCCAAGCAGGCAGTCGGTGTGGTCAAGCGGGAAGTAGTACAGGTCATTACTCCTGGTACGGTAACAGACTCGTCCAAAATGGGAGCAGACAGTAACTATTTGGTTGCGATTGACCGTCAGGGCGTACAATTTGCTCTTTCTTACATGGATGTGTCAACGGGGCAGTTTTTCGTGACTAGTTTGGATGATTTTACCAGCCTCTGCGGTGAAATTCGTAATTTACGGGCGCGGGAATTAGTCATCGGCTATACTTTATCTGAGGAAGAAGAGCAGGTCTTTTCGAACCAGATGAACCTCCTACTCTCTTTTGAGGATGAGGTGACGGAAGATGTCCAGCTGATTGACAACTCCTTGACAGACTTGGAAACGGCTGCGGCAGGTAAACTCCTCAGCTACCTACATCGGACTCAGATGCGGGATTTGAGCCACTTGCAAAAGGTGGTTCACTATGAAATCAAGGACTATCTGCAAATGGACTATGCAACCAAGTCCAGTCTGGACCTGCTTGAAAACGGTCGGACAGGCAAGAAGCATGGTAGTTTGTACTGGTTGCTAGACGAAACCAAGACAGCCATGGGTATGCGACTATTGCGGACATGGATTGATCGTCCCTTGATTGATCTTAAGCGGATTGAGAATCGTCAGGCTGTCGTTCAGGTTTTTCTGGATTACTTCTTTGAACGGAGTGACTTGGTAGAAGCCTTGAAAGGTGTCTATGACATCGAACGCTTGGCCAGTCGGGTGTCTTTTGGAAAAACCATGCCCAAGGATCTCTTGCAGCTCTCCCAGACTTTGGGAAATATCCCAGCAATCAAGAATATCTTGCTACAAATCAATGAGCCTGCTCTAGGCAATCTGGTAGCTGGATTGGACCCAATCCCAGAACTGCATGCTCTGATCAGCTCTGCTATTGACCCAGAAGCCCAAGGGACTATCACAGATGGAAATATCATCCGTACGGGCTTTGACGAAACGCTGGATCAGTACCGTCTGGTCATGCGTGAGGGTGCGGGTTGGATTGCGGAGATTGAGGCCAAGGAGCGTGAAGCGTCTGGTATCAACAATCTCAAGATTGATTACAATAAAAAAGATGGTTACTATTTCCATGTGACCAATTCCAATCTGGGCAATGTACCAGGGCATTTCTTCCGCAAGGCGACCTTGAAAAACTCGGAGCGCTATGGAACGGAAGAATTGGCTAAAATTGAAGGGCAGATGTTGGAGGCGCGTGATAAGTCGTCTAACTTGGAGTACGAGATTTTCATGCGGATTCGCCAAGAGGTTGAGAAGTATATCGGTCGCTTGCAGAAGCTAGCTCGAACCATTGCAACCATCGATGTTTTGCAGGCCTTTGCAGTTGTGGCAGAGCAGCAGCACTGGGTTTGTCCACGCTTTACAGATCAAAGAGAACTGACCATTGACCGTGGACGTCATGCGGTGGTGGAGAAGGTCATGGGCAAGCAGACCTACATTCCCAACTCTATTCACTTGAATACCGATACGCATATGCAACTGATTACTGGTCCAAACATGAGTGGTAAGTCTACCTATATGCGGCAGTTGGCGGTTATCGTCATTCTGGCGCAGATGGGTTCCTATGTGCCTGCGGATCAGGCTGAATTACCGATTTTCGATGCTATTTTCACCCGAATTGGGGCGGCAGACGACTTGGTCAGCGGTCAATCGACCTTCATGGTCGAGATGATGGAGGCCAACAAGGCGGTCCGTCTGGCGACAGATCGGTCGCTCATTCTCTTTGACGAACTTGGACGGGGAACGGCCACCTATGACGGTATGGCTCTGGCCCAGTCTATCATCGAGTACATTCACGACAAGATTGGAGCCAAGACTCTCTTTGCCACCCACTACCATGAGTTGACAGACCTTAGTCAGACCTTGGAACACTTAGAGAATGTCCATGTATCGACCTTGGAGAAGGACGGCCAAGTCACCTTCCTCCACAAGATTGCACAAGGCCCAGCTGACAAGTCCTACGGGATTCACGTGGCTAAGATTGCTGGAATGCCAGAGGAGTTATTGGAGCGGGCGGACAGGATTTTGCAGACGCTTGAAAACCAAGCCCCTACTGCACCAACTCACCCAGTTCCGACAGTAGTGGAAGAGCCGTCTGGTCAAATCGACCTCTTCGCAGATACGCCTTCTCACCCAGTCCTCGATGAACTGGCAAAACTGGACATCTACAATATGACCCCGATGGAAGTCATGATGAGGGTGGCAGAATTGAAGAAGAAGTTATAAGATAATGAAAGTCAGGATAGCTGTTCTGGCTTTTTTGGTCAAAAAACGAACGATTGAAGATGTCTTTTGAAAATATCTTGTTGTTTTTGATGTACATAGGCTATACTGATGAAAGATAAACATAAAGAATGGGAGATGACTGGCTATGCAACATAATCAGGACCTGCGTGTGAAACTGTTTCAATTGGAACAATTGGTTTTGGATATATATGCTGAACTAGAAAGGCAAAATCCACAATTTGCCCCGATTAGCTGGTATGTGTATCATCTGGGTTTGGATGATGAGCAGGCCAGTGACATCATGCAGTATTTTCTCTTCCAACAGGACAAACCTCTTGAGGAATTAACGGTTTGGTTGGAAAAGTGGGTTGCGACCAATCGTTACCCTTATCCTCGTGATTTTGTTGAGAAGATGGCTCGTCGCTACCATGAAGAAGTCACACGGGCAGTTGATAGGTCGGATGCCAGTCTGTCCTTAGAAGATTTGGAGCAGTTGAAGGCAAGCGGAGCCTTCGATGGGCTAGATGAGTTTGAAGAGTAAAGCTCCAGAGGTTTCTAGTTCCTCGCATAAAAAATGTTGATATAACAGACTAAGTCAGGACAGCTGTTCTGGCTTTTTTGCGATAAAAAACCGCTTCTGTAAAAAAGCAGGAGTGGATTGGCTATCAGTTTAAATAGTCTTGTAAGCTGTTGATGAGCTCTTGATTAGACTGGATATAGGCTTGTTTTTTTTCCTTGGTCAAGCCGTCAAGTTGACGAAAACAAGAAAGCAGTTTATCTTCAAGGCTTACTTGGAGTTTTTGACCCTCTGCGGTAAGGTAGATGAGGAGTTGTCGCTTATCTTCTTTAGGAATCATGCGGCGGATAAAGCCTTTTTCTTCTAGGCGTTTGACAAGAGGGGTCAAGGTGTTGCTGGAAAGGTCTAGCTTTTTACCAATTTCCTTGAGGGATAGGGGAGAGTTTTCCCACAGAACAACAAGTACGAGATATTGGGTATAGGTCAAGTCAAATTCCTTGAGATTTTTCAAGTAAAATTGATTAAAGAGTTTATTGACTTGGTAGAAGGAATGGCAGAGCTGTTTTGAAAAATGATAATCGGACATGGTTTCTCGTCTTTCTAATCGTTTGCGATAAAAATATCTTATCAAAATTCTTTTGTCTTGACAAATCAAATGAATAAGCATAGACTATACACATATCAAAAAATAGTCTCACGCGATTGAATAAAAGGTGAAAAAATGAAAAAAGTATTGATTGTCTTAACAAATGTCCAACAGTATGGTGAGCATGAACGTCTGACAGGCCTCTGGCTCAGTGAATTGACTCAGTTTTATGATGAGTTGGTCAAGGCAGGATATGAGGCGGATTTTGTTAGTCCAAAGGGTGGTTATGTTCCACTAGACCCACATAGCCTCACCATGTTAGATGCTGTGGATCGTACTTACTATAATGACGCAGACTTTCGTAATCGTGCTCTAGGTCAAACGCTTCGACCAGAGCAAGTTACAGCGACTGACTATGACTTGATTTATTATACAGGTGGTCATGGCGTTATGTGGGATTTTCCACAGTCAGTGGAAATAGCAGAGCTGGCCAGCCAGATTTACCAAAACGGAGGCCTTGTAACAGCAGTTTGTCACGGTGTGGCAGGACTCTTGCCTATTAAAGATGAGGCAGGTCAGCCCTTGATTGAAGGGAAAGTTATTACTGGTTTTACCAATCAAGAAGAAGAACTAAACGGGACTACCGATTTAGTACCATTTTTAACGGAAACTGCTCTTCTTGAAAAAGGAGCTAAGGTTGAGATTGGAACAGCCTTTACACCGGTAGTTCGCCAAGATAGTCGTGTCTTGACAGGTCAAAATCCTCAATCTGCTCGTGCCCTGGGTCAGATGGTCGTTGCTGTGTTAGCAAAAGAAGGAGAGAAATAATGTACCAATACGATGTTACTTTTATCGGCTCTGGTCATGCCAACTGGCATGCTGCAGTTGATTTAGCAAAAGCAGGTAAAAAAGTTGCCATTGTAGAAAAAGATATTATAGCTGGAACCTGCACAAACTACGGTTGTAATGCCAAGTTTTTGCTAGAAAGTCCGTTTGAATTTATGGACGGCTTGGCTCGGTATGAAAAGGCAGGGATTGCCAAAACAGGTAAGATTTCTTGGGAGAAGCTCATGGCTTACAAAAAAGAGGAAATCCCGACCTACTCTCCTATGCTAGAAGGCATGTTTGCCCATCTATCGATTGACGTCTTAAAAGGTCACGGACAGTTAAAAGATGCTCATACTGTCTTGGTTGATGACAAGGAAATTTCGACAGACTATGTCGTCATCGGAACAGGTCAACGTCCAGCACGCCTCAATGTTCCTGGTAATGAATGGTTCCAAGATAGCCGTGCCTTTCTTGATATGGACCATATGCCTGAGAGACTGGTCTTTATCGGTGCTGGTATCATTTCACTAGAATTTGCGACAATGGCTTCGCTACTGGGCTCAGAAGTTCACATCATTGAGTTTGCAGATCGTGCTTTAGCAGCCTATCCTGAAAAAATGGTAGCCACTGTGGTTGAAAAAATGACAGCCGATGGCGTCCAGTTCCATTTTAACCAAGCCGTTTCTTCCGCTGAAAAAACTGCAAGTGGCCTTCTTGTCAAGACGTCTCAAGGATTAGAAATCGAGACAGATACGATTATTGATGCGACAGGCCGCGTGTCAAACGTAGAAGGTCTTGGCTTGGAAACTGTGGGAGTGGATTTTGACCGAACAGGTATCAAGGTAAATGAGTTTATGCAGACATCTTTATCCAATATCTACGCATCTGGAGATGTGGTTTCAAAAACCATTCCTCGCTTAACACCGACTGCCAGCTTTGAGTCTAGCTACATTGCAGAGCATATTTTGGGAAATCCAGATCCAATTGACTATCCAGTTGTTCCAAACGTTGTTTTCACTCTGCCGCGTCTGGCACAAGTCGGTGTCACTGTGGAAGAAGCCGAGACCAATCCTGAACAGTATCAGATTATCGATGTTCCTTTTGGTCAACGATTGAAATTCCAAACGAAGTTAGAAGCGGAGGCTCGTTTTACGCTGATTGTTGGTAAGGATAAAACCTTGAAAGGGGCAGCTTTGTTGGGACATGAAGCAGGAGAGATGGTAAACTTGCTGACTTTGATTATCAATCAGAAGTTAACCGCAAAAGACTTAAATCGTATGATTTTTGCCTTTCCTGCAACGACCTACGCCCTACTTTCTAATGTCATAACAGCACTATCGTAAGGGGGGATAAATCAGTATGCAAACGAATGATTTTAATGAGATTATGTTTGGTCGCCGTTCGGTCAAAGTTTATGATGAAACGGTGACAATCGACCAGGAAGAAATGCTCGACATGCTGAACAAAGCAATCACAGCTCCATCTTCTGTCAATTTACAGCCTTGGCGGTTTGTAGTTGTGGAAAGCGAGGCTGCTAAGGCCAAGTTGCGTCCTATGGTACGTTTTAACACCAAGCAAGTAGACACTGCTTCAGCTGTCGTTTTAATCTTTGCAGATATGCAGCCGCAGGAACACACAGAAGCTATCTACGATCGTGCTGTGACTGAAGGCAAGATTCCTCAAGAAGTACGAGATTATCAGGTGCCAGCTATTAAGAACATGTATGATGCCTTGTCGCCAGCCACGATGAGAGAAGTCGTGAAAATGGATGCTAGTCTAGCTGCTATGCAGTTGATGTTGGTAGCCCGTTCTCACGGCTATGATACCAACCCGATGTCCGGTTTTGACCCTGAGGAGATGGTGGCAACTTTTGACCTAGATCCAGACCGTTATATTCCCGTTCTGATGGTTTCAATTGGAAAAGCCAAAGAACCAGGTTTCGACTCTGTTCGTATTGAGGCAGAAAAAATTACAGATTTTAAATAAGTCTAGTGGCAAAATGCCAAGAGAAAGTAAGTAAGGAAAAAGATGAGAGTACATAATCTACAAAAATGGGGAGCCATTGGCTTTCTAATAAATGCCAGTATTTACCTAGGGACCGAATTAATCGCTGCCATTGGAACGGGCTATCCGCTTAGCTATGTCTATGGTCGGCAGTTTATTTCAGCTCTTGGGGTATACAATGGTCAGCAGGTAGCTGGTGTGCCAGAAAACTTTTCGAATTGGGCGATTGTTATGAATAGCGGCTTTATTCTAACTGCGATTGGCTTTGTCTTTTCTTATGCTCTGCTTATTTTCTCTAAGATAAGGCGAAGACATCCAATTTTGGCAATCCTTATCCTGCTTATAGTTACCCTCTTTGGCCTAGGGAGTCTCTTGGTTGGTTTCTTCCAAGGTGGTGTACCTGGTCAGGATGGCTTGCATGGACTTGGAGCTCGTCTGTCCTTTATGATGGGCAATAGCACCTTGCTGTTGACAGGTCTTTTCCTATCTGAGAAAAAAATAACCTATCGCTTCATGAGCATCCTTCTTGGCTTATGTGGTTTTGTCGCTGCAGGATTGTTGCAGACGGCAATCGCAGAAAATCAAGTGGCGGTAATGGCCATTTATGAACGCTTAACCGTCTATCCTATCACAGCTTGGCAGATAGTGACGGGGCTAACTTTTCTAAAGAATGACTAAGTCAGGACAGCTGTTCTGGCTTTTTTGCCGTTTAGCTCAGGAATATGACCACATAGTCAAACGCCCTTGAAACCAATTAAGAAATGGTGTTTAATAGGGTCAGAAAGAGAAGGGAGAGAAGATGAAAGTAAAACTAGCTATTTCACCAGAAATTTTGGAAGATTTGGTTACTATTGAAGCACAGGCTATGTCTGAGCAGATTACGCAGTTGGTGGCCTATGTTCAAAACCTAGACAAGCAGACTTCCAGATTGACAGTCAAAAAAGGGGAGCAGGTATATCTTTTGGAGCATGATGAGATTGTCAGACTCTACTTGGAAGACAAAATCTTACAGGTGGAAACGGTGGGAGATTCCTTTACTTCCAACCTACGCTTGTATCAGGTTAAGGAGGAACTGCCTGCCAACTTTTTGCAGATTTCCCAGTCGGAAATCATTCACATCAAGCAATTGGACCACCTCAAGTTGACAGCCAATGGTTTGGTCAAATTGGTCATGAAAAACGGCTCTGTCACCTACTCGTCTCGTCGTTATTTAAAAGTTATCAAAGAAAGGTTAGGATTATGAAAAAATACATCTTATCAGCCAGTTTAGGTATTACAATCGGAACAATGATTTCTATCATCACATCTGCTGTCTTTGGACAAGGAGCCTACCTACCGCTCAATCCCTTTTCAACCATGGGCGCTTACTACCTGAGCAATTTTAATCAGGTAACCGTTATGCTCATCTGTGTGCTGATTTGGGCAGCAATCGGCATCTTGTTTCAGCTGGCAGACAAGATTTTTGAACAGGATTGGAGCCTTTTGCGAATGACGGCAACGCACTTTTACATCACAGCTTTAGGCTTCACACCGCTGGGCATTTTAGCAGGCTGGTTTCCCGTGAAACTTGGTGCCCTTCTCTTCTTCTGGCTTATCTTTGTCTTGGTATACGCTCTGCTATTTCTAATAAACTATCGAAAAATGGAGCGACAGATTAAGGACATCAACGGTCGTTTGTAGTATAATAGCACTATCATTTAGTTGGAGTGTCTTATGAAAATTATTTTGACGATTGTCTATAGTTTGGGAGTGGTGTGGAATCTCCTCATTCTTGCTGTGAATGTTGGTAAAGTTCCCCTCCTAAATTTGCTTTGGCCTACTGTGATTTTAGTGGCCTGTGCTATCAATTTGTACTTCTTATGGACCAGAAAGCAAGAGTCAGAATAGGCTCTTGTTTTCATTTGCTTTTCAGAAAGAGAGACTACATTTAGTGTGAAATGATAGAATTTATATTTTTTAACACAAGATATTGATTTTTAATTTGTGAAATGTTACACTAGTAGCAGTGAAAAAATGGAGGCTAGTCAGATGAAGGTGCGAGAAAATGATGTAGAAAAACTGAATTTAGTCGTCTTGAAACGAGATGGTCGGACGGTGTCCTTTGATGAGCAAAAGATTTTTTCTGCTCTTTCACGGGCCAATCAGGAGTTGGAACACCCGGTGTCAGAGGCTGGTTTGCAGCTGGTTTTAGAGGCAAGCTTGCAAGAGATTGACCGTCGTTTTACAGGCGACATTCAGATTTATGAAATCCAGACAATTGTGGAGCAGGAGTTGCTTAAGGCTCATTTGTATGAGCTGGCAGAGCGGTATATCCAGTACCGGACTCAGCGGGATTTTCGTCGGCATCAGGCGACCGATATTAACTTTGAAATTCACAAGTTGCTGAGCAAGGATCAGGCCTTGGTCAATGAAAATGCCAACAAGGACGCCGATGTGTTCAATACCCAGCGGGATTTGACAGCGGGGATTGTTGGAAAATCCATTGGTCTCAAACTCTTGCCTGCCCATGTGGCCAATGCCCACCAAAAAGGCGATATTCATTATCATGACTTGGATTACAGTCCCTATACTCCCATGACCAACTGTTGCTTGATTGATTTCAAGGGCATGTTGGCTCAGGGTTTTAAGATTGGGAATGCGGACGTGGAAAGTCCCAAGTCGATTCAGACGGCTACGGCTCAGATTTCGCAGATTATTGCCAATGTATCCTCGAGTCAATATGGTGGTTGCTCAGCTGACCGTATCGATGAAGTTTTGGCGCCCTATGCGGAACTCAATTACCAAAAGCATTTGAAAGATGCCAAGGATTGGGTGTTAGCAGACAAGCAAGAAGAATATGCGCGTGCTAAAACGCAAAAAGACATCTATGACGCTATGCAGTCTTTGGAGTATGAAATCAATACCCTCTTTACTTCCAATGGACAAACACCCTTTACCTCACTCGGTTTTGGGCTAGGGACATCGTGGTTTGAGAGAG
Source organism: Streptococcus suis YS161 (assembly GCF_002760245.1). Lineage (GTDB taxonomy): Bacteria > Bacillota > Bacilli > Lactobacillales > Streptococcaceae > Streptococcus > Streptococcus suis_I. The sequence continues at coordinate 23,010 of NZ_ASCA01000007.1, read as the reverse complement.
AAATTCAAAAAGCGATTTTGAACATTCGCATCAAGGGTCTGGGGCGAGAAGGTCGGACAGCTATCTTTCCTAAGCTGATTTTCACAGTCAAGCGGGGCTTGAACTTGGAGCCAGATTCGCCCAACTACGACATCAAGCAATTAGCGATTGAATGTGCTACCAAGCGTATGTATCCAGATATGCTTTCTTATGACAAGATTGTTGAGTTGACAGGTTCCTTCAAGGTGCCAATGGGCTGCCGCTCTTTCTTGCAGGGCTGGCAGGATGAAAATGGTCAGGATGTGACATCTGGTCGGATGAATTTGGGTGTCGTGACCGTCAATCTGCCACGGATTGCTATGGAGTCTGCAGGAGATATGGATAAGTTCTGGGAAATTTTTGCAGAACGCATGGCCATTGCCAAGGATGCTCTGGTCTATCGTGTGGAACGAGTGAAGGAAGCAACTCCAGCCAACGCTCCAATTCTCTATCAATATGGGGCATTCGGCAAGCGACTGGCCAAGACCGATGCGGTGGATGAGGTTTTCAAAAATCGTCGAGCAACCGTATCTTTGGGGTACATTGGTTTATATGAAGTCGCAACAGTATTTTACGGTGGTCAATGGGAGACCAACCCAGAGGCAAAAGATTTTACAGTGGATATTATCAAGAAAATGAAAGCCTTGGTTGAAGATTGGTCGGACCAATACGGCTATCATTTCTCAGTTTATTCGACACCGTCTGAAAGCCTGACAGACCGCTTCTGCCGGTTGGATACGGAAAAGTTTGGTATGGTTGAAAACATCACCGACAAGCAGTATTACACTAACTCTTTCCACTATGATGTACGGAAAAATCCGACTCCCTTTGAAAAACTGGACTTTGAAAAGGTCTATGTGGAGGCAGGTGCTAGCGGTGGCTTTATCCACTACTGTGAATACCCTGTCTTGCAACAAAATCCAAAGGCCTTGGAGGCTGTTTGGGACTATGCCTATGACCGTGTGGGCTATCTGGGGACCAATACTCCGATTGACCATTGTTACGCCTGTGATTTCGAGGGAGATTTCGAGCCGACAGAGCGTGGTTTCAAGTGTCCAAGTTGCGGGAATAGCGATCCTAAGTCGGTGGATGTTGTTAAACGAACTTGTGGTTATCTAGGCAATCCACAGGCCCGTCCGATGGTAAAAGGCCGTCACAAGGAAATTTCGGCGCGTGTGAAACACATGAATGGGTCGAGCTTATAAGTAATAAACAGACTATGTAGAGCTTCCACAGTTCCAGTTAGCTGTGGAAGTTTATTATAAACAAATAAGAGATAAAAAAAGAGGAGAAAACAATGGGAAAATATCAATTAGACGATAAGGGGAAGGCCCTGGTGACACGCTATCATGAGAAGAATTCTAATGTGAAGCAGGATAAAAAAGCGCGTCTGCAGGAATTACTCAAGCAAGTCCAAAATAAGAAGAAGTAATATGGATTTTATAGATATCAGCATTCTCCATACCAATGATATGCATTCCTATATGGAGAATTTTCCAAAGAAGGCGCAACTGATTGTGAACATTCGGTAGGGTAATGAGAAAAAGGGGATTCCGACCTACAGACAGGTCTCAACCCTCAGATGTGGGGCATTGTCCCGGGCGGTGAGGGTTTTGTGGTCAATGGCAGAGCAGTCGAGTCAGATAAGGACTATCAAATTGTGACCAATTCTTTTGTTTGGAGCGGTAAGGACAACTATGACGATTTCCACAAGGCAGAAATTGTGCAGGACTTGGGACTGGATATAGACATCATCAGTGAATTTTTCAAGAGACAATATGGAGACTAGAATGGAACTAAGAAGACCGACTATAGCGGATAAGGATACGATTTTGGATATGCTGGCAGAATTTGAAAAAGCAGGCTCAGCTATGGATGGAGGATTTATCTCCAAAGATGTGGACTTTGAAGACTGGATTTTGAGAAACCAAGACTATGAGGCAGGCATCAACCTGCCAGAAGGTTTTGTTCCCTCTATTCAGTATGTATCATTTGACCAGACAGGTCGAGCCCTTGGTTTTCTCAGTCTACGCCTACGGCTCAACGATTTCCTGCTCAATAAAGGCGGTCACATCGGATATTCCATTCGCCCGACGGAGCGTGGCAAGGGCTATGCCAAGGATCAGTTGCGACTTGGTTTGCAGGAAGCCGCAACCAAAAATATTTCCAAAGTCCTCGTGACTTGCTCGACAGACAATCAAGCCAGCCGTCGCACGATTGTGGCTTGTGGTGGCGTTTTGGAAGATGTTCGAGACGGGGTAGAAAGATACTGGATTGAGGATTAATGGGAGTGACAAACTACTGAATCAAAACAGGAAAGGAATTGAGATTGGTTCCGCACTAAGCTTGCTGGGATCAATCCGAGCTAAAGCATTGGAAGTACCATTTATGGATAAAAACAGTCTGTGTACTGGTAAAACGGAATTCATCCAAACGATTAGATTTCATTTGCTTATGCTCAGGTATTTGAAATGAATAATCCTAAACCACAAGAATGGAAGAGTGAAGAACTCAGTCAGGGACGGATTATGGACTACAAGGCCTTTAACTTTGTGGACGGCGAAGGCGTGCGCTGCTCCCTCTATGTCAGCGGCTGCCTCTTTCACTGTCCAGGCTGCTACAACGTCGCTACCTGGTCCTTCAAGGCCGGCATTCCCTACACCAAGGAGCTGGAAGACCGCATTTTAGCAGACTTGGGCCAGCCCTATGTGCAGGGCCTAACCCTCTTGGGCGGAGAGCCCTTTCTCAATACAGGGACCGTCCTCCCCCTCGTCAAGCGAGTTCGGACGGAATTGTCAGACAAGGATATTTGGTCCTGGACAGGCTATACATGGGAAGAATTGATGCTGGAAACGCCAGACAAATTAGAATTGCTCAGCCAGTTGGACATTCTCGTAGATGGTCGCTATGACAAAAGCAAACGCAACCTTATGTTGCAGTTCCGAGGCTCTTCCAACCAACGCATTATTGATGTGCAGAAATCATTGCAGGAAAAACGAGTTGTCCTGTGGGATAAGTTAAAAAAATAGCCCTTCACAATGTGAAAGGGTTCTTTTTGACCAAATTCTCTCTAAAAACGAGAAAAAGCCTTGATAAATCAAGACTTTCCTCATATCAACCAATCCTCCCTGTAGGGATCGAACCTACGACCCACGGATTAAGAGTCCGCTGCTCTGCCAGCTGAGCTAAGGAAGGTAAAAAATAAAAATGCTGTATTGGTACCGGTTATCCATGGATTGTATTGATCCCGCACGCTAAAAGCAGGTGGGTGACGTGTTTCTGACTTAGTTGCTTCTGGGTGTGCCAGCCTGCATACTGCCAAAAGATCTTTGTCTCCCTAGTAATACAAAAATAGTCGGTCAACACATAGGTATGAATTCGTATACCACAGCAGTTCTTATTTATGATTTAATATTACCACATTTTTTAAAAAAATCAAGAGAAAATTGGCAAAAAATGAAAACGTTATCAACTTTTTTTCTTGTTTTGTTTTAGATGGTTGATTTTTTCTTGGGTCATGCCCAAGGCACGCTCGTATTTTCCGGTGTCGTTGGCGGTGAAGTAATCCGCAGCCAGTAACTTGTCGGGCAGGTATTGCTGATCAACCCATTTTTCAGGATAGGCATGCGGATACTGGTAGCCAATAGCATTTCCCAGCTCCTTACTACCAGCATAGTGACCGTCCCGCAGGTGATTTGGGATGGGCAGATGGCCGTTCTTTCGCAAATCAGCCAGAGCCGCATCCATAGCCAGATAGGCAGAATTGGACTTGGGAGAAAGAGCCAAATCAATGACCACATTGGCAATCAAAATCCGTGCCTCTGGAAAGCCGATTTTCTGCGCTGCTTCAAGAGCTGTCACCGTATGAATCTGAGCCTCTGGATTGGCCAAGCCGATGTCTTCATAGGCGATGACTGTCAAGCGACGAGCCAGACTAGGCAGGTCTTCGACCTCAATCAAACGAGCAGCGTAGTGGAGGCTGGCATTGACATCGCTACCCCGAATAGATTTTTGCAGGGCGGAGAGGATGTCGTAGTGGGCATCGCCGTTCTTGTCCATGCTGATGTAGGACTTTTGCAGGCTATTTTCCACAGCGTCCAAGTCGATATGGCGTCCGCCCTCGCTTTCTTTGGTAGAAAGTACAGCCAGTTCCAGCGAATTGTAAGCAGCTCGCAGGTCACCGTTTGTCGCATTTGCCAGAAAATCCAGAGCCTCAGGCTCAATGGTAATGGGGAAGTCAAAACCGCGTTCGCTGTCTGTCAAAGCCAACTCCAAGGCTTGTCGGATGTGGCTGGTTTGCAAAGGTTGTAATTCAAAAATCTGCACCCGACTGCGAATGGCGGGCAGGATTGAGAAAAATGGATTTTCCGTCGTCGCTCCAATCATGATGATATTGCCATTTTCCAAAAGAGGAAGCAGGAAGTCTTGCTTGGTCTTGTTGAGGCGGTGAATCTCATCGAGCATGAGGACCAGACCGCCAGAAAATTTGGCTTCTTCAGCGATTTCCTGCAGGCGTTTTTGGTTGTCGGTCGTGGCATTAAAGGTCCGAAAGGCATACTTGGTCGTACCAGCAATTGCGGAGGCAATCGAGGTCTTGCCAATCCCTGGCGGACCGTAGAGAATCATGGACGACAGCATATTGGCATCAATCATGCGGCGAATAATCTTTCCAGGACCGACTAGGTGCTCCTGACCGATGACTTCATCAATGGATTTGGGCCGCATACGAAGAGCGAGATTGGCTGGCATAGGCTTCCTTTCAGTACATTTATGGTATAATCATTATACTACAATTTTAGGATTTGGAGAGAAACGAAATGACTGAGTTGACAGTGAGTGTTTTGGAAGAATACTTGCGTGACCACTATGGGACGACAGTTCCAGAGCAAAGTCTCTTTATGAAATTAGTGGAAGAAATTGGTGAAGTGGCAGAGCTGCTGAACAAGCGTGCAGGCCGCAAGATGATGGACGGCGAAGAAGACAGCTCGGCTTGTCTGGCAGAAGAGCTAGCTGATGTTATTCACTATGCTGTAGCCTTGGCAGCGGTGAATCAATTAGATTTAACCAAGTCCATTTTGGAGAAAGACAAGCGGGCTTCCGTCAAATACGGTCGAGAAATAAATTTACTGGAATTTATAGAAAAGAGGAAATAGAATGGCAAAACATGGCTTTTTAGATGTGCTGGAAGTGGCACTAGATAAACATTTTACTTATGATTATGAGCTCAACTGGGACAAGAAAAATCATGCTGTTGAGTTGGCGTTTATCTTGGAAGCACAAAATGTGGCTGGGATTGAAACGGTGGACGACGAAGGCAATGCGTCTTCTGAGGATATTTTCCTAGAGGAGTATGTCCTTTTCTACAATCAGGACAAGTCTCGCTTTGACGCGGAAGACTATCTGGTCGCTCTGCCATTTGACGCCAAGAAGGGCTTTTCAGCAGAGTTTCTGACCTACTTCGCAGGTTTTCTCAAGGACACCGCAGACCAAGGCCTAGATGACCTCATGGACTTTTTAGCGGATCCAGAAGCCCAAGAATTTGCGATTGCATGGGATAGCGAGGCCTTTGAAAAAGGCAGAGCAGACTTGGTGGAAGGGGAATTTTACCCATATCCGAGGTATTGAGATGGTTCATGAAATGTTACTGGCTCCAAAACCTTTTGCAATGATGAAGTCTGGCCAGAAGACTATTGAGCTACGACTTTATGACGAGAAGCGCAAGCATATACAAATTGGAGATCGCATCCGTTTTTATTGTACAGAAAATCAGACGCAAACGATCGAGGTGCAAGTATTAGATCTTCACATATTTGATAATTTTGCTCAGTTATACAAAGAACTGGATTTATTGTCTTGTGGATATACGCAAAGCAGTATCAGAGGGGCGAAACCAGAAGATATGGAAGTTTACTATTCGCGAGAACAATTAGAACAATATGGTGCAGTGGGTATAGAATTGAGGGTAATAGATTCTATCTGACATTCCGTTTTCTTTCTTGCTTGACTGCGTGTGAAACTTTTGCTATTATAAAAATAGAAAAGGCGTTGAGTTCCAGCTCAACGCCCTGACAGGACCATAACGATGGTTCAGCTTTTGGACAAAATAGACCGCCAGCTTGAAATCATGGGCGGTCTATTTTTTATCTAGCATGGTTACGATGATTGTAATGATCAAACCAAGCATACTTACAAGTAAGCTTGCAAAAGCTATGATGACCATTAGTTCATCTGCTGACAAATTAGGTTCTCCTTTCCGTTGGATTTTGTGTCTATTTGCATAGGCACCACCACCTTTCAGAAATCAGAACCACCGCTCAGATTTTCCTGTCATTTCATTTATTCGAAAATTATTTTGATTTTACTTACCTTATAACATTAGCTTGTAAAATGGGCTAGAAATCGGTACAATAATACAGTGATTGACACATAGAAAAGAAAAGGAAAACAAACATGAACTCATGGCAAGAATTAACGATTCACGTGCATCGTGATGCAGAAGAAGCAGTTTCAAATCTCATGATTGAAACGGGTAGTCAGGGAGTGGCCATTAGCGACTCGGCTGACTATGTGGGGCAGGAAGACCGTTTCGGCGAGCTCTATCCCGAGGTAGAGCAGTCAGATATGATTGCGATTACGGCCTATTATCCTGATACTGTGGATATTGAGGAAGTTAAGGCAGACTTGGCGGCTCGTTTGGCGGATTTGACAGGCTTTGGCTTGGAAACGGGTCAGGTCAGCCTAGAAAGTCAGGAACTGGCAGAGGAAGACTGGGCGGACAACTGGAAGAAATACTATGAGCCAGCCCGCATTACCCACGATTTGACCATTGTGCCGTCTTGGACGGACTACGAGGCGACTGCTGGTGAGAAGATTATCTGTCTGGATCCAGGCATGGCTTTCGGTACAGGAACCCACCCGACCACTAAGATGAGCCTTTTTGCTCTTTCTCAGGTCCTGCGTGGTGGTGAAACGGTCATCGACGTCGGTACAGGTTCAGGCGTTCTCTCCATTGCAAGTTCTCTCTTGGGTGCCAAGGAGATTTACGCCTATGACTTGGATGAAGTGGCGGTGCGTGTGGCCCAGGAAAACATTGACCTCAATGCCAATACTAGCAATATTCATGTCGCAGAGGGCGATTTGCTTCGTGGCGTAGACATTAAAGCGGAAGTCATTGTTGCCAACATCTTGGCGGACATTCTCATCCATCTGACCGAGGATGCCTACCGTCTGGTCAAGGACGAGGGCTACCTGATTATGAGCGGCATCATCGCGGACAAGTGGGACATGGTGCGTGCATCTGCGGAGGCGGCAGGCTTCTTCCTCGAAACCCACATGATTCAGGGCGAGTGGAATTGCTGTATCTTCAAGAAAACAGCTGACCGCTCAGGTGTGATCGGAGGCTAGGATGCAGCAGTATTTTGTCAATGGCAGAGCACCGCAGGGCATTTTCCAGATTACCGATAAGGACACTGCCAAGCATATGTTTTCTGTTATGCGATTGCAGGCAGACGACCAGATTGTCCTGGTCTTTGATGACGGCATCAAACGCTTGGCACGGGTAGTGGACAGCCAGAGCCAATCTGTTGAGATCATCGAAGAATTGGCAGACAATGTTGAATTACCCGTTTCCGTGACCATCGCCATGGGCTTTCCAAAAGGAGATAAGCTCGAATTTGTCGCCCAAAAGGCAACGGAATTGGGCATGGCAGCCCTCTGGGCCTTTCCAGCGGATTGGTCCGTTGTCAAATGGGACGGTAAAAAGTTAGCCAAAAAAGCAGAAAAGTTGGAAAAAATTGCCCAAGGCGCAGCCGAGCAAAGCAAACGCAATCGCATTCCAGCTGTTCGATTATTTGAGAAAAAAGCGGATTTTCTAGCTCAGCTGGCAGGATTTGACCAGATTATCCTAGCCTATGAAGAAGCCGCTAAAGAGGGTGAACAAGCCAACCTGGTGAAAATCTTATCTGGCTTAGAAATCGGCCAATCAGTTCTAGTCATCGTCGGTCCAGAAGGAGGTGTGTCGCCTGAGGAAGTAGCTGCTTTCGAAGGAGCAGGAGCGGTCAAAACAGGTCTAGGACCTCGTATCTTACGAGCAGAGACGGCTCCACTCTACGCCCTTTCTGCCATTAGCTACGCGACGGAATTGTTGAGGTAGTATATGTTTGCCTTAGGTACGATTATCAATACGGTGGCCATTGCCCTAGCAGGTTTGATAGGGTCTTGGTTTGGACATTTACTGAAAGAACGGCATCAATCTGGTCTAACCTTGGCCAGCGGGGTTGCCATTCTATTTTTAGGGATTTCTGGAACGCTAGCAGGTCTTTTAAGAGTGGAAAATGGTCAACTGGTCACCCAGAACACTATGCTTTTTGTATTGAGCCTAGCCTTCGGGACATTTTTAGGAGAAGTCCTGCATATCGAAGGTTGGTTTGAGAGTCTGGGAATCTGGCTCCGAGAAAAGTCAGGAAACGGACAGGACTCTCAGTTTTTAGATGCTTTTTTGACCGCCTCTCTGACTGTCTGTATCGGAGCCATGGCCATTATTGGCTCTATCCAAGACGGCTTGACGGGAGATTATACCCTCCTCACCATTAAGAGCATTCTGGACTTTATCATCATCTTTATCATGACAGCAAGTCTGGGTAAGGGAGCAGGATTTTCAGCAGTACCAGTCTTGATTTTTCAAGGTTCGGTCACCCTTTTGGCTCGCTTGATTGAGCCTCTGATGACGGATCAAGCCCTTGCCAATCTCTCCTTTATCGGCTCCGCCCTCATCTTCTGTGTCGGCGTTAATATCGTTTGGGACAAAAAGATTCGCGTGGCCAATATGTTGCCAGCTATTCTCATCGCGGTGATTTGGAGTTATTTTGTATAAAAAAACCAGGATTTCCCTGGTTTTTACTGTTTTCGTTCAAACTGCAAGAGGCTGACCTGCCCCAAGCCCTTCCAGACCTCCTCAACTTGCCCGACCTGTTGAAAGTCATTTTTCAGGAGCACTTGCTGAGAAGCTTGGTTTTCCGGTAGGACAAGGGCGACGATTGTTGTTATCGGACATTCTTCTAGTAGGAAATGGCAGAGCAGACTGACTGCTCGACTAGCCAGACCACGATGCCAGAAGGCATGGTGAAGCCGATAGCCAATGGTCACCGACGCAGACCGTTTCTTGTAGTCAAAGACTTCCAAAACGCCAATCAATTTCCCTTGGTGCTCCAGCCCCAAGAGCAAACGTTTTTTCTTATCAAAATCCCTCTGAAAATGCCCAATGCGTTTGCGGAGGGTTTCTTTGTTTTGCGTGGAAGTATTGGGTGTCATCTGAAAATGAATGGGATTGGAATAGATTTCCCACAGGTCCTCGAGGTCTGTTTCCTCGATTTTTCGCAGCTGGAAGGAGTCGGCTTGTAGAGTAGGGAAGGTGTCAAACATGGTCGTCCTTTCAAAAGACAAGAGTTTGGTAGACCCAAACTCTCGACTTTTATCTATGTTTAGTTTGCTTTTTTCTTGCGGAATGCACCAACAAAACCAATCAGGCTGAAGCCAAGAAGACTGAGCATGGAGCTTGCCTCACCAGTAGCAGGAAGTGATTTTGCATTTGTTTGAGAAGTAGTCGGTTTTGTAGCTGGCTCAGTTGATACAGCTACAGATGCAGAAGTAGCTGTAGAAATAGGTGTTGTAACTGTAGTCGCCAGCTTGTGTTTTGGTGTGGGTGCTGCTGTTTTTTCAGCTGGAAGAGTAATGACCTGACCAGATGGAAGTGTGATTTGAACGCCAGTTTGACCAGTTGATGTGTTCGTATTGGTATCTGTTTGACCAGTTGGAGGTGTCACTACTTTTGGCTCGGTATAGACAAAGCGGAACTCACCGAAACCTTCATTTTCAGTAGAGGCTTGGAGGTAAACCAGACCTTCTTGATCCGCTAGCAAGTCTTTTGCACGATCTGCCGTCAAGAAGCGGAGGTCTAAGCCCTTGATGCTATCGGTAAAGGTCCAGTTATTGTCTGCTGTTGGGTTGATGACCTTTTCAGCGATGATGTAGTTGATGATCGCTTGGCGGTTTTCCAGATTGAGCAAGTAGTTGACAGAGGCGTCTTTGACACCTGGGAAGGTACCATTTGCACGGTAGTTGTTGGTCACCACGATGAACTCTTGTTCATCTGTGACAGCCTGTCCATTGTACTGAAGGTTGCGAACACGACTGGCAGTTTCGTTAACCACCTTACCGCTGCGGTCGTACTTGTTTGGCTGGGTGATGTCGTATTGATAGGTTACGCCGTCAATGACATCGAAGTTGTAGGTACGATAGTCAGTATTGATGAGATTTTGTGGTTCTGTAGAGTTTGGATCTACTTGGTTGAACTGACCTGCGGACATTTCCAACCACTCTTTTAGTTGGGCACCGTTGACCTTCAAAATAGCCGCGACATTATCGTAGAGGTAGAGGTCTGCTACGTTCTTGATAGCGATTGGTCCAGCAGGAATATCGGTATAGGCAGTCGCGTCGCCACGGGTTCCAGCCTTGAATGGGGCCGCTGCAGAAAGGATTGGTAGGCCAGCTTCAGGCGTTCCTGCTAGCTGCTGTTTTGCATACCAGATTTGGGCATTGTTGACGATTTGAACAGATGGGTCGTCTTGCACCAAGGCGAAGAAGCTGTTGATTGGTGCAGTTGTTTCACCGACTTGTTGGCGGACATAGTTGATGGTTTCGGTATGGGCTTCTTTGGCAAGGTCAACGATACGGCTGTCTGCCACAGATGACTTAGTGTCAATCTTGCGGATGGCAGCCTTGCTAGAAGTTGTGGTCCATTTACCGTCAGTATAGGTCAGGTTAAGGTCGATCACACCAAGGTGGTCACCGTATTTTCCAGCCATAGTGACAGGAGTACCATTGATTTTACCATTTGTGTCGTCCACGCCAGCATATTTAGCGTAGAAACTTGGTTTTTCAGCTGTTCCTGGGAATTCTGCGTGGGAGTGGCCTGTGATGACCGCATCAACTCCAGACAGGCTGGCGATTTGGTAACCGACATTTTCTTCGCCGACTTCATACTGGTCATCACCGATACCTGAGTGAGAAAGAACTAGAACGACGTCTGCGCCATTTTCGCGAATAACAGGAACAATGTCACGAACAGCTTCAACTGCATCGCGAACAATCACCTTGCCCTCCAAATAGGCCTTGTCCCAGTTGAGGATTTGAGGCGGAACGATACCTGTAATTCCGATTTTCAGGCTAACAGCCTTGCCAGTCGTATCTGTAAAGGTCTTGTCAATGATGGTATAAGGCTGGTAGAGGAAGTCCTTGGTTGTAGGGTCGAGAACATTGGCGTTAAGTAGTGGCATGCCTGCTGTAGCAATGACCTTGCGGAGATAGTCTAATCCGTAGTTGAACTCATGGTTGCCGAGGGTACCGGCATCGAAGCCCAACGTATCCAAGGCAGTGTACATAGGGTGTTGTTCGCCCTCTTCAATTGGATCAATAAGAGACTTGTAATTTCCAAGCGGTGTTCCTTGGATGGTGTCGCCATTATCCACAAGGATGACGTTTGGATTTTCAGCCTTTGCTTCTTCAATTAGAACGGCCGTTTTTGCCAGACCGAGTGTTTCCACAGGCTTGTCTTGGTAATAGTCGTAGTTGACCAAGTTGGTATGAAGGTCCGTTGTAGCAAGGATGCGGACATCGACGGATTGGCCTTCAACAGGAGTTGTTGTCTCGGTCGTTGCTGCGCGTGTTTCGGTTGCAGAAGTTGTTGTCTCGTCGCTAGTTGCTGTGTCGCTCACTGGAGTGCTGGTTTCAGTCGTTGTTTCAGCGCTTGCTGGATTTTCAGTAGCTAGGGCAGACTCCACTGTTGGGGCAACTGTTTCAGAAGGAGCGGTTTCAGTTCCCGTTGCGACAACGGTGCTGCTCGTTTCTGTTTGTACTGCTTCAGCATTTACGACTGGGGTCTCTGTACCAGTTTCTTCAGCAGAGACAAGGGCGGTGTTGGTGCTAGCCAGCAAAGCTAGTGTGAGCGCTACGGCACACTTACTGAAACGAAAATTCATAAGAATCCTCCATTTTCTTTTTGTAATAATCTTCTACAATCATTATACAGCTAAGGAATGCAAAAATCAAGACTAATTCTGAACGTTTGATTGAAAAACAAGTGAAAATAGTAAGAAAAACAATAAAAAAAGGAACGTTCGCCGAATCTGAACTTGGTTTGGATTGTTTGTAATTAGTAGTCTTATGTTAGATTCCTTTTTCTTTTTTTCGTGAAAATGGTAGAATAATAGGAAATAGTTAGGGAGAGAAGTAAATGAAAGAAATCAATTACACTGGCGAGGAAGTTGTTGCACTGACAGCAAGCTATCTTCCAGCTGATGATGTGGCCTTTGTTGAGAAAGCTTTGAACTATGCTACTGAAGCTCATAAACTTCAATTTCGTAAATCAGGTGAACCCTACATTGTCCACCCTATCCAAGTGGCAGGGATTTTGGCAGGGCTCAAGCTAGATGCGGTAACCGTAGCTTGCGGATTCTTGCATGACGTAGTAGAAGACACTGAGGTAACACTGGACGATATGGAAGCTGAATTTGGCCCGGAGGTTCGCCATATTGTCGGTGGTGTAACCAAGTTAGGCAAGGTTGAGTATAAGTCACATGAGGAGCAACTAGCTGAAAACCACCGCAACATGCTGATAGCCATGTCCCAAGACATGCGGGTCATTCTGGTTAAACTGGCAGACCGTCTTCACAACATGCGGACCCTTAAGCACTTGCGCAAGGACAAGCAGGAACGGATTTCACGTGAAACAATGGAAATCTATGCACCGCTTGCCCACCGTCTAGGTATTTCCTCTATCAAGTGGGAATTGGAAGACATGTCCTTCCGTTACCTCAATGAAGTTGAGTTCTACAAGATTACCCACATGATGAGGGAGAAACGACGCGAACGGGAAGAGTTGGTCAATGAAGTCGTCGACAAGTTGAGGGAATACACAGAGGAGCGCCATCTGATTGGTCAGATTTACGGTCGTCCCAAGCATATCTACTCCATCTATCGAAAGATGCATGACAAGAAAAAGCGTTTTGACGAACTATATGATCTGACTGCTATCCGTTGCTTGATGGATACACCAAGTGATGTCTATGCCATGCTTGGCTACATCCATGAATTATGGAAGCCGATGCCGGGTCGTTTCAAGGACTACATTGCCAGTCCAAAAGCCAATGGCTACCAGTCCATCCATACGACAGTCTATGGACCAAAAGGTCCAATCGAGTTCCAAATTCGGACGGTGGAAATGCATCAGGTTGCGGAATACGGGGTGGCAGCTCACTGGGCCTACAAGCGTGGTGGCAAGGCAACTGCCAGCGAAAAAGAGTTGCGCTGGATCAACAACCTGATTGAACTCCAAGAAGGGGCTGGGGATGCGCAAACCTTTGTAAATTCTGTCAAGGACGATATTTTTACAGAACGTATTTACGTCTTTACGCCAGATGGTGCTGTGCGTGAATTGCCAAAGGATTCTGTACCGATTGATTTCGCTTATGAAATTCATACCAAGGTCGGTGAGCGAGCGACAGGTGCCAAGGTCAACGGCCGTATGGTGCCTCTGACGACCAAGCTCAAGACGGGCGATCAGGTGGAAATCATCACCTCTGCCAACTCTTTCGGTCCAAGTCGTGACTGGGTCAACTTGGTTAAAACTCACAAGGCCCGTAATAAAATCAAGCAGTTCTTCAAGAATCAGGACAAGGAATTGTCTGTTTCAAAAGGACGTGAGATGCTTCAGAACCTACTCCAAGAAAATGGCTACGTTCCCAACCAATACCTGGACCGTCGCCATATGGACGAGGTCCTGCAAAAGACCAGCTATAAAACCGATGAGGCTCTCTATGCAGCGGTTGGTTTTGGAGAAGTTTCTGCCGTGTCCGTCTTTAACCGTCTGACAGAGAAAGAACGCCGGGAAGCTGAGCGGGCTAAGGCAAAGGCTGCCGCGGACGAATTGGTCAACGGTGGTGAAGTCAAGCACGATAACAAAGATAGTTTGAAAATTCGTCACGAAGGTGGTGTGGTGATTGAAGGAGCGTCAGGGCTGCTGATTCGGATTGCTAAGTGTTGTAATCCAGTACCTGGCGATGAAATTGTTGGCTACATCACCAAGGGGCGTGGGGTAGCCGTTCACCGTGTAGACTGTATGAACCTCAAGAGTCAAGAAAACTATGATGTCCGCCTGATTGATGTCGGTTGGGAGGATGAAAATTCGACCAAGGAATACATGGCAAATATTGACATCTACGGTCTCAACCGTTCAGGTCTCCTCAATGATGTTCTCAAGGTCTTGACCAATGCTAGCAAGAATATTTCTTCAGTCAATGCCCAGCCAACCAAGGATATGAAGTTTGCGACCATCCACGTTTCCTTTGGTATTTCCAATTTGGCAACCTTGACTAGTCTGGTGGACAAGATCAAATCAGTGCCAGAAGTTTACTCAGTGAAAAGGACCAACGGATAAGATGAAAATTGTATTACAACGTGTATCACAGGCCAGTGTGACCATCAACGGAAGTATCAATGGGCAAATTGAACAGGGACTTTTGCTCCTAGTCGGTGTGGGACCAGATGACAGCCAGGAAGACCTAGACTATGCTGTTCGAAAAATCGTCAATATGCGGATTTTTTCAGATGAGGCAGGCAAGATGAACAAGTCGGTTCAAGATATAGGGGGCAAGATTTTATCCATTTCCCAATTTACCCTGTTTGCGGATACCAAAAAAGGCAATCGCCCTGCTTTTACAGGAGCGGCGGCTCCTGCCCTAGCCAGCCAACTCTATGATGCTTTTAACCAAGCCTTGTCAGCCTTTGTGCCTGTTGAAGTGGGTATTTTTGGGGCGGATATGGCGGTCAGTCTGGTCAATGATGGACCGGTGACCATTGTTTTGGATACGAAAAATCGCTAGACCTCTATACATTCAAGGTCTAATTTGATATACTACTATCAAGAAAATGTGGAGGTGTCTGATGAAAAAGTTGTTGACCAATCATTTCTTTTATTTGCTTCTTGCCTTTCTTTTGATGGTGGCAATTTATTTTAGTGGCATAGACAAACGCTGGATTATTCTGGCAAGTCTTCTTTACTTCATTCCTTCGCAGATTTTGTACCGTCGTCGTCTAAAAGAGCGACTACAAGAAGACCAGCCCAAGTAGGCTGGTTTTTTGATGTGTGAATTGGACTACAATTCTTTATTAAATATGCTATAATAGTTTTTGCAGAAAAGTAAAGACGGTGGCTCTAATTTCTGAAAGGTAGGTGGGAGCGGTACAGAACTCAACTAGTAGAAAACGAGTTCGTTTTACCGCCCCCGCACAGCTCAAAAGGTTCAGTGAACATTTTGAGGTTGGAAATGGAGCGAACTTGTTCGCAACAGTCGTATAGGTCAGATTTGGAGTGCGAAGCACGAACAAATCTGCCAATCAACCACTGCGCTGAGATGTTGACGCGAATTAAGAGAAGTGGAATGGAACTTTTTGTTCTACTCTGCAAATCCTCCGAATCTGACGGAGAGGGGGTCTATCATTGTCAACCTTTGAGTGGCTAACACTCATTTTTGTAGCTGGTACAGTCATCCAGTTTTTCTTTTATCGCTCTCGTGATGTTATTGCTTGAATTGGTAAAAACGACAAAAAAATAACCGTCTATAACTTTGGCGAGTTCACGGTTATTTTTTAATAATTTATAACAAGCCACCGTCTTAAACGGTTCTGCAAGGGGTAGTTGTTTCCAGCAACTACCTTTTTCTATGTTTATTATACATCGGTAGGTCTATCAAGTCAAGTTGGACATTTATCTTTTGTCTAAATATGCTATAATAATGATTATAACTTACAAAAAGTTTAGGAGATAATCTATGCTTAATATTTTTGTATTAGAAGATGATTTTTTTCAGCAGAGCAGGCTAGAAAATGCTATTAGGCGGTGTGTTGAAGAAACGTCAGTAAGGTATAAATTCCTAGAAGTTTTTGGTAAACCAAATCAATTATTGGAATCAATCGAGGAAGCAGGCAATCACCAATTTTTCTTTTTAGATATTGAAATAAAAGGCGAAGAAAAGAAAGGAATGGAAATCGCTAAAGAAATCCGTTCTCGCGATCCTTATGCTGTTATTGTCTTTGTAACAACTCATTCAGAATTTATGCCGGTAACGTATCGTTATCGAGTCTCTGCTTTAGATTTTATAGATAAAGGCCTAGAGGATAGTGACTTTCAAAAGGCAGTATCAGATGTGTTAGTGCATGCTTTTGAAAATATTGATCATACTATAGCTGAAAATTCTTTTGTATACAAAACTGAAACTGCTCATATTCAAGTCCCTTTTAGTGATATTCTTTATTTTGAAACATCATCAACGATTCATAAAGTCATTTTAAAAACGAAAACAGGTCAGACTGAATTTTACGGGAAAGTATCCGATATAGCGAAAGCTGACGAACGACTTTACCAAGCACATCGTTCTTGTGTAGTGAATCCATTAAATATAACAAGATTGGACAGAACAAATCACATTGCCTATTTTGAGAATGGAGATTCTTGTTTTGTTTCTCGGATGAAGCAGAAGGAGCTTGCAGATTTACTGGAGATTGACTGATGAATATTTTTATATCTCCATTTTATGATACTATTTTCTTTATTGACATGCTGATTCGTTTGATGATTCTTCAACAAATTAGCGGTTTATTTTTAAGCAAGAAGAAAAAATGTTTTATAGCTTCTTGCTTAACTGTCTGTCAAATAATTCTTTATGATATTTACTTACTATTAGAACCATTTTCTTTTCTGATTGTTATACCATTTTTTAAAACAAATTGGAATAGAACTCAAAAAATATTTTATGGATTATTACCATTTGTGATAGGGGATATGTTTCAACGTATCATCAGCCTTTATTTACGTTTTATTTTTGATGTAGATATTGTATATGCAAATGCTAGTGTTATGTTTGAAATCTTATTGTCTATTTTATTAATTCCTTTTTATTATGGATTTTTCAAGGGATTACGAATAGAATCGAAATATCTTCAAGTTGATACTTTGGACAAAAAATTTAGCGGTATATTTTTGGGATTAAATATTCTATTTATTACTTATTTTCTTTTAATAAGAGGTAATTTATTTTTGGAAGTATTGATGGATAAAGGAATAGTGGATATTAAGATAGATACTTATTTTATTAGAACTAATATACTATTATTATACTTTATTCTATTTACAGTTAGTATGTTGTATTTAAACTATCAGAAGAAAGAAAAGCAAGAAAAAGAAATCCAGGAGTTGAAGGACAAACAATTAACTGATTTAGGTCGTTATAGTCGTCATGTTGAATCACTTTATAAAGAAATTAGAAGTTTCCGACATGACTATACAAATATTCTCGTTAGTTTGAATGAGGCTATAAAAGAGGGAGACATTGTTGCGATTCGAACGATTTATAGTGAGGTTATTGCAGATTCTGATAGAAAATTCTATGATGGAAAATATGATATAGCTAGATTATCCAATATACAAAATCCTGCTGTGAAGAGTTTACTATCATCTAAGATGTTGGAGGCACAAAAAAAGGGGATTGCAATTTCTGTGGAAGTAGATGCTGAAATTGAACCACCTGCTTTAGAGTTGATTGAATTTATAACGATTCTGTCTATTTTATTAGATAATGCTATCGATGCTGCAGAGCAGTGTACAAATGGAAATATTGTATTTGCCTACTTTCAGGAATATGACCGAAAAATTGTGGTTGTAGAAAATACTACTGTCAAGGATAAAATATCAACAAGTCATATTTTTGAATATGGTCATTCTACAAAAGGAGATAATCGAGGAATTGGCTTGGCCAATGTAAAAGCTATTTTAGATAACTATCCTAAATTTTCTATATCAACGAAGAGTAGCAATCATCGATTTGTTCAAGAGTTGGTGTTTTTAGATTAAGATTTATAGATGTAAGTCCAGTCGAAAGGCTGGATTTTTTTGCATTTTCTCGAAAAAATGGTCATTCATTACAAAATAACGACATTTCATGACATGGATGAAAAAATCGGGCTGAGTTGGCTTATACTAAGAGTGTAAAAAACAAAAAGGAGACACGAGCATGAATACTTTAAAAACAATTGTTAAACACCGTCATTTCCGCTCCCTACTTGTAGGACTCGGAGCAGGAGCTATCATTGGTCTATGGGGAGTGTATTATGGAATGATTTACCTATTCAGTTATCTTGTCATTAGAGGTTTGATTTATATGGTAAAAAAATAAGAACAAGGAGAAATGAGATGACAGTGAAAAAGAAAATTGCTATGACAGAAGAACAATTGCTACATGTCGCTATGATAGTCTATACCTTGTATGTGCTGTACTTACTTGTCACCAAGAATTTTGTACCACGCTTCATAACTCCCTATGGACTGTATCTATTTGTTCTCGTTGAAGAAAAATTAGAGAAATTTTGCAAAAAACTATATCACAACTTAATGAATCGATAAAAAATGGTCATTCATTACAAAATAACGACCGTTCATGACATGGATGAAAAATTTGGTCTGGGTTGACTTATACTAAGAGTGTAAAGAAAACAAGAACAGGAGAAACAAAGATGAGAGAAAAAAAGGAAATTGTTATTACAGGGAAGCATGTATTACATGCAACAATGCTTGTATTACATGCAACAATGCTTGTATATACCTTCTTTATTGGATTTGCATTCATTAGACAGAATCTTGAGTTGCCGATGTTGATACCATACGGATTCTATCTACTTGCTCTTATTCTTGAAAAAATGGAAAAAGTGGCAAATCGTTATTTGAAATCAAAATTGAACGTTAAGGAAAATGATAGTGAGGAGAATTGAAGATGAAGAATAAAAAATTCTATGCAGTTTTGATTCCCATTGTGCTTTGGATAGTTTTTAAAATCTGTGCGAATTTGTCAGATGAAAACATTAAAGACTATTTCAATATTTTAGCAGTCAGTAATCCAGGTCTAATCATCGCTTTTGCCATTTTAACAAATAAGGAACAAAACAAGGAAAAGTAAGCTAATAAAGAAAACAAGAACAGGAGAAATGAAAATGGAAAACAAACATCAAATGATGACTATCAAAGAAACGAATAAAATTATGCAGTTCTTACAAGGGCTTGTTGAAGGAATTTTGGTCACTGCCGTTCTTATTCACCTAGTAGTTTGGCTTGTTCTTGGAAAAACAGTAAATGTTTTCTCATCTGACTTTTATCCCACTTTATTTATTGCATTGTATTTTCTAATGAAAGTCAACAAGAGTAACAAGGAGAACTAGCTATGCAACGTGTTAAAAATATTTTAAAATTTATTGGTTTGATTCTTGTCATCATTGCGATTAACATAACTCCGATGCGATTGATTGCCATACAGGATTCGATGTCTGGTGTCATGCAGTGGGTTTCTGGCATTGGCTATCTAGTCATTGCGACAGCTATTGTGATGTGGACTTGGAAACGGTATAAGAAAGGTCTACCTGACCAGCAAAAACGGTTCACATTTACTTGGAAAGATTTTGGCTTTGCTCTGCTATTTTTCTTGGCGGGACGGGTTGTCGGTATTGGCGGAACCCTATTGATACAGTTGGTTACTGGCAATACCACCACAGCCAACGATGCAGCACTTTTGGCTGCAAATCAGCAATTGGCGAAGATGTTTCCACTATACTTTGTTGCCTTTCATATTGCAATAGGCGTCTTTGCTCCCTTTATGGAGGAACTTGTGTTCAGAGGTTTGTTTAGCAGTTATTTCTTCAAAGAAAATCAAAAATGGCTAAAATTGATAATCAGTTCAGCAGTCTTTGCTCTTCTTCATGCGATTCATCCAATTGAGTTGCCACTTTACTTCTTGCTTGGGGCAGTCTTCTATTTGGCTTATGCTCGCCGTGGCAATATTGTGGATGCGATTCTTGTTCATATATTGAACAATAGCCTACTGGTTATCTTCTCAATTATTGGTTACTTATTGGTACTGTTTGGTTAGTGATGTAAAAGGAGTTTAGTTATGACAACGATAGAAAAATTAGATAAAAAATACCAAGAATTTGAAACAGCTTATGAGTCTTCCTCGTTTGCAATGAAATTCTTAGTATGGGTAGGAATAGCTATGACCTTGATGACTCTTGGTTCAGTTCTTGTGCCAGTGATTTATTCTGCAGGGCAAGATTTTGGTGCCTTCCTATATTCTATTTTTGGATGAGGGAGTGGTAGAAAATAAAATGAAAAAAGCTGAGGAATCAGCTTTTTGTTTATACTCGTTTGGTTAGACTTGTTGGAGGTGGGGGAGTTGCTCGTTATTTGAGGGTTTGCTTGAATAGATTGTCTAGGTTGTTTAGGTAGTCTGTCCTTGCTCCTCTAATGCGAAGGATGTCTACACGAGAGCCACGAATCAAATAGAAGATGAGTTGCTGTTTTCCAGGAATCATCCTTGTTTTTCCTTCTGGGAATAATGCTCGTCCCAGACGAGCGTCGAGGTCAATATATCCCTCTGGAAATGTTTCTAAGGTCAAGATAGCTGTGCTCAGAGATGCAAGCACCTTTCGTGCACTTGATTCTGAAAATTCACGGACATAATACTGGTAGATCTCCTCTAAATCTTGCTCGGCTTTAGCAGATAAATGTACTTCATAGACCATATTTGGCGAATACCTCACGAGCAGGTGTCGTGTTTCCAGATAAAACTTCTTGGTAGCCTTCATCAAGCTCTGCAATCAACTCATCTAGAAAAGCCTCTGCACGTGCTTCTTCTACTGTTTGTATTGGCAAATCTTGCTCTTCAACCACCCTTTCTACAAATAAATTAAGAGCATCAGAAAGGGTCATATCTTTTTCTGATAAGATTATTTTTGCTTGTTCCAGTAATTGTGCATTTACTCTAAAATTATATTGTCTATCCCTAACCAATCCTGCCATTGTCTTCAACTCCAAATTCTAATATGTATAACAATAGTGTAGCTATTTGTTTTACATCTGTCAAGCGATAATCTTGTGCTGAATATCTTGGATGCTATTCGGTGAATTCGAAAAAATGGTCATTCATTACAAAATATCGACCGTTCGTGACATGAATGTAACTATTGTGCTGATTTGTTTTATACTAAGTTCATAAAAAGATTCTATTAGAATGGGAGAGTAGCAATGGTTCATTGGCTAAAAAGCATCGTACAGGTTTTATTGTTGACCTTAGTCATACAAGCCCCTGTAATAGCTGAAATGTCTTGGGGAAAGATGGATGACACAGTAGTAGGTTATCTCATACATGTACTATGTTGGTTTGTTCTAACGGCTCTCATTTTTTGGTTATTAGGGACATTACGGAAAAAGTATCGTGATGATAGTCTCCAAGTCCGAGAATATAGTTATGTAAAACTGTTTGGATTGGTTTTACTAGGAATTGTGGCACAACTTGTAGTATCGAATATTTTTTTACGATTGTCTGGTTCGACCATCGATAATAGTTCCATGTTAGATCTATTTCAGTCCAAATATGGTTGGATGGCCTTGCTTAGTGTAAATATTTTGGGGCCTATTCGTGAAGAATATCTATATAGAGGTGTCTTTCAAGAAAGAATTAGGAATAAGGCTTATCCAATGATCAGTGTCTTTGTCACAACGGTAATTTTTACTTTTGTACATACTTATGATATTTCTGTAAGTTTTTGGATGCTATTTTTCCCGGGTCTTGTTTTTTCTTGGATTTATTATAAAACGAACCATCTCAAATATCCGATAGTGGCACATATCTTGTCGAACAGTATTGTGACCATTTTAAATCTTATAAGTGTGTAAAGGTGTGAACATCGTGAGTAACAATTACAATAGGCTATAAAAAAACAATGGAAAGGAGAGAGAATATGAAAATAATAAAATCAATCGGTTTAGCAGTAGGTACCTTGCTTCTCACTTTACTCATTCAACTTCCAGTTTATATGGGGATAACAGCCTTTCAAGAGAGTGTGCTTTTAAAACTTGTAGTCATGATAGGGCTTGGTCTTGCAATATTGGCACTACTTTCTGTCATCAGACGAGGAATGGTGAAGAATCAAGAATTTTCAAGAGAGAAGCTGAATATTTTTAAAATAGTCGGTATGACAGCGTTGGTATTTACTGGACAAACTTGCCTGAACCTCCTTTGGCAATATTTAGGGCTTAGCACTAGTGATTCTAATGCCTTGGATATAGCCAGTCAGTTAAATTCAGACAATTTTTGGGTGATGGCTCTCTCAGTTGTCTTGTTTGCACCAGTTTTAGAAGAATTTCTTTACAGAGGGATTTTGTTAGAAAAGACAGCCCAGTATTTTCCTAAGCATCCTCAAATGGTCATCGTATTTTCTGCCCTTCTATTTGCCTATTGTCATACTTGGAGCTTTTCAGTAGCATTTTTAGGGCACTTTATAACAGGGTCTTATCTGGGCTATCTGTATATGTGCAATAGACGAATGACGGACAGTATCCTTGCACATAGCTTCTATAATACCTCCATTTTACTCCTCCAAATTTTATTTGGTTTGGTGCAGATTGGTGGATAAAAATTGACAGTAGACATTTTGGGGAAATGCCTGTATACTAAGAGGAAGTTGGCAATTTTATAATTGCCAAATAGCAAGTGCAGGGGGGATTAAGAATATGAGAAAATTTTTTCAGGACCTTAATCAAGAATATCTGGACACCAGAAGTTCAACTAGAGAAGATTGGCTGGAGTGGATTATCCAGAGAAAGATGACCTGGGGGATGCGGTGGGGCTTGGTAGCCAATGTCATTAAGTTAAGCATTTAAACAATTAAAGGAACTATTCTCGTCTGAGCAGTTCATGACCAAACGGGAATAGTTTTTGTATTTAGGGCGCACAAAAAGGAGGTTTTTTACCCCTATTTTTCAACTATTATGTTACTCTATAAGTGAAGCTTACAGGTGCCTTGCTTTTTATCTTTCTTTGGAACGTTCGATTGGGT
>NZ_ASCA01000069.1 GCF_002760245.1 Streptococcus suis YS161 | reverse complement strand
TAGTCGAGTAGGTTAGTGGTATTACTACCACCTTCCTCTCTAAGAACCGTACGTGAGAGTTTCCCCTCATACGGCTCAAGCATTTCATCACTCTTTCGAGAGGCTCTCAATAAATAGTCGCTGACAGTAGCTATGCACATAAGCCATATTATCAACTTCTTCCACACCTCCCTTTGATTTTGGAACTTTAACGAAAATTTCTCTATCTTCTCCAAGTTCCATCGGGAGTCCACAGTGATGACAGCGTCCGTCTTGTTTCTTCCAAACAAGTTTAAAACGACCTGTCAACCGTTTCATACCATGATTAAAGGTTCGTTGAGCAAAATAGTCTATATCCAAGTAAGGATTGGCATTTTCTCTGACTTTTGTATGTCTGACGATAGCAGTATGGTCAACTCGAATGAGTTCTTTATCGCCTGAAGCGAATACCCAACTTCGATTGCCTCTTCTATGCCAATACTTGGTCGAAACCCACCACTGGCCTTTCTTTGGATGACGACGTTTTGCCCATCGCCACAATAATTCGTATAAATGATAGTCCAGATAGGAGAAGGCTTCACTAGCACACACGGATTGGTGGTAGTTTGTCCATCCTCTTATCTGTTGATTTAGTTTCATGATTAAGACTTCTTGCTCCCATGCTTTTCCTCGCTTGAGGATGGTTTCTGAGAATTTACCAATAACAGTTTGAATAGAATTCTTAGATGGTTTTACAATCAATTTCCCCTTGTACTTCCGAAAATTCCAACCAAGTAGGTCGAAACCATCGTTGATATGAGTTACCAATGTCTTTTCCTCTGACAGCTCTAAACCTCGTCCAAGCAGAAACTCTCTAATCAATTCTTTAGCCTCTAATGCAATTTCTTGTGTCGCAGCTGTGACGATAAAATCATCCGCATAACGGACAAGATTGACCTTATGGCTATTCTTGAATCGAAGGTCAATTTTTCCTAAACGATTGGTATGAAATCTATCTGATAAGACTTGTTGTAATCCATCGAGTGCCATATTGGCAAGGATAGGCGAAATGATACCGCCTTGTGGCGTGCCGTCTTCCGTTGGGAATAACTCACCCTTGAACACAAAACCTGCTTTAAGGAATTGTTTTAAGATAGATTTATCCATCGGAATGTTCTCTAAGAGCCAGTCATGACTGATGTTGTCAAAACAGCCTTTGATGTCGCCTTCTAAAATCCACTGAGGAGAAGCTTTTCGTGATAGTGCTGTGAAGATATATTCACAAGCATCTTGACAGCTTCTTCCTTTTCGGAAGCCGAATGATTTAGTATCCGCGGTTGTCTCTGCAACAGGTTCTAATGCTAAAGCATAGAGTGCCTGCATAGCTCTGTCGTACATAGTCGGAATCCCTAATGGACGTTTCTTCTTTTTCCCCTTTTTGTCGATGTAAACCCGTCTTAACGGACTGGCTTTATAGCCTTTGTCAGTTAGAGATAGGAGAGCCTCCATCTTTTGAGTAGGGGTCGTCCACAGTTCACCATCTACACCAGCTGTTTTCTTACCTTTGTTAGTCGTTACTCGACGAACGGCAAGTGCCTTGGCATAGAACGAATGGGTTAGTAAATATTGAAGTCTCTTCACTGTGTTAGTGTGTTTGGCTTGAGTAGCCTTGACAATCCTGATTTGTAGCCTATTCACTTCTTGTTCTGCTCTCTTCCAATCAATGCTTTTCCATTGTTTCGCAAGCAGTTGCTTGTGTGATAACTTCTCAGCTGGTGCTGTCGTTGAATGTTTATCATTCATAGGTTTACCTCCATTTTTGTCATGAAATACCATAGGATAAGTCTGCACCCTTTCAGGTCAGGGCAAAGTTTGAACCCCTATCTCCTACCATTACAGTTGGAGCATTCGCTTTTTATCCTTTCCTCTACCCTCTGTATCGTCTATCCCTCTTACGAGTTCTATACCTTCTATCGATTAAAAGGAATACATAGGGCTTACCAAGTTCCGTGTTATAAATAATTGTGAATACCTTAGGTGCCATCTTTGAGCCGGGAAGAATGTGTCCATTTGTCATCAGGTTATGAAAGCCCCAATGACCTCCTCCGTACCTTTTGGTGTAAGTGTATCAGCCTTATTTCACTTAGTCCCTGTAACGACTCTTGCGATGGTTCACGTCTGTTCACCATAGTATTCTTATCCTAACAGTCCATCCGATTTTAGGCTATCAGACTTTCCATATTGTCCCACAGGCTTCCCAACAT
>NZ_ASCA01000068.1 GCF_002760245.1 Streptococcus suis YS161 | reverse complement strand
CTGTTGATGTTGTGCAGTTTTCTCAAAGTAACTTCTGGAAGGACGGGAACTAGAACTTACTTTGAGAATTTACCCAAATTTTTACAAAAAGCAGAACCTACTCTAAGACTAAACACAATTGTTTTTATGTATTTCTCTCATGATAATCTCTAAAAGAAGTAATTCTATAATGTACTTCGAAAGTTTGTCGTTTTTATGCTTGATTCCTATTCCCCTTCCTTACGTCTCATTGAGACAGCCATTCCGAGTGAAACTAAGCCACCCAAGCTAATAAGAAGGGAGCCTAGGGCTTCTTGTCCGGTATTTGGAAGTGTTTGGTTCCCTGATGCTTTTTCAGCTTTCTTATTTGAAATAGGAGCCACACTTCCAGATGGTGCCGGTTGCTCGTTTGCTTTCTGATTTGCTACACTACCGCCACCGTCGTTTGCTTTTTCAGGTGTTTTCGTATCGGTAGTTGTCCCAGCAGCATCTCCTTTTTCTTCTGCTTTTGGTTCTTCTACGTACTCCTCTACAAATGCTTTTCTACCTGTAATAGTTGCACTAATCGTTTGACCTGCTTTTTCTAAATCAGTCAAATATTCAACAAATACTTCTGTGTCTGGATTGATAGCGCCAATCAGTTTAGCTTCTTTGAAAATCGAGAAGCCATCCCCACCACCAAATAAGAAGTCGTTGATAACAAGTGTATAGGTTTCTGTCGGAACAATCTCTGTTCCATCTTCTTTGAAAGCTTTAACAACCTTGTAAGGATTTTCTTCCGTTGGATTATCTGCTTTCGTGTAGATATATTTAATTCCAGACATTTGAAGGAAATATTTTTCGCCTTCATCGTATTGTTGATTTAAGGCTGTATAAATCTGCTCACCTGTCATTTGAACGACTTGTAGGATATTCCCAAATGGTTGAACAGCTTGTGCTGCACCCCAAGTAACTGTTCCATCCTCTTGGACCTTCAAATCTGCCCGAATCCCGCCATTGTTGGTCATTGCAAAGTCAACATTATAGCCTGATTTCTTAGCAATAGCTAATTGAGCCGATGTTACTAAATTACCCACAGCACTTTCTTTAAATTCATTTACCTCGCGAGAAATATCTGTCGCTTGACTAGCCGTACCAATTTTTTGCTCTGTTACTTTTTTAACGATGGTATTTGCTTCGTCTACAATCGCCTGAATTTCTGGACTTGGTGTTTTCTGACCTGGTGCCACTGCAATAATTTTCGCAGTCGGAACATCTTTAAAGTCGGCAATATCTGTATCATAAACAGCTCTAACATCTGCATAAGCCTTACCTTGTGAGGTAGCTTGTACAATCAAGGTTTTGCCTGTTGTACCGTTTGTATAGACATGGTTGTGACCGGCAAACACAAGGTCAACTGAGTGTTCAGGATAGATTTCATTTAGCTTAGCAATCATATCTGCAGCTTCACCAGCAGCCACACCATCCTTGCTTGTAGCTGGGACGTGAGCCAGTACAACTATCGCATTTACACCCTTTTCAGCTAACTCACGCGCATATTTCGCAATCGTCTCTGCCTCATTCAAAAAAGTGTACTGCTCATAGTTTTTCTTCAAAACAAGATTAGGAATTTCTGTCGTAACTACACCAATAAAACCAATATTTGCTTCTTTATCATTTACAGGAATAGTCTTAATAGCATACGGTTTCCAGCCATACGGAATTTCACCCGTCTCTTTGTCAATAACGTTAGCGATAACAATCTCCTGTTTGGCAGCTTCGTGAGTATAATTATCTACAATCTCATTAAACTGACCTTCTTTTGGAGCTTCACCAGTCATGATACGATTATACTCATCAAGTCCCTCATCAAATTCATGGTTCCCCAAAGTACCGTATTCAACATCCATTTTGTTAAAGACTTTTACAGTTGGTTCATCTTGCAAAAGTCCAGAATTCGATGGACTTGCACCAACCATATCTCCGGCTTGAACACGGATAGACTCTGCAGGTGTTTCTGTTTCTGCTGCTGTTTCTTCAAATTCTGCTTGCGAATCATCCATGTAAGCATCAAGCAAAGCGGCAGTTCCTGCATTCCGAACTGTTTCCCCCTCCAATCGCGCTGTCCCTGTCGTATCAAGCGCACCATGGAAATCATTAACTCCCATAATTTGAACAGCTAATTCATCTGCTAAAACAGCCTGTGTTGTAATGACACTAAAACCAGCTACAAGAGCTAGTACACTGCTTTTCAACCGAATATTCTTTTTCATAAGCAAAACAATGCTCCTTCTATTTTTTTCATATTGACATATCTATAATAATCCTTTTTTTACGGCTTTTCAATATCAAATCAGTCATTTATAACAAAAAATTATAAAAATATTCGTTTATTCTCACTTTTACATCATTTTTCTGAAAATATCTTGTTGTTTTTATCCATAATACGAAAAATCATCCCTCTTCCCATACACAATTCTCTCCAAAGTACTCTTCGCAACTAAAAAATCTCTTCCAAACGGAAGAGAACTGCTCTTATTTAGCTGCTTTATAAAGTTCGTTAACCTTGTCCCAGTTAATCACTTCAAAGAAGGCTTTGATGTAGTTTGGACGGACGTTACGGTAGTTGAGGTAATAAGCATGTTCCCAAACATCCAATGCCAAGATTGGTTTCAACCCTTGCATGATAGGTGTGTCTTGGTTAGCAGTTGAGATAACTTCCAACTTACCTTTTTTATTAACAACCAAGAAAGCCCAACCTGAACCGAAACGAGTTGTTGCTGCAGTTGTAAAGGATTCTTTGAAGGCATCAAATGAACCGAAGGTCGCATCAATATCTGCCGCCAATTCTGCTGAAATTTCTGTTTTTTCAGGTGAAAGCAATTCCCAGAAAAGAGCATGGTTAAGGTGACCGCCACCGTTGTTGATAAGGGCTTGACGGATATCAGCTGGAATTTGCTCCACATCTGACAAAAGTGCTACCAAGTCTTCACCGATTTCTGGGTGTTTTTCAAGGGCTGCATTAGCATTTGCAACATAAGTTGCATGGTGCTTGTCATGGTGCAGGGTCATTGTTTCTGCATCAATATGTGGTTCCAAGGCATCGTATGCGTATGGAAGGTCTGGTAAAATAATTGCCATTTTCGTTTTCTCCTATACTAAGTGATAGTTCTATTCTACTCCAATGTGAGAGCCTTTTCAATTTATTTGTCTGAAACTACTAATCAGACACTTAACTCGTTGCAATTTTTAACAATGTAAGATCAAACAAGTAATCCTTATCAAACTGTCCTGTCTTGATTTGATAATCCGTTTCTATCAATAATCGAACAACTTTTTTCAAAAATCCAATGGACAGATGGCGTGAATCACGCAAAGCATACTTTACTTGGTATGGATTCACCTTACGCCCCATAATAGTTGATAACTCAGCTACTATCTGCTGTTCCCCTCGGCCTTGCTCTAGTAGTATTTGCACTTGTAGATAGGTTCGAAATTGGGTTAACATGATGGCAATCAACTTAACCTCTTCCTCCCCTTGCAACCGCAAGTCACGAACTAAGTTGCGAGCCTCGTCTACCTTGGATTGTAGAATTAACTGTGTTAAATCAAAGATATTATCCTGTAGTGTTTTGGGGATAGCCGCATCAATATCTGAAATTTCAATCGTCTCTTTTCCCTTATAAGATTGAAGAAAAGCTAGGTTCTTACTGATTTCTGCAAAATCAAAATTGGACTTTTCTAAAAGGTATTGAAAAACCTCTCCTCCCATCTGCAATCCAAGACGCATTATCTCCTTTTGGAAATGATTTTTCAAATCCATCTCCTTCAGAGGATTGGCTTCTAATACTAGTCCATCTCGCTTGAGGAGTTTAACCAGGCGTCGTTTGCTATCTAACTTTCCTGGAGCTAGGATAATCAAACGTGTTGTTTCAACTGGATTTTCCAAATAAGCCTCAAACTGTTTAAGCTCATCGTCTGTCAAATGCCGCTTCTTGTCTGTGGTCAAATCAGAAAAATAATCCAGTATGACAACTTTTTCGTCTGAAAAAAATGGGAGAGAAACCAAATCCAAATCCACCTGACTATAATCAGCTTCTGACATATCAAAATAGGCAAACACCAGATCTGCAGGATCGAAATCAAGCTTCCTCAGAAGTAAGTCTTTCGCTATTTGGTATTGTCCGATGTCTTCACCGCATAGAACGGTCAAGGAACCTAACTTCTCTTTTTTAAATGTCTCAATCTGTTCAATAACTAACATGTATACCTCTAATTCTTAATAAATTATACCATTTGAATTAGAATTAGAAAACAAACTCATTGATAATACTCAATAAAAATCTATCATTCAACTCTCTTGTTAAGCCTAAAAAAGCAGAAACTAATACATTTAGCTTCTGCCTTTAAAATTAGGATAACATCCGATTGGTAGCATTTAAGGGAAAACAAATCTTTCTTCCTATGCTGATAGAGCAAAAGAATGGATGATTACTACTTCTCTTCTACTTGGTGAGGTTTCTTACCCGACATCCAGAAGATTAAATTAAAGATTGCAAGCATTACGCCAACCAGTAAAAGATTATTCCTATCCCCTGTTTTAGGTAACTGTCCTTTAGCGAATTTTTGCTGTCCCACGACACTCACAGAGACTGCCGTTTCTTTTGCGGCTGGCTTCGGACTATTTTCTCCTACCCCCTTCTCTAAAGCTACTTCTAATGACGGAAGAACGCCGATTGGTAATTCATGTGTAACTCCATCGTCCTTGGTTGTTTCCAACGGAGGAAGAACACCGATTGGCAATTCATGTGTGACTCCCTTACCGTTTTCCATTTTGAAAATATGAAGTGGTACTACTATCTCGTCTTGGCTGCGATCATCATAGACCACCCGAACAATCATGGAGTAGTCACCACTAGACTGTGGAGTAGGAGTGACTACTACAACATCAAATTGACCTGCTTCAGCTGGTAGACTAATTTGCTTAACAATTTCAGCCGTTGCGTCATCACTACTGCTTGCTGGAAAGAC
This sequence comes from Streptococcus suis YS161, assembly GCF_002760245.1. Lineage (GTDB taxonomy): Bacteria > Bacillota > Bacilli > Lactobacillales > Streptococcaceae > Streptococcus > Streptococcus suis_I. The sequence goes on along the minus strand of NZ_ASCA01000068.1, from coordinate 992 downwards.
ACGGGCTTCTCCAGTTACTTGTGGCTGGTAGCGATCCGATTTAGGAAGAACGCCGACTGGTAATTCATGTGTGACGCCTTTACCGTTTTCCATTTTGAAAATATGAAGTGGTACTACTATTTCGTCTTGGCTGCGATCATCATAAATGACACGAACCGTGATTGAATAGTCACCATTTGTCTGTGGAAGGTTACTTACAAGTTCATAAACAACTTGACCTGCTTCAGTTGGAAGATTGATCTGCTTAACAATTTCAGCCTTTATTTCCTCAGTACTGCTGTTTGGAAGGACACGGGCTTCGCTAGTTACTTGTGGCTGGTAGCGATCCGATTTAGGAAGAATACCGATTGGCAATTCATGTGTGACTCCCTTACCGTTTTCCATTTTGAAAATATGAAGTGGTACTACTATCTCGTCTTGGCTGCGATCATCATAAATGACACGAACCGTAATTGGATAGTCACCATTTGTCTGTGGAAGGTTACTTACAAGTTCATAAACAACTTGACCTACTTCGGTTGGAAGACTGATCTGCTTAACAATTTCAGCCTTTATTTCCTCAGTACTCCTGGTTGGAAGGACACGGGCTTCTCCAGTTACTTGTGGCTGGTAGCGATCCGATTTAGGAAGAATACCGATTGGCAATTCATGTGTGACTCCCTTACCGTTTTCCATTTTGAAAATATGAAGTGGTACTACTATCTCGTCTTGGCTACGATCATCATAAATGACACGAACCGTGATTGGATAGTCACCATTTGTCTGTGGAAGGTTACTTACAAGTTCATAAACAACTTGACCTGCTTCAGTTGGAAGACTAATTTGCTTAACAATTTCAGCCTTTATTTCCTCAGTACTGCTGTTTGGAAAGACACGAGCTTCGCTAGTTACTTGTGGCTGGTAGCGATCCGATTTAGGAAGAACACCGATTGGCAATTCATGTGTGACACCTTCCCCATGAGCTGTTTGTTGGACAACAACCTGAATAGACT
>NZ_ASCA01000067.1 GCF_002760245.1 Streptococcus suis YS161 | reverse complement strand
ACAAGGACTGGTACGCTGTGTTCGCCAAGAGTAGTTGGAAGAGGATTTACAAGACGTTTTTCAACAGGACCTGCCTGGGCATCAACCTGAACCTTAGCTAAAAGAGCATTTCCAACCACAGACAAGTCGTCATCAGTTTCATAAACATGCTTATCTCCAACATGAACTGAATAGACATCTGCTTTCCATGGGATAACCCGAATTGGGATAGTCAACTCATGATTGTCCTTACGAACTTGAAGACTGGTCACTTGTGGGGTCAGGGTAACAGGCACCAATTCCACACTGTACTCATCAAATTGGTCTGGAGTGATGGTTTTGGATAGACCTTGATTGTCCACCAGATTCACTTGAAGACCTGCCAAGTCTACTGTTTCAGCTGGGCGATAGTCTGTCTTAGTCGGTGGGGTTACCAATTCAAGGGCTGTAATAGCAGCTTTATCGAATACTTTGACTGGGGTCACCAATTCCAATGGAATCTCAATTGTCTTAGAAGTTTGGATATTGTTTAATTGAGTCTGGTCGAAACTTGAAGAAATCTCATAGTGACCTAAATCTGGTTGAGGCAAACGATCTCCCAAATCTGTCACAGAAGAACCGGCTGGCAAGGTCACGCTTTCTTCTTTGACAAGTCTTTCACCTTCTTTGAAACGAAGGTGGATTTGGAGACTAGCTGGTACAACAAGCACCGTGACCTCTACCCGCTTCTGACTGCCATCATCATATTTTACAAGGACTGGTACGCTGTGTTCGCCAAGAGTAGTTGGAAGAGGATTTACAAGACGTTTTTCAACAGGACCTGCTTGGGCATCAACCTGAACCTTAGCTAAAAGGGCAGTTTCTACCGCAGTCAGATTATCATCCGTCTCATAAACATGCTTATCTCCAACATGAACCGAATAAACATCTGCTTTCCAGGGGATAACCTGAATTTGGATAGTCAACTCATGATTGTCCTTACGAACTTGAAGACTGGTCACTTGTGGGGTCAGAGTGACAGACACCACTTCCACACCGTACTCATTGAATTGGTCTGGAGTGATGGTTTTGGATAGACCTTGATTGTCCACCAGCTTCACTTGAAGACCTGCCAAGTCCACTGTTTCAGCTGGGCGATAGTCTGTCTTAGTCGGTGGGGTTACCAATTCAAGACCTGTAACTGCAGTTTTATCGAACGACAAAATCGGAGTTGCAGGAATCACCAGCACCACAGGAATATCAATGGTCTGACTAGCAGAAATCCCCGTCAAAACAGACGGATCAAAGCCAGGAGCCAACTGGTAGGTTCCCTTGACTGCCTGGGGCAGATAAGCCTCCACATTGGCCAGCGACTGACCGTCCACAACTTGCACCTGCTCTGACTTCAGCACCTGCCCACTCTGGATAAATCGCAAGGTCAGAGTATGAGTCTGAGGCTGCTGGTCACGACTAACAAGACGATAGTGACCATTTTCTTGGGCAATAGCAAAGCGGTTATAATGATTAGCCAAGCTAACCGAGCTAGTCGGATCAAGCAGACTTTCAACTGTCAAAAAGACCTGATCCACTACAGGTGCCAGCTGAGACTCAAAACCTGTCAGTTCTATTTGAAGAGGACCTGTTACATCCGCAAGCACCTCCAAACGAGAACCAGCTGGAATCACCAATTTACCTTGACCAGCTAGGTCGCCAATTTGAAGAGCTGTCCCATTGTCCAATTGCAACTGACTGCCGGCCCCAATCGTCACCAATCCACTAATCCGATCAACCTGACTGTCCAACGTAACAGCAGCATTTTCAGCCAAGGTCAATTCCTGAATATCAAGGAAGTTGGCACCGTAGATACGAGCGGCATTGATGGTCACCTGATTGTCCATACTATTGGTCGCCACGACCTCTTTAACCTTGGTTGAACGAGAAATCAATTCCACTCGCCCATAGGTCACCTGGTCGTTTTGCCCACCAAGATCGATTTCCTCATCTACTCCAGCAAACTCGGAATCAATGGTGATGGTCACGGGGATGGAACTGGAACTATCCGCATTACCTGCAAAAATCTGACGGAAACGGGTATTAGAATTACCATTCACAACTAGTAACTGGGCATGGTCCCCCGTCGCTTCCCCAGTACGAGCCCCTGCAACGATGGTCGGACGCAGTTTGTCCTGTAACTGATTGACCGTTGTGGACACCGCATCAAAGGTCGCCTGATAGCCATTCAAATAGATGGTTGGCTGGTGACTACCACTCGGAATCATGTTGAGAGTCATATTGGTAAAGGTAGCCGCCGCTCCCAATTCCAGATCTGGTCCGCGGAAGGTCAAGGTGTGGCCCTGACCGTCAATGGTCACAGCCTTATTGATGACAAACGGAGCATCTTGACGGTGGGTCACATTTCGCACCAGCTTAATGACATCACCATCGCTGGCCTGTTGCAAGGCATAGGACAGGCTGTGGTAAGGGTTGGCCTCTGTCCCTGCCCCTTCTGTCGAACTTTCCTGACCGTTGGTCACATAGAAGGTACGGCTGGCTTCTTTTTCCTTATAGATACTGCTTTGGAAATCATTGGTCATAGCCAGGTATTCTTGGAAAATCTGCGTTTTGAGCGAACGAACAGCTGTTACACCCGTTGTCAGATAGGAGTTGTTGGCTTGATTGGTCTTCATCTTAGCCAGATCTTGCTCCACTGCCTGTCGCATCTTGGTTTCCAAATCAGCCAGATCTGTAAACTGACTCGTTGTCTTCAAATCTGTTAATCGTTCCGCCCGTCTTGCATACATAGCCTTCTTAAAGGTCGCTAGATCACCATTGTGTTCTGGCATAATAGCCGCCAGGGCAGCTTGGTCATTGGCGTATTGATTGGACAGATAGGCTACCATACCGTCCTTGTAGCCATATTCTCCAAGGATTTCATAGGCATAGCGACGCATGGTAAAATCACCTACAAAACTGCTATTATTTTGGAGACCAGCATAGACTGGCTCGAATAAAGGCACGACAAAGTAATCATTATGATTGGCAACCCCTCGCGTCTCAAGTCCCTTGAAGGCCAAACGACCAGAAACGATCGCCTTGTCTACCAAGTCATCTACACTTGTCAGACTTGCAGCAACCTCTTCACTAATCGCTCGAAATTCATCTTGGATTTTTAGTGGATTGGTCGGCGAAGGTAAATAGGACAGTTGATTAAAGAGGACAGCCTTATCTGCGGCAGATTTTTCCAGACTGACCTTGGCTTCCAGATAGTCTAAACTGTAGACAACATCCAGCAAACCCTGCATATATTCTTTCAGGTCAGCCTCCGTTTGGAAACGACGAGGTGACTGGTTCTGAGTCCGATTTGCTCCCAATTCATAGGCGGTATTGAGGTTAAAAATCGGAGCATAAGAAGATTGACCTTGGGTATTATTATGGGAATCAAACAGTCCCGTTGCGTACAACTCCGCATCCTTGTTGGTCCGTCGACCGTAGCCATTAAACCAGACCTTGTTGTCAAAAATGTGGGTCATCTCATGGGTGTAGACTGACAAACCATTGTCTGTCAAGGCTTTTCCTAAAAAGAAAGTAATGCGGGTATCGCTGTCCTTCTGCCCACCGGCCTGCAAGAAATTGGAATATAGCCCCATGGGAGTAATAAACTCTCGCACGCCTGGGAGTGCCTTATCCCCAGTTTTTGCTGACCAGAGATTGCGAGCTAACTGACCTGGTTGCCCCAAGGCTTGCAAACTATCCACGACGACAACTGTTGGATGACTGCGTAAGGTATCGCTCTTTTCACTAATACGATACCATACATCGATAAATTCCTGTTGAGACTGGACCGTCTTGTCCAAGCTAGCCTGCAAGGTATCGGTAGCAGCCCCAGCTGGCAGATAGGTATCTCGCAAACCATAGGTAATGGTGTCAGTGGTTGCCAATGCCAGCACCGAATCTGAACTCAGGGTCAGGAGCGGCAGGATATGACTAGCCAAGCGAGGAGAATCCGCCTTCAACTGCTGATAGAGAGAGGAATTGCCATTTGGACTGGTTGACTCTGCGATATGAGCCTTGGATGTTTCCTTAAACCAGGTCTCCACATCCTGTCCTGAAACCCAACGCGGAACTTGACTTTCGATGAACTGAACAAGATCCGCCTGCTTGGTAATCGGTGCTATCTTTTTCTGGTAGGTTGTCAGATTATTTTTCAGCTCCAAGTCAGCATAGGTCTGCGTTCCGATGGAAATCAAGTTGTTCAGGACATCTGTCTGGCTACCAAACACCTCTGGATAATAGAGAATCAGGTCTTTGGCAGCTAGATTCCCGAACTGGAAACCGTACTGGCGGTCAAGATAGGTCAAGCCTAGCAGGATTTTTTCCTTGTTGGCTTTTACAGTAGCGGTATCGACTGCCGTTGATTTCTCAAAAACACCTGTCAGAATAGTATCGAGATTGGTCTGGACGGTTCCAAAATTCTCTCGCATATCCAACTGGTCCATATAGACCTGTCGCTTGCGATTGGCCAACTCTTCAGCCGTTGGCTCTTGCCCATTCTTCTCTCTCTTCAACTCCTGGGCAATAGCCAAGCCATCTAAGAAACGTTCCGTATGATTCAAGTTATCATAAAGACTTTCATAGGTAACTGCTTTTAAGTCTGATGAAACAGCAGTGACCAAATCAACTATATTTTGACTGTTCTTGACGGTTGGGGTGTTGGCTGTAGTGACCGCTTCTACTTGACTGGTACCATCTACAAACACTGTTTGTAGTTTAACAGCCGATTGATTAGTCAAAGAAGTTACCAGCTTTCCATTGGCATCTAGTGGCAGTTTGGCCAACTCCTGAGCTGCCACACTGCGTGCTCTTCGTGCTGAACGTCGAACAGGTTGAACGACTTCTTCTACTGTTGCTGTCTCAGTTGGCTGAACTGGTTGAGTAACCTCGTCCGTTGAACCTGTTGATTCTTGTGCCGTTTGAATAGATTTTGGTTCTACTTGCTCAATAATCTGATGAGAATTTTCGACTGTGAGAGTGCTCTCATCACCAGCTGTATTTGACTGCTCTTCTGCAGTCTGTTCTTGCCCTGCTTCTGTTGGAAGTGCTGCTTGGGGTGCTGAAATGTCTTGAGAGACCACTTCCTTCTGAATAGCTGGTTCTACTTCCACAAGCTGGCTTTCTTGAGCTGGGTTCTCCTGTGTGGCTTGGTTTAATGAGGAACCAACAGTTTCTGGAATTTGAACAGTTACCTCATTGGTTTCCTGCAGTTGATTTGCTTGATCTGTCACTGCCTGACTCGTTTGCTGGCTACTAACATTTGCTTGTGTTGCCTCTTGGGCAGCCACAGCCTGTCCTCCAGCAACACTAAAGCTAATTGCTAAGGCAACAGATACGACACCGATGGAAAACTTACGGATTCCAAAATGGTGCTTTTTTTGTAAAAAATGTAAATTCATTAAAATATAGTCTCCTTTTTGAGCCAAATAAAAAATCTACTACAATTATACGATAAAAAAGAATGCAATACAAAGAAAACGCTGACAAATTTATCGCAACAAAAAATTTCCCAACAAATGGCGTTAGGAAACTTATAAAAATCAATATTTTGTAGTAAACAGTTCGTACCTCACTCCCTCACCGTCTCAATCCTCCACTCCCTCCAACCTCGAAAGCGAATAGCTCCTTGCTGGTCGGTACGATAGACTTGGATATTCCGACTGTCAAAGCGGTCCAAGGTTTCTTGATGAGGATGCTTGTAGCGGTTATTTTCTCCAGCAGATATCAAGACAATCTTGGCTTCGATATGGTCCAAAAATTCAGGATAGGAAGAACCTTTGGAGCCGTGGTGACCGGCTTTGAGGACATCGACAGGCAGGTTGGGATAGGTTTCTATCAAGTCCAACTCCCCTTGCTCCAGGTCTCCTGTAAAGAGAAAGTTAGTTTCCAACAAGCGACCGTAAAGAACAATAGAGTCGTTATTACCACCGTCTCCTGTCCCATCTGGATAAAGGACTTCCAGGTAAGAGTCAAAAATTGGTAGGCGGTCGCCCACTTTTACCACATGGACAGGAGCATTGATTTCTTTCAAAGTCGCTACAAAGTCAGGCACCGTCAGGCTTCCCGGCGACACGACAATCCGACCAATCTGGACCTGCTTAGCCACTTCCAGCACATCGCCCACATGATCCGTATCGGTATGGGTCAGGACCAAACTATCAATCCTATCCACGCCCCGACTGTGCAGATAGGGAATCAAAGTCCGCTCTGCATTTGCCTGCGAAGACCGCTCCTGCCAAGCTTCCTTAGCCGCAAAATCGACCCGACCGCTCACATCAATCAAAACCGTCCGCCCCCGCATATCCCGCAAAAAGATACTGTCCCCCTGCCCAATGTCCACCACCGTCACCTCGTTCTCCAGCGGATGTTTGGTTATGAAAAATAGCAGAGCGAGGACCAGGCTCAGACCTAGGAGCCAGTTTTTCTTCCTGTGGAAATCGTAGAGCATGAACAGACTGACCAGCAAAAGCAAGAGTACCAACCCAGACGGCTTGCCCAGTATCCAAGGGCGAAAGCCCAAGTCTGCCACCCAGACAATGATTTCCTCCATAAAGACAAAAAATCCGTTGACCCAAGTCATCTTGACCAGAGGCGACAGGAGAAAAATGACTGACAAACCTGGCAAGAGCAGGACATCAAAGATAAAGGAAAAGGCAAATGTCAGGAGAATAGATAAGGGTTGAAAGGCATAGAAATAGGTCATGAGCACAGGTAGAATCCCAAGTGAAATACTGAGACTCTCCACCGCAACCTTTTTGACCTGCCCCAAGTCCTCAAAATTAAAGACCGTCAGCAAGAATGCATATGTAAAAGTCAGCACTCCTCCTGCTGTCAGTAAAAATCGGGGCAGCACCAGCAGACAGACAAAGACCGTCACCGCAAAATTATCCAGCTTCCGCAAGCCCATATTTCCCAGAATTTTCTGGACCAGGGACCGCACCACTGACACCGAAAAGCCTGTCAAACCAGCATAGATAAGAGAAAAGGGAATTTGCAACTTATCTACGGCTTCCTTGGTCAGGCCCAAACGCAACAAAATCCAGCGAAACTTGTCGATGAAAAAGCCTACCTGCATACCAGACAGGGCAAAGAGATGAATGATACCCAGACTCGAATAGAGGTCACTCATCTGGTCAAACTCACTATCCAAGTCCCCAAACAAGAGCCCTGTCATGTAGTGACTCATAGGTGCTGGAAAATTGGTTTTGATATAGACCAAGGCCTGCCTCCGCCAGCTTGATAGCCAGTCAAAAACATTCCAAGACTGGATAGGAACAATCTTCTTAATCGCTGTGAGCTTGACAGTCCGATAGATACCCTGTGTTTTCAGATAGGCTTGATAGTCAAAGCCATTGAAATTCCGCTGACCAACTGGCAGGCTGACCTCTGCTTCCACTTCTAGCTGGACCAAACCTGTCAACTTTTGAAAATAAGCCTGCTCCTCCTGACTGGCTAATTTGTAAAAAACCTGATAGGTTTGTCTGTCAGTCCGACCTCGAAAGGACAGGCTGTCGCCGTTTACTTCAATGGTATCTGGAATGACCTGCACAGTGGTGACTTGCTCTGGGGCTGACTGATCTGCCCGCTCCCATTGGACCTTTTGGCATCCGAAAAACAGGCCAAACAGGGCTAGAAGCGGCAGCGTTTTGAGGAAAACTGCCTTACCTTGCCGAAACCCAAAGACAACTAGTAAGAAACTCAGCAGGCCCATTGTCAAGAGGGAAAAAGAGTGGACTGCAAAGTAGGCCGCCACCGCCAAAAGAGCCAAGTGGATGGGCTGGCAGGGGAGCTTAATCGACCGTGACATAAGGTCGAATGCTTTCCATGGTCTTGTCGCCAATGCCCGACACATTGTTGAGGTCGTCTACCGATTTGAAGCCGCCATTGGCCTCACGATAGGCGATAATGTCCGTCGCTCGCTTGGCACCGATGCCCGAAATGGTCTGCAGGTCTGCCTCAGTCGCCGTATTCAGATTGACCAGACTGGTGTTTTTTTCTTCTGAGGACATAGCAGAGCTGGCAGTCGTGCTGGCAACCACCGAGATTTTTTCATCTTTGCTGGCCACATAGACCACCGCTTCGTCGCTGAGCTTCTGAGCCAGATTGATAGACTTGGGATCTGCCTGACTGGTCAAGCCACCAGCCGCCTCAACTGCATCATTAACACGCGCACCAGCTTCTAAGGTGTAAAGCCCTGGTTTTTCCACCGCTCCTTTGACATCAACGACCAGTTGGCTGGGGTCCTCACTTACTTCTGTACTGGTTTCCTCCGTCTGCTCCTGACTGCTAGAAGTTTGTTCGGTCTGTGGAAAATCTGTCAGTCCCGTCTGGTCAGACTTGGCTGGTTGACTGAAGATTAAAAATGTCGCCATAAGTAAGCCAGCCGCTGCGGGCAGGGCAATCTGCCACTTATATTCTTTAAGCATTTCTATATAAGTTTTAATCGTATCCATAAATTACCTCCACCTATATAGTGCGCAAAAGATACAAAAAAACTCGCAAAAGCGAGTTTAAAAATTTTACTTATCGAGTTGAGTACTTGGTTGCCAGAAGAAGCTGGCAATATAGCTAAAGGCATAGGTCAATCCTAGGACGAGGGCAACTAGTAAGAGCACAGGAATACGGTAGATATAGGTCAAGATATTTGGCTTTTTCTTGGTTTGGAAAGAAGTTGCATGGTCATCTAAGCGTTTGAATTCAGCTTCGATTCGACGGGTCACTTCTGCCGTACCTGCATCATCCATACGCTTGATGTCCGAAACATCGATAGGATTTCCAAAAGCCACATCAATTCGCTCACCAGCTAAGAGCCCTTTGATAGTCATAGGACCCACATAGGTAGCTGGCATGAGTTTGACCTTTGCTGACTTGGCAATGACCGCCACACCACCTTTTAGCTCAGATGAATGACGACTTCCAGAAGGAAACATGACCAGCGAACGGTCACTTTTTTTCAACATGTTAACTGGATACTTGATGGCTGCCATGCCAGGATTGTCACGGTCAATTGGAAAGGCTCCACATTTTGAAATCCACCAACCAAAACCGCGGTCTTTGAAGAGTTCTTTTTTAGCCATAAAGATGAACTGCTTGGGAGCAGCTGCGTAGCCAAGAAAGACTGGATCCCAGAAGGTTTTGTGCGGAGCGATAAGAATATAATTTTCCTCCTGTGGCAAAATCTTCTCTCTATCATGATAGTGAATATTGCCATTGATGGCCCACAACAAGAATGTTAATAGTGTTCGTAGATAAGAATAAAACATAAACTTCTCCTTTTCAATCCCTCCTATTATAGCACAAATTTGCGTCAGAACGAAATGTCAGTTTCTTTAAGAACCTACCATAAAATGACCCAATAAGTACAAGGTCCCGACTTGTAAAAACAACTAGATAGTTTTACAATAGAAGCATGATTAAAATTGAACGTGTAGTAGACATCTTAAAAGCGGATGACAACTTCCGCCATATCAAACAAAATAACCAGACTGATAGCACTTGGACGAATGTCCAGTTTGACGCTCTCAGCTATGACAGCCGGACTGTTAGCCCAACGACCCTCTTTTTTGCCAAGGGTTTGGCTTTTAAGAAAGAATTTTTGGAAAAAGCTATCGAGGTTGGACTGGCCTTTTACGTGTCTGAAATCGACTATGAAGTCGGCATTCCTGCTATCATTGTCCATGACATCAAGCAGGCTATGAGCCTGATTGCCATGGATTTTTATGGTCATCCCCAGAAACAGCTCAAACTCCTGGCCTTCACCGGTACCAAAGGTAAGACAACGGCGGCTTATTTTGCTTTTAACATCCTTAAACAGAGCCACAAACCTGCCATGCTTTCGACCATGAACACCACGCTGGACGGCAAAACCTTCTTCAAGTCCACCCTGACCACGCCTGAAAGCCTGGACCTCTTTGCCATGATGGCGGAGGCGGTCAAGAACGGCATGACCCACTTGATTATGGAGGTGTCCAGCCAGGCTTATCTGGTCAAGCGGGTTTACGGGCTGACCTTTGACGTCGGTGTCTTCCTCAACATCAGCCCCGACCATATCGGCCCCATTGAGCACCCAACTTTTGAGGACTACTTCTACCACAAGCGTCTTTTGATGGACAATAGCAGAGCGGTTATTGTCAATGCTGGAATGGACCATTTTGAGGTGGTGAAAAACCAAGTCAGCTCTAAAGACCATGACTTTTATGGGCCGACTTCTGAAAACCAGATTAGTCAGTCAGCAGGTTTTGACTTCACAGCGACTGGCAAATTGGCTGGCCATTACGACATCCAGCTGATCGGTGGTTTCAACCAAGAAAATGCCATCGCAGCTGGGCTAGCCTGTCTTCGCTTGGGGGCAAGTCTGGAAGATATTCACACAGGAATTGCCCAAACCAATGTCCCTGGTCGTATGGAAGTCCTGACCCAGCAAAACGGTGCCAAGGTTTTTGTAGACTACGCCCATAACGGCGATAGTGTCAAGAAGCTGATTGATGTCGTCTTGGAACATCAGACAGGCAAGGTAATTTTGATTCTGGGAGCTCCTGGTAACAAGGGAGAAAGTCGCCGCAAAGACTTTGGACTTCTGCTCAATGACTATCCTCAAATAGATGTTATCCTGACAGCTGATGACCCCAACCGTGAAGATCCAGCTGCTATTGCTGAACAAATCCGTGCCCACATGACCCGTCCAAGCGACTTTATCTTGGACCGGGAAGAAGCCATTCGCACAGCCATGAGCCTGACAAACTCTCCGAAAGATGCCGTCATCATCGCAGGCAAGGGGGCTGATGCCTACCAGATTGTCAATGGCGAAAAGGCCGCCTATGACGGTGATTTGGAAGTAGCAAAACAATATTTGTAACATACGGAGGCTGGGCAAAAAGCCCAGCACCGCTTCTCAAAGTTAGTGTCAACATCTCAGCGCAGTGGTTGATTGGCTTTAACAGTCCAGTGGACTGTTAAAGGTTGGAGATAGTATTTGCGAAGCAAATCTCAGCAATTCGTGTTTTACACTCCAAATCTAACCATTACGACTGATGCGAACAGAGTTCGCTTCATTTCCAACCTCCAACAGTCACTACTCTGACTGTTGGAGCTATGCGGGGGTGGGAGTAAAATAGTCCAGTGGACTATTTTAGCCCGAGCCAACTGCTTGGAAGTGAGGGGAACTCTTTTTATTTTGGTTGAGTTCTTTCCCACTCCCTTTTTTATAACGATTCTCATTAAATTAAAATTTTCAGAAAACTCTTTGTTTTGGTAAATTTTTTTGATATAATACTGGTCGGAACAAATTATTAATGAATCGTATTCTGGAAAGGAGGAGTTTGTGTCTTTGATTCAAGCGGAAAATATCCAAGTCTCTTACGACAATCGGATTATTATTGATGAATTATCAACAAGTATCCCAAAAGGAAATATAACGACGATCATTGGTGCCAATGGCTGTGGAAAATCGACCTTGCTTAAGGCGTTGACAAGGATTATCCCTGTTCAAGAAGGGGCTATCTATTTAGATGGACAAGCCATTTCACAACTACCAACCAAAGAAGTTGCCAAAAAATTGGCCCTGCTCCCTCAGGTCTTAGAAGCGACAGAAGGGATTTCCGTTTATGAACTGGTCTCCTATGGTCGCTTTCCGCATCAAAATGGGCTGGGGCATCTCACTGATCAGGATAGAGAGAAAATCAACTGGGCCTTGGAAGTCACCCAGACCGCTCCCTACGCTAGGTTACCAGTTGATGATTTATCAGGTGGTCAGAGGCAACGGGTTTGGATTGCGATGGCACTTGCCCAAGATACGGATACCATTTTCTTAGATGAACCAACAACCTATCTTGATCTCAATCATCAATTGGAAGTCTTAGAACTTTTAAAAGAACTGAATCAAAGCCGACAGAAAACCATTGTGATGGTCCTTCACGATGTCAATTTATCAGCTCGATTTTCAGATTATATGATTGCCATGAAAGAGGGAGATATTCGCTACCATGGGTCTGTGTCCAATATGATGACAACTGAGATACTGAGGGACATTTTTAGCATTGAACCTCAATTGATGCAGGTTACTGGTCAAGATTACCCTATTTTGCTAACTTACGATTTAAAAAAATAATAAGGAGAAAAAATGAAAAAGTTTTTAGCTATTTTTAGTTTATTTGTTGGGCTGGTTTTCTTAACAGCTTGTTCTACCTCTTCCTCTTCAACAGACGTAGAATTGTCTAGCATGCCAAAGATTGAAGGCATTACTTACCACGGTGACATTCCTAAAAATCCTAAAAAAGTTGTCAACTTTGCTTACTCTTACACAGGCTATCTCTTACAATTAGGAATTGATGTATCTAGCTATAGTCTAGATTTAGAAAAAAATAGTCCTGCATTTGGAGACAAACTAAAGGATGTTCCACAATTGACAACGGCAGATACAGAAGCAATTGCCGCACAAAAACCAGATGTCATTCTAGTATTTGCTGGTGATGATAACTTAGAAACACTGAAAGAAATTGCTCCAGTTATTGAAATCACTTATGGAAAGAGTGACTACCTGAAAATGCTGACAGATGTTGGTCAGATTTTTGGAAAAGAAAAGGAAGCACAAGCTTGGTTAGATCAATGGGATAAGAAAGTTGCTACTGCGAAAGAGGAATTGAAAGGATTGATTGATACAAGTTCAACATTTACCGTCATGGACTTCTTCGATAAGAACATCTTCCTTTATGGTAATAACTTTGGTCGTGGTGGAGAATTAATCTATCGCGCTCTCGGTTTTGCCGCTCCTGCAAAGGTTCAAGAAGACATCATCAATAAAGAAGGCTGGTTTGGGGTATCTCAAGAAGCTCTTCCAGAATATGTTGGCGATTATGTCCTTGTTAACGTCAATGATAAAACAAAAGAAGCAGCTGCCTCTCTCAAAGAAAGTGATATTTGGAAAAATCTACCTGCTGTAAAGAATGGTCACGTCATCGAGATAGACTATAACCTCTTCTACTTCTCCGATCCGATATCTTTAGATTTACAAATTGACGCCTTTGTCTCAGAAATTCAAAAACTTCAGTAAAAGGACTGGATATATGAACAAACTAGTAAGTTCTCGTTATCCCAAAACAAAGCCAAAGAATATTTGGCTTGTTTTTTTCATCATCTGTCTTTCTTTCATAGCTGGAGTCTATCTTAGTTTACGCTTTGGAGCTATTTCTTATAGCCACCAACAACTGATAGAAACCCTAAAGCATCCACTGACAGATTCTTCCGCTCAGGATGTTATCATCGATTTGCGCTTGCCTAGAATGGTAGCCGCCATCTTGGTGGGAGCTGCCATGGCCCAAGCTGGGGCAATGATGCAAGGAATTACACGCAATCCGATTGCCGATCCTGGCTTATTAGGAATCAATGCTGGAGCAGGACTTGCTCTCATTGTTGCCTATGCTCTATTCGGCGGTTTGCACTACAGTCAAATTTTATTAATATGTTTACTGGGCTCCTGTCTGGCAGCCGGTCTAGTCTTTGGTCTAGCTTATCAGGTGCAAAAAGGCTACAATCAACTACGTTTAATTTTATCTGGCGCCATGGTAGCAAGTCTATTTTCTGCTATTGGTCAGGCTATTACTATCTACTTTGATTTATCAACTGCAGTGATTGGCTGGCAAGCAGGGGGATTGGTACAGGTAAACTGGAAGATGCTGGCCATCATTGCTCCTCTTATCATCATCGGCCTCATCCTTGCTCAGCTCTTTTCGCATCAGCTGACCATCCTGAGTCTCAACGAAACCGTTGCTAAAAATCTAGGTCAACGAACCTTACTGATAACCTTGGTTTTGTTGGGAATTGTCCTTCTACTCTCAGCTTCTGCGGTAGCTCTTGTGGGCTCACTTTCTTTTATCGGGCTCATTATTCCTCACTTTATCCGCATGTTTACAGGGAAAAATTACAAGCTACTCTTGCCATTAACTGCCTTTGCAGGGGCTAGTTTCCTCATCTGGGTAGATTTGGTTTGCCGTTCTATCAATCCACCTGTTGAAACTCCCATTAGCGCAGTCATCAGTATCATTGGTCTCCCTTGCTTCCTATGGTTGATTAGAAAGGAGAAACACTTTTGATAAGACATCACAACTATCTAAAAATATTCACATTCCTGCTAATCCTTTTATTTGTCATTTTCCTACTTTCCTTATCTATCGGCTATAGCAATTCATCCTTTTCAGATCTCATCGACATCATGAGTGGGCGTGCCAGTTCATCGACTCTACTGATCATTGGGCGAATTCGCTTACCTAGAATAATCGCCTCCATTATTGGAGGGGCTTCTCTGGCTTTGGCGGGTTTGTTGCTACAAACTTTGACCCGCAATCCTCTGGCAGATTCTGGAATATTAGGAATCAACGCAGGAGCTGGTCTTGTTGTGGCATTATTTGTCGGTCTCTCTTCAAAAATCAGCCCTGTCTTATTGAGTCTCATGCCTCTATTTGCTATGATGGGCGGTGGATTAACCATTTTTCTAGTTTACTGGATTGCACGCAAGAAGCTGTACGGCATCCATCCTGCACGCTTAATTATCACGGGAGTTGGAATTTCGAGCATGTTATCTGGTATCATGGTTAGCATCATCAGCCAATTAGATGACTTTAAGATGGAATACATTGTCCAGTGGCTCAGTGGTCGAGTAAATGGTGGAGATTGGAAAACTATCGCAATCTATACTCCTCTTCTTCTCTTGGTATGGCTGGCAACGTTTAGTCGAAGTCGCTCACTCAATATTATGAATCTAAACGACCAGACAGCCATGGCTTTGGGACTCCACTTACAGCGTGAAAGACGGATTACCTTGGTATTGGCTACCGCCCTAGCCTCTCTTAGTGTCATTTTAGTTGGTAATATCACCTTCGTCGGTCTCATTGCTGGTCACATTGTGCGCAAATGGTTAGGAAATGACCATCGTGTCATCATTCCAGCTACTATGATAATAGGAAGCTTCATTCTACTTCTAGCGGATACCATAGGACGAGTACTACTTGTCGGAACAGGCATCCCAACCGGCATCATCGTCTCCCTTATCGGCGCCCCCTATTTTCTGTGGTTACTAAAACAAGAAGGCTAGATGACTCCAGCCTTCTTATTATTTTTCTAGGTAAAGTTCAATATCCTCTTTAAGTTTTAATGGACTAGTTGTTGGTAAATATCGTTTGACCACACGCCCTTGTCTATCCACCAAAAACTTGGTAAAATTCCACTCAATTCGACCTCCTAATAAGGTCAATTTTTCTTTCTTAAGATAGCGATATAGCGGACTAGCTTCAGATCCATTCACAGCAATTTTAGCAAAACGAGGAAAAGTTGTACCATAATTCAAGCTACAGGTCTGATTGATGTCTTCCGCAGAACCGGGAGCCTGATTTAAAAATTGATTACAAGGAAAATCTAGCACGACAAAACCTTTGTCTTTATAGCTATCATATAGCTCCTGTAGTTCCTTGTATTGGGGTGCCAATCCACAACCTGGCGCTGTATTGACTATAAGTAAAACTTGTCCTTGATACTCAGCTATGGACTGATCTGTTCCATCTTGTTTTTGTACTGTAAAATCATAAATGCTCATTATATATCCTCCTCTAGTCAAAATAAGTGAATAAATGTTCCATTTCATTTGGTGTGAGTTGTCTGTATGCACCTCGTTCCAAATCCCCCAGTTCAAAACCACCAAAGGAAATCCGCTTGAGATAAGTGACCTTGACACCATAGGCTAAAAACATCTTTTTGACCTGATGAAACTTACCTTCTGCCAGCTTGATGGTCGCTCTGCTATGGTCCAAAGAAGCCTCCAAGACAGTCAAATCTGCAGGCTGACACCGTGTTCCATCCAAGAAAGTAACACCTGAGGCAAAAAATTTTGAAGCATCCTCAGCCAAGCATCCATTTACCTCCACATAGTAGACCTTGTCCACATGGTGACTGGGATGGAGCATGCGATAACCGAGCGGACCATTGTTGGTAATGAGGACTAGGCCTTCGGTATCCCTGTCCAGGCGACCGACTGGGTAGAGACCTTCCCTACTGTCTTGCGGAGAAATCAAGTCGATGACTGTCTGATGCTCCTGGTCTGTCACGGCAGAAACGACTCCTGCTGGTTTATGAAGCAAATAATAGGCGGAACCTTCTAAGGCAACTTTTTTACCCGAAACTTGGATAGTTTGTAACTCTGGGTCAACAATCTGGCTTAGGCTTTGAGCAGGTCGTCCGTTAATCTTGATTTGCTGGGCTTTGAAAAGTTTTTTTACTTGCTTACGCGAGCCAACTTTGGCTTTCTCTAAACATTTGTCCAATCTCATGGGACTATTGTATCACAAATCATATAGCTTGACTCTTTTTGAAAAAAGTTTATAATACTAGTTAGTGATATATTTTTTTACAAAGGAAATCCAATCATCCTATTGGATTTCCCATTTCTTCAGTAAGGGAGAAAATTCATGGGACTTTTACAAGATGGCAAATGGGTGGATCAATGGTATGACACCAAGTCAACAGGCGGTAAATTTGTCCGTACTATCACACAATTTCGCAACTGGATTACGCCAGACGGACAGGCAGGCCCAACAGGAGAGGGCGGTTTCAAGGCTGAGTCTGGTCGCTACCACCTCTATATTTCTCTGGCTTGTCCTTGGGCTAGTCGGACCTTGATTATGCGAAAATTGAAGGGCTTGGAAGACCATATTTCCTTGTCTGTCGTTCATCCCCTCATGTTAGAAAATGGCTGGACTTTTGCAGACGGACCTGGCGTGATCAAGGATTCCCTCTTTAACAGCGACTATCTCTATCAGGTATATTTGAAGGCTGATCCACACTATACAGGACGTGTCACCGTTCCAGTTCTTTGGGATAAGAAAACCAATACAATCGTAAGCAACGAGTCTGCCGAGATTATGCGGATGTTCAATACCGCCTTCAATGACATTACAGGCAACTATGATGACTACTATCCAGAACACCTACAGGCTGAGATTGATGCCATGAATGACTTTGTCTATCCAAACATCAACAACGGTGTCTACAAGGCAGGTTTTTCAACCAGTCAAGCAGTCTATGAAAAAGAAGTCAAAAATCTCTTTGCTGCCTTGGATAAATTGGAAGAACATTTGGCGGATAATGACTATCTGGTGGGCAATCAGCTGACAGAGGCTGATATTCGACTCTTTACCACCTTGGTACGTTTTGACCCTGTATACTTTGGACATTTCAAATGCAATCTCAAGGCTTTGGTTGACTATCCAAACTTGTGGGATTATACCAAGCGGATTTACAACCATGCTGGTATTGCGGAGACAGTTGACTTTGACCATATCAAACAGCACTACTACGGTAGCCACAAAACCATTAACCCAACAGGCATTGTTCCTGTCGGACCTGACTTGGACTGGACATTATAAGATATAGGGAGTGGGACAAAAATCGGTAACCCGCAGGGTTCGATGAGTCGTTAGCCCACCCCCGCACAGTTGAGTAGGGCTGTAAAAGCTGATAAAATCAGCTAATTAGAGCCCACTCAACCACTGCGTCAAGTTTAACTATTGAAAAAACTAATGAGGCCAGGACTTTTGTCCCAGCCTTTTCGTATGGTATAATAGGTCAGATTTTTTTGAAAAGGAGATTGACATGTCTGAAATTATCGCAAAACGCGTATCAAACTATGAATTGTTTTATGACTTGGTCTTTGTATTAGCTACCTCTTCACTGACTGGCCTCTTACACGGGGACCATATCGGTCTCAGGGAAATTCTAACTTTTATCACCGCTAACCTGATTATTATGACCTTGTGGATTAATGAGACGATTTACCTCAACAAATATGGTGAACGGGATTTGTTGGATATTAACACGATTATTGCGTCCATGTTTGTAGTGGGACAATTATCCCTGAACTTTAGCCATGATTTTGAAGCGACAGCCCTACCCTTTACTATCTTTTTGACCCTGTCTTATTTGCTACTTTGCTTGCAGTACTACCTTCGTGGGCGAAAAATCGGTTTTACGGCTGATATTAAGCATAGTCTCTATATGTTTGGGATTTATTTGCTGGTATTTTTCTTGGCTTTGGTAGCTATCTACTTCAATTTCTGGACCTATGATGAAAAGAGCCTCTTGCTTTTTTATCTTCCATTTGTCATTTCCTATTTCTTCAAGGACAAACTCAGTCACGATGTCATGAACTTTCCTCACATTGTTGAACGGTGTCAGTTGATTACTATTATTACTTTTGGTGAAACGGTCATTGCGATTTTGAAGAATTATCCGATTCAGACGCATCTACTCACTGGTGTTCTCTTCTTCTTGGCTATGGCGTTCTCCTTTATGTTTTACATTTCGCAAACCTATCCATCACCGCAAGGCAGATGCGACTGTTCTACTATACGCTCATTTGGTGATTGTTCTTGGCTTGAATTTCTTCACAGTGGCAATGGAGCTTTTCCCTAGTCATCATAATGATTTGGCCTTGCCCATGCTGATTGTAGGAAACCTTCTCTTCTATAGTGGTATCCTTTCGACCTCCTTCTATAATCAACAAGTCCATCAAGTTGGCAGGAGAGGGCTGTTCATCTATGCTCTCATTTTACTAATTGGAAATGTTGCCTTATTGCTGGATGGGCATTCAAATATCCTACTATTTGTTATCTTAAACCTGCTCTCACACGCTATGATTGCCTATCATGTTATTCGCTTCCGCAAAGCCAACCACAGTTTGTTGGGAGAAGATATATAATCAGTTTATTACAGTAAAAGAACAAAAAAAGCAAGGAGACTTCCTAATTCAAAGCCTTCTTGCTTTTTATTATAACTGTATCTAACTATTTTAAAAATAAGTTTAAATCTCCCTTATATGCAGCCCATTCGGAAGTTAAAAATTCTTTTTTTAACTGATAATGAACAGGTGCTTGTTGTTCTGTCAAGAATGGGTGGATATACTTATCAAGCTCCAGCCAGCCTTGCCAACCGATGTGGATTGTATCTTGCATAAAATAATCTATCCCCCCCTGCTCCGACAAATCAGCAATATGATTGAAACCTTGACTG
Organism: Streptococcus suis YS161; assembly: GCF_002760245.1. Lineage (GTDB taxonomy): Bacteria > Bacillota > Bacilli > Lactobacillales > Streptococcaceae > Streptococcus > Streptococcus suis_I. The sequence goes on along the minus strand of NZ_ASCA01000067.1, from coordinate 22,360 downwards.
GTCAACTGGTACTTAATCTTTGCTACTGTTGCCCGATACATATCTTTATTGAGACCAGTGTAGTTCATCCAACGTTCATTAACTGGGGGAATTACAAATAGCACATCAGTCTGATGTTTAGCAAATTCATTCAAAACCAGCTGAAAATCATTGTACTCCGGTGATTGCAGATAAGATATTTTTGTCTGGGATTGTTTGAGTTTTTTGATTTTTGACTGAAGACGATTTCTATAAAACCTATCATCAATTTGGAAATCATTTGATTGAGTAGAACGACTCCCGTCCTCATTAGCCACTTTACTCAAGCGGTCATAGGAAAAAGGCTCTGGAAGTTTCATCGCTTCCGTTTCTACCAATCCTAAATTACTACCAGAATCAGCAAAGCGACTAAATAAGGCATCTTGCTTTTCTAATAAATAGGCTTGCCAGGTCAACTGCTCTCTATCCCATTTCGACAATTCCTTACCACCAGCTACTTTTTGAAACATTCCTGTCAAACTACAGTCTGATTTAAGCTCTAAGAAACGCTTTGCTGCATATCTATCATAGTCATCCTCAGCACTTGTTTGCAGAAAATGAGTGGCTTGATCACTACTAAAATATTGTTCAAATGCCTTAGATGATGCCCCTTTGGGTGAAAACCATTGAGGAGAAACAACATAGATAGCCTGACTATTTTTTAAATGTGCCCCAATCTGTTGCATGCCAAAATATTGTGTCAGCGAAGCTGCACCACGTTGTCCTAACAAATAGGGAGTATACTCTCTCTGATAGGCATCTGCCAACACTGACGGATGCATACTATCAAAACGTGACCATTCACTTGACCCAAAGAAAGGAACAAAGCGATGATTTTTGTCTCCCAGAGCTCTATTTTTCTTATATTTGCTCTTAAAACTAATATAAGACAATGCTACTGCATCTTGTTTTTCTTCTTTGAAATTTGACCGAGAAGAACTCGGGAAAAACAACAAGGTGAGAATAACTAAAAACGTTGCACAAATCACAGGCCCAAAAATCTGCCACAATTGCTTACGCATGCATCAACTCCACAACACCAGAAATGATTTTGTTAGCTGTATTCCAATCTTCACGACCAAACTCTGAAACTGGAACTGTAATATTAAAACGACTTTCTAACTCCACAATAAGTTCTACGGTCCCCATACTATCCAAAACACCCGCATCAAATAGGTCTTCATCCATCATTTCAGATACATCTTCCATAAATAATTCTTCGATAATATTCAATATTGTTTCTTTTACATCCATTTTTTATTCCTTTCTACGATTCATACAATCGTTACCTATTGTCTACTTGAACCACAATTTATCTAAAAATCCTGAAAATATCAAGAAAGAGAACATGACCGTATGGAAGGTCACAAACATACCAGCGAAACTCGTCCAACGATTATCCGGCAGTGGTTCTTGCCCAGCTTTTTTTCGAGCTAAATTAATTGATTTCTTCTTACGAATCCAAGCATCATTGATGATCAACCCCAAAGCATGAAAGAGACCATATGCAATATAATACCATGTTACACCATGCCACAAGCCCATCAAGAGCATATTTAACAGATAGGCAACATTAGATACCGTATTTCGATTTTTGAAAACCTTATGTTTCAACAAAGCCTTAACCAGACGCATGAAAACAAAATCACGGAACCAAAAAGATAAGCTGATATGCCATCGATTCCAAAATTCCTTAAGATCACGCGATTTGAACGGTTGATCAAAGTTAATTGGGCAGCGAATACCCATAAGATTGGAAATACCTATGGCAAACATGGAATAGCCTGCAAAGTCAAAGAATAATTCAAAACCATAAAGATACATAACTCCAATAGTAGGTAAGTTAAACCATCCACCTTGATCCAAGACTACTGCCTTTAAAGGCTCCAGTAAAGTATGCCCAATAAAATAGGCTAGAATAAACTTATATAAGAAGCCCATCATAATATAATGCACAGTCTGATCGAGCATATTTAATAACTCAGTTCGCTCAGGAATTTGTTTGTAATCTTCCGTAAACCGTCTATAACGATCAATAGGACCACTCGAAATAGTTGGCATAAATAGCAAAAATCGTAAAAAACTCCCTAAACTAAATTCCGTTAGTAAACCGTCCCGCATTTCAATCACCATTCCGACCGACCGAAACGTTAAATAAGAAATACCTAAAAAACCGAAAATTGCCCCATGCTGACTAAAAGTCGGTGCCAACTTTACCCAAGTCAACGGAAAAACAGCTAAACATACGATTAAATAGAAGACCCAGCTTTGATTTGCCCGTTGACGATAATGCTTGTAGAAAAAAATCAACATTGTCTGCCAAATGATATAGGCCAATAAAGACAGCAACTGTATTGTCTTTGTACCTGTAAACATCAAGACAATGAAGGCTAAACTAACACCTGTTTCATACAAGGGGAAACGTTTTTTAAAAAAGAGTCCTATAAAAATTGGTACTAGCGCCAAGACTAGATAGAAAAAGTACAATGGATTCCCATAAGGCTCTAACTGAGGTAGCTGTTTGAAAAACTCCATCATTGAGCATTCACCTCAGCGATCAATCCCTTAATATCAATCTTCCCATTTGCAGTCAAAGGAAGACTGTCTCGATAAATAAACTTCGAAGGCATCATATAATCCATCATCCGTTCTTTTAATTCCTGCTTGATGACCTTGGTTAACTCCAACTCTCGATCGAACTGCTCCATAATCCCTGCTTTAGGGACAACATAAGCTAACAGATTTTGCACTTTATGGTCAGCATTATAACGTGGAACAGCTACCGCAGCCTCAATATAGGTTGATTTATTTAAGTGTTGGGCAACTTCTTCCAACTCGATACGATAACCATTATATTTAATTTGGAAATCCATACGCCCACCATAGAGTAACAGACCTTCATCTGTCATTACACCCAAATCCCCAGTATAATAGGCCTGTAAGCCGTCAAACTGGAAAAATGCCGCCTCGGTTCTCTCAGGATTATTCAAATATCCTTTAGAGACAGCAGGACCTGATACAACAATTTCTCCCTGTTGACCATTCGGTACTACTTGACCATCCTCATCCAAAATAAAAGTTGGCGAGTCTGGTTTGGTATAGCCAATCGGCAAACGTTTATAATTCACCAGCATCTCATCAGTGATGGCAACTGCTGATAAGGCGACTGTAGCTTCGGTCGGTCCATAAGCGTTAACAATCACAGCTTTTGGAAAACGTTCGCGGAGCTTCTGAGCTGTTTTTACAGTTAACTCCTCTCCGTCAAAATAGAAATGCGTCAAATCTGGTAAATGTTCCCCATCAAACTCACGAGATAGCAAAGCCATATCTACAAATGATGGTGTCGAAGTCCAAATCTTAAATGGCAAAGTTTGAATAGCTGCAAATAAGGTCTTAAAATCCAAAGTCAACTCTTTCGGTAGGGCAAATAAGGTCCCACCAAGGGCAAGCGTCGGAGCCCAATACATAACCGACAAGTCAAACGAATAGGAAGGTTGAGCCAACATTTGCGGTCGCTCTGGTAGCGCAAACTCCTTATCCCTTATCATCCAGTTAGTGAAGCTGAGCAAATTGTCATGCGAAATTTGCACCCCTTTTGGTTTACCCGTTGTCCCAGAAGTGAAGATAACATAGTAGGTATCATCTCCACTTACAGGATGCATCAACTGATAAGTCGACTTCTTCTCAAAAATGGCTTCAACTTCAGACAAACCAAGCACTGGCAAACTTGTCTCTAGCGGAAAGTCTGCTACCGCAAATACCAAACTCGGCTCTGCTATTTCCAGAATAGCTTCAATCCGATCCAAAGCAGAATGACTATCTACAGGGATATACGGATGACCAGCCTTGGTTAAAGCTACAAAGATTGCCAACATCTGGTACTCCTGTCCGCCAAAAACAAGAACAGGAGAGTTTGCTGGTAAATCCAAACTATCAATATGGGCTGCTAAAGAATCTGAATCTGCCTTTAAATCCCCATAACTGTACAACTGTTCTAGATAATGGTAAACAGGGTAGTCAGGATTTTCTGTCGCAAAATGCTCTACCCGCTCTAACATACTGCTAATCTTTTTTATACTCTCCTCTTTAAAACTCATTATAGATAAATCCTCCCTGTCCAATGTCTAAATAACTATACAGATACAAAAGTAGTAACAATATAAAAAAATAGAACAGGGTTCTACAGATAAATCGTACAACTGGATGTTGCATGTTCTATCTCCTTCCATCTCTTATTCCTGCGAATTACTTTAAATACAATGTCTAGTCAATCTTGACTTACTTCGAACTCATTCCATTCATTAAATGATTAATTTTAAATCAACCTACATTTTACCATAATTTTGTCAATTTATTTCTTTTTTCACTAAAAAATACAAGAATATACCTGTTACACAAAGACTACCCGTGGTGCTAGTTCATTTCAAAATAGCGTAAGTTATGAGCTAGAATAATTTGTTCGATTCGCAACTGTAGTCCAGCTAGCCCTCTAGCTAATGTCTGTTCGATGTCAAAGAGATGACACAGTTCAGAAAAACGTGTTTCAACAGTTCGTCTCATGGTTATCAGTTTCCAATTGTTATGTTCTTCGGCCCCTGTCATGTTTTTACGAAACGGCGTCCATAGATGGTAACCTTCTTGCTCTAAGTCCTTTTTGAGTTCACTGCTCAGGTAGCCTAAATCACCTAGGATAACCGATTGCTTACACCCTTCTAATAGTTCATAAACCACCTTGATATTGTGAACAGAGGCAGGTGTGACAACATAGTTCAGAATAAAACCAGATAAGGTCACCAGCATATGAACCTTGAAACCGTAAAACCATAAGTGTTTAGAGGCGTTGTAGCCAATATCGGCTAATCCTTTAAAAATGGTAGCTCTGTGATTGCGAACAGGTTGGCAAAGTGGCAAAGGAAAACTATCTATAATGACTAGTTTATCAGATGGAAGCATGTCACTCATAGCTTTTCGGATGAATTGGACGAGCCAAATCAATTGTTTTGACCGACGATTGAAACGACTTCTTTCTAGTAACTGACCACAAGGAAAGAGGTGGCAGATGCTGTAGAAATGGCGTTGTGATGTTATGCCTAGTTCAGCTTGTAACAAAAGCAAGACAAGGAGTGATTCATCTGAAACTTTGGCTAAACCAACATTACGCCGATATTTGAAGGAATCCGGGCAATAGTTGTGGTAGAAGTGATGACAAATTTGTGATAATTGGCGTACATTCCATTGCAAATGATGAGATTTAGCAGTGTACTGTAAGCGGCTCATTGGGACTAACCTCCTGTATGTTTCGTCACTTACAGTATAGTCCATTTGGGCTTTTTATTGTATTTTGAAATGAACTAGCACCACGGGTATTTCCTATTTCTTCAAGGATAAGCTCAGTCACGATGTCATGAACTTTCCTCACATTGTTGAACGGTGTCAGTTGATTACTATTATTACTTTTGGTGAAACGGTCATTGCGATTTTGAAGAATTATCCGATTCAGACGCATCTACTCACTGGAGTTCTCTTCTTCTTGGCAATGGCGTTCTCCTTTATGTTTTACATTTCGCAAACCTATCTCAATATCAATCACCATCAAAAGACAAATGTAGCCACCTTACTCTATGCCCATATGGTACTGGTTTTAGGCATCAACTTCTTTACAGTTGCTGTGGAGGTCTTACCTGGTGAGCATGTCACTTTTGGTTTGCCCTTCCTACTCATCGGCTACTTCCTCTACTATCTCGGAATCCTAATGACCAGTCGCTACAACCAAGACCTTTATCAACTTGATAAGATGGTTTGGCTTCAGTATGCTATTCTGGTATTCAGCACCATCATTCTTCTGATAGCCTTCCACCACCATCTATTTTTGATTGCCGCTATTCTGGTTGCTAGTTCATTTATGATGCTGGTCATCTCTTTCCGCCATCGCAATCGTGTAGAAGCTGACCTTGAAAAATAAGAAAACCGACTGCCAAAAATGGTAGTCGGTTTTGTTTATTATGCTAATTTACTTGCTGCCGCTTGGTCGAGGATAAGGATGACATTGTCGTGGTTTTGGAGGACGCTTGCTGGGACATCTTCTGTCACTGCCCCTTCCACAGTCGCCTTAATAGCGTCAGCTTTTTCCTGACCATAGGCCATGAGAACAATGGTCTTGGCTGCCATAATGTTGGCGATGCCCATGGAGATAGCTCGTTTTGGTACATCTTCTGGATTGTCAAAGAAGCGTGCATTGGCTTCAATGGTTGATGGCGCCAATTCAACCAGATGGGTCTGACCATCAAATGGAGCACCTGGTTCGTTGAAACCGATATGCCCGTTGCGACCGATACCCAAAATTTGGAAATCAATTGGATGTTCAGCTAAAATTTTATTGTAATGTTCTGTTTCAGCAACTACATCTGTCGCCAAACCATTCGGTAAATAAGATTGTTTAAACGGTTTGGCATTGAAAAGATTTTCCTTCATAAAATGAATATAGGATTGGTCGCTCTCCTCACCTAAACCAACATACTCATCCAAGTTTACAGATGTCACATCTGAAAAGTCTAAATCCGACTCACGAATCAATCTGTAAAATTCTAACGGACTGGAGCCTGTTGCCAAACCTAATACCTTGGCACCTCCGTTCAATTTTTCTCTCAAAATGTCTAATGCTACAGTTGCTCCTTCAACTTGATTGTTTACTACATGAATTTTCATAACACACCTCTTTGGTCTATACCATTTATTGTTTTTCTTTATTATATGGTATAGACCAATTTTTGTCAAGAATTTATACTTATAGAGTATTACATCAGCACGAATAATTTTAATTCTCTTCCCATCCATCAAGACTTAAGTGTCTAACTATGATATAATACATTTATGACAGATGTGCTTTTTTACTTATTTTTTATTGGTATTCTGTTCTGCCTTACTGGCTATTTTATTTCTAAATCAAAGGTCCTAAAGTTTATTTTCTACCTGATTGGTAGTCTATTGGTGGCTTTGCCATTTGCCCTATTGATTTATTTTACCTATATTTTATTTTAGTCTAAGGAGTGAATATGAATACTGCAGATTTTGATTTTGATTTACCCGAAGAGCTTATCGCTCAAGTTCCCCTTGAAAAGCGCGACAGCTCTAAACTATTGATCCTCGACCGCGAAAAACGGAGCATGGTTGACAGTCACTTTGACCATATCATCGACCAGCTGAATCCCGGTGATGCCCTGGTCATGAACAATACACGTGTTCTGCCTGCCCGTCTCTATGGCTACAAGCCTGAAACTATGGGACATGTTGAGCTTTTGCTTTTGAAAAATACCCAAGGTGATCAGTGGGAAGTTCTTGCCAAACCAGCAAAACGTCTGAAGGTCGGTACCACAGTCGCTTTTGGTGACGGACGATTAACTGCTACTATCGTAGAGAAATTAGAACACGGTGGAAGAATTGTTGAATTCTCCTATGAAGGTATCTTCCTTGAAGTATTGGAAAGTCTAGGCGAAATGCCACTTCCACCTTACATTCATGAAAAATTAGAAGACCGTGAACGCTATCAAACAGTTTATGCCAAGGAAAACGGTTCTGCCGCAGCCCCAACTGCTGGACTACATTTCACCCAAGAATTACTCGAAAAAATCGAAGCTAAAGGAGTGAAACTAGTCTATTTGACTCTTCACGTTGGGCTTGGGACCTTCCGACCAGTCTCTGTTGATAACGTTGATGAGCATGAAATGCATTCGGAATTCTATAATCTATCAGCAGAAGCTGCTCAAACCCTCAATCAGGTCAAAGATAGCGGTGGCCGTATCGTCGCAGTCGGCACAACATCCATCCGCACCCTCGAAACCATCGGTAATAAATTTGATGGCCGTTTGGAAGCTGATTCTGGTTGGACAAATATCTTCATCAAACCTGGCTACACCTTCCGAATCGTTGATGCCTTCTCAACCAATTTCCACCTACCAAAATCTACTTTGGTTATGCTAGTTTCTGCCTTTGCAGGTAGAGAATTTACCTTAGATGCCTATAAACATGCTGTTGAAGAACGCTACCGCTTCTTTAGTTTTGGGGATGCAATGTTTATTCAATAGGCTGTTATCACCAAATTATTCTGAGTTCAGATTTTATTTTCCTTACATCTCAAGGAGGGCCCTATGAATAAGATTGAAAGTCGCCATCAGCTGATCCTGTCTCTAATCATGGAGAAGAAAATACACACCCAGCAGGAATTGCAAGAATTACTAGAGGTCAACGGAGTCTCCGTCACCCAATCTACCCTCTCCCGTGACATCAAGATGCTCAATCTTGTCAAAGTCAACGAAGATGATTCTTCTCACTATGTCATCAACCCCATTGCTCCTACTCGCTGGGAAAAACGACTGCGACTCTATATGGAAGATGCTTTGGTCATGCTAAAACCTATCCAACATCAAGTGGTGCTCAAGACCCTACCTGGATTGGCCAACTCATTCGGTTCTATTTTGGATGCCATGGAGATTCCTCAAATTGTAGCGACCGTCTGCGGTGACGATGTCTGTCTCATCATTTGTGAAGATGTAGAGGGGGCACAAGCTTGCTTCGAGCACTTGAAACAGTTTACTCCACCATTTTTCTTTAGTAAATTATAAAAATTTTTGTTCACAAATAACATACTTAATTTTAAAGATAATTTTTCAAATAAATATCAATAACTTCCCTTTATACTCATAAACGAAAATATAACATGTACGCGTTTTATTGTAGAATAGTCTAATTTGACTTATTCTATATGCAGATGGGGTCTATTTCTAAAACAGCATATAATAAGTCACACTTTCATATATTTTTGTACACTTCTTGTAAACAGTGACACATTTCTATCTCATCTTTCAATGTTATTCTTCATAAGAAAAGCTCTTAGATATTTCACTAAGAGCTTTTAAACTGTAATTTACTATTCAATACTGATAATGGCTATTCCGCAGCTAGGCGATAGACTGCCTCAGCATAAATATCCATTGTTTTATATAAGTCTTCTAATGGCATGCGTTCATTTTCCTGATGCTCAGTTTGTTCTGTATCTGGGAAACATGCACCAAAGGCCACACAGTTTGGCATGGTACGAGCAAAGGTAGCCCCACCTGACGAGATTGGCTCGCTTGTCAAATCTCCTGTCTTATCTTGATAAACAGACATGAGCGTAGATACCAGCTGACTGTCTAATGGCACATACAAGGAAGCAAGGTAGTCGTACTCTTCATAGGTCAAACCACATGATTGCGCTTTGGCTTGTAAAGTAGAAACTAGGGCTTCCTTATCCGCAGTGACAGGAATACGAATGTCCAAGCGAATTTCTGATTTTTTTGCGCTAATGGTTAGGCCTGCAATATTGAAACTGAGTGTCCCTGATGGTTCATCGGTCACATCACCAAAAAGCTTAAATCCTGTGGCATCTTCACCAACTGCATTGACGATAAAGTCCAAGGCTGGATGATTTTCGAAATGTTCCAAAGCCTTTGCCAAACGAACAATGGCATTGACCCCCTCAGCAGCATCCTTGGCGTGCCGCGAAATACCAAGAACCGTTACTTGATCATCTTTGGTTTCATAATCAAAGCCTAATTGATCTAATTCCGCAATAACTCCTGCTAATAAATGACCAGAATAGCTTGCCTTGGCAGGTACTACGTTATAGGCAGTTCCCGCTTCGATACTCAGACAAGGGTGACCTGGACCATGCAATTTGGCCTGTAGCAATCCTTTTTCAGCATAAGTCAAAGGGAAGGAAGAATCTGGTGCAAAGCCCATAGTTGCCACTTCTTCCAACTGATTGTAGCGGTTCATACACCGCCATAAGGTCTCTTCATCTGTTCCAAAAATGAAACGAATCCGTTTGTTAAATTGGACTCCCGCATCAAGAAGTGCTTTTACTGCAAATAAGGCCGCCATCGAAGGACCTTTATCATCCTGAACTCCGCGTCCAATAATGTAATCTCCCTCTACCACAGCCTCAAAAGGCGGCGTCTGCCATTGACTAAGATCACCAGCAGGTACCACATCTAAGTGGCAAAGGATTGCTAATAATTCTTCGCCTTGCCCAATTTCAGCATAGCCGTAATAACCAGCAGGGTCTAAATAAGTTTTAAAACCCATTTTTTCCGTCAAAGCCAACGTGTGCTCCAGAACATCCTGAATCGCTTGGCCAAATGGCGTTTGGTTTTGACCTTCATGCAGGACAGACGGAAAAGCTACCAGTTCCTTAATCGCCTCTACACAAGCCTCTTGATGCTGTGCTTGAATAAAACTTGTTTCCATTGTTTCTCCTTTCAACAGATTAAAATATAGTTCTTTCTGTTTTCATTCTATCACAAATGGAAAAACTGAGCCAAATTTATCTGTATTCATGATAAAATCTGACCCAGAATTTCGATTAGAAGAATGTCGCAATGACAAGAATAGCAATTGATGCAAGTACAATAGCTGCAATCAATTTACCTACAAATTTATACCAAGTTCCGATTTCAACACGACCTAAAGCCAAGGCACCCATTACAATACCTGAGGTTGGTGCAACCAAGTTAAGTACACCTGAAGCTGCTTGGAAGGCTGTGATAATCAAGTGTGCTGGCACATTAACAAATTCTCCAAGAGGTGCCATGATACCCATAGATGCCCCTGCAAGACCAGATGTGGATGGAATCAAGAAGGACATTGGCAGGTAGAAGAGATAGGTCAAGATGATGAAGACTTGTGAAGACAGACCTTGCAAGCCAACTTCACCCCAATGCAGAATAGTCGCTGTAATCATACCGTCATTCATGATGACTTGAATACCACGCGCCACCGCACAGATAAGGGCAACACTGAGCAAGTCTGCCGCACCATTCATAAAGGCTTTTACCAGACGTGCTTCATCCATGCCATAGACAATACCGACCAAGACACCAGCAAAGGCAAAGAGCATAGCTCCTTCAGGGAAATACCACCAGCCAAATGGATAGGCTGAACTACCAATCACCTGACCGATTCCTGGCAAGCCAAGTAACCAGGTGTTAAAATCTGCAAAGACAGAAACACCCAAGTCTTCCCAAGGAATAAAGCTACAAATCATGACTACAAAAGTCAATACGAAGACCCAAAGGACACGTTTTTGAGCAGGTGTCAAGACAGCATTGACTTCTTCACTTGATGTGTTGACATTAAAGTGAGCCATATCTGCTTCACGTTGTTTGTAAACGAGGGATTTAGTTGGGTCGTTTTTCACTTTTTCAGCATAGTTAGCAACGAACCACACACCCAGACCCAAAATAACGATAAAGAAGATAATCCGCCATATCATACCATCTGCCAAGGAAACCCCTGCTGCATCCGAAGCCACACCTGTCGCAAATGGGTTTACAGTCGAAGCCAAACAGCCGATTTGAGAACCCAACAAGATAATAGCAACACCTGTAATACTATCAAAACCAACTGCCATCATAACAGGAACTAGGAGTGGGAAGAAAGCCATGGTTTCCTCACCCATACCGTAGGTAGAACCGCCCAAGGCAAACAAAGGCATGAGAATGTAAATCAGCATTTTCTCGCGACCCTTGAAGCGTTTCACAATGGAGGCAATCCCCACATCAAGCGCACCAGTTTCATTGACCACGCCTAAGAAAGAACCAACCATCAGAATAAAGAAGGCAACGTCAATAGCCTTACTAGTGTCGCCATGACCCAACATAGCACGGACAGGTGCCATCAGAATATCCCAAATTCCCTGCGGATTTTGAGCCACTGCTTGATAGGTGCCTGTGATAAATTTTCCAGCTTCGTCTTTTTCATACTGACCTGCTGGAATAACCCATGTCATCACTGCCATAAAGGCAATAATGAGCATCAAAATAGAATACGATGAAGGCATTTTAAAGCCTTTTTTCACTTTTTCGCTCATCGCAAAAACCTCCTATAATATTTTTTGAGCGCAACCTGGATTGACAAGTAAAGTACTTTATATAAGAAATAGTTTTTCGCTCATCAAGGTAGTTTTTAAAGAAATACTGAAAAACTAACGATGAATAGCTCAACAACTAGTCTTAGATGAAAGTCCTGAACTGGGAATACAGGTTCTAAATCCCCTATTTAAGGGAAATTGTATCCGTAATAACCGTATCAAATATCCACCTATCTTCAAGAGATGTCTATCTCCTTCAGTCTATTATCTGAAATCATTGCTTATAGATAGATACTTGATAGGAAATGGATGAGAGGGGAGGGAGCTTAGAAAGCCCAGACCTTCATGTTTAGATTAAAGGGAACCCTTGTAGGACTATCAACACTTCCACTCCCCTAACTCCATCAATAAATAACCCGTCTAGTTTAAAAACTATATTTGCATGCAGAGTACATCAATAAATAGAAGCCTCAACGATACATACAGCTGCTTAGCCTTTGACAATGATAGTGCCGCTATCGGATTCAATCAAAGCGCCTAAGTTTTCTAATGAGGTAATGACTGCTTTTGATTGCGGCTTATTGCTTACAAAAGCAATAGCTGCTTCAACTTTCGGTAGCATGGAACCTGGTGCGAATTGATTTTGTTTGATATATTCTTCCAATTCAGCTACGGTAACTGTTTCTAATTTTTCTTGGTCTGGTTTGTTGTAGTTAACAAAGACATAGTCTACACCAGTCAAGACGATAAACAAGTCTGCGTCAACCAATTCTGCCAAACATTGAGAAGCAAAGTCCTTATCGATAACTGCTTCCACACCGGTCAGGGTGCCATCTGCTTCTTGGACAACTGGAATACCTCCGCCTCCAGCAGCTACGACTACCTCACCTGCATTGAGAAGGGTACGAATGGTACCTATTTCTTTGATTCCTACAGGTTTTGGCGAAGCAACGACTTTGCGCCAGCCACGACCGGCATCTTCTTTGAAGGTTGCACCAGTCTTTTCTGCTTCTGCTTTCGCTTCTTCTTCTGTATAGAATGGTCCAATCGGCTTGGTCAAATTTTCGAAGGCGGGATCATTCTTATCCACGATAACCTGGGTCACAACAGATGCTACATCTTTTTCAATGCCTTCCTTAGCCAATTCATTTTCCAAGGCATTTTGCAACCAGAAACCAATCGAACCTTCTGTCATGGCTACCAAACTGTCTAGTGGAAAAGCTGGGTTCTTTTCCGAATCAGCAGCAAGGTTTTGAAGAAGTAAGTTTCCAACCTGAGGACCATTACCATGCGTGATAATAAGGTCATCCCCATTTTTTATCAATTTTACAAGGTGCTTGGCTGTTTGTACCAAGGCCTCTTTTTGTGCTTTAGCCGATGGGTCGGACGATAAAATGGCATTGCCACCCAAGGCTACTACAATTTTACGATTTGCCATATCTCTTGCTTTTTCCTCACTTTCGCGAAATAGTAACCGCTTACACATCCATCCTCAAAATAAGGGGGCTGGGTGCCAGCCCCCGGAGGTTGCGATGACTAGAGAATATACTCAATGAAAATCAAAATCAGACTTGCTTCAAAGGTTCGGGGAACCTTTGGAGGTTGGAAATAGAGCGAGCGAAGTTCGCTTCACATATGAAGATAGAACTCCGTTCCTTTCATACTTCAATGGAACAGGCTGAAAAACTCCACTGGAGCTTTTCAGTCATCAAATCGAGTCAACAACGTATGAGTTTGATTTTCGAAGAGTATTACACACGTGGAACAAATGGATCCCCTAAAGTAGCCGCCATCACTGCCTTAATAGTGTGCATACGGTTTTCAGCTTGGTCGAAGTGACGAGCATATTTGCTACGGAATACTTCGTCTGTTACTTCCATTTCTTCTACACCGAATTTTTCAGCGACATCTTTACCATAAACAGTGTTTGTATCATGGAAGGCAGGCAAGCAGTGCAAGAAGATGAGATTTTCATTTTCTGCTTTTTTCACCAATTCCATATTCACTTGGTATGGTTTCAAGAGGGCAACGCGTTCTGCGAATTTGTCTTCCTCACCCATTGATACCCAAACGTCTGTATAAAGGACATCCGCGCCTTTGACTGCTTCGTCAGCATTGTCAGTGATAAGAACACGCGCGCCACTTTCTTTGGCAAAGCCTTCTGCCAATGCCACAACAGTTTCATCTGGGAAGAGTTCTTTTGGAGAGAAGATATGAACATTGACACCAAGGATAGCGCCTGTTACCAAAAGTGAGTTAGCAACGTTGTTCCGGCCATCACCACAGTAAACCAGAGTCAAGCCTTCCAACTTGCCAAAGTTTTCTTTAACAGTCAAGTAGTCCGCCAACATTTGAGTTGGGTGCCATGCATCTGTCAAACCATTCCATACTGGCACACCAGAGAATTCTGCCAATTCTTCCACCATTTTTTGACTGAAACCACGGAATTCAATACCGTCGAACATACGTCCCAAAACTTTAGCAGTATCTTCTGTAGATTCTTTCTTACCAAGTTGGATGTCATTTGCACCAAGATATTCTGGATGGGCACCAAGGTCAATTGATGCTACTGTGAAGGCAGCACGAGTACGTGTTGATGTTTTTTCAAACAAGAGAGCAATATTTTTACCTTCCAAATAACGGTGTGGAATATTGCGTTTTTTCAAATCTTTCAAATGAGCTGAGAAATCAATCAACCATTCCAATTCTGCGCGTGTGAAATCTTTCTCTGCAAGGAAATGTCTGCCTTTAAAAATGTTTGTCATTGTCTCTTCTCCTAATGTTTAAATAAATTTTGTCAATGTCTGGCACCATTCTCCATCTTCTTGATAAACTTCAGAAGTTGCTTGGTAGCCGACTGACTCATAAAAAGTCTTTGCAGTTAACTCCGAATGTATATCCAACTGATGAAAGCCTGTTTCTTGTGCATAAGCTTCCAAAGAGCTGATAATCATTTTTCCATAGCCTTTTCCACGAAAATTCGGTAGAGTGGCTATTCGGGTTAGACGAGCTTGACCAGGACCGACAGGAAGAAAACGTCCCGTTGAAACAGGCTCCTCACCAATAAAGAGATTGGCGTAAACTCTTCCTTCAGTATCATTCTGGTCAAATTCATCTTCCTTTGCAATGCCACGCTCAAGAACAAATACCTTATAGCGGACATAGATAGAGGCTGCGCGTTGCCATTCTTCCGAACCGATAGTTGTTCGTTCTATACTTGGCATTAGATGTCTTCCCGTTCAAACGGCATTGACATACAACGAGGTCCACCACGACCGCGAACCAATTCGCTTCCGCCAATCTTAATCAAACGAAGCCCTTTGGACTCGAGGATTGCATTGGTAATCGTATTGCGTTTGTAAACAACTACCACACCTGGTGCAATGGTCAATGTATTTGAACCATCATTCCATTGCTCACGACCAGCAGCAACCATATCACCGCCACCACAACGGATCAATTCTACTTTTTCAAGACCAAGGTTCGCAGCCAAAAGTTCTGCCAAGTCACCATGTTCTTCTTCAATATGAAGCGTATCATTTTCATAGGTTACAGAGAAGACGCGAAGGTCACCTTCAATTTCTGGGTGGATAGTAAACTTATCATAGTCAACCATGGTAAAGACAGTATCCAAGTGCATGAATTTACGGTTGTTAGCAAATTCAAAGGCCAATACTTTCTTGAAACCAACATTTTGTTTAAAGATATTGACCAGAAGTTTTTCAATAGAAGCAGCATCGGTACGTTGTGAAATACCTACTGCCAAAACATCTTTTGAAAGAACCAATTCGTCCCCACCCTCGATACGAGTAGTTTCTTCACGATTGTAAACCAATGGAACTTTTCCACCATATTCTGGGTGATGAGTGAAGATATATTTACCATACAAAGTTTCACGGTTCCGTGTTTCTGAATACATGTGGTTAAGAGAAACTGCATTACCGATAGTCGCAAATGGATCCCGAGTGAAGTAAAGGTTTGGCATTGGGTCAATTGCAAATGGGTAGGATGATTCGACCAAGTCTGTCAAACCTTTTTCTTCAGCAGGGACTTCCGGTAACTCAGCTTTCTGAACACCCGCCATCGTTTTCTCTACCAACTCTTTGTTGTCTTCAATAGCTAGCAACAGTTTGCGGATGGCTTTCTTAGTAGCACGACCACGAATATTTGCTTCTTCAAGGTATTCATCAATAAATTGCTCACGAATTTCAGGTGTAACAAGTGACTCAGCAGCTAATTTTTCCAAGTAGAGTACTTCGACACCTTCATCACGAAGAGCTTGAGCAAAAGCATCATGCTCTTTCTGTGCATCTTCTAAGAATGGAATATCATCGAAGAGTAGGCGTTCTAGATAGTCAGGCATAAGGTTTTCAATTTCCTTACCTGGTCTGTGTAACATAACTTTTTTCAGCTTACCAATTTCTGAAAAGACATGAATTGGATGGTTTGACATGATCTGTCCTCCTTGTAGATTTATACATGATGGGAAACGAGGAGGACCGTACGCTTTCCTGCCTCTCATTTCCTCTTTACATCCATAGTTTAACAGAGGAAAAAAACAAAAACTTGAAAACGCTCTCATTCATTTTGAGAAATTCTTCACATTTTTAACCTTATTTATAAATAATTATCGATTATATCGCCTATATTCTGCATAATTCTTTCTGTAATATCATTATATGAATTTTTATTTTTTTATAAAAAAACAGAAACTTCAATGAGTTTCTGTCAAATTTTCTAAGAAATAATCAATATCTAAATAAGTTAACTGTTTATGACTATAAGCAATTTTACCATCCTGTTTCAGTTGCTTCAAAACATGGCTAACCGTTTCCCGTGTCGTAGCTGCTAAACGCGAAATCTCTTGAATATGAATTTCAAATGGCAAGGTAGCAAACTGATCGCGCTGGCACATATCCCAATAAAGAAGAGCCAAGGCTTGGACGACTCGATCTGATGCCTTGGAACGCATCGCATTTCGCAAGCGCAATTCTTGAAAACGAAGCACTTTAGATAATTTTTGACAGATATAAGTCATTTGACTCGGATTTATCTTCGACAAGGTTTCAAACAAGACCATCGGTACAATAAAATACTCTAGGTCCGTTATGGCAATGGCGGTATAATGATAAGGTTTATCCTGAAACATATCTCCAAAAGGAAAAGCACCGCCCTGCCGAATATAGTCCAAATACGTAAAACTATCCGTCTCATCATATTGCTCAATCCGAGCATAGCCCTTATACAATACAAATAGATAATCTCTAGGATCCTCTGCGTAAAAAAAGATTTGTCCCTTAGGAATCTTTCGAAAACGAATATGCTTAGCTAATTGATCAAAGCTATCACGTGTCAAACGTTCAAAAGTTGGATGTGCCCTTAGATAATCATATTGTTCGTTGCTTATCATCAAAACTCCTTTCTAGCTAAAGTATCCTTCTATCTATTTTAACATATATTAATGTTATATGCTAATCATTACTGAAAAATGTTCATAAAACAGGGTCATTCCTGTGAAGAGGAATACTATAGTAGTTTGAATTAGGAAAAGGACAGTTTTGAGTTATAGTGTTAATAACCCACTCCTAAAATAACTTTAGAGTTCTCAAATTGACAAACTTAGATATATCCTGTTTCTAATTCACTCTACTATATCACAGCTAATACAAAAAACTGGTCCTCTCGAACCAGTCTTAGTATCGTCGAATGAATTAACTTTCAGACAAGGAACTGAGGTGCAAGCAATACTAGAGTACGGCAAGCCGAGAGTGACGAGGTATCAAAGTTAATTCAAATGACTATAACATTCTATGTATACCTATCTAGTCAGTCAATTCATCCGCAATCTTATTGATTTTCCGCAAACGATGGTTGACACCACTTTTAGTGATCGGTACCGTTAGACTATCCGCCAATTGCTGAATGGAATAGTCTGGATGCTGAATTCGCAACTGGGCAATCTCCTGCAAGTCACCTGACAACTGATCTAGACCGATAGTATCCATAATTTTGATAATATTATTAATTGTTTTCATACTAGCATTGACCGTCTTTGCAATATTAGCAGCTTCCGCATTGGTAGCTCGATTTAGATCATTGCGAGCCTCACGAAGCAATTTAACATTCTCAAATTCTGTCTTTGCCTCTTCTGCTCCAATCACCAAAAGAAAATCCATAATGTCCTCTGCACGTTGCAGATAGGTAATGGTTCCCTTACTTCGCTCAATGACTTTGGCATCCAAAAGAAATTTCTGCATCAGATTGGCCAGGTCATTGGCATGGTCACTATAGACAGAAGCTATTTCAAGCTGGTATTTTCCTTTTTCAGGATCTTTAACAGAGCCTGCCGCTAAAAATGCTCCACGAAGATAGGCTTGACTCCATGAATCATTTTCCAAAACCAAGGGAGAAATCCCCGTCTCTAATCCAAAGAAACTATCAGCCAAATGCAAATCGTTCAATATCTCATTCACGCCGTCTTCTATCAAAACTGCATACACACGATTCTTTTTGAGATTAGTTTTTTGATGATGGCGAATCTCAGCCTTAATCTGATAGAAACGAAGTAACAGTTCATAAATGTGACGGGCAATCTTTGCATTTTCCGTGCTGATAGAAAGAGTCAAGCCTGATGAAGCTAAGCCCAAACTCCCTGATAATTTGATAATAGCAGATAGCTCGCTCTTATTTTGGCTAGACTGAAGCAGCAATTCTTCCTTTACTTGTACTGTAAAACTCATGACCGCACCTGCAAAATCTTGAGCAACTCTTCTACCACCAAGTCACCATCATGGAAAGCCCCGCCATTTTCCAAACGAAGAAAATTCGAAGAAATCACACGATTAGCTTGTTTTTGCAAACCTGCAAAATCGTGTTTTACCTGTACCAAGTATTCATCAAACTGATTGCTATTCATATACTCTTGTGGAACTGGCTCAATATTGACCAAAACTGTATCAATAAATTGTTCAGCTAGGTGGGTATTGAGAACTGCCACATGGTCGGCATCTGAGAAAAACTCAGTCTCTCCCCGTTGGGTCATAATGTTGCACACATAGGTCACTTCAGCCTTGGTTTCTTTTAGGGCTTTGCCAATGTCAGAAATCATCAGATTCGGCAAGATTGAGGTAAAAAGAGAACCCGGTCCAAGTACAATCATGTCACTTTCCATAATCGTTTCAACTACTTGGCGACTGGCTTTCGGTTCATCATCGTTATAAGAATTTGTCACATAGACATGATCAATCATCCCATTATGCTTGGAAATCTTGCTCTCACCTGCTACCTCGGTCCCATCTGTAAAAATAGCATGAAGGGTCAAGGCCTGTTCGCTAGATGGATAAATCCGCCCTGTCGTATGGAAAAAGCGCGTCAACAACCTCATTGCATTGTAGGTTGAACCCTGCATTTCTGAAATGCCAGCAATGATGAGATTCCCTAGCGGATGACCAGCCAAGGGACCATCTGAATCCGCAAAACGATACTGGAAAATTTGTTCATAAAGTTTGGGCATATCCGACATAGCCAAAAGGACATTACGCAAATCACCTGGAGGGGTCACCTGCAAAGCCTGACGAATTTCCCCCGAAGATCCTCCGTCATCAGCTACCGTCACGATAGCGGTAATCTCTACATCCTTATCCCGCAAACTCTTCAAAATAACTGGAATACCAGTCCCGCCCCCGATAACTGTAATCTTTGGTTTTCTCATGAGCGGTTGACCGTCTCCTTCCGTCTGTCCTTATCGCGATGGCTACGATTGACAATCCAGTTTTTCTCCAAATCATCTGCCAAGCGTTTAGCAAAGGCTACGCTTCTATGTTGACCGCCTGTGCAACCAACAGCGATGGTAAGGACAGACTTCCCTTCCTTCTGGTAACCTGGCAGAATTGGCTCAATCAAGCCGAGCAAATGACTATAAAACTCTTCCGATTCTTGATGCTCCATGACATAGTCAAAGACGGGAGCATCCAGACCAGTCAGATTTCGTAATTCTTTCTGATAATAAGGATTTGGCAAGAAACGCACATCAAAGACCAAGTCCGCATCCAGAGGCAGACCATATTTGAAACCAAATGACATAACTTCCACACGGAAGGAGGGCTGGTTGTCTTGACTAGCAAACTGCTCCGAGATTGCCTTACGGAGATTACGAGGAGTCAGCTCTGTCGTGTCAATGACATTCTGGCTCATATTTTTCAAGGGGGCCAAAAGTTCACGTTCTAGCTGAATCCCGTCCAAAACACGACCATCAGCCGCCAAAGGATGGGAACGACGAGTTTCTTTATAGCGAGCAACCAATTCACTATCCGTCGCATCCAAGAATAGGACTTTAAAATCTAAATCCTCTGCCCCCTCAATCTCATCCAACACCTCTCGAATCTCCGAAAAGAAGGAGCGACTCCGCATATCTACAACAAGAGCAATCTTATTGTTATCCTGGCTGTGGCGAATCAATTCTAAAAACTTTGGCAAGAGAGTCGGCGGCATATTATCAATGGTAAAATAACCCAAGTCCTCAAAAGACTGAATGGCTACTGTCTTACCAGCTCCAGACATCCCTGTCACAATTACTAAATGGAGTTTGTCCGACATGACATTCCCTCCTTTTCTCTTCTAATCAATAACTGCAATAACTTCAATCTCAACCTTAACATCACGTGGCAAGCGCGCCACTTCCACCGCTGAGCGAGCTGGAAAATCCGCTGAAAAGGCTGTTTTATAAACTTCGTTAAAGGCTACAAAATCATTCATATCTTTGAGGAAACATGTAGTCTTAACCACATGATCAAAGTCTGTCCCAGCTTCTTCTAAAATTGCTGCGATATTTTTCAAGACTTGCTCAGTCTGCTCTTGAATAGTCTCTCCCACAATTTCACCCGTTTCAGGTGACAAGGGAACCTGACCAGAGGCAAAGAGGAAATTTCCAACAACCTTCCCTTGAACGTATGGGCCAATTGCTGCAGGTGCTTTATCTGTATGAATCGTTTTCATTTCTTTATCTCCTTCTATACTTCTATTTCTATTATACCAAAAAAACTAGCCTATTCAGCTAGTTTTCGTGTTTTTACATGAAATCTCCAAGTCAGAAAAATTGCTCGCAAGAGCAGGTCAATCAAAATCGACAGCCAGACGCCAGCAATTCCTAAACCGAACATCTGACCTAAGACGACAACGCCTAAAACGCGCAGCCCCCACATCCCGACCGCTGTGGAGTAGAGAGGCGACTTGGTATCCCCCAAGCCCTGCAGTGCGCCAGCCATGATCAAAGAAACCGCAAGGCCTGGCTGGTTGAAAGCATCGATCCGTAAGGCTGTAACGACTTGACGGACGGCTTCTAGGTCTTTGGTAAATAGCAGAGCAAAACTTGAAGCTCCGAAAAATAAGACGATTCCCAGAAGGGACATGGTGGCTACTCCATAGGCAGAGCTGAGAAATGCGACTCGTCTAACTGTGAGGATGTCCTCCTTTCCCAAGGCTTGACCGATCAAAACCGCTGCCGCTGTCGCAAGACCATAGGCTGGCATATAGGTAAAACTCTCGATATTGCCTGCAATCATGTGAGAAGCATAGACAGTCGTCCCCAGCCCCACAATCAAACTGAAATAGACCACCTGTCCCAACCGCATAACCAAGCGTTCGGCTGCTGCAGGTAGGGTCAAAACCACCATTTCCTTAGGACTTCCCAAGCGGAACAATTGTTTGAGATCAACTGCCAAGTCAGTCTGCTGTACTTTTCGGTAAAGCAAGACAGTACCAAGCAGGCGAGCTAAGATGATTCCCAAGGCGGTCCCTACAATCCCCAAACCTGACCAAGAGCCAATACCAAAAATCAAGAAATAGTCCAAGACCACATTAAAACCATTGGTCAGTAAGCTCATTTTCATAGGGGTTGGGCAAAAAGCCTAGCACCACTTTTCAGAGTTCGTTTCAACATCTCAGCGCAGTGGTTGATTGGCAGATTTGTTCGTGTTTTACACTCCAAATCTGACCTCTACGACTGAGGCGAACAGAGTTCGCTTCATCTCCAACCTCAAACTGTCTCCCAGACAGTTTGAGCTGTGCGGGGGTGGGAAGACGAACTCTTTTTTAACTAGTCGAGTTCTTTCCTACTCCCCAGATGCCCGCAGGATTGTTCCCAAAATGGTCATCAGAGCTTGTAAAATCGTCAAACCACCAACCCAGTAAAAAAATGCCTGGGCGCCAGCCAAACTCTCCATTTCTGCTCCCATTAAGACTAGCATCTGCCGCCCGAAAATAAAGGATAGTAAACCAAATAGCAGACCTACACCTACTGAAAGCACTAAGGCTTGACGGACATGAAAGGTAAGAGATTCCCTATCTCCTGCGCCAATAGACCGAGTAGTCATAACCACCCGTGAAAACGGGTGGCTTGTACACCGGCTATAAGCCGTTTCTCTCCAGCGACGTCTAAAG
>NZ_ASCA01000066.1 GCF_002760245.1 Streptococcus suis YS161 | reverse complement strand
AGCCTTGGCAGCCACCAGCATAGCTGGTGGTTTTCTTGTTTTTCTCTACGAGAAAAACTGGCTCGAAGCCATAAAGAAAACGCATGAAACTCTCATGCGTTTTTAAAATAATATTTTCGTAGGAATTGGATAAGCATAGCTTGCCAAAGGAGTACATAGCTGATACTTAAGAGGATTGCCAGGCCTCTATGCCAATTCACATCTGGAATGAAACTGACCAAAATGGAGAAAAGTAGAATGGTTACTACCATAATCTTGTCCCTCTTAGATCCCCACGGTAAATACTCTGACAATTGTTTTTCAGGATACTTTTTGACTTCTTGATGTAGGGAATAGCTTAGGCCCAGACCAACTCCTGTTGCCTCAACAATTCCAGAAAAGTACATAAAAGGCAGAAAGAAAATCGTGCTGTATGCACATGCGATGTAGGTAAGAAACAAGAGAAAATAGAGTAGTTTTTTCATGACAAAGCCCTCCTGAGCCTATTTATCTATATACATTTTATCATTTATGAATCGAATGAACAAGTAAATATATGTTCTCAAAAGCACAAAAAAAGACTAGGAAACCTAGTCTTTGCTTATTTTTACTCTTAGGAATTTGGATCATCCAAACTACGTCCATGCAAGCCTTTTTCACGTTGGACTTGACGAAGTTTTTCAGGCGTCACATCATTACCGTCCTCATCGACGACCTTGATGCCTTCGATATGGGCACGCACGCTACGGCGGTAGCCCTCGATGTACTCCTCACGAAGAGCTGCCTGTTCCTGCAACTCCTCCTCTGTCAAGCCTTCCGCCTTTTTCTTGCGGGCCAATTCATTGATGCGATCAATTTTTGCTTGTTCCATATTTGCCTCCTACTTGCTATTCAAGAGATTGAAGACCGCCACAGCACTTGCCTTATCCGCCAAGGCTTTCAAGAGAGCCAAGCGGTTGGCTTTGACTGCCGCGTCTTCTACCATGACCATAGTGTTGTCGAAGAAGGCCGCGATGACTGGGCTGAGAGCAAAGAGCTTGTCCAAGTTACCTGCCATGTCTTCCGTCAACTCCAAGCTAGATACTGCTGCAGCAAGGGCTTTCTCCTGTTCATTTTCAAAGAGTGCCTCGTCAATCGCAATCGCCTCCGCCTTTTCAGCCAAGTTGAAGACACGTGACAAGTTTTCCACGGCTTCCTTGTAGTCAGCCTCTTTTGATTTTTGGAAAATAGCAGAGCTGGCTGCCAGTTGCAGTCTAACGACAAAGGTTGAACTGGCAAGTACAGCCTCACGGATGTCTTTCAGAATCGCCTTATCCATCATCTTCTCAACGCGGGCACGGATAAAGTCCATAACAGCTGGCTGGTTGTCATAAGTCAAGCTGGCAAAGTTCAAGCTGTAGAGTTCCGCAATCAACTGATCCAATGGAATTTCCCAACCAAACGCTTCCAAAATCCGCACGATACCCTGTGTTGCACGACGAAGAGCGTAAGGGTCGTTCGAGCCAGACGGGATGAGACCTACTGAGAAGAAGGATAGAAGGGTGTCAAATTTGTCAGCCAGTGCCAAGACCGCACCGACCTTGCTCTCAGGCAATTCGCCTTCTGCTGAGTTTGGCAAGTAGTGCTCACGGATTGCTGCTGCCACCGCAGGTTTTTCCCCTGCAAGAAGAGCGTACTTCTCACCCATAATCCCTTGCAATTCATCAAACTCGCCGACCATGCCTGTCAAGAGGTCAAACTTGTAGATGTCCGCCGCACGTGCCACATCTGCTTTCTCATCCACAGACAAGCCTGCCAAGTCAGCCAGTTTTTCTGCGATAACTTTGGTGCGTTCCATGTGCTCGTAAAGTGAGCCGATTTTTTCATGGAAGGTCACGACTTTGAGGCGTTCCACCAAGTCAGCAATATTGAATTTTTGGTCTTCACGCCAGAAGAACTCTCCGTCTTCCAAACGTGCCACCAAGACTTTTTCGTTTCCTTTGATGACATTGTCAAGGTACTGGTCGTTACCGTTGCGGACAGAGATGAAGTTTGGCAAGAGTTTGCCAGACTTATCCCGCACCACGAAGTAACGTTGGTGATTTTTCATGGAAGTTACCAAAACTTCTTCTGGTACTTCCAAGTATTTGGTGTCAAAGGAACCCATAAAAGCAGTTGGGTACTCGACCAAGTTGAGAACTTCATTGAGCAAATCTTCATCAATCTCAACTATCACGTTGTGTTTGTCCTCGATAGCCTTGATTTGCTCGACAATCATATTTTGACGCTCTGCAGGGTCTGTAATGACAAACTGTGCACGCAAGTCCGCCTCGTAAGAATCTGCACTTGCAATCTCAGTTTCATTTCCAAGGAAACGATGACCACGACTGATGCGAGCTGATGAAATGTCCAAGAAATCCATATCCAATGCCTCATCGTCCAAGAGAACGGTCAGGGTGTGGACAGGGCGGATGTAGGCGAATTTGTTGGATGCCCAGTTCATGCTGACAGGGAAGGTCATAGCCTTCAAAACCTCTGGAATGCCCGCCAAGACTGCCTTAGCTGGCTGACCGGCTTCGTGCTTGGTCACGTAGACATACTCTTCACCCTTGATCTCGCGAAATTCGATGTCAGCAGTCGTCAGGCCTTTGCCACGGACAAAACCTTCCGCCGCCTTGGTGAAGTTTCCGTCTGCGTCCAAGGCAATCTTCTTAGCAGGACCCTTGAAATCTTCGGTCAGGTCTGTCTGCTGGTCTGCCAAACCACGGACACGAACAGCCAAACGGCGTGGTGTTGAAAAGACATCGATGCTATCAAAAGCCAAACGGTTGTCTGTCAAAAAGGTCGCCATGCGGTCACGCAACTGGTGCATAGCTGGGGTTACGATATAGGCAGGAATTTCTTCCAAGCCAAGTTCAACAAGTAAATTCTTTGTCATTATTCTGCGTCCTCCTTCAACAATTCTGCTCGCGTTGCTTCATCTAAAAGTGGGAAGCCTAGTTTCTTCCGCTCTGCCACAAAGGTTTTGGCAACGACACGAGCAAGGTTACGGATACGGGCAATGTAGCCTGCACGCTCGGTTACAGACACAGCTCCACGTGCATCTAGTAGGTTAAAGGTGTGAGAACATTTGAGCACATAGTCAAAGGCTGGGTGAACCAAGCCCTCTTCCAAAGCCCGCTCTGCTTCTTTTTCAAACTTGGTGAAGTTTTCGAGGAGCATATCCTGGTCTGATACTTCAAAGGAATATTTTGAATGCTCATATTCTGGCTGGATAAAGATTTCACCGTATTTAACGCCGTCTGCCCACTCAATATCGTAAACGGAGTCAACTTCTTGGATATAGGATGCCAAACGCTCCAAACCATAGGTTACTTCGGCTGTGACAGGACCTGTTGCCAAGCCACCAACCTGTTGGAAATAGGTAAACTGCGTGATTTCCATACCGTCCAACCAGACTTCCCAGCCCAAACCAGCTGAACCTGTTGATGGGTTTTCCCAGTTGTCCTCAACGAAACGAATGTCGTGCTCCAAAGGATTGATGCCCAAACGCTCCAAAGACTCCAAGTAGAGTTCTTGGATATTAGAAGGCGACGGTTTCATGACCACTTGGAATTGGTGGTGCTGATACAAACGGTTTGGGTTTTCCCCGTAACGACCGTCCGCAGGACGACGACTTGGCTCAACATAAGCCGCATTCCACGGCTCAGGACCGATAGCACGCAAGAAAGTGTAGGGGCTCATGGTACCCGCACCCTTTTCCGTATCATAAGCCTGCATGAGCAAGCAGCCCTGCTCATTCCAAAATTGTTGTAAGGTCAGGATAATTTCCTGAAAAGTCAATTTTTTTGACATAAGTTACTCCTGTTTCTTTTTAAATTTCTTTTTCTAATAATTCTTCCTTCACAAACCAGTTGAGTAGCGAAATGCTTTGGTCTGACTGCGCCCATTTATGATAGGTTTCAAAAAGTGCTTGGACCGAACCTACTTTCTCTACTAACTGGTCAATGGTGAGAAAACTTCGCCAGTACTCGTAAAAAATACTCGCGTAATCTCCTTCGTAAGTGGATTTTCCAAAAGCATCCAAGGAATGCCAGCCGTGTTTTTCTTGAAAGAGGTCAACCAAGAGCTGATTACAGAACCGCTCTTGAGCAAACTCTTCTTCTGTCAAAAAATACTGTCTGCTGATGTACTCGACCATGCCCTCTTCAAACCAGATGTTTGCATCATAGTCCGCAAAATCATCCAGAAAAAGGTCTGACCAATGCGCCAGCTCATGACCGATAATTTGCAACAGATGGTTTTCCGACAAACCTTTGTAGTGAGCACTCAATGTCTGCAAGTCTGGGCTGTTCTCGTAGCTATCTAGTTGATGCTGGTAAATCTTTTTCCAAACTGCTAAGTCTGGTGTCATGACCATGCGGATATCATTAGTGTAGGCTGGTACGGGACTTTGGCCAAGTAATTTTCTTGCGGCTTCTTCATTAGCCCAGATAAGGGCTTGGGGCAAATCACGAACTTGATATTCCTTCCTTAGAAAATGGATATAGTCATGCCATTTTGCCTCGTATTTTGAGACAAATTGCTGATAGTTAAACAGCTGTTCTTGGCTATCCACTAGATAAAAATTCTTCATATCCTCTCTTTCCTCTCTGGTAAAACAGAAAAAGAACCACATTCTCTTCCCCTGTCAACAGACATAGGGGCGTTGAGAACGCGGTTCCACCCTAATTTATTACTTCATTTGTATGATTTTGATTGAGTCAGATATGGTCACGACTAGGAAAGTGCCAATTATTTCAAGACTGGCTTGGCTTTCACTCTCCCAAGCTCGCTAGACAGGCTTTTGAAACAACCTTCTTTCATGCTTAGTATTGTAGCAGAAAATTCAGTATTTGTCTAGAAAGACCACTATTTATCCGAACACAATCCCACTGACAAATCCTACAAGGCTATTACAGGCCTATCGCAATCTAGTAGATATTTTTCTGGTACTACTCCCAAGAATTTCTCTGCTTGTTGACTGATAAAATCAAGGGCATTTTCCAAATCTTCTACTCTATCAGAATTGACCAGCTCCATGACCAAGAAAGCATTCTTCGTACTATCTGTAATCATGGTCCGCTCACCATCTCGCCAGTTGAAACAACGACAGACCGCTCCTTTATCATCCTTATAGCAAACTTCACCTGGTAAAGTTGGATTATTGGTTTCATCACCAATGAGATAGAATTCATCCCCACCCTCAGTGACCGTTAGTTGAAGATCGCCTACAAATGTATCTAAATCTTCAGCACCACATGGAAGACCGAAACGCAAGCTTGCCGCATTATAGATATCCACTAGCGGAGAGATAGTTGAAACTGGACGGTCACTAGCAGAACGCTTCAAAAGCGCTTCGATACTAGAACGCGCGCCTTTTTTAGTTTTGAACTTTTGATAGGCTTGACGATATGTGCGAATCACCTCATTTTCACTAAAGGTATCTTCCGTAAGAAATTTCTGGGCAATTCCGTTGCTTTCTTCCAGTAATTTCACTAATTCATCAGGCGATTGCGCCGGCGTTTTATAATCTTTCAATAATAGAACTCCAATTTTTGCATCTGGAAATAGACTCCAAAAAGATGAATTAACAACAAATTGTGACATATTCTCACTCCTTTTCTTTTATAGAAAAATCAGCACCCTATGAACATCTTCTAAGACCTAACGACGTTCATAAAATGCTGTTGCATGACTACCCGGTGGCAGTGTTTATTTAATTAACATTATTGTATAAAAAAGTCAAGGACTATCCAAAATTTGAAAAAACACAGCCAAATAACTATCTATGACTAATCTTTCTCGTCAAGAAATCTCCAATAAACTGGATTACGAAGATGATAACTAAAATCAAAAGAGTTGCTAAAAAGGTCACATCATCATTGTAACGCAAGTAACCGTAGGAAAGTGCAACTTGTCCCAAACCACCTGCTCCGATAGCTCCTGCCATGGCTGTATAGCCGACCAGGGAAACCAGGGCAAAGGTCGTCACCCGAATCAAGTCAGGCAGACCCTCCCGCAGATAGACAAGGACAATATCCCAGAAAGTCGCTCCTGAAGCCTGAGCAGCCTCAATGACACCACGGTCCAATTCTGACAAGACCACCTCAACCTGACGGGCAAAGAAGGGGAAGACTGAAAGAGCAAGGGGAACCAAAGCCGCCTCCGTACCAATCGTTTTTCCAACAATAATTTTTGTCAAAGGAGCAATGGCCGCCAACAAAATAATGAACGGAATGGCACGGAAAATAGAAGCCACCTTATCCAAAATCCAATAAACCGTCTTATTTTCAATGACACCCCGAGGCCCAGTCAATACCAAGAATAAACCAGATACCAAGCCCATAAAGCCACCAAAAGCAAAGGAAACAAAGGTCATATAGAGGGTCAAATTAAAATGTGTTAACCAACCTGTCTGACCATCCCAGCCCAATTTATAAATATCTGGAAAATTCGTTTGAATCCATTCTAACATCTAGTTTGCTCCTTTCAAAATCGTCACTTCCACACGCGCCTCCGTCACTGCCTCAATCGCACTGTGCAACTGACCAGGCTCGCCAGAGAGAATAACTACCATCTCACCGACTGGCGTATGGTCCAAAATCTCAATATTTCCATACAAAATATTGGCAGATACTTGATAGAATTTGTACAAATCATTGACAATAGCTGTATCCGTATTGGAACCCGCATACTTGAGTTGCACCAAAATACTGTTCTCAGGCAAATTCTGAACAATATCCTGCTGGTAAATTTTCACCAAGGCTTCATCAATTCCTGTTGCTGTTTTGATGAAATCCTGGGTCAATTCTTCTTTTGGATGAGAGAAGATTTCCAAAACTGAACCCTCTTCAATCAAGCGACCATCCTGCATAACAGCCACACGGTTACAAATGTCTTTTACAATCTGCATCTCGTGGGTAATCATAACAATGGTCAAGCCCAGTTTTTCATTCAACTCCTGCAAGAGTGCCAAAATCTGCTTAGTCGTTTTCGGATCCAAGGCAGAAGTCGACTCATCAGAAATCAAGATTTTAGGGTCATTGGCCAAGGCACGAGCAATGGCAACACGTTGCTTTTGACCACCAGACAACTGAGCTGGATAGTTTTCAGCACGATCCGAAAGACCAACCAAGTCCAACAACTTAGCAACTTTTTCTTTCTTCTCCTGTTTGCTCAAGCCAGAATGCTTGAGAGCAAAGGCTACATTTTCTTCTGCCGTCATCTGAGCCATCAGGTTGAAATGCTGGAAAATCATCCCAATCTCACGACGTTTGCTTCGCAGTTGAGCAGGGGTAAGTGTGACCTTTTCTCCCTCATAAATCACATCCTCATCAATGGTAATCTTACCTGCTGTCGGCACTTGCAACAAATTGATGACACGGACAAGGGTAGATTTCCCAGCACCAGAATAACCTACGATACCGTAAATATCCCCTTGATTGATATGGATGGTCACATCCTTGACCGCTTCGATGGTGCGTTTTTTCTGCTGGAAAGTTACATCAATATTATCTAGCTTAATCATTTCCTTACTCATAACTTGCAATTAACTCCTCTACTAATTCAACATGGCTATAGTAGTCAGCGATACTGACATTTTCATCACCTGCATGGTCACGACTGTTGGCATTTCCTAATCCAAATCCTGCAATCGGCACACCTAGAGCATGAAAGACGGTGTGCATGGGTCCTGTCCCCGGTGAAGTCGGCAAGACAGCAACTCCTTCTGGTGTCAACTGTTTAGCCAATTCAATCACATTGACAATGGCAGGATGGGACATATCACTTCGGTAGCTCATTTCCCCCAAAGTAAAGATAACCTCAACTTTGTCAAATCCGTGCTTATTCAAATGCTGGCGAATCTTGTCCAAAACATCGTGTGGCTCCAAACCAGGCACCAGACGAACTTCCATTTTTGCAGAAGCCTGAGCTGGAATAATGGTCTTAACACCTTGACCAAGATAGCCTGTTGACAAGCCTTCAATGGTGATAGATGGTTCAAAATACAAACGCTTCAGAAACTCACGACGGTCTTCTACCAAGGTTGGAAGAGTCAAGCCATAAATGTCTTTCATAGACTGACTGGTCGCCAGTGCAAATTCCTCCACTAAGGCCAATTCACGCTCATTTGGCTCTTGCACCTGCTCGTAAATGCCATCTACCAGAATTCTTCCATCTGCAGCCCGCATGGATTGAAGTGCTGATAATAAATACCAGCTTGCCGAATCAATGACACCACCATAGGAAGAATGAATATCCAAGTCAGCTGATTTGACCTGAAGATCAAAGGTCACAATTCCCTTGTTTCCCCCAGCAATCTCTAGCTGATGCAGGCTATTGCGATGCCCTTGTTCCCAGACAAGTAAATCAGCACCGATCAAATGTTCTTTATATTTTGAAAGGTATTTGTCCAAGTCAACAGAAGCTGACTCTTCTGCCCCTTCCATAATAAAGATTACATTGATTGGTAGATGACCGTTTTGTCTAGTCAGGTATTTTTTCAAGGCTGATAGACGAGCTGTAATATGCCCCTTATCATCATCTACCCCGCGACCATAGATATAGCCATCGGAAATGGTCAATTCAAAAGGATTGCCCTTCTCCCAGACCTGATCGGCATCTGCTGGCACTGTATCGTAGTGGTTATAGAAAATCAAGGTTTTGGCATTCGGGACTGTCGCTGCAAACTTAGCCATAACAAAAGGTGCTGCATAACTATCATCCAAAACAACCTCTGCACCAGCTTCTTCAAACATATCTTTCAAGTAAGTCGCTACATCCAAGAGACCAATCTGTTGAGCAAAAATAGATCTCTTTGAAATCAAGACCTTCAACTTTTCAAAATAGTGCTGAATAATCGCATCATTTTCAAATGCTTGAACTTTACTATCTGCCATACTTTCTCCTCATACTCAATGAAAATCAATCAAATCTACTAACCAAAATCAAATATTCTCCCACATATCTGACTTTGGTTAAGAGATTTTTTCTTATCTCTATAAAAACAGATAGAGGGCTGAACAACTTTGTCCAGTCCTCGACCTATTTACATTTTACCAAACTGGCTCATCCATACCGTCTGAAGTCTCTTCAATAACTTTTTTCACTTCATCCGTGTGGTAGGCTTCGATAATTTTCTTAATCGCTGCTGCTTGCTCTGATTTTTCCCAATCGCTACGAGCTGCAATCAAGTTGTACCACTGTTTTGAATTTTCATCTTTTTGCTCTTTGTAAAGGGCGTTCTTGTAATCCAAACCAGCTTCCAACACAAATGTATTGTTTACAACTGCTGCATCAACTGAGCTAAGTGAGCTTGCTGTTTGGCTTGCATCCAACTCAGTAATTTTCAAGTTTTTCTTATTTTCAGTAATATCAGCAATCGTTGCCAATTCTGTACCAGATACACCAACCTTGATCAAACCAGCTGCTTGAAGAAGGTAAAGAGCACGACTTTCGTTTGTTGGGTCGTTTGGAACCGCAATTTCTGCACCATCTGGAATATCTTCCACTTTAGTGTACTTGTTTTTACCATCAGCTGTACCTGAGTAAAGACGGATTGGTGCGATATAAGTATCCGCAATAGCA
Organism: Streptococcus suis YS161; assembly: GCF_002760245.1. Lineage (GTDB taxonomy): Bacteria > Bacillota > Bacilli > Lactobacillales > Streptococcaceae > Streptococcus > Streptococcus suis_I. Next base: position 43,620 of record NZ_ASCA01000066.1, on the reverse strand, counting down.
ACCAAGTCTTCACCGTTTTCTTCATTCCAGTTGTTCAAGAAGTTATAGTGTTGGAAAGCGTTGATGTCTACTTCATTTTCAGCTACTGCCTTGTTTGGTTGTGAGTAGTCTGTAAATTGAGTGAATTCCAATTTCACCTCATCACCAAGAATTTCTTGGATTTTGTCCCAACGAGCTTGCTCAGAGTCGCTCAAGCTCATCACACCAACACGAACAGTTGTTGCTGATGAATCAGATGAAGAGCTAGAAGAAGAGTTCCCACATGCAGCAAGTACACCTACTGATAAAGCAGCTGTTGCCAAACTAAACAATTTTTTTAATTTCATAAAATGATCTCCTTAAATTAGAACTGTATCTATCTTAACACAGAATGTTCTTTCTGACTAATTGACTTTTTTTATAGAAAGTTATAACTTTTCATTATAACAAATACCCTTGCAACTATAAGTATTGATAATAAAAAGAGGGATACCCCTCTCAGAACGTAGACAAACTCCTAAAAATATAAAAAATTGAAGAAGTTTGCGAAAGATAGCAAGTTATTAAACTCTTAGAAACATTGATATTTCGGCGTTTCTGAGAGGTTTTAATTTTCAACATAAAGAAAAAAGATTGAAGAAAATTGTCCAAAATGGACTTTTTCTTCAATCTGAGAGGGATACCCCTCTTAAAATATATCTACTAAATACTGAAACAAGTCTCTATGTTGCTTGCAGTCTTTGTAGAGAAATTCTGGATGCCATTGGATACCAAACAAAGCTTGGTTCCCCCTACTTTCATAAGCTTCTATCGTACCATCTCTAGGATCCAAACCTGTCGCCACCAGTCCTGGAGCCAATTCTTTGATTCGTTGCTGATGGAAGGAATTAATAGGGCTCCCTTGGGCAAACAGTTGACCGATTCGGCTTTTAGGTTTCACTTGTAAACGATGAGATGTTCCCTCGATACCCTCTTGCCAATGATCAGCCACTTCCTGCTCTAAACTACCACCTAGAGCAACATTGAGCAACTGCATACCACGGCAAACGGCAAAAATAGGTTTTCCTTGCCGAAGGGCTTCCTCAATCAAAGCTAACTCAAATGCATCACGTTCCAAGAGGTAGTCATCACTATCAATCAAGCGTTTTTGACCGTAGAGACTTGGATCCACATGCTGACCACCTGACAAAATCAACTTGTCAATCATATCGATATAGTCTTTAGCTAGATCAGGAGTTCCCATAGGAATAACCATTGGCACACCACCTGCCTGACGAACGCTGTCTGCCAATTCACGCGCTACCGTTACATATACGCGACCAGATTTAGTTGGAAATTCTTGCTCATTTCCTGAAATTCCAATAATCACCTTTCCCATAAGAAACTCCTTTCTGCGATTTTATATATTGTAACACGACCAAATAAGCCTGTCTAATATAGAAGTTTTATGGGCTGATAAAAATTATTTATCAGTTGCCTTTAGTACAAAATGTTCCTTATCCACCTGAGTCCACACACCATCTGTTACAAAATCCTTTATAAGCCCAGTTTGAGATAGCTCTTGCAACTGAGCACGTGCCTCCTGTGGATCAAGGCTCAGATTGGATTGCAAGAGGTAGCGGGTATAGGGATGTTGTGGATTTTGGAAAATATCCTGTGCTGGTCCTATTTCAACCAAGCTTCCCTTGTACATGACCGCAATACGATCTGCGAATTGGTGCACCAAGTTTAGATCATGAGAAATAAAGAGATAGGTCAGTCCTAAATCCTCTTGCAACTGGTTCAACAAATCCAGTATGGTCGCCTGAATCGACACATCAAGGGCCGAGGTCGGTTCATCACAGACGATAAATTTTGGATGTGAAACAACTGCACGAGCAATGCCAATTCGCTGGCGTTGACCACCACTAAATGATTTGGGACGTTTATGTACATCATCCCCCAGAATTCCCACCCTTTCCAGCATAGCTAGAGTCTTCTCTTCCGCCTCCTTCTTAGGAAGTGAGTAGAGAGGTTCTTTGACCAGTTCTAAGGCCGACAGGTAGGGATTGAGAGAAGAATAGGGGTCTTGATAAATCACTTGCAGGGCTTGATTATTTAATTCTTCTGATGTCAAACCAGGAAAATCAACTCGGCCTTGACTAGCCTTTTCCAAACCTAAGACAATTTTAGAAAGTGTCGATTTGCCACTGCCAGATTCACCAACCAGACCAAGTGTCTCACCTTTATAAATAGACACATTTACACCGTTCAAAGCATCGACACGTTGCTCTTGCCCAAACCAATTCTTCTTAGAGTAAGTTTTGCTCACATCCGAAACCTGTACTAGAACTTCCTTATCCATTCTTCTCCTCCTTTCTAACCCAATGTCCTGGACTAACTTGAATCAACTGACTATCTTCGGAGTCGGCTAAAACCGCTCCAAGACTGGCTTCCAAACGAGCTGCTCTTAATAGTGACTGGGTATATGCGTGTAAGGGTTGTGAAAAGATAGAATCAACCGTTCCGTGTTCCACAACCAATCCATTCCTCATGACATAAACCAAGTCACAGATTCCAGCAATAACACTGAAATCATGACTCACAATCACAACTGTCAACCCCAACTGTTCCTGTAATTCTTTGAGCAAGGCCAAGATTTGAGCCTGAATGGTTACATCTAATGCAGTTGTTGGCTCGTCTGCGATTAACAAATCCGGCTTGGTCAACAAGGCCATGGCAATCATGATCCTTTGACGCATACCACCTGAAAATTCAAAAGGAAACTGTTTGAGACGCAGTTCTGGATGTTCAATTCCCACCTTTTCCAACATTTCATGGATAGTTCTGTCCCGTTCTTCCTTGGTCAACTTGGGTTGAAAACGTCTTAGAACTTCCTGCAAATGATAACCTACTGTCCGCAAGGGATTAAGAGAGGTCATTGGATCTTGAAAAATCATAGACAGAGGCAACACCTTTGGATTACCAACTTGCTTTCCATCCATTTCAAATCGATCATAGCTTGCTTCTAAGCCTTTTGGTAAGATCCCCATCAAGGATTTCATTGTCAAACTCTTACCCGAACCAGATTCTCCAACAATTCCAACAATTTTTCCTTTGGGAATGGAGAGATCAATTCCTTTGACGAGAGTAGTTCGCTCTTTACTTTTTTGATTGATAATGGTGAGGTTACTGATTTCTACCAAGTGCTTTGACATTAGTACACCTCTCTTTCAAGGCAATCACGGATCAGATCACCGATATTATTAAATGAATAAATGGTCAATAGGATAAAAAGTCCCGGTAAGATCGCCATATGAGGAGCACTTTGCAAGGTAGACTGGGCATTTTGTAAAAGGCTACCCCAAGATGCTAAGGGCTGTTGAATCCCCATTCCTAAGAAACTAAGAGCTGATTCTGTCATAATGGCTGATGAAATACTGGTTGACGCCGTTACAATCAAGGTCGGTAAGATTGCTGGCAAAATGTGCCGCCGAATAATCCGTGGTTTCTTTAAACCGATAAAAGCTGCATAGCCAACATAATCTGCCACCTTTGCTTTTAAGGTTTCAGCTCGTAACATCCTAGCAATACTCATCCATGAAAAACCACCAATCACAATGATGATTGTGGATAAACCTGGCTTTAAAAAGACACTGAGAACAATCACCAAGACCAACCAAGGTATGGATGACAGCACATCTACCACCCTCATAATAGCATTGTCCCATTTTCCTCCCAGATAGCCTGCTGTGATGCCAACCAAGCTTCCAATGGTCACTGATGCAGCCATTGCCAACAAGCCAACTAAAAGAGAAATCCGTCCCCCATAAATAACACGAATAAAGTAATCACGCCCTACTTGATCGGTTCCAAACCAATGCTCCGCACTAGGCCCTTGGTTCATTTGACTGACATCCGTTACATTTGGATCAATAGGAATCAAGGGCGCAATGAGGGATAAAATAATCAAGAAAAGAATAAAAAGAAGAGAGAAAAGATAGAGCGGCGAACTCTTCAAAGTCTCCTTGAATTGTTTAAGAATCATTGTCCCTCTCCTCCTTTCCAAATACGTGGATCGACGACAGCATAAAGAATATCTGATAAGAGATTTCCTAGAATAACTAAGGTCGCAGACAAAAGCATGACAGCCATAATCACTGGATAGTCCAAACTCTTCGTCGCCGCAGTCAAATAAGGACCTACACCAGGCCAAGCAAAAATAGTCTCTGTGATAATAGCACCTGTTACCAACATCGGTAAGGCCATTCCAACTTGAGTCACGACAGGAATTAAGACATTGCGGGCCACATGTTTGCCAAAAATTTCAAACCGATTGGCTTTGAATGCTTCTTGAACGGTTACATAATCCTTTTCAACCTCTACAATCGCTGACGCTCGAATAAACCGAATCAACTCAGGTAAGAATGCCATGGTCAATGTAAGATATGGTAAGGCAAAATGAGCTAGAAAATCAAGAACATCTCCTTCCTTTCCCAAAGTGTACATTCCGATAAATGGAAACACCCGCCACTTATAACCAAAGAAATAGATTAAAATCATGGCAAACCAGAAAGTTGGTACCGCAATGCCCACAGATGCAAAGGCATCGTTGGCCTTATCCGCCCATTTACCACGTTGGGAAGCTGAAACCAAACCCAGTGTAATGGCAAGGACCAGAGCCGTTACATACGCTGGTAAAACCAAGGAAATCGTGTTAGGAATTTTTTCAGCCAAGTCTGCCCCAATCGAATGTTGAGTCAATAGCGAAAAACCTAAATCACCAGTCACAATCCCCTTCAACCATACAAAATATTGAACTAAAAATGGCTGATCCAAACCATATTTTACTTTTAACAAATCAATCTGTTCTTGACTCATATTGGGTGTTGTCATTGAATCAATGACATCAAATGGTGCTAATTGAATCAATGAAAAGACAATAAAAGAAATCAAGAGCAAGAGGGGAATGGCCTGTAAAATTCTTTTTATAATATAACGAAACATATATCCTCCAAAAACGCGAAAAAGAGGGGAGGAGTTCCAGCTTTTGCCACTCCTTCTCCTCTTTGCTGGTTATACCAGCAGACACAACGATTATTCAATTGTTAATTTAGACGGATCTTCAAATGTGTAGATTGGAATCAAGCCAGCATCTTCAACATTTTTCACACGGTTGTTGACAGCCAATACTTTCTTATTATCGACAATTGGGTAGATGGCAGCTTGATCAGCCAAGGTCGCTTGCAAATCATCATAGATTTGTTCACGTTTTGTTTGATCCAATTCAACAGCACCTTGGTCAAAGAGACTGTCTACCTCGCTTGATGCTAATTTAAAGTAGTTTGAGGCACCGCCAGTTTTGAACAAACGAGCATACTGATCAGGGTCATTTCCCATGATATAGCCACCCAAGAAGAGGTCATAAGCTGTAGAACCTTCTTTTTTCAACTCTGTAAAGAGTGCTGTAGAATCCCCACCTGCCAATTCAACTGTCACACCAATCGCTGACAATTGTTGTTGAATCAAGGTTGCCTGCAAGGTTTGGGCTGCATCTGAAGATGTGTAACCAAGATTCACAGTCAGGTTGCTGACACCTGCTTCTGCTAAGAGTTGTTTTGCTTTTTCAACATTCTGCTCATATTTCTCAACATCTTCCGTCACATATGGATTGGCAACAGGCAAGAATGAATACAGAGTTTCATAGTATTTCTTATCAAGATAGGCCGCTTGGTTGAACTCTTCTTTGTTCAAGGCATAAAGCAAGGCTTGACGAACTTTTACATCCTTCAATTCTTCAGTTGAAGTATTGAGACCAAGGTAACCAACACGGTTTTCACTATAAGCATAGGTGGTAATAGTATCCGTGCTCAAATCTTGAATATCAGAAGGTAGAACAAAGGCTGCATCTACTTCACCAGTTTGGAGTGCCACTTTAGTGGTATCTGCACTTTCAATGATACGCAAGACAAGGTTATCAATCTCAGCTTTTCCTTTATAGTAATGTTCATTGGCAGCAAGTTTGATATATTCACCATGCTTGTATTCTACAAATTTGTAAGGTCCTGTTCCGACAGGTGTTGCCGTTAACTGACTTGCTGAGAAATCCGCTTCATCCTTGAACACATGTTGAGGAATGATATAGGTTTCCGTCACGATATTGTCCAAAGCTGGCGCTGAAACAGCTGGAAGAACAAACTTCACAGTGTAATCATCTACTTTCTCAACTTTTACTGGCTGACCGTTGATGTATAGACCATCAGATCCACCATTTTCTTCCTTGATTTTTTGCTCATAGGTAAAGATAACATCGTCAGCAGTAAATTTTTCTCCATCAGACCATTTAACATCCTTACGCAGTTTTACAGTAATGCTCAGACCGTCTTCGGCAATTTCATAAGAATCCGCCAATTCATTGACATAGGTACCATCAGCCTCTACTCGAATGAGCGGTGAGTAGATAAAGTTTGTCAAGGTCAATCCCCAACGATCGCTTGTATTGATAGGGTTGGTTGAACTTGGATCACCATTGATTGCATAGGTAAATGTTTCCGTGTCCGCTGATGCATTAGAACTTGATGCTGTACTTGATGAGCCACCACTTGCACAAGCTGCCAAGGTTAATACTGCTACTGTAGAAAGTAAGCCTGTTAGCCACTTCTTTTTCATAGAACTTCCTCCAATTTCAAAAAGTAGTACTAGTCTATCAAGGATTTGCAACTTTGCCCAATATATAAAATTTATGAAGCCATTAAGAAAAACTATAGCCAGTCAAATGTAGCTGATTAGCTAGGATTTAAAAAGAATTTTTGAAGTCTATATACGGAAGTAATTTCTAAAAAAGAAACTCTCAAAAAACTGCTATAGTTAAAAACTATAACATCCTCTAATTTTTTCCAATTATACAAGTGTTTGCTTTTCTGTTAGGATATGAGCATAGAAATATTTTTGGAGGAAATCCTATGACAACAACTATTATCGGCTTCCCACGTATCGGAGAACACCGTGAACTAAAATTTATCACTGAAAAATACTTTAGAAACGAAATTCCGCAAGAAGAGCTTTTGACAGCAGCTAAAGACTTGCGTGCTAAGCACTGGAATATTGTTAAAGAAGCCGGCATTACTGAAATCCCAAGCAACGACTTCTCACACTATGACAATGTTTTGGATGCAGCTGTTCTCTTCAACATCGTGCCAAAAGCTGTTCAGGAGCTTGACTTGACAGACCTTGAAAAATACTTCGCTTTGGCGCGTGGTTATCAAGGAGACAAGGGTGACGTTCGTGCTAGACCAATGAAAAAATGGTTCAACACTAACTACCACTATATCGTTCCAGCTATTGAAAAAGACACAGAAATCAAACTAGCTGGTCACAAGATTTTCGACGAATTCCAAGAAGCAAAAGACTTGGGTATCACAACTCGTCCAGTTTTGATTGGTCCATTCACACTCTTACAATTAACTGATTTTGAAGAAGGTTTAACTGCTACTGATTTCGCTGATAGCTTAGTTGCAGCCTACGGACAAGTCTTTGAAAAATTGGCAGAGCTTGGTGCTGAAAAAATCCAGCTTGACGAACCTAGCTTGGTCAAGGATTTGACTGCTGAAGAAAAAGCACTTTTCCTCAATATTTACCAAACTCTATTGGCAGACAAGAAAGGCTTGCAAGTCCTTATCCAAACCTACTTCGGCGATGTGCGTGATATTTACACTGAATTGACAAACCTACCAGTCGATGCCATCGGTCTTGACTTTGTAGAAGGTAAGGAAACAGCTGCACTTGTAGCAACGGACTTCCCGGCTGATAAGACCCTCTACGCTGGTATCGTCAACGGTAAGAACATCTGGCGCAACAATTATGAAAAGAGCCTGGCTGTTTTGGAGGCTATCCCTGCTGAAAATCTTGTCTTGACAACTTCTTGCTCACTACTTCATGTACCATTTACAACAGCCAATGAAGAATTTGAACCAGCTATCCTTAACCATTTCGCCTTTGCAGTTGAAAAACTGAGCGAATTGCGTGATTTGGATGCCATCCGTAACGGTCAAGGCGAAGTTGCTCTCACAGCTAACAAAGAACTCTTTGCCCTTGAACGTGTGGGGCGTGACACAGCGCTTGCAGACCGCTTGGCAGGTTTGACAGATGCAGACTACACTCGCTTGCCTGTCTTTGCAGAACGCGAAGCTATTCAACGCGAGAAGCTAAACCTACCACTTCTTCCGACAACAACGATTGGCTCTTTCCCTCAAACCAAAGAAATTCGCAGCACACGCTTGGCCTTCCGCCGTGGAGATATTACCGAAGCTGAGTATGATGCCTTTGTAGAAGCTCGTACGGATGAGTGGATCAAGTGGCAGGAAGAAGTTGACTTCGATGTCTTAGTTCACGGTGAGTTTGAACGAAACGACATGGTAGAATACTTCGGCGAAAACCTGTCTGGCTACCTCTTCAGTAAGAACGGTTGGGTACAATCATACGGTATGCGTGGAGTTAAACCACCAATCATCTGGGGTGATATAACACGCTTGAACCCAATTACTGTCAAATGGTCTAGCTATGCTCAAAGCCGTACCAACAAACCAGTTAAAGGTATGTTGACAGGTCCTGTAACCATCCTCAACTGGTCATTCCCACGTGAAGATATTTCTATCAAAGAATCAACCCTTCAAATTGCCCTTGCTATCAAGGAAGAAGTTCTTGACCTTGAAGCAGCGGGTATCAAGATTATCCAAATTGACGAAGCAGCCCTTCGTGAAAAATTACCACTCCGCCGTAGCGACTGGTACAGCGAATATCTTGACTGGGCAATTCCTGCCTTCCGTTTGGTACACTCAACTGTTGCACCAGATACACAAATTCACACTCACATGTGCTATAGCGAATTTACTGACATCATTCCTGCCATCGACAATATGGATGCGGATGTTATCTCCTTTGAAGCCAGCCGTTCAAATCTTGTTATTCTAGATGAACTCAAGGCTAAAAACTTCCAAACTCAGGTAGGTCCTGGTGTCTATGACATCCACTCTCCACGTGTCCCTGCCGTTGATGAAATTGCACACACTATTCAAGCCATCCTTGATAAAGTACCGAAAGAAAAAGTTTGGATTAACCCAGACTGCGGACTCAAGACTCGTGGCGAATCAGAAACAAAAGCTAGCCTTATCCACTTGACTCAAGCAGCTAAGGCGGCCAGAAAGGAACTCTAATTTATGATCGGTCAAACCCCAAGTCTCTCATTTGAAATTTTTCCTCCAAAACCAGCAGTAGGCAATGAAAAGATTATCCAAACTCTCGATGAGATGCAAGGTTTGGCCCCTCATTTTATCAGTGTTACATGCAGCAATAACAATTTGAACGTAGAAGAGACGACTGTCAAGTTGGCTAACCATGTTCGCAATGAATTGCATATTCCAACTATCGCACATTTGCCAGCTGCTTACTTGACAAAAGAAAAGGTCCAATCCGTTCTTCATTCTCTCGATGAAATTGGTGTGCATCAGATTTTAGCACTTCGTGGCGATATTATTGAAGGTCTTCCCCCTAAAGAGGACTTCCAGTATGCAACTGACTTGATTTCCTTTATCAAGGAAGAAGCCCCACATTTTGACATTATTGGAGCCTGTTATCCAGAAGTACATCCAGAATCACCAAATTCTGTCTCAGATATCAAAAATTTGAAAAAGAAAGTTGATGCCGGTTGCTCAACCTTGGTAACTCAACTCTTCTTCGATAACGAAGCATTTTATAACTTTCAGGAGAAATGTTCTCTAGCAGACATCGAAGTGCCTATTATCGCAGGTATTATGCCTATCATCAACAGGAATCAGGCACTTCGACTCTTAAAAACCTGTGAGAATATCCGCCTCCCTCGTAAATTCAAGGCCATCTTGGAAAAATACGAGCACAATCCTGAATCTCTTCGGGCAGCAGGCCTAGCTTACGCCGTTGATCAGATTGTCGATTTGGTAACCAATGATGTCGCAGGTGTTCATCTTTATACCATGAACAATGCCGAAACGGCCCGCACCATCCATCAAGCGACTCATTCGCTATTCAAACATTATAGTTAGAAAACTCCCCCTGAGCCCAAGCTCAGGGGTTATTCTATGCCCTGTGACTCCCAAAGACTACATGATAATTTTTTCACCCCATCATGACATTAATCCAGCAGATGTCTAGGTATGTGACATCTTGCTTACAATAACGAACAGCCATTTAAAATACAGTCACAAGGAGTAAAAATGGCACTAAAAGGAGACAGAGAAGCGACGAAATGGAAAAATATAGTCATTTGAATTAACTTTGATACATCGTCACTTTCGGCTTGCCGTACCCAACGAAAGTGACTTACATCGCAAGTCTTATTTCCAACCTAGAACAGCCTCTAGGCTGTTCTAGCAACCTGCACCTCAGGTCCTTGTCTGAAAGCTAATTCATTCGACTATAAACTCCATCCGTTTTCAATTTACAACATTCAAGACAGTATTTTATTAACTGAATCACATTGATTCCCATATATTTTAATCGTAAATAAAAAAACTGACTTTCAAATGAAGATCAGTTCAAGGATAATAAACAGATTACAAGATGGCTAGAATGATGAAATTCAGAATAAATAGAGCTGTAGCACCCCAAAGGATTGGATGAATTTCTTTAGCCTTACCAGTTGAAACTTTTACCAAGCAATAGAAGATAAAGGCTGCTGCAATACCGTAAGAGATAGAGAAGCAAAGCGCCATGAAGAAGGCGGCAAAGAAGGCTGGAAGAGCGTCTTCAAACTGGCTCCAATCAACATCAAGGAAGGATGAAACCATCATGACACCGACGATAATCAAGGCTGGAGCTGTTGCAGCATTTGGTACAATTCCAATGAATGGTAAAATCAAAATTGATAGTAAGAAGAGAATGGCAGTTGTAACAGCTGTCAGACCAGTACGACCACCTGCAGAGATACCTGCAGCCGATTCAACATACGTTGTTGTATTTGACGTACCAAATAGTGCACCGATAGAGGTACCAATCGCATCTGCAAATAGCGCCTTGTCCATCTTAGAGTTAAAGCCTGTACCATTTTCGAGAGCTTTCTCATCTTCTTCTGAGAAAATACCAGTCTTACGACCTGTACCGATAAAGGTACCAAGTGTATCAAAGGTATCTGACAAGCTGAATGCAAAGATAGTCATCAAAACAAGTGGTAGACGGCTTGAGTCAGCAAAGAGCGAAGATAGACCATCAAAAGCCGCTAGGAAAGTTGTACCAAGCTCCGCAAAGGCTGTACCGATGTTATTGTTTGCAAAGTCGATGGTAGAAAGGTCTACAACACCTGCTGGAATTCCAGCTAAAGTCGTTGCAATAATACCAATCAAAATTGCACCACGCACGTTCTTAATAACCAAAACAGCTGTCAAGAGGAGACCGAAAACAGTCAAGAGAACACTTGGATCAGTAAAAGTTGAAATAGATGGAACAACACCTCCACCTGCTAAAACTGAGAAAACACCGTTTGAAAAAGTTTCTGCTGTCGCTTCAGCAGGTGCAACACCATTGACAGTGATAATGTCTGAGCCAGAAGTCAGGAAAGTAATCAGGTTTGAATTTTTAAAACCAAGATAGGCAACGAAAACCCCGATACCTCCACCGATGGCATGTTGCAAGCTAATCGGAATCGCCTTGATAATGCTCTTACGAACCTTTGTAACGGTGATAAAAACGTTAAACAAACCGCAGAGGAAAACCATTGCCAAAGCTTCTTGCCAAGTAAAACCAAGACCAATAACCACTGTATAGGTAAAGAAGGCATTCAACCCCATACCTGGTGCCAAGGCGTAAGGTACGTTAGCAAATAATCCCATAACAAGCGTTGATACAGCACTCGCAATAATAGTCGCTAAAAAGACTGCTTGAGTTGGCATACCTGCCACACTCAATACGCTCGGGTTAACAAACAAGATATATGACATGGCAAAGAAAGTCGTAAGTCCTGCCATAATTTCCGTAGAAACCGTCGTTCCGTGTTCTTTCAATTTAAAAAATTGATCCATTTTTTCATTTCTCCTTTTAATTTACGAACGATAAAAACATTATAATCAAAAAACATTCTAATTTCAAGTTTTTTAATCTCGAAAACGTTATTTTATTGATTTCCAACTTAAAACATCCGTAAATACCGAACGTTTCAGACTTACAAAAATCTATACAAAATTTATCGCTTCTTTGCTTTTATTATCTCCTTTTGTTATACTGGAAATTATTAGTTTTAGAAAGGTAGATTGAATAGAATATGAAGAAAATAATAGCCCTTGATCTAGACGGAACATTGTTAAACGCTGAAAGTCAACTATCTGATTACACTATTTCTACTATAAAAAAAGTTAGTCAGGCAGGACATACCGTTCTCATCGCAACAGGACGACCTTATAGAATGGCTGAAAAATTTTACCAACAATTAGAACTGGATACTCCCATGATTAATTTCAACGGTTCTTTAGTCCACATCCCTGGAAAGAAATGGCAATGGGAACAAAATATTTTAATCGACAAAAAATACCTACTCGAATTTCTAAAAGAAGAAGAAACATTCGAGGCAGATTTTATTGCTGGTGAATACAAGAATAAATTCTACATCACTCAAAAGAACTTAGACAAGATCGATCCTGCTCTGATGGGGGTTGAACAGATTACTCCAGATACACTCATCAAACCTGAATTAATCACTAGTGATCCTCATTCCATCCTTATGCAGACTCGTGCAACTGACAAGTACCAACTAGCCAAAGAAATGAATGCCTATTTCAAAGATGAATTAGAAATCAATACGTGGGGCGGACCATTAAATATCCTCGAAACTTGTGCAAAAGGTGTCAATAAGGCAACCGCCCTTAGCTATGTCTTAGAACTCTTCCAGGCTAGTCCTAGCGACTTAGTTGCTTTTGGTGATGAGCACAATGACGTCGAAATGCTAGAACTCGCAGGTACCAGCTATGCCATGAAAAATTGTAGCGATACACTTCGTCCACATGCCGACAGATTGACAGCATTTGCTAATTTTGAAGATGGTGTCGCACGTGAACTAGAAAACCTATTTTTATAGACATCAAAAAACCTGATAAACTGTCAGGTTTTTATCATATTCATTGCATATTTTTATCACTTTTCTGAAACATGATTATGAAAAGTTTCGGAAACATTTTGCACTTTTAACATAATTCCTCTTGACAAATATCTTGAAAACGGTTTATAATGGAACAGTTCAAAAAATGTAAGCCTATTCATAGTTTTACATTTCAAAGGAACTAGAAAAAATTTAGGGGGAACAATAATGAGTATTGGAATCATTATTGCAAGTCATGGCGAATTTGCTGCTGGTATCCATCAGTCAGGTTCAATGATCTTTGGCGAACAAGATAAAGTACAGGTTGTTACTTTCATGCCAAGCGAAGGACCAGATGATTTATACGCTAAGCTCAATGCTGCTGTTGACGCATTCGATGCCGATGATGAAGTTTTGGTGTTAGCTGACCTTTGGAGTGGATCACCATTTAACCAAGCAAGCCGCGTAGCTGGTGAAAATCCAGATCGTAAGTTTGCCATCATCACAGGCCTCAACTTGCCGATGCTGATCCAAGCCTATACAGAGCGTATGATTAACGCCGAGGCTGGAGTTGAAGAAGTTGCGGCAAACATTATCAAAGAAGCCAAGGATGGTGTGAAGGTTCTACCAGAAGAACTTCAACCCGCAGAAGTTGCTCCAGTAGCTGAAGCAGCACCAACTGCTCCACAAGGTGCAATCCCTCCAGGGACTGTCATCGGAGATGGTAAATTGAAAATCAACTTGGCTCGTATCGACACTCGTCTCTTGCATGGGCAAGTGGCGACTGGTTGGACTCCTGCTTCTAAGGCAGATCGTATCATCGTTGCTTCAGATACAGTTGCGAAAGATGAATTGCGCAAACAACTCATCAAACAAGCTGCTCCTGGTAACGTGAAAGCGAACGTTGTCCCAATCAAGAAATTGATTGAGGTTTCTAAAGACCCTCGCTTTGGTAACACACATGCCTTGATTCTCTTCGAAACACCACAGGAAGCTCTTGAAGCAATCGAAGGTGGCGTAGAAATCAAAGAATTAAACGTTGGTTCTATGGCTCACTCAACTGGTAAAACAATGGTTAACAACGTATTGTCAATGGACAAAGATGACGTTGCAACCTTTGAAAAATTGCGTGACTTGGGCGTTGAATTTGATGTGCGTAAAGTACCAAACGATTCGAAGAAAGACTTGTTTGAACTTATCAACAAGGCAAACGTTCAATAAATCGATCTGTTAGTATAGAAAGGATTACAACATGTCAGATATTACACTTATTTCTGCAATTCTCGTTGTCATCGTTGCCTTCTTCGCTGGTCTTGAAGGTATCCTTGACGAATTCCAATTCCATCAACCATTGGTAGCTTGTACCCTTATCGGTCTTGTGACTGGTAACTTGGCTGCAGGTGTTATGCTTGGTGGTTCTCTACAAATGATTGCACTTGGTTGGGCAAACATTGGTGCAGCTGTTGCTCCTGACGCTGCTCTTGCTTCTGTAGCTGCTGCAATCATCATGATCAAAGGTGGCGACTTCTCAGCTGATGGTATTGCCGTTGCAACAACAACTGCTATTCCTCTTGCCGTAGCTGGTCTTTTCCTTACAATGATCGTTCGTACTATCTCAGTTGGTTTGGTCCACGGTGCAGACAATGCAGCAAAATCTGCAGACTTCGCTGCTGTGGAACGTTACCACTTGTTCGCTCTTCTCCTTCAAGGGTTGCGTATTGCCATTCCTGCAGCTCTTCTACTTGCAATGCCAGCCGAAGCTGTTCAAGGTGTCCTTGAAGCAATGCCAGAATGGCTCAAAGGCGGTATGGCTGTCGGCGGTGGTATGGTTGTTGCCGTAGGTTATGCCATGGTTATCAACATGATGGCGACTCGTGAAGTATGGCCATTCTTTGCAATCGGTTTTGCCCTTGCAGCTATCAGCCAATTGACACTGATTGCACTTGGAACCATCGGTGTTGCTATTGCTTTCATTTACCTCAACCTCTCTAAACAAGGCGGATCAGGTAACGGTGGTAACGCTGGTTCAAATGACCCAATCGGCGATATCCTTGAAGACTACTAAGAGAAGGGAGATTCATCATGTCAGAAAAAATTCAACTTTCCGTAAGCGATCGTAAAAAAGTTTGGTGGCGTTCAACCTTCCTTCAAGGTTCTTGGAACTATGAGCGTATGCAAAACTTAGGTTGGGCTTATGCAATGATCCCAGCTATCAAAAAACTTTACACGAAAAAAGAAGATCAAGCTGCTGCTCTTGAGCGCCACTTGGAATTCTTCAACACACACCCATACGTTGCTTCACCAATCCTTGGTGTAACTCTTGCCCTTGAAGAAGAGCGTGCTAATGGTGCTGAAATCGATGACACAGCTATCCAAGGTGTGAAAATCGGTATGATGGGACCTCTTGCTGGTATCGGTGACCCAGTCTTCTGGTTTACTGTTCGCCCAATCCTTGGTGCTCTGGGTGCTTCACTTGCATTATCTGGAAATATCATGGGACCAATCATCTTCTTCTTTGGTTGGAACGCAATCCGTATGGCCTTCCTATGGTATACACAAGAATTTGGTTACAAGGCTGGTAGCGAAATCACTAAAGACATGTCTGGTGGTATCCTTCAAGACATCACTAAAGGTGCTTCAATCCTTGGTATGTTCATCCTTGCCGTTCTTGTTCAACGCTGGGTATCAATTACTTTCGCTGTAAATCTTCCTGCTAAACAATTGTCAGAAGGTGCTTACATCGTCTTCCCTAAAGGCACTGTAACTGGTACTGAACTTCAAGGTATCTTGAATGACGCCCTTAGCGGACTTAGCCTTTACCCAACTCAAGCACAAACATTACAAGGTCAGTTAGACAGCTTGATTCCTGGTTTGATGGGACTTCTCCTTACTTTCCTCTGCATGCACTTGCTTAAGAAGAAAGTAACACCAATCACAATGATTATCGGTCTCTTCATCGTAGGTATTCTTGCTCGTTTCTTCAACATTATGTAATCAAGGACCCCGCTCTTGCGGGGTTTTATGATATAATTGTTATCTAGAAAGGAGCCGATATGGCACAATCACAAAATACAAGCATTGAACTGCAAACCACAGGGGTTTCCTACATGGACTTTGGTGGCAAGGTTGGTAAATTTCTAATTGGTGACAAGGCACTTGAGTTCTACCCAGATAGCAACGTTGAGCGTTATATCCAGATTCCTTGGTCAGAAATGACTAGCATCGGTGCTAACGTTTCTGGAAAAGCAATCAGCCGTCATTTTGAAATTTATACAGAAAAAAGTCGATTCTTGTTTGCTTCTAAAGATTCTGGTAAAATTCTAAAAATTGCTCGTGAACATATTGGCAATGAGAAAGTTGTCAAACTGCCAACTCTCCTGCAAATTCTAGGACAGAAAATCTCAAATCTATTTGCAAAAAAATAAAAAATCAAGTATAATAAAACAAACGGATAAGTAATATCAGGCGTTTTTCAGAAAGTCTGCGGTCGCTGTGAGCAGATAAACAAGGGATATGAAATTCTACCGTTGGCTAAAAATGACATACTTAAAGTGCACAGAATGTGAAGCTGGATGGAACCGCGGTAAATATCGCTCTAGCATCTCTCATTCTGTGTTTTTTATTCAAAAGGAGACAACTATGCTAGATATCAAACGTATTCGTACAGATTTTGACGGAGTGGCTGCCAAATTAGCTACTCGTGGTGTGGCTGCCGAAACCTTGGCAGACATCAAGGAATTGGATGCAAAACGCCGTGAAATCTTGGTTACTGTAGAAGAATTCAAAGCAGAGCGCAACACCGTTTCTGCGGAGATTGCCCAAGCAAAACGCAACAAGGAAAATGCTGATGACAAGATTGCTGCCATGCAAAAACTGTCTGCCGATGTAAAAAACTTGGATGCTGAACTCTTGGAAATTGATGAAAAACTAAATGCCATTCTTGCAGTTCTTCCAAATACGCCACATGATTCTGTTCCTGTTGGTGCGGACGAAGAAGAAAACGTGGAAGTTCGCCGTTGGGGCACTCCTCGTGAATTTACCTTCGAGCCAAAAGCTCACTGGGATTTGGGCGAAGACCTAGATATTCTGGACTGGGAACGTGGCGCAAAAGTAACTGGTGCACGCTTCCTCTTCTACAAGAACTTGGGTGCTCGCTTAGAACGTGCCCTCTACAACTTCATGTTGGACGAGCATATCGCAGAAGGCTACCAAGAAATCATCACACCTTACATGGTCAACCACGACTCTATGTTCGGTACTGGTCAATATCCTAAGTTCAAGGAAGATACCTTTGAGTTGGCAGACACTAACTTCGTCCTCATCCCAACTGCTGAAGTGCCATTGACCAACTACTACCGCAACGAGATTTTGGAAGAAAAAGACCTGCCAATCTACTTCACAGCCATGAGCCCATCTTTCCGTTCTGAAGCTGGTTCTGCTGGTCGTGACACCCGTGGTCTTATCCGCCTTCACCAATTCCACAAGGTTGAAATGGTCAAATTTGCCACACCAGAACAGTCTTATGATGAATTGGAAAAAATGACCGCAAATGCAGAAAATATCCTTCAAAAATTAGGCTTACCTTACCGCGTTTTAGCCCTCTGTACAGGCGATATGGGCTTCTCAGCTGCCAAAACCTATGACTTGGAAGTCTGGATTCCAGCCCAAAATGCCTACCGTGAAATCTCCAGCTGTTCCAACACAGAAGATTTCCAAGCTCGCCGTGCCCAAATCCGCTACCGCGATGCTGCTGACGGCAAAGTCAAATTGCTCCACACCCTCAACGGATCTGGTCTAGCAGTAGGTCGTACGGTTGCGGCAATCCTTGAAAACTATCAAAATGAAGACGGTTCTGTCACCATTCCAGAAGTTCTCCGTCCATACATGGGTGGGGTTGATGTGATTAAACCATAAGACATACAAAGAAAGAGCGAGGAAAAATCCTACTCGCTCTTTTCATTTATCTAAAAATCTACACCCAAAGTCTTTAATTGTTGACGAATCTTATCTTCTAGAGCCCGAATTTCTAGTCTATCTTGTTCTAGTTGCTGCGTTACTTGCCCGAGATCAATCTCTTCCTCTTCCTCAAAAGTATCAACATAACGAGGAATATTTAGATTGTAGTCGTTTTCTACAATTTCTTCTATTGATGCCAAATGAGCATATTTGTCAAGAGACTGACGATTGTGATAGGTCTCTACAATTTTTTCTACCATGTCATCGGAAAGGTGATTCTGGTTCTTCCCTTTCTCAAACTCCTTGCTCGCATCGATAAAGAAGACATCCTTGGTCTGACGATTTTTTTTGAAGACTAGAATAGTGGTTGGAATGCCTGTGCCATAAAACAGGTTAGCTGGCAAGCCAATAACTGCATCCAGATAATTTTTCTCAATAATCAGTTTGCGAATATGACCTTCTGCTGCTCCCCTAAAGAGCACTCCGTGTGGTAAAACAATGGCCATGGTCCCTGTATTATTCAGATGATAAAGACTGTGTAAGATAAAGGCAAAGTCCGCTTTAGAGGCTGGTGCTAACTTACCGTATTCCATAAACCGTGGATCCTTCAATTTGGACTCACGATTGTCCCATTTAGCAGAGTAGGGTGGGTTTGCGACGACCGCATCAAAACTACGTGGCTGATCGATTCCAAGTTCATCGACCCCGTCCGGCCAGTCACTTTCTAAGGTATCAGCATTATTCAAAATCATATTGCTGTAGCCGACCTGATGCATCATCAGGTTCATCCGCGCCAAGTTATAAGTAGTTGTGTTCATTTCTTGGCCATAGAATTTGATATGCTGGCCCTGAGGTAGTTCATTACGCACTGTTAGTAGCAAAGACCCTGAACCCATGGTTGGATCGTAAACAGAGAAGCTAGTATCTGATTTTTCCAAACCTAAAGTAACAATCTTGGCTAAAATCTTACTTACTTGATGCGGGGTATAAAATTCTCCGCCTTTTTTACCTGCCGAAGCGGCAAACTGTCCAATAAGATACTCATAGATTTCCCCCAGAATATCCTTTCCTTCATCATTTTTATACTCAATGCTGTCAATCAGCTTCACAATACTGTTCAAGGATTTTGCACGCGCAACCGTTGAATTGCCCAAACGAGAGTCACCTAGATTGATGTCATTAAAGACGCCTCTGAAATCTTCCATAGCATCCTGATTGAGTTCTACATTGGCATTAAAATGATCGAAAATCGTCTGGTAGTCACTCGCTACAATCTCACTGTTATCAATTTTGGCTACCAGTCTTGCCCAGGTATCTTCTGGTGCAATCGCGTATCCAAGGTGAGAAGCTGTATTTTCCAAATACTCCACCAAGTCATTCCCAACTGCTTCTCGTGCATAGGCATCCTGAACAGTTTCTCCTGGAGCAGGACTGATAATTTCATCTTCCACCAAGAAACGCTCTTGATGCTCAGATAGGTAGCGATAAAACATGAAGGCTAGGATATAGTTCTTATATTCCGAAGCATCCATGTTTCCTCGTAATTCATTGGCCATAGACCAAATCTGATTGGTAACGGCTTGAATAGTTTTTGACATGTTTTTGTAATCCTTTCATGTTGTTTCATTTTTTACTCGAAATCTCATTTTCGCTGATGAAGAGTAATAAGCTGATCTAGGTCGGAGAAGAAGCTGCCGATGGCTTCTTGTTCGGGGAGGGTGGGGAGGGGAATTTCGCTCCTGAGCAAATCAAAAGATTTAACTGCCATTCTCTCGTAAACTGTCCCTTCTTGATAACGTAATGCTCGTTGTATGAAATTGGTAGAAGTCACAATCAACTCAACAAAGAGTGGATGAGCTTCTGACAACACTCCATAGGTAACATATATCGGTGAAAATACAGCAGCTCCATATTTGTTTCTCGCAATAGCTCCAAATTTCAAATTTGCCGGATTATATACAATATCATCCAATTGGGTAAATTTATACTTCTTATTCTCATCCCTAACTAAAAATTCTCGATTATAGCGTTCCGTTTTTGGGGTAACCCCATTCTCTACTGTAAATGATACTAGGGGCACATCAGCACTTGGAGACCTACTTTCATTCCTTTCTTTCAAAACCTCCCCCAACTTACGCTGTTTCCAAGTAGTTGTGAAAGTAGGGCTTTCATTGTATTTTCAGGCAAAAATAATAGTTCCGATTGAAAGCCGCTTTCTGAAAATTCGACTTAAAACTGGTTTTTTCGTTCTTGTTCAAACTCCAAGGAGCGTTTGAGCAATTGGGATAATCCAGTCACATCTTGTTCCGCTAACAACTCCATATAAAGAGCTCGATCTTCCTTACTAATCAGTACGGGCGCTCCCAACTTGAGCATACTTTGGAACATCAAAATCAGCCGTCCTGTCCGACCGTTCCCATCACTAAATGGGTGAATACGCTCGAACTGAATATGCACATCTGCCAACACCTCTAACAGCTCAGCTATTTCCAAAGGCAACCCCAAGCGATAGTTGGCATTGTCCACCCACTGTTGCATGAGAAAAGGCGTTTCCTCTGGCGATGCAGTCTTGAAGGTCGCACCAATAATAGCGTTTTGTACCGACTTAAACTGCCCCCGATCATGCTGGAGGCGGTCCATCAATAAGGCATGAATATCCTTAACCAGTCCCAAACTCAGCTCTTCCCCATTATCTAAGGCAAATAGCAGAGCTCGGAAGGCTTGTTTGTGATTTTCAATCTCGTAAAATTCACGGATACTCTTGTGCTTGCCAGGTAGCGTACTTTCCAAAATAATCGAAACCGTCTCAGGCAGAGAAATGGTATTCCCCTCAATCCCGCTGGAATGATAGGCCATTCGTACCAGAAGGTCATCTAAATAATCCTGCGAATATGTCATACTGACCTCTTTCTATATAAACATCTGCTGTAACAAGGCTTTTTTCAACAGTTTCAGATGATCCAACTGACGCTGATGAAGAGTAATAAGCTGATCTAGGTCGGAGAAGAAGCTACCGATGGCTTCTTGTTCAGGGAGGGTGGGGAGGGGAATAGGTAGACCTTTGAAAACTGAATCTTTAATGGCAAATCTATCTGAGCGAGCTCCACTATCCCCATTCAGCTCCATATATCTATGCCAAATTGTTGTGTCAAAATACTTCTCTACAAAATCCAAATGTATATCTGAAAATCTAAATATAGTATAAAGAGGCGACATAACCCCCACTCTTCCCAATTTATTCCGCTTTATTGGACCAACTGGAGCTAAATTTGAAATCCTTGGATTATATACAAAATCATCAGGACTCACAATATAGTATCCACTTATATTATCCAAACTAGAGATATTTTTTTCAAAGAAATCCCTCTGAGAAATGATACCGAATTCAGCAGAATTTGTAAAAGTTTCTACATACTGTCTATCTAGATTTTTTTGACTAATTTTTTCCGCAACTTCCCCCAACTTACGCTGTTTCCAAGCGTCAGTAAATTCTGGGAATCTTAGCTCAGGAAAATCGTTTCCATTCCCTTTCGGAAACATTTTCTGTAACAAAGCCTTCTTCAATTCTTTAACATCATCTAATTTTCGCTGATGAAGAGTAATAAGCTGATCTAGGTCGGAGAAGAAGCTGCCGATGACTTCTTGTTCGGGGAGGGTGGGGATGAATAATCTAGTTTTGAAGAAATCATTAGGAGCTATATTCAATAACCCATGATTTCTTGCCCCTTCAGCCGCAATCATAGATACTTCTTTATACCAGTTTACAGTATCGTAGTAACTCACTAGATAATCAGAACAAATCAAAGAAGTCGGTTTAAATACAATATAAAGTGTGGAAAGCACTCCCATTTCATACCTATCTAATCTTTTTATTGCTCCCCACGGATAGCCATTTGAATATGATTTATTATAGGCGAATTCACCCTTCTTAATTAGATAGTAACTGGATACATCTTTACTTGCAACTTGCTTATTAAAAAACTCTTCTTGATCTACTAATCCATGTTGTGCGGAAATAGTTAGCGGTAAACTAGAAATCAATTCTTTATTTCTTCTAGTAACTCTTTTACTAACCTCCCCCAACTTACGCTGTTTCCAAGCGTCCGTGAATCCAGGGAAGCGCAATCGTGGTACGGTTGATTTTTCTTTTGTCATAGTCCCTCCTTTTCTACTTTCTTTTTGTTTTATTTTTGAAAGTTATTTTTGCAATTTTTCGGACGATTTCCATTCTATTATACGCTATCATCCAACAAAATCGCAACCTATTGACCAACCAAGTCGTCGGCCAAATCATATAGTGCTTGTCTCAACTGATTGCGGTACTGAATCTTGCTCAAGCCTTTAACAGCATCATCTTCTGCCCAGGTCTGGTAATCGCGACTAGCTTCTTTTATCAAGGTACGTAAGTGTCCGGTATCATCCAAGTCATTCTGACCATATCGATGTCTCGCCAACAACTCTCGTAGTTCTTGGTTGCGGATATGTTCCGTCAAGCCCCATTGGATTCGGAAAGCAAAGAGCTTCTTGTCAATGTAAACATGCGATGCTTCTTGGATAATCTTCTGACTATCAATCCCCTTGACTGGATAAGCAAAGTTCATATCTTGTGTCGGAAAATCACCTCGATAGATTGCATCCCCTGTTTGACGGATCTGGTCAGCATAGTTGAGGTCTTCCAAACCGCTTGCAAATCTATCCAACTCATCCCTGGTAGCTGCGGCTTCTACCATCTTCTCTTCGTGAACCTGATTCAGCAAGAGCTCAACCAGTTCGGTCAATTTATCGTAGTCAATTGTCACTTCCTTGATGTGAGTCATCTTGAGTTCAATTTGGTGAATGCTAACTTTTTGTTGTTTCGCCAAGGTTCGTTTCAATTCGTTGGCTAAGACTGTCGTCAAAAGTTTTTCTTCCTCTACAGACATTCCCAAACTTTCAATAAAGCGGTCCGGCTGATTGTAATCAAATCCTTCAATCACCCCATCAACCTCCTCTGGCTGATACTGTTTCAGCTTAGACAATCCTTGATTGTAAGCACGGAGCAATTCTAACATAGCCTCACGCTTTTTCTCAGACTTCGGAATATCATTGAAATCACCCGTCAACTCTCTCAATTGGTCGACCGTTTGTTTGACTTCAGCAAATACATCCTTGAAAGGCTTAGCCACCAGTCCATTTTTTTCATTGTTATTTTTTTGTTCCGCATCTGATAAATCGGCAGCACTATCATCTGCATAGATGGCCAAGGCCTGATTCATCAATTTCTCATTATGAGCTGGCCAGCGGTAATTGACCACCCGTCCAAAAGGTTTTTTATCCATATCCTCCACACGATTGGTACGAGAATAGGCCTGGATAAGACTGGCTCCTTTTAGGGTTCGGTCAACATAAAGAGTATTGAGCTCAGGAGCATTGAAACCTGTCAACAACTGATCCACGACAATCACCAAATCTAAGTAGTTCTTGTCCTTGGCTGTTCTATTAAGGCGACTAACCAGGTCCTCTGTATAAGAGGCAACATCTGACAAGCCAAAGGACGTCCCAAATTCTGTGTTATAGATCGTAATAGCTTCAAGCAAACCAGTATTTGACTCGACCATGCTATCATTATTTTGAGTATTCAATGCAAAGGTCACTCCCACCTTCAAGACCAGACCTCCTTGCTCTCGATGCAGTTGGTTAATCCGTTGAAACTCTCGGAAATACATCATAGCCATGGGTGTGGAGGCCCTGCCTCCACCTACGTGGGTGGTGAATAAGGCATTGTAACGGCCACTGCCAGAGCGATTTGCCCAGTGTTTGAAGACATCTTCGACTACCAATCGAACATGCTCTGGATTTTCGTCATAGATGCTAGAAGTCACCGCATCATCCATATCATCCGGACTTAGATTGGCAATCTTTTCTTCAATCTGTGCACTTGTCCACTTCGGATATTTTTGCCGATAAAAATCTGGTAAGTAAGTTGTTTTTAGTTTTTCCTGATCAATGGTTGTCTCAAAATCCACCTTAAACCCTAGCACATTGCGGTCACTAATGGCATTTTTAATAGTGTAGGCATGAAGAAGAGGGCCAAAAATATCTTGCGTCCGCAGACTAGCACCTGTATCATCTAAGTTGGGAGTTCCTGTATAGCCAATCCAAGCCGCTTTCTTAAAAGCCTTTTGAATCCCTGCAAAACTATCTCCACCAGTTGAGCGATGAGCTTCGTCAACGATAAACACGATATGCTTATCTGGTGATTTGAAGGATTTTCTCTTCACCAGTGTATCCAATTTTTGCACAGAAGTAACGATAATCCCACTATCCTTACTAGTCAACTGCCGTGCCAAGGCTGTGGTATTTTGAGTTTCTCGAATACTGCCAAAACTATTCTCCCCAGCTTCTGGATCATAAGCCAGATAATCATCCTTAGTCTGATTGGTCAATGCGATACGATCCACTAGAAAGACAACCTTGTCTACCTTGGGCATTCGACTTGCCAGCCAAGCCGTTTTAAAACTAGTGATCGTCTTCCCTGAGCCTGTCGTATGCCAGATGTAACCAACCTTGTTACAGCCTAATTCAAAATCGACTTTTTTTATCCCCTCAATGACCGCCTGAGTGGCGTAAACTTGATAGGGACGCATGACTTTCAGCATTTGTTTCTGCGGTGTCCCGTCTAAGATCATGTAGTTGGTCGCCATCTGATGGGCCATAGGAATGCTGAGCATGGAATCCGCAAATTCTTTCCAATTCCGAACCTTACTACCGTCAGATTTACGCTGCCAGTGGAAAGCAAAGTCCTTATTAAATTTCTCCGCAGTGGTATTGGCCATATAGCGAACATTGTTGGGGGCGATAGCGACTAGAATCTGCAAGGTAGAAAAAATATCCGTATATTGCCGTTCCTGGATATATTGATGCATTTGGTTCAATGCCTTGTCTACATCTATCGTATCCTTTTTCTCTTCAATCTGAATAATAGGTAAGCCATTAATCAACAAGGTTGTATCGAATATACATTCTCGTCGTCCAGGGATTTTAGGAGCCCTACGAATTTGGTTCACCACTTGGTAGACAGTATCCCCACCACCTATCTTACGTTGGTCAAATACTGTCAGAAATGTATGCCGTCCATCATCAAGCGTAATTTCCAATTCGGAAACACCGCTAATCCCATATAAAAACTGGCCAGCCTCATAAGGTGTCTTCAGATCTGAAATAATCTGCTTGACCTGAGCAAACTCGGTATCGCTCAAGGGTTTGTCCAATCGATGTTGGTTGTGTTGCCAGAGAATATTACGAAAATTTTCCCATAATTGCTCCGTTGTCTTGATACTCGGCTCATAAGTCCACAGTTTAGATTTGACTGCATACAGGGGCGAAGAATCACTAACAGACCATTCTAGACCTTCTAGGTGCTCCGGCTGTGTAATAGTACCTGTCGTAATATATTGAATCAATTCTGTTTCAAATGCTAATTCATTCATGTGCGTAAACCTCCTTTAACAAATATGTTAGTCGTAAAAAATCTCCTTGCGCATAAGCTTGCCGCTTCTGCCGTAAAGCTAATCCATCTAAATAAATCTTTCCTAATTTTTGCTGACTATCTAAAGGAGGCAAGGCGCCTAGCTGTAAACTTTTCAGTTGCTTGACTGTATATTTCATTACCTCACTCCCCTGTAAGCTTTGGTAAAACTGCCGTCTAATAGCCGAGGATTCATTGATCAGATACAGCAAGAAGACCTTATCCAGCTTTGCAATGGGTTCAATTTTGATATAGTTCTGTGTATAGAGTAAGCCTGCGTGCTCTGCTCTCACTAAAACAGCCTTCCCCGATAGTAAACTAAAGAGTAAGTCTCCCTCCTCAAGCAAGGTCACTTCTCTATCTGTCGTCACGGTCCGACTATCTATCACTTCTTCTATCACCTCATAACCATCCAATTGATGATGTTGCTGATTGTAGAGGATATAGTCTCTAGCATCTTCCCAGCTAGTAGTATCCAAGCGAACCTGTAAACTACCTCCCGTAAAGTGAGCCAATTCTTCTAGTTTCATAACTTTCCTTTCTTTGAAATTTTTCATAATTACATTTTTTCGCTAAAATAAGTATAGCATCTCCTCGGAAATCTGTCAATAAATTATGTAATTTTTAAAAATTAAAAAGGAGGTTCTGCCATGAACTTATCAAAAGAAAAACAGCTTTTCCATCACTATTATGCAAATTGGCTACGGATTTACAAGGAAGGAGCCATTCGAGAAGTCACTCTCAAGAAATATAGAATGACATTGCAGTGGCTTATCAGACTAGCTCCTAGTCTGTTGTTGGAAGATTTGAATCGGGTTCGTTACCAAGAATTGATTAACAGCTATGCTAAAACACATGAACGACAGACAACCATGGATTTTCATCACCAGTTGAAAGGAGCTATTTTAGATGCTGTAGATGAAGGAATTATTGAACGAGACCCGACACGTAAGGTGATTATCAAAGGAAGACTTCCTCGAAAGAAAAAGACAAAATACCTCAACCAATTTGAACTTCATCAGTTGATACAAGAATTACGTCTCGGAGAGGAGCTGAATTGGGATTGGCTCATCTTATTGATTGCTAAAACAGGTATTCGATTCTCCGAAGCCCTTGCTCTCACTACTCAAGATTTTGATTTTCACCGACAGCTATTGACCATTGATAAAACATGGAATTATAAAGGAGACGGCGGATTTTTACCTACAAAAAATAAATCTTCAATTCGAAAAATCCAACTCGACTGGCAAACCAGCACCCAATTCGCCAACTTATTGCAGCACACCCAACCTGATGACCTACTTTTCGTGAAGAAAGAGCGGATATACAACTCTACCATCAATGCCATTCTTGAAAAGCGTTGCCTAAGTGCAAACCTTCCTGTCATCACCATTCATGCCCTGCGACACACCCATGCATCTATTTTATTATTTGCCGGGGTCTCTATCGCAAGTGTTGCTAGACGACTTGGTCATGCAAGCATAACAACGACCCAGAAAACCTATCTTCATATCATTCGTGAGTTGGAAAACCAAGATGTTGATTTAATTATGCGGTCACTATCAGGACTTTGTTGACATTCCTATCTCTATCGTGACAAGGCTTGTACTGACAATAGCAAAAGACGACTCCAAACGGAATCGTCTTTTCTTTGTGTTTATCGAAAATAATAGAAAGCCACCACCGACCAAGCATTGTTGATAAAATGGACAGCAATAGGATAAATCAAGTAGCCCGTCTTATGATAGAGGATACAAAAGATGAGGCCACCTCCCCCATAAATCAGCCAAGAGGCAAAATCGGTCGGTCCATGAAGGGCTCCGAAAAGCAGACTTGAAACAATGATTCCAACAACTGCTTGCGACCCAAACAATTTCTTAAAGAAATAACCCCGCAATATAACCTCTTCTGCAATTGCTGGCAAAAATGCTGTTGTCAAGAGTGCCAGCCCAAAAGGAACTCCCTTCAAAAATTCTATAATCGAAGCATCGTTTTCTGTTGTGGTAGCCCCCTGCAATTCCAACAAATAATAACCAAGCATATCCGTCAACTGCATGATAGCAAAGGCTAATATAACTATCGCCAGACCGTCCCAAGTAAGAATGTTAGGGTCCCAGACTGACAGATCATTTTTTTCAGCCCGCCACCAGAAAAAGACCAAAAGTCCAAGCGTCATCAGCCCAACTATTACCAAGGTGACTTGCGATTTGGACTCTTCCAAAATCAGATCTGGAAGGACAGCAAGCACTAAGAGACCAAAAATCCTTAATAATAACCAAATCTTCCGACCAATCCATTCCAAACCTTGACTCAGTTTCTCCATACTCTTCTCCTCTTCCGCTCCATCATATAGAGTGCCTTCAATCTATTATAGGATTTCACGCAATGTCAATCAAGCTGTTCTGTTGTTATGATACAATTTTACAAAAATTCAATGAATTTGTCAATATACACTAAAAAACAAACACCCTTACGATGTTTGTTGCCATCACCCCACTGATTATTCAGCGGGGTGTGTCATCTTCAAGTAGGGTTCTAGTAGAGAAAAGCCCTGAATCAAGCGTTCCAGCAGTTCCTCCCCGGAGGTAACGGTTCTAAATGGTACATCATACTTGACCAGTACTTTTCGAACGCGTCCTGCTTCGACGGCTTGTAATAGGCTCTGCCTATTCTCCTCAGTTCCATCTAGGCGATAAAATACCTGTCCCTCTTGCACCCAGTAATAAAGTGGTGCCGCAATCGAGCAGTTCAGAACACGATTTTGCTGAAGCAGAGAGGTCTCCACTTTCTTTCGCTCAATAAAACTGACTTCTACTGAAATCCCCGCCTCAGTTCCCTTACCATACAGACGAATAGCTAGAGCTGAGTTCGTTAGACTGGCAGAGGGCAAACGGTAATAGGTCCAAAAATGCGGTCTGCAAATTTGGGCTTGATTCATCCATTGACTGACCCTCTCAGGCACAAAGGGACTGACGTGCTCAGCTAAGACTAAACTTAATGTCTGAAACTCCTTGCGTGCTGCCTGTGCTACATTTCTTAAGGCTATCATATCGCCTGCCAAAGCTCCTGCTTTTTCAGGCTTGCAATAATGAACCCCTTGATAATCCAGGTATCTGCGACACTGTTCAAGCATCTGAATCTCCTATCCACTTCTCCATATAGACCATATCCATACCCTCCTGCTCAGGCTCGGTTTTAATGGCCTTGTAGCCTAGACTCTCATAGAAAGTAACTAACTTTGCTTCCTGTAAGACCGTGCAGAGCACCCACCTCTTAACCGTTGGATAAAGTTGTTCTAACTCTAACATAGCCTTATGACCATAGCCCTTTCCCCTGTGGTCTGGGTCAATGCCAATCAAGCCTAGCCAGCCCTGGTCTGCATCTTCAGCGACTGTTGTCCGTACTAAGCCGACTGTGTGCTCTTCCTCGATAATCTTGTAATAGCTACAATTTGGTCGTGCAAAGCGTGACTGGAAATAGTCCATGGCTTCAATAGCAGGGTTGTACTGGTCCTGATAGGTTTCATACAAAGCTGCAAATGCTCGGTGCTGAATAGGTAGCAATTCTTCTGCGTTTGATAGATCTGCTTTTACTAACATGGAAAACCTCCTGGAAACTATTTTATTTATTATATCAAATATCACAAAAAATACTAGGTCTTCCTAGTATTTTCTAAATCGTTGATAGCGGTTTTCGAGCAGCTCATCAAGTGGCAAGGCTTGTAACTGAGCCAACTGGCTGATGAGGTTTTCCTTGATATCAGCCAAGACTTCCTTGGTCGCTCTGCCATTTTCCAAAACCACCCTATCGACCACTTGGAGTTTCTCCAACTCATAGGAGGTAATCTTCATGAGTTCTGCCGCTTCCATGGCCCGACTGCCGTCTTTCCAGAGGATAGAGGCGAAACCTTCAGGACTGAGGACGGCATACATGGAGTTTTCCAGCATCCAGACCTGGTCTGCGACCGCTAGAGCCAGAGCTCCACCAGAGCCGCCCTCGCCGATGATAATAGCGATAATAGGCACCTTGAGGTCACTCATCTCCATGAGGTTGCGGGCAATTGCCTCACCCTGTCCACGTTCCTCGGCACCAACACCGGGATAAGCTCCAGCAGTATTGATAAAGGTGACAACGGGACGGCCGAACTTCTCCGCCTGTTTCATAAGACGAAGGGCCTTGCGGTAGCCTTCTGGGTGGGGCTGACCGAAGTTGCGTTTGAGGTTGTCTTGGAGATTCTTCCCTTTTTGGATACCGATGACTGTCACCGGCTGACCTGCTAGAAAGCCGATGCCACCCACTACAGCTTCGTCATCACGGAAATTCCGATCACCGTGCAATTCGATAAAGTCATCAAAGAGCTGTGTGGCATAGTCCAAGGTGGTCAGGCGAGCTTGGTCACGTGCCAAACGGATCATACGTGCTACATCACTGGTCATCTAACACCTCCATGCATTCTCAGCAAGCGACTGATGGTCGCAGGCAAGTCCTGGCGTTTGACAATAGCATCAACAAAGCCATGTTCTTGTAAAAATTCAGCCTTCTGGAAGTCGTCTGGCAGATTTTCTCGAACGGTTGACTCAATAACCCGTCGTCCTGCGAAACCAATCAAGGTCTGCGGCTCAGCTAGGATAATATCACCTTCCATGGCAAAACTAGCTGTCACACCTCCTGTTGTGGGGTCTGTCAAGACCGTCAGGTAAAAGAGGCCAGCATTGGAATGGCGTTTCACGGCTGCCGAAATCTTGGCCATCTGCATCAGACTCATAATGCCTTCCTGCATGCGAGCACCACCAGATGCGGTAAAGAGGACAACTGGCAGTTTCTCTTCAGTAGCCAGCTCAAAGAGGCAAGTGATTTTCTCACCGACCACTGTGCCCATTGAAGCCATGATAAAGTGAGAATCCATGATTCCAAGGGCAACTGGTTGTCCGCCGATGGTCGCCTTTCCTGTCAAAACAGCCTCGTCCAAGCCTGTCTTTTGACGGGTGGCTGCCAGTTTTTCGAGATAATTTGGAAAGTCCAAGGGATTTTGGGTTTCAATCCCTGTAAACAATTCCTCGAATGAGCCTTCATCCACTGTCAAAGCCAAGCGTTCCTGGGCCGTAATCCGAAAATTATAGGAACAGTGTTGACAGGTTTTCTCTGGTCCCAAGTCCTTCTTGTAGAGGATTTCCTTACAAGCTGGGCATTTGGAAAAGAGTTCATCTGGCACCTCTGGCTTTGCTTGAGGTGCTGACTCTATCCGCGAACGATTGGGATTGATGCGGATATATTTGTCCTTTTTGCGAAACAAAGCCATAGCATTCTCCTAATTTACTTTTTTAATTCTTCCTGATAGCGGGGTAAAAATTCTTCCATGAGGTAGGCAGTATCGTAGTCACCTGCCACCACTCGCTTGTCGGAAATCAAGTCCAGCTGGAAGTCTGTATTGGTCACCACTCCGTCAATTTCCAATTCGTAGAGGGCTCGCTGCATCTTCATCAGGGCTTCAAAACGATTTTCCCCATGCACGATAACCTTGGCAATCATAGAATCATAATATGGCGGAATGGTGTAGCCTGGATAAACTGCCGAATCCACACGCAGACCAACGCCGCCACTTGGCAGGTAGAGGTTGGAAATCTTACCTGGACTTGGGGCAAAGTTAAAGGCTGGATTTTCAGCATTGATCCGGCATTCAATGGCATGACCAGTAATCTTCACATCTTCTTGTCGGACACTGAGTTCCTGACCAGCCGCAATCTTGATTTGCTCCTTGACAATATCCACACCAGTGACAAATTCGGTAACAGGGTGTTCCACCTGCACCCGTGTGTTCATTTCCATGAAGTAAAATTCGCCCTTGGCTTCATCCAAGAGAAACTCAATGGTCCCCGCATTTTCATAACCAACTGACTGGGCAGCCCGCACTGCTGCTTGACCGATACGGTCCCGCATGGTCTGACCAATAGCGATAGATGGAGCTTCTTCCAAAACCTTTTGATTGTTACGCTGAAGGGAACAATCCCGTTCTCCTAGATGGATGACATGGCCGTGTTGGTCCGCCAAAATCTGCACCTCGATATGCCGGGCTGGATAGACAACACGCTCCATATACATGGCTCCGTTTCCAAAGGCTGCCTTGGCCTCACTGGAAGCTGATTCAAAGGCAGGCACTAGGTCTTCAGCTTTTTCCACCTTACGAATCCCCTTACCGCCACCTCCTGCCGATGCTTTGAGCATGACAGGGTACCCAATTTTCTCAGCGATTGCAAGAGCTTCTTGGCTAGTTAAGACTTCACCGTCTGATCCTGGAATAACAGGCACTTGAGCCTTAATCATCTCTGCTCGGGCATTGATTTTATCGCCCATGGTATCCATGACCGTCCCAGAAGGCCCGATAAATTTGATACCGACCTCTTCACAGAGGGTGGCGAATTTAGAGTTTTCACTCAAAAATCCAAAGCCAGGATGAATGGCCTGGGCACCTGTCACAACAGCCGCCGAGATGACTGCCTGCATATTGAGATAGGAGTCTGTCGAACGGGCCGGACCGATACAGACAGCCTCATCTGCCAACATGGTGTGGAGAGCTTCCTTGTCAGCCTCTGAATAGACAGCCACGGTCGCAATCCCAAGCTCTCTGGCCGCACGAATAATCCGCACCGCAATCTCACCACGATTGGCAATCAAAATCTTCTCAAACATGATGAATCCTATCTCCTTTAGATACTAATTTCCAATGGCAAAGGTTAGTACCCCCGACGCAGCCAGTTTTCCGTCCACCTCTGCCTTTGCTTCAACGACCGCAATGGTTCCACGGCGTTTGATAAATTTAGCTGTCATAATCAACTGGTCACCAGGTACAACTTGCTTCTTAAATTTAACCTTATCCATGCCGGCATAAAAGACCAGCTTGCCCTTGTTTTCTTCCTTGGACAACTCCAAGACACCTGCGGTTTGTGCCAAAGCCTCCATGATAAGAACACCTGGCATGACAGGATAGTCTGGGAAATGCCCGTTGAAGAAGGGCTCGTTAATGGTCACATTTTTAAGGGCGACAATCTCATCTTCCGATACTTCAAGGACACGATCGACCAGGAGCATAGGGTAGCGATGAGGAAGAGCCTCTTTAATTTTCAAAATATCAATCATTTGATGCGTACCAATCCTTGTCCAAATTCTACAACGTCCTGGTTGGCCACCAAAATCTCTGCGACCACACCATCACGATCAGCTGGCACTTCGTTCATGACCTTCATGGCTTCGATAATCATGAGGGTCTGCCCTTTTTTGACCGTATCGCCGACTGCTACAAAGGCTGGCTTGTCAGGGGCTGGTGACAAATAGGCCACTCCAACAAGCGGACTTTCCACTACCGCACCCTCTGCTACGGGACTTGAGTTAACTTCTACTGGAGTTCCCTCACTCGTCTCAACTGCCTGTACAGGTGCTGGGTTCGCTGTAACTACTGGAGCAAGCGGAGCTTCTACGATTGGACTCGGAGCCGCTGTCGCCTGCTGGTTTTTACTGAAATGCAAGGTTTCCCCAGCATTGCTATATGAAAATTCTCGCAAACTTGACTGGTCAAACTGACTCATCAAGTCCTTTATTTCTGTAATATTCACTTAAGCCTCCCAACGTTTGAAAGCAATCACCGAGTTGTGACCTCCAAAGCCAAATGTATTTGAAATGGCATGACGGATTTCCATGTCACGACCTTGACCGAAGATGACATCCGCCTCGATATAGTCAGACAACTCCGTCGTACCTGCTGTCTTTGGTGCGTAAGAATGACGCATCGCCTCAATAACAGCTGCTGCTTCAACGGCACCCGCTGCCCCCAACAAGTGACCTGTAAAGGACTTGGTGGAAGAAACTGGCGTGTTCTTGCCGAAGACAGATACGATAGCTTGGCTTTCCCCTTTTTCATTAGCCGGTGTCGAAGTGCCATGGGCATTGATATAGTCAATATCAGCTGGCTCCAAACCGGCCTCTGAAATCGCCAATTTCATAGCTTTAATGGCCCCCAAACCTTCTGGGTGTGGAGAGGTCATGTGGTGGGCATCGCAGGTATTTCCATAACCAACGATTTCAGCCAAGATGGTTGCCTCACGCGCTTCTGCGTGTTCCAAACTTTCCAAGACCAAGACAGCAGCCCCTTCTCCCATGACAAAACCATTGCGGTCCTTGTCAAAGGGAATAGAAGCACGTTCTGGGTCCTCAGTTGTCGACATTGCTGTCAAAGCCTGGAAACCACCGATGGCAAAAGGCGTAATAGCCGCTTCTGAACCACCTGCCAGCATAACATCTTGGAAGCCAAACTTGATTTCTCGGAAGGCTTCACCCAAGGCATCATTTGACGAAGCACAGGCTGTGATGACACACTTGCAGACACCATTGGCTCCAACCTGCATGGCAATATTTCCAGCCGCCATATTTGGAAGAGCTTTTGGAAGTGCCATCGGACGAATCCGTTTTGGTCCTTTTTCGTTCATGCGAGCAACCTGCTCTTCGATTTCCAAAATCCCACCGATCCCAGTTGACAAGATAACACCGAAACGGTCGCTGTCAACCGCTTCTGTATCCAGACCAGCATTGGTTACTGCCTCACGAGCTGCATAGAGAGCATAGAGGGAGTAATTGTCATAGCGGTTAGTATCTTTTTTAACAAAGTATTTGTCAAAAGGAAAATCCTTTATTTCCGCAGCATTATGAACAGAGTATTCACTGGTATCAAACTTGGTAATCTTTCCGATTCCAATCTTACCATTGACCAGGCTATCCCAGAATTCCTCTGGCGTATTGCCAATTGGCGATGTCAGACCATAGCCTGTTACTACTACACGATTTAATTTTGTCATTTTCAAACCTCTCTTAAAACAACACACAAAACAATATTGAATTCAAAGTGCGTCATTGCAGTCTTTCAGTTTGCTTTTAGTACTACGAACAAAGTTCATTTCAACAAGCTGCAGACATCTTCAATAGTCCACTGGACTATTGAAGATGGGAAATCGTACTTACGATAGTAAGTACCGCTCCGTTAGTACGGCAAAGCGAGTTCAAACAATCCAATAAATTGTTTGAAGCTGGAAATCTGGAAACGAAGTTTCCTCGCTCGTCGAAGTAATAAAAGATAAACTGGAAGACTGGATTATTGCATGGTCAAGCCGCCGTCAATGGCAATCACTTGTCCAGTTAGGTATTCTTGCTTCGCCAAGAACACAGCTACATCCGCTACTTCTTCCGTCAAGCCAAAGCGTTTCATCGGAATTTTCCCCAACATGGCATCCTTGATTTTGTCAGACAGAACATCTGTCATGTCGGACTGAATAAAGCCTGGTGCGATAGCATTGACACGAACATTGCGACTAGCGACTTCACGGGCAATAGATTTTGTAAAGCCGATCACACCTGCCTTAGAAGCGGCATAGTTGGCCTGCCCAGCATTCCCTGTCAAACCGACCACACTGGAAAGGTTGATAATAGCCCCTTCACGTGCCTTGGTCATCGGTTTCAAAACAGCCTGGGTCATGTTAAAGGTCCCTGTTAGATTGATACTCAAAACGCTCTCGAAATCTTCTTCCGTCATTCGCAAGGCCATACCGTCTTTGGTAATCCCTGCATTATTGACCAAGATATCGACGCTACCAAGAGCCTCAACTGCCTCAGCTACCATTCGTTTGGCATCTGCCGAGCTGGAAATATCGCCTGAAATCGCCACCACTTTGACACCGTAGCTTGAAAAGCTATCCAGCAAGTCCTGCCCCAGCTGACCACGACCATTCAGCACCACATTGGCACCAAGGCTTGCAAACTTATGGGCAATGGCCAAGCCGATTCCACGACTTGAACCTGTCACAAACACATTTTTTTTGGTAAGTTCCATGATTTCTCCTTATTGGCTAGTCAACAAGCCTTCTAGACTTGCCACATCTTCTACTGTCACCACCTCAGCTGTCTTATCAATTTTCTTGATAAAGCCTGCCAAGACCTTTCCTGGACCGATTTCGATAAATTTGGTCACACCAGCTTCCTGCATGGTTGCGATTGACTCATAAAAACGGACTGGTTCCATCACTTGACGGGTCAAGAGGGACTTGATGTCCTCTTTTTTCATGACCTTGGCTTCCGTATTACCGACCAACTCTACTTGGAAGTCCGAAAATTCCACCTGCTCCAAGGCCTGAGCCAATTGCTCCGAAGCTGGACGCAAGAGAGCCGTGTGGAAAGGCCCCGACACATTGAGGGGAATCATGCGTTTGACTCCCGTCACCTTCAAGGCTTCAACCGCCTCATCCACTGCAGCCACCTCGCCACCGATAACGATTTGGGCTGGTGTGTTGTAGTTGGCTGGAGAAACAATCCCAGAGGTAACAGATGAACAGACCTCTTCGATCAAGCTGACATCTGCATTAAGGACAGCGACCATCTTACCAGTCCCTGCTGGCGCAGCCGTTTCCATAAACTCACCCCGTTTGGCAATCAAGGCAATGGCATCTTCAAAGGCCAAGGCACCGGAGGCAACCAAGGCTGCATATTCTCCCAAGGACAAACCAGCCACCATGTCGGGTTTTATCCCTTTTTCTGCCAACAAACGATAAATGGCAAGTGAGGTTGTCAAAATCGCAGGCTGGGTATAGCGGGTCTGGTTGAGCTCGTCTTCCCGATGGTCAATCAAGTCCCGCACATCATAACCCAGAATCTGACTAGCCTGGTCGTAAGTTTCCTTGACAATGGGATAAGTCTCATAGAGGTCACGGGCCATACCAAGTGTCTGGGCCCCCTGACCTACAAATAAAAAGGCTGTTTTTGTCATCTTATTCTCCAACGGAAGCCCAACGACTTGCCTCATCTCTAATCACTTTGGCTGCTCCATAATAGATGTCTTTCAAAATATCTTCACAAGATTCTTCTTTAGAAACTAGACCAGCAATTTGACCAGCCATCACGGAACCATTTATTACATCACCATCAACAACTGCATTGCGGAGTGCTCCCGCACCAAGTTCTTCAATAGCATCTGCCGAAATTTTACCTGCCAAGAAATCTTTCTCTGCAGCTGCATAAGCAGATAACAACTTATTCTTGATAGCTCTCACAGGATGTCCAACAATAGAAGCAGATACAGTTGTATCAATATCCTTAGCTTTTAAAACTTTTTCCTTATAAGCCTGATGGGCGTTGGACTCTGTAGCTACTACAAAACGAGTTCCAACTTGCACCGCTTCTGCTCCCAACATAAAGGCTGCCGCTGCACCTGCACCATCTGCAATACCACCTGCTGCGATAACAGGAATGGATACAGCTTCAACAACCTGACGAACCAAGGTCATGGTGGTCAATTTACCAACATGGCCTCCGGCTTCCATACCTTCAGCAATAACAGCATCTACCCCTAATTTTTCCATGCGTTTCGCAAGAGCCACACTTGGTACAACAGGAATAACTGTAATCCCTGCAGCATGGAGACGCTCCATATACTTACCTGGATTTCCTGCTCCTGTGGTAACGACTTTCACACCTTCTTCGATGACCAAGTCAACAATGTCATCCGCAAAAGGAGACAAAAGCATGATATTGACACCGAAAGGTTTGTCTGTGATAGACTTCACCTTGTCAATATTCGCCTTAACGACTTCTTTTGGAGCATTTCCTCCGCCGATGATACCCAGACCACCAGCATTTGAAACAGCACCAGCCAAATCTCCATCAGCTACCCAGGCCATACCACCTTGGAAAATCGGGTAATCAATGTTCAATAATTCTGTAATCTTTGTTTTCATATTTCCCTCAATCTTTCTTTGCTTACCTAATCATTTGAACATCAAATAATTAGCCAAACAAGCGAGGGCAAAGCCCTCACTTAATAAATACTTTGATATTTCAACGTTTTGATTATCAAAGTATTTAATTTAAGAAAAATGCTAAATAGCACTTTCCTTAACAGTCATTATTTTGTTTTTTCTTCAACGTAGGCAACCAAATCGCCTACAGTTGTCAAACCTTCTTCAGTATCGATTTGGATGTCGAATGCATCTTCGATTTCAGAGATAACTTGGAAAAGATCCAATGAATCTGCGTCCAAATCTTCAAAAGTTGTTGTAAGGGTTACTTCTTCAGCATCCTTACCCAATTCTTCAACGATGATTTCTTGTACTTTTTCAAATACTGCCATGATATGTGTCTCCTTTTGGAAAATAAAATATTTTAATCTTGCCTAGGGCAAGGGATTAACTAAAGTTGTAAGAGTAGAGTTCCCCATGTGAGGCCTCCACCGAAACCAGCCATGAGAACAGTCTGGCTTCCATCCAATCGCAACATTCCGCTCTCTACACATTCTGATAAGAGAATAGGAAGACTTGCTGCGCTGGTATTGCCATATTTATCCATATTTGCTGGAAATTTTTCACGCGCCACTCCCAATTTACGAGCCATCTTATCCAGGATACGTATATTGGCTTGGTGGAGCAAGAAATAATCAACGCAATCCACAGTCATATCAGCTTGTTCTAGCAGCTCTGCCATGGTTGCCGTAACATCTCTAGTCGCAAATTCAAATATAGCTCTACCCTCCATTTGGATAAAGGGTTGTTGACGACTTTGTGTCGAGAATGGCGTCTCTTTCTGGTCTATCCCTGCTGTCAGACTCGCACCTCGACCGCCATCCGTTCGCAAGATTTCTGCTAAAAAGCTCGGTTGTTCACACGCTTCCAGCAAAACTCCTCCAGCACCATCTCCAAATAAAACAGCCGTTGATCGATCTGACCAGTCGACAGACCTAGATAGGGTCTCTGCACCAATGACAAGTCCTCTCTTATAGACTCCTGAAGCAAGTAATTTTTCCGCTGTTGATAGCGCAAAAACAAATCCTGAACAAGCTGCAACGAGATCATAGGCGAAAGCCTTTTTCGCGCCAATTGCCGCTTGAACCATAGCTGCCGTAGATGGCATTGAAGCATCTGGAGTAATCGTTGCTACGATGATGAAATCAATTTCACTAGCATCTAGCTGAGACTTTTCCAGTAATTTTCTAGCCACTTGACTAGCCAAATCACTCGTCGTCTCTCCAGTAACAATGTGTCGTTGACCGATACCTGTACGGCTACGAATCCACTCATCACTGGTCTCCATTCGTTGAGCCAAATCATCATTGGTCACAATCTTCTTCGGAAGATTGTGGGCCACCTGACTGATTTTAGCATGGTTTCTCATTTCAAATCCTCCAAGAAGTGATAGAGTTTCATGAGTCCTTTCTTCATTACCTGATACTCTGCATCATCCATACCATCTGTAATCTGTTTCACCATTTCATTGTGAAATCGTTGATGTAAACGATAGACCAGTCGACCTTTTTTGGTCAGATAGAGATGAACAACTCGCCGATCTTTGGTCGAACGAATACGCTCAACATATCCTTTTCTTTCCAAATTGTTCAAGCTAGTTGTAACAGTACCTAAGGTTACCATCAAAGTCCGAGCAACATCACTCGGAGTAGCTCCATCAATACTTCCTATCACATCAATCGTGTGCATTTCCTTAATCGAAATATCATTGAATCGGCTACTACGCAGACTTGTTTCTTCAATCACCAACACATTGTTAAAAATGGCCGTTAGATATTCATTTACTTTTGGATCTTCCAAAACAGGCCTCCTTTACTTTGATAGTCAAAGTATAAACCATAAAACTTTGATTGTCAAATATTTTTTTACTAATTTAAAAATTAATCTCCCGTAAACACTGGTCTACGTCGTTCTGCATGCGCTCGAACTCCCTCTTTAAAATCCTCTTTATAGGCCAATGTTTCTTGCAAATCTAGCTCTAATCGGCGATAAGACTCCCAGTCTTTAAATTGGCTTTCCCATGTCAGTTGTTTGATTGCTGCATAAGAGTTTACTGAGCCTCGCAAGAGTTTTTTTATGACCTGGGCAACTGTCTTTTCTAGTTTTTCTGGCTCTGCCAATTTATAAACAATCCCATATTCTAAAGCCTTATCCGCTGATAAGCCCTCTCCAGTCATCGCCAAGTGACTAGCACGATTAGCCCCAATAGCACGACTCAGTAGAAAGAGCCCCCCCGCATCCGGCGCAAGTCCAACGCCTACAAAGG
Organism: Streptococcus suis YS161; assembly: GCF_002760245.1. Classification (GTDB taxonomy): domain Bacteria; phylum Bacillota; class Bacilli; order Lactobacillales; family Streptococcaceae; genus Streptococcus; species Streptococcus suis_I. Next base: position 4,009 of record NZ_ASCA01000066.1, on the reverse strand, counting down.
CTTGGATGAATTTTGTCTTGCTGGAGGCAATAACAAAATCAGCTGCCACTGCCATATTAGCCGCGGCTCCAGCCACTGCCCCATCTGTCACCATAATGACTACTTTAGACAATTTCTTCATCGCAAACGAAATATCATTCACCAGCTCTGCTATTTTTACTAAAGAAGCAATATCATCATCATCAACCGCACGCTTCATCTCAACTAAATCTCCACCCACGGAGAAAATGGAACCCTGTGCTTGAATTTGTAAAATTTTGACGGAGGCATCCCCTTCTGCAAGGCGGATTGCTTCTAAGATTTCTTCACACATAGGAATATTAAAACCATTTGCCACTTCCGGTCTGTTTAAAGTTAGAATCGCTACGGAATCAATTACTTCATAACGAATTGTTTGGTAGACCATTCCCTTGCTCCCTTCAAAATAGTTTGACAATTAAAAGATTTGAATATCAAACTTCAAATTCTTGCTTTCCATTGTAACACAGTTTTTATAATTGTCACTTTTTTTCTAGCAAGGAAAGTGTGACATCCGAAAAAGATGGGGGCTATCATCGCAATATAAAATTTAGATATGCTAGAAAATAACGTGTCTAAGAACCTATATTCACACGCAAAGCGCCTTGGCTTTTTCACTCATCAAAGTAGTTTTTGCGGGAAATACTGACTGTATTTTGAAAAAACAACCTCAATATACAAGTCTGAACTGTAAATTATAGGCTCTAAGTTTAATTTACAACTTTCATTTTTTCACGTTGACACTTTTGGAAAATCTAACTGGATTCTGAGCTAGAAATACCATTTTTCACGAGAACTGATACTTGGACTACAATATCATATTTCTTAAAATCGCAGTAAGTCAAAGGCCTCTTCAAGATTGTCTATCAATTTGTCTGCTTTCGACTGATCAATTCCATAATGCTGGTCTCGAATAGCCCAAACTGTCAAACCTGCTTTTTTAGCCGCTTCAATCCCTTTCGCACTATCTTCAAATACTAAAATGTCCGATTTAGCTACTCCTGTTGCACTAGCTGCTTTCATATAAACTGTAGGATCTGGTTTTGGGGCCTCACAATCCATCGCTGAGAAAATATGACTAAAATGAGAGCGTATACCAGCATCTAGTAGAGCACGTTCGATTTCTGAACGGTCGGTATTTGAAGCCAAAACTACAGGAATACCTTGGATAGTTAGTCTCTCCAATACCGCTTTAACTTCAGGAAAAATCCTCTCTGCATAAGGGGTTGGTCGCTTTTCTTTATACACACGATATTCTTCTTCCAAGGCAGGGACATCCCAGTTATCATAATCATCCCCTAAAATCCGTTGCCAAATTTGACTAGCCCTTCCACCGACAAATATAGATGGAGCCAAATGATCAACCGACAAACCTTTTGTCGCTAAAAAATCCGCTCGACGCTGAAAATAGAATGTTTCTGTGTCAAAAAGTACACCATCCATGTCGAAAATAATTGCTTTTACCATAATCGCCTCCTATTCCTTTAATTGTAACACAGTTGAAAGAAAAAAATGTTTTTCTGAAATTTTCATACTTGTCTCTTGTTCGTTTTTCGATAAAATTCTTGGCAAGATTTGTCTGAACATACTGACAATTTTATATCATTCTGCTATAATAGAAAAAAATATCCAAGGAGATGAGAATGAAAGTTATTAAATTTGGGGGAAGCTCACTTGCTTCAGCTGGACAGTTAGAAAAAGTTTTCAATATTGTTCAATCTGATTCAGAACGTCGCTTTGTTGTGGTGTCTGCACCTGGAAAACGCAATGCCGAGGATACTAAAGTTACTGATGCGTTGATTAAATATTATAAAGAATATGTTAACGGAAAAGATGTGACTGCCAGTCAAGAATGGATCATCAACCGTTATCAGGCAATGGTTGACGAACTTGGTTTCACAGCTAACAGCATGAAGAAAATCGCAGACAGCATCATCTCTTTGGCCAGCCTACCAATTGATGATAACGAATTCCTTTACGACGCATTCTTAGCAGCTGGTGAAGATAATAATGCCAAATTGATTGCCGAATATTTTACTCACAGAGGATTGCCTGCACGCTATGTCCATCCTAAAAAAGCTGGTATTGTTGTCAGCTCCGAACCAGGAAATGCTCGCATTTTGCCTTCAAGTTATGACAAAATCGAAGAGCTTCGTGATACAGATGAAGTACTCATTATTCCAGGATTCTTCGGTGTAACTGTTGATAACCAGATTTGTACCTTCTCACGAGGTGGATCGGACATTACAGGTTCCATCATTGCTGCCGGGGTCAAGGCTGACCTCTATGAAAACTTTACAGATGTCGATGGTATTTTTGCTGCCCATCCTGGTATCATTAAAAATCCACATTCAATCAAAGAATTGACCTATCGTGAAATGCGAGAATTAGCTTATGCAGGTTTCTCCGTCCTCCACGATGAAGCCCTCCTTCCTGCCTATCGCGGACGAATTCCATTGGTTATCAAAAACACCAATAACCCAACTCACCCTGGTACCCGAATTGTACACAAACATACCGAGCAAACAGTTCCTGTTGTCGGTATTGCTGCAGACGATGGTTTTGTCAGCATTAACTTGTCCAAATACTTGATGAACCGTGAAGTTGGTTTTGGTCGCAAGGTGTTGCAAATTCTCGAAGATCTCAATATTCGCTGGGAGCACATGCCGACCGGGATTGACGATTTATCCATCGTAGTCCGTGAGCGTGAATTGACTCCTATCAAGGAAGAAGAGATCCTTCGTCAACTCAATACGAAAATGGAAGTTGACAAGGCCGAAATCGAACATGGTTTATCTATTATCATGATTGTTGGTGAAAATATGAAGAGCCATGTCGGTGTAACAGCTACCGCTACCACTGCCCTCTCTAAACAAAATGTCAACTTGGCAATGATTTCACAGGGAGCCAGTGAAGTTTCTGTTATGTTCGTTGTCAAAACCGAAGAAAAGAAACGCGCCCTGCACGCACTCTATGAAGCTTTTTTTAACGAGCAATAATCACAACGAGGTAGGTCAGTTCCCTCTTCATACTCTTCGAAAATCAAAACCAGACGTTGTTGACTTGATTTGATGAGTGTCAAGCTCCATTGGAGCTAGTCTGATTTTAATTTTCATTGAGTACCAATTAAAATTTGAATAAACAAAAATAGCTTAGAATCAACGTTTCTGACGATGCAATTCTAAGCTATTTTTTATTTTTTTATACTCAATGAAAATCAAAAGTAGCCTAGGAGTCGAAGATAGAACTGGAGTTCATCAAGGCAAGTTGACAACGGATAATTTTGATTTTCATTGAGTATTGGACTTTTTGACCAGCCTCATTATAGTCTTTTAGTTTACTTTTAGTACTCGCTCCAACTATCTGGGAGATAGTTGGAGACTGGGGACAAAGGTAGTGGGAAAGAACTCGACCAAGATAAAAAGAGTTCGTCAACAAGTCTTTATTTCTAGTTGTTGAGCTGAAACAGTCTATCCCCAGACTGTTTCACTCCCACCCCCGCACAGCTCAAACTGTCTGGGAGACAGTTTGAGGTTGGAGATAAGGCGAACTCTGTTCGCATCAGTCGTAGAGGCCAGATTTGGAGTGCAAAACACGAACAAATCTGCCAATCAACCACTGCGCTGAGATGTTGACACGAACTCTGAGTAGTGGTCCTGGACTTTTTGCCCAGACTCATCAAAAGCCGCAGGCGTAACTCAATGCTTTCTTATTTCTAGGTGACCAGCTGATGTACTTCGCTTTTTTGTTTTCAGGCTCAGGTACGAATAGTCCACTGGACTATTCGTATCCCCCAGATTGCTTGCACAGTCAATGGACTGTGCAAGGTGGGAGATAATACTTGCAAAGCAAGTCACTTTTACAAAATCAGGCAAGGCGAGTTCAAACAATCCAGTGGAGTGTTTGAAGTTGGAAATAGGGAGTGGGAAAGAACTCGACCAAGATAAAAAGAGTTCGTCTTCCCACCCCCGCACAGTTGATTAGGCCAGAT
>NZ_ASCA01000065.1 GCF_002760245.1 Streptococcus suis YS161 | reverse complement strand
CCCGTTTGGTCATAAACTGCTCAGACGGGAATAGTTCCTTTAATTGTTTAAATGCTTAACTTAATGACATTGGGCTCAAGCCCAGTACCACTTCTCTGATTTCGGCTTCCCACTCCCAAAATAAAAAATACCAGCTACACCACATAGCTGATATTTCAGATAATTATTTTGCTCTTCTAACACAAGCTTCATAGGTCTGTTCCATCAACATTGTAATAGTCATCGGACCAACACCACCTGGAACTGGGGTAATATGACTAGCAACTTCTGCTACCTCATCATACTTGACATCCCCAATCAGTTTGCCATTTTCATCACGGTTCATGCCCACGTCAATCACTACTGCACCTGGCTTAACAAATTCCTTGGTCACAAAATGACCACGACCAATGGCAACAACAAGAATATCGGCCTGACGAGCAAGCTCTGGCAAGTTTTTGGTACGAGAATGCGCAATCGTTACAGTAGCATTGGCATCCAATAGCAGCTGTGCCATCGGTTTACCAACAATATTAGAACGACCAATAACTAAAGCTGACTTCCCTTCCAGCTCAATCTGATATTCCTTGAACATTTCCATAATTCCTGCTGGAGTAGATGGAATCATGACAGGATGACCTGACCAGAATTTCCCCATGTTAGTCGGATGAAAACCATCCACATCCTTATCTGGGTCAATAGCCAACAAGACCTTCTCCTCGCTGATATGGGCTGGTAAGGGCAATTGCACCAAAATACCATGCCATTCATCATCCTGATTATAGCGCTCAATCAAATCCAACAAGTCTGACTCAGAAATCGTATCTGGAACGCGAACAACCTCACTCTTGAATCCAGCAGCTAGAGCTGACCGCTCCTTATTCCGTACATAAACCTGACTAGCAGGATTTTCGCCAACTAAAATAACTACAAGACCTGGTACCAACCCCTTTTCTTCTTTTAATCGAGCAGTTTTCTCCGCCAAGGCAGCCTGCAATTTTACACCTAGTGCTTTCCCATCAATGACTGTCATACCTACACTCCTTTTGTTTTTTCTATTATACCCTAAAATTCTCCGACTGACTATACTTGTCCAAAGTAGAATATAGCATATAGCAAAAAACTCCGAACAATGTCGGAGTCGTACTTATTTGTTGATTTACAGTCATTTGAATTAACTTTGATACATCGTCACTTTCGACTTGCCGTACTTTAGTACAGCCTGCGCCTCAGTTCCTTGTCTGAAAGCTAATTCATTCGACTATATTACAAGACCTTAGACAAGAAATCCTTGGTCCGTTCTTCCTTGGTATGTTCAAAGACTTCTTCAGGCGTTCCATCCTCCACAATGACACCGCCATCCATAAAGATAACCCTGTCAGCTACCTCACGCGCAAATCCCATCTCATGAGTCACGATAACCATGGTCATCCCTGACTTGGCCAAATCCTGCATTACAGCAAGAACTTCACCAACCATTTCAGGGTCTAGTGCAGAGGTCGGTTCATCAAAAAGTAGGACATCTGGGTCCATGGCCAGACCACGTGCAATAGCGATCCGTTGTTGCTGACCACCTGAAAGGCTTTGCGGATAGGCATTTGCCTTATCTGGCAATCCTACCTTTTCAAGTAATTCCTTAGCCTTCTTCTCAGCCTCATCCTTTGCAATTCCCTTTGTCTTAATAGGTGATAAAGTAATATTATCTAATACCGTCATATTTGGAAAAAGATTGAACTGTTGAAAAACCATTCCCATCTTTTCACGCATCTTGAAAATATCATTTGACTTGTCAGTAATATCAACACCTTCAAATGTAACAGTTCCCTTGGTTGGCACTTCTAAGAGGTTCATTGTACGTAAGAAAGTCGATTTCCCTGACCCAGATGGACCGATAATAACAACCACCTGACCTTGTTGAATATCTAAATCAATTCCTTTTAGAACCTCATTCTTTCCGAAGTACTTATGTAAATCCTTGATAGAAATAATCGCATTAGACATGGAACTGCCCTCCCTTGTTCAACTTTTTCTCAAACGACTGAATAATCACTGTTAGCACCGTTGTCATAATTAGATAATAGCTCGCTGCAAATACAAGTGGTGTTAAAGGAATATAAGAAGTGGATTGAACTGTCTGAGCACCGTTCCATAATTCCATCACACCGATGGTTGACAAAAGTGAACTATCCTTAACAATAGTCACAAATTCATTTCCCAAGGCTGGAAGAATATTCTTGATAGCCTGTGGCATGATAACGTAACGCATCGCCTGCTTTGGTCTAATACCAAGCGAATAAGCTGCTTCCAGCTGTCCTTTTGGTACAGCATTAATACCTGCACGAACAGTTTCAGATACATAGGCACCCGAGTTCATCGAAATAACAATGATACCTGGAATCAAGCGCGTCAAATCAACCGTCAAAATTCCTAGCTGAAAAGTTGGTGCTACAAAATGTGTCATCGCAAAAGCAATCATAATCTGGACAATCATCGGTGTCCCACGGAAAATCCAGACATAGATATTGGCAGTCCAAGCTAAAACTTTATACTTACTACGCTGAGCAAAGGCAAGCAACACACCTAAAATACTACCAAAAAATACTGAGAAAAATGCAATAATGAGGGTAACAATTGCCCCATAATTAAAATAAGCCCAATACTCAGGCAAAAAAGAAAAATTCATTCATCTTACTCCAATTCTGTCATTTAGAGTCTATTATACCATTTTTGAATATTTATGCAATACTTTTATTTATAATATTCAATTTACACAAGAAAAAAGCACCCTTAGGTGCCTCTCACTTCTTCTTAGTACAATAGCTCATAGATTTCCATTGCAATCAAGTCGATGCTGTCAAACGCGTACGTTTCACGAGCAGCAACATCACGCAAGGTAAATACTGAACCATTTTCCTCGTCATAGCTATAAGCCACTTCTGCAACAACAATACCATCACGTTCGAAATTACGTTTCAACGTACCGCCGTCATTAGCCATAGCTTCCAGACGATTGATAATTCTCACCAAATGTGATTCCATATTCGTTCTCCTAATCCTTTTTATAGGAATATTTTACCACATATTGCCAAAAAAGTCTTATTTTTTCCCTATTTTCTTCCTATCGCCCTATTTTTCATAGAAAGTTTTTCCAAGCGTAGCAGTTTCTTGATTTTTCTATGAATCTTGTTATAATAAAGCTAGAATTGACCTTTTTTGACTATTTAACAATAGGTCACATTTTTTCACAGAAAGAGGTAGAATTATGCTCTGCAAAAATTGTAATATCAACGACGCAACGATCCATCTCTACACCAACTTAAACGGTAAACAGCAGCAGGTAGACCTCTGTCACAACTGCTACCAAATCATGAAAACAGACCCTAATAATGCCATCCTACGTGGGTTGGGAGATTTAACAAATCCTAACAATATGGATCCCTTTAGTGAATTTTTCAATCACCTAGGTGGCTATCCTGGCAATACCCCTGCTGGAAAAAATCGCGAACAGACTCCTCCCACTCAAGCCGGTGGGCATAATGGACGTGGTGGACAGACCCCTCCTCCGCAACAACCCCAACAACCAAATGGGCTCCTTGAAGAATTTGGTATCAACGTTACCGAAATTGCCCGTCGTGGGGATATTGAGCCAGTAATCGGTCGCGATCAAGAAATTACCCGTGTCATCGAAATTCTCAACCGTCGTACAAAAAACAACCCTGTTCTTATCGGTGAGCCTGGTGTAGGTAAAACAGCGGTTGTTGAAGGCTTGGCTCAAAAAATTGTCGATGGCGATGTCCCACAGAAATTACGAGACAAGGAAGTCATTCGTCTGGATGTTGTCAGCCTCGTACAAGGAACAGGTATCCGTGGACAATTTGAAGAACGCATGCAAAAACTCATGGAAGAAATCCGTAATCGTCGCGAAATCATTCTTTTTATTGACGAGATTCACGAAATTGTCGGTGCTGGCTCTGCAGGCGATGGTAACATGGATGCAGGCAATATCCTCAAACCAGCCCTCGCACGTGGTGAAATGCAGCTAGTCGGTGCAACAACGCTCAGCGAGTACCGTATTATCGAAAAAGATGCCGCCCTAGAACGCCGTATGCAACCTGTAAAAGTTGAAGAACCAAGTGTCGAAGAAACCATTACCATTCTCAAAGGTATCCAAAATAAATACCAGGATTACCATCATGTTAAATACTCTGATGCTGCTATCGAAGCGGCCGCAGTACTGTCCAACCGCTACATTCAAGACCGTTTCCTACCAGACAAGGCTATTGACCTTCTGGATGAAGCTGGTTCAAAAATGAATTTGGCCCTCAACTTTATTGATCCAAAGGAAATTGACCAACGCCTGATTGATGCCGAAAATCGTAAGGCACAAGCTACACGGGATGAGGACTATGAAAAAGCAGCCTATTTCCGTGACCAAATTGCTAAGTACAAGGAGATGCAAAAGGCAACTATCAGCGAGGAAGATATTCCACTCATTACTGAAAAAGAAATTGAGGCCATCGTTGAGCAAAAAACAAATATCCCAGTTGGTGATTTAAAAGAAAAGGAACAGTCCCAGCTTGTGAACCTCGCTAGTGACTTAAAAGCCCATGTTATCGGACAAGATGAGGCAGTTGACAAGATAGCTAAAGCCATCCGCCGTAATCGTGTCGGTCTCGGTGCTCCAAATCGTCCCATTGGATCCTTCCTCTTTGTCGGACCAACAGGTGTCGGTAAAACCGAATTGTCTAAGCAATTAGCTATCGAACTCTTCGGTTCGGCTGACAGCATGATCCGCTTCGATATGTCCGAATACATGGAAAAACACGCTGTCGCTAAACTCGTCGGAGCTCCTCCAGGCTATGTAGGCTATGAGGAGGCTGGACAATTGACAGAAAAAGTCCGTCGTAATCCTTACTCACTCATCCTCCTTGACGAAGTTGAAAAAGCCCACCCAGATGTCATGCACATGTTCCTTCAGGTCTTAGACGATGGGCGTCTGACAGATGGACAAGGTCGGACAGTCAGCTTCAAAGATACCATTATCATCATGACATCAAATGCTGGTACTGGGAAAGTTGAAGCAAGTGTCGGTTTTGGTGCGGCTATGGAAGGGCGGACTCAATCAGTCCTTGGCCAACTTAGCAATTTCTTCACACCTGAATTTATGAACCGATTTGACGGTATTATTGAGTTCCAACCACTGAGCAAGGAAAACCTACTTGAAATCGTCAGCCTCATGCTAGACGATGTAAACAAACGCCTTTCTCACAATGGCATCAGCCTCCATGTAACAGATAAAGTTAAGGAGAAATTAGTGGACCTTGGCTACGATCCAAAGATGGGAGCTCGTCCACTACGCAGAACCATCCAAGATCAGATTGAAGATGCTATCACCGACTTCTACTTAGAACATCCAGCAGAAAAAGACCTACGTGCTGTCATGTCAAGTAAAGGTACAATTCAAATCAAGGCACAAACAAAGACAAAATAAGAAAATAGAGCTGCTCTCTACGAGTAGCCTATTTTACTGTTTTGCTACTCTATTTTTCTAAATTCTTCCCCATCTCCATCCTATAAAAAAACTTTACTTTGTAAAGCCTATCACAAGGAAAAATAATAAAAAAGTGGTATAATGTATACAACTCATTCCAATTATGAAAGAGGATAGAATTGCCTATGGAGAAAATTGCTGTATTTGGAGAAAAGAAGACTGGCGTCAGCTACCAGAGTCGCTTTGGTGTTTACGCAGTTATCCCAGATGAAAAGAAAGAACAGATTATACTCGTTCAAGCACCAAACGGAGCTTGGTTTCTTCCTGGTGGAGAAATCGAAAAGGGAGAAAATCACCTCATTGCTTTGGAGCGTGAATTGATGGAAGAGCTTGGATTTACCGCTGAAATCGGAAAATACTTTGGTCAGGCTGACGAATACTTCTACTCTAGCCACCGCGATACCCATTTCTATAATCCAGCCTACATCTATGAAGTAACTAGCTACCATCAAATAGGACAACCACTAGAAGATTTCAACCATATTGCTTGGTTCCCAGTCAATGAAGCCATCGATAAACTCAAACGTGGTAGTCACAAATGGGGCATTGAACAATGGAAATTGCAAGAAAATTCATTCAATAACTAGTAAAAACACTCTAATCGTGCTATAATGTAGCCAAAGAGATAGAGGAGGTTCCACATGAAAATCATTAACACGACAAATAGTCATCCCAATCTTGTCCAAAGCCAGTTGGCTAATACTGATGCTTTCCTAGTAGAGACTTATTCTGCAGGTAATACAGACGTTATTTTCACACAGGCACCCCGTCATTATGAACTCTTGATTAGTAATAAATACCGTGCAGTACAACAAAATGAAATCGAGCAAATTCGTGATTTCTTCCTTCATCGAAAAATTGATGGACGAACTATTAACAAGGCTGCCATTCAAACGATTCACACAGACCGTTTGATTGAAATGTCTATTCCTATTATCGCAGAAGTGTAAGAAGCCAGATGGCTTCTTTTTTTCTATTTATATCAAAAGTAGCCTAGGAAACGAAGCCGAAGATAGAACTGGAGTTCATCAAGGCTCTTGACAACGGATAATTTTGATTTTCGAAGAGTATTACAAAAAAAGCCTATCGCTAGATAGACTTTAACAAATGTATTGTGATTACTTAAGCTTCAAAACCTTGAGCTACTGCTTCTGGGAAATTTTCTTCCACTACGCTTGCACAGTGGTCACAGATTGTCGCACCATAGCTGCGCTCTGCAACACTAGTATCAATGCGACGGCAACGGTCACACACTTCACCGCTTGCACGCTCTACAGTAAAGGCAACTTCTTCTACCAAAACAGCACTTTCAGGAGCTGCTTCCGTGGTTACTGTCAAGTTTGAAACGATGAGCAACTGAGCAAGGTCTGCATTCAAGCTCTCCAAGAAAGACTTGGTTTCAGCTGAGACATAGGCAGTCAAATGAGCTTCAAGTGACTTACCAATCACTTTTTCATTACGCGCTTCTTCCAAGGCTTTTTGTGCCTGAGTACGGAAGTTCATAAAGTTTTCCCAGTCAGCCAAAAGCTGCGCTTCATTGGCAAAGGTTTCCACCTCTGGCATTTCCGCCAATTGTACGAACTCTTCTGCTTCGTGTTCCAAGTATGACCAGATTTCCTCTGCCGTGTGTGGCAAGATTGGGGTCAAGAGCTTGGTAATTTTCACCAAGATGTCATAGAAAACTGTCTGCATCTGACGACGAGAAAGTGATTTAGCACCATCAATGTAGACGACATCTTTGGCAAAATCGAGGTAGAAGGCTGACAAATCAAGGGTTACAAAGTTTACTACAGATTTATAGATGCCCATGAAATCATAATTGTCGTAGGCTTCACGGATTTGAGCTACCAATTTATTGAATTTCACCAAGAGATACTGGTCAACAGAACGAAGCTCTTCGTATGCCACCGCATCACTTGCAGGATTGAAATCAGAAGTGTTGGCAATCAAGAAGCGAAGGGTATTACGGATTTTACGGTAGGTTTCAGAAACCTGTCCAAGAATATCCATAGACACACGTACGTCGTTTGAAGTATCAACGGATGTCACCCACAGACGCAAGATTTCTGCACCAAATTGTTTCTCAACATCACTTGGTAGAATGGTATTTCCTAGAGATTTAGACATCTTCATACCTTTGCCATCTAAGACAAAACCTTGTGACAAGACAGCTTTATATGGCGCATGACCATTTACAGCAACAGAGGTAATCAAGGATGAGTTAAACCAACCACGGTATTGGTCTGAACCTTCAAGGTAGAGGTCTGCTGGGTAGGCAAGGTTTTCACGGGCGTTCATGACACCATTCCAAGATGAACCAGAGTCAAACCATACGTCCATGATGTCTGTTTCTTTGGTAAATTCGCCATTTGGTGAACCTGGATGAGTGAAACCAGCTGGCAAGAGATCTTTGGCATCAGATTTCCACCAGATGATAGAACCATGCTCTTCAAAAAGGGCAGCAACGTGGTCTGTTACTTCCTTTGTCATGATCGCAGTACCATCTTCAGCATAGAAGATTGGAAGTGGAACACCCCAAGCACGCTGACGTGAGATGACCCAGTCACCACGGTCACGGATCATGTTGTAAAGACGTGTTTTACCCCAAGATGGATTGAAAGTTGTTGCTTCGATTTGGTCTAAGATTTCCTGACGGAATTTAGAAACAGAGGCAAACCACTGTGGTACTGCACGCCAGATGATTGGCTTCTTGGTTCTCCAGTCAAATGGGTAGGAGTGATTGATTACTTCACTAGCAAGGAGCAAGTCGCCTAATTTTTCCTTAACCGTTGGTACAACCTTGTCATAGAATTGCCCTTCAAAATCAGGACCCGCAGCTTCATTCATCAAGCCACGTTCGTTGACAGTTACCGCAACCTCCAAATCATATTTGACACCGACATTGTAGTCATCCTCACCAAAGCCTGGAGCCGTATGGACGATACCAGTACCTGAGTCCGTTGTAACATGCTCACCCAAGATAACCAATTCATCAACTTCTCTATCCCATGGGTGTTCGGTCACGATATATTCAAATTCAGCACCCTTGTGTTTTGAAATCACTTCAAAAGATTCCCAACCGAATTTGGCTGCCAAGCTATCAACCAAGGCTTCTGCCAAGACATACTTACGGTCTGAGCCAGCAGGTTGAACCAAAACATAGTTAATGTCTGCTCCCATGGTCAAACCGCGAGAAGCCGTTACTGTAAATGGAGTGGTTGTCCAGACAACGATGTAGCTATCCGTATCCAAGAGCCCCTTGCCATCTTTGACCTTGTTGGCATAGTAGAGGGAAGTTGAGTCAATGTCATGGTATTCGATTTCAGCTTCTGCAAGGGCAGACTCAGATGACCATGACCAATAAACAGGCTTAGCACCGCGGTAGATATAGCCCTTGTCTGCCATGGCACCAAATACACGGATTTGAGCTGCTTCATAGTCTTTAGACAAAGTGATGTAAGGATTATCAAAATCGCCAGACATTCCTAAACGTTTAAAATCCTCACGTTGCTTGTCAACCTGACTGAGCGCATAGTCACGACACATTTCAAGATATTCAACCAAGTCCATTTCCTTGCGTTTGACACCTTGTTTTGCCAAGACCTGCTCAATCGGAAGACCGTGCGTATCCCAACCAGGTACATACGGTGCTCGGAAGCCTGACATAGACTTAGAGCGAACAATAATATCTTTTGAAATATGATTCAAAGCATGTCCAACGTGGATGTTTCCATTTGCGTATGGAGGGCCATCATGCAAGTGGAAGGCTGGTTTGCCTTCATTGAGTTCTTGGCGACGAGCATACAAATTTGCTTCATCCCAAGCCTTTTGCCATTCTGGTTCACGAGTTGGCAAGCCTGCACGCATAGGAAATGCTGTCTTACCTAAGTTGAGTGTTTCTTTTAGTTTCATCATAACTCCTTTATCTTATAATTAATTCCATTTTCATTTCTTGACCTTCTAAACCAACGGATTGAAAACCAAGCTTTTCTAAAATGTACCTCATTTTATGATTGCCAATGACATAATTTACAGAAACTTTTTGACATGAAGAATCTTCTTTGGCCAAACTCAAAATGTGCCGAATCACTTCTTTACCATATCCGCGATTTTGATACTTCTGATCAATGAGCAAGCGCCAGATATAATAACTGTTTTCCATGGGCTGATAGGACAACAAAAGAAATCCCACTGTTAGCTGTCCAGATTTAACAGCATATGGAAATAGGACTTCACTATCTCGATACAGCCATGCCTGAGCTAATGAATATTCAACTGACGCCACTCGGCGCTGATCTTTAGGTGCCACTTCAAGATCTAGCACCTGATCAAAATTATCTTTGTTTACCAGTTCTAATCGTATCATAAAAAATATAAAAAACTCCCGCCAAATAAGGACGAAAGTTCGTGGTACCACCTTAGTTTAGATAGAGTTTCCCCCTATCCCTCTATGTTCGTAACGTGAACGGGCGTCTTTCCTTACTATTTTCAGGAAAAATCAAACAAAGTGATGATCCATAGAAAGAGATTGTAGGGCTTCCACCATCTCCTACTCGCTATAAATATTTCTACCGACCGTGTCTCTGCTTATGATCTTTATTATTCTTCTGTTGAAATTTCTACAGAATCTCCACTCTCAAAAGCCACTGACTGACGAGTTAATTCTGCAATTTCTTCTGGTGTCAATTGACGTGTATAATCCAAACTTTCTTCTTCAACAGGTAATTCTTCATCCAAAGCCTTATGAAGAACATCACGTAAAGCCTCGTCACTTGTTTGAATGTAACTTGCTGTTGGGCGAAGGATTTCCTCCCATTCAGATGAATTAACCAATGATAATTGGCTTTCTACTGTTGATTTCAAACGCTGATGGAAAATACGTGTCTGGTTTTTTAATTCTTCAGTCTCAATGACAACTTTTTTCGCGTTGTCAGTCGCATTACGAAGAATTGCATTTGCCTTATCTTTAGCTTCATGTAACAATGTTGCCGCATCATAGTCAGCTTGTTTAATAATATTTGCTGCTTGATCTTCGGCCGCAACCTTTACTTTCTCAGCTGTATCTTGAGCTAAAAGAACTGATTTACTCAATGATTCTTTCATCTCATCAAAATAAGCCAAACGTTCCCGCAAATTTTTCAATTCTAACTCTTGGTCATGATTTTTACGAATTAAATCCTCATAATCACGTGTTACAATGTCCAAAAAGTCATCAACTTCATCTGCGTCGTATCCTCTAAATTTTGTAGCAAAGGTTTTATCTTTTAATTCTAATGCTGTAAGTGCCATCTTTCCTCCTAAGTTTTAACAATGTCTAACTTCAATTTTATCTTCCCTTGCTTAGAAAAACCTAAAAATTCATTTATGCGAACTCTACCATATCTCCTAACACTAATTAATTGCCCTATTTCAACTAATTTACTGGTTTGTTCTGTCAGAACATAATCCAACTTCACATGTCCAGCCTCAATCAACTTGTTTGCAGTTGCCCTTGAAAGATTAAATGCGACCGAAATCAATTTATCCAATCTCATACTGGAAACCAACACATCCTTTGAACGCCATTCTTGTCCAATCGGTAGTCGAACAGTCGTCCATTCTTCTTCCTTTCCCTTAACAGGGACACGAGCAACTTTAGTGATAGATTGTAAGGCAATCTGCCCAAATTTCTGATCGATAAAGACAATCAATCGTTCATCATCAATCAAAATATCACCCAAATACTCCCTTTTAATCCCTAGTTGATTGAGAAAAGTTCCAAGAACTTGTGAATGGGATAAGGTGTGAAATTTTCTAGCATAGGACAAATGAAGAGCGGTTAACTCAAAGTCCTTGATGTCCAACTCATAATAAGCCGGGGCAATAATAACCCGCGAATGTTCAGTCGAAACAAAGTCCCGACTAGAAAACGTTTGTAACTGGTAGTAGTTAGCAATTTTGCATACAATTTCATCTTGTCTAGGATGTAAAAACTGAGTTAATCTGTATGAATACGTATCTTCAACTTGCTGACACATATCCATTATTTTCTCTACAAACTCTCTTTCATCCCTAGAAAAATGTTGCAATAAGTTTTTGTCATTTTTCATAACTATGCTAACAGGAGCAATAATTGAACCAAGAAGCGTGTTCCCATATTAAGCGCAATCATGGCTGCCATTACAGTCCAATCCAACCCCATAAATTGCAGATTAAATCGCCTAAAGGGTTTTAAAATCGGTGCTACCAGCCATTGAATCAAACGTCCAATTGAGCTTGTGTATAGGCTAGGAAACCAACTTAGCAAAGCATATGCTAATAAGAGATAGGAATAAATTTCTACAATTTTTAATAGTAAAAAAATCAAAATTTGCATAGCGTTACCGTTTTATATCAAAGTCAAAATTTGAATCAGCCGCACCAGTACTTGTACCAGCATTGCGCAATTCTTCAATATTGACTGTGACATTTACTGGAGTTAACAGCCACATGGTATTTGAGACCTTTTTCAAATTTCCAGATAATACTGAACGAGCACCATCCAAGTAGTCTAGGCAACGTCTAGCTTGTTGCTCCGACATATACTGAAAATCAATGAGAATACTCGCATTATCTAATAAAAGATTTACCATCTCTGGTGCATCTTCATAACGTTTTGGAAACTTAATATCAATTGTAGTTTTGACAATTTCTTTTTCGTTATTATTAGTCATCAATTCTTGCTGCCTTTCATGTAGGCGTTGAAGTTGACTTTCTGAACGTGCTTCCCGACGCGTCTCTACTTTTGGCTGCTGTTCGCGCACAGGTGCAGCTGTAGTACTGGCAACACGCATTTTAGGACGATCATTAGGCATTGAATAGGCATCTGCCTGTTCTTCAACTTCATTGACTTCGTCAACTTCAAAGTAATTAAATAAGTTCTTAAATGTATCTTTTAATGCCATATTTTCCTCCTCTCCATTATTCAAAGAATGCTGAGCCAATTCTCACATATGTAGCTCCGTGAGCAATGGCGCGTTCAAAGTCCCCACTCATTCCCATACTTAACTCTGTAAAGGGCATACGTGGTAAGTTCCTTGTAGCTAGTTCTTCTTGGATTTCCTGCATTTTAGAAAAAATCTCGTCTAATTCATCATCTGTAGCATCAATCGGTGCCATCGTCATCAATCCAACAAGTTCAATGTTCTCCAATAAACTAATTTCAGCAAGTGCCGCATCAATCTCAGATACTGCAAAGCCATGCTTACTCTCCTCACCGGAAACGTTGACTTGGAGGAAACACTTGACTATTTTAGTCGCACGTTTATCTATTTCCTGAGCTAGTTTGACAGAGTCTAGGGCGTGGAAATAATCAACAAATGGAATAATGTCCTTGACCTTTCTTCTCTGTAAAGTCCCTATCAAATGCCAGGTCAATTGTTTGTCTGCTAGGGCATTATACTTTTCTAAGAACTGATCGACTCGATTTTCTCCAATATGGGTAATCCCAGCATTCACAAGCTGATTAGCAATAGAGCTGTCAACATATTTGGTGACAGCTATTACCTTTACTGATTCACTCGGACGACCTGCCTTCTCAGCAGCTTTTGCCACTGCTGAAAAGATAGCATCCTTATTCTTTTGAAAGTTCATTTTAGTTTAGCGATTACGGAAGAATGGTGGTGTATCCAATTCATCCTCATCTTGATCCATTGTAAATTTTTCGACTGAAACAGTGGATGTTGGTTCTGTGTCAGTTGGACGAATCAAGTTTTCACGACGCAAATCCCACTCTCCGAAGGCAGAAGCTTTCGGCGCTTCAGTTTGTTGTGCAGCTCCACGAGTTGGTGCTGATGCTACTGAATGATCAAAGCGTTGAGAAGGGCGTGGTGAAACAGCTTCCGTGCGATGGCGGGCTGGTTTATCAGCAGTATCTTGACGAACACCCGTAGCCACAACAGTCACACGAATCTCATCTTTCATTGTTTCATCAATAGATGTACCCAACCAAATGTTAACACCTTGACCCGCAGCCTGATTAACGATTTCTGAAGCATCTTCTGCTTCTGTCAGAGTCATGTCATAACCACCTGTAACATTGACAATGACATCCTCTGCACCATCAATTGTTGTTTCAAGAAGAGGAGAATAAATCGCTTTACGAGCCGCCTCAATCACTCGGTCCTCACCAGTACCGATACCGATACCCATCAAGGCGTTTCCTTTGTTTTCCATAACTGTCTTCACATCTGCAAAGTCCAAGTTAATCAAACCAGGATTTGTAATCAAGTCTGTAATTCCTTGAACACCTTGACGAAGAACATTATCAGCTTCGCTTAGTGCTTCTAAAAGCGGTGTTTTCTTATCAACAATTTCAAGAAGGTTGTTGTTTGAAATAATTAAGAGTGTATCTACTTGTTCGCGAAGACCTTCAATTCCCTCAATCGCAAAGTTTCCACGTTTATTACCTTCAAAACCAAACGGACGAGTCACAACTGCGACAGTCAACGCACCCAAGTTTTTAGCAATACGTGCAATAACAGGAGCCGCACCAGTCCCTGAGCCACCGCCCATACCAGCAGTGATGAAGACCATATCTGCACCAGTTAATACATTAGTCAATGCTTCTTCGCTTTCCTCAGCAGCTTTACGACCAACCTCAGGTTGACCTCCAGCACCCAAACCACGAGTCAATTTAGGACCTAGTTGGATAACTGTTTCAGCTTTAGAGCTACTTAGCGCTTGTACATCTGTGTTTGCTGCAATGAACTCAACCCCAGCAACACCTTCTTCAATCATACGGTTAATCGCGTTCCCGCCACCACCGCCGACACCAATTACTTTAATGACAGCACCATGATTAGCTGCTGCTTCAAATGAAAATGCCATAGTTTAAATCACCTTTTCTTTTCTCTTATTCAAACATGCTGCCAAACAAACCACGAATGCGATCTGTGATGTTTCCCTTAGCAGCTGGACGAACTTCTTCTTCCTCATCATGGTAAGTAGGAGCAACTTGTTCCTCTACTTGATCAACTGTGTTCAATTCGTTCACGATTTCTCTTTGAATTGGCTGACTAATCCGAGGACGAGCAACAGGAATTTCAACTGGCTTATGTCTCAAGGTAGTTTCGCCATTTACTGCATGTTGGGCAATATTTTCAACATCTTCTAACTCACCAACATACTCAACAAAGCTAATCACACTTGCAAATGCTGGATTGCGGATACCAATCTGATTTGGAACAAAAAGTTTAGTGTTAACACCAAACACTTCTTGGGCCAATTCTGTAATTCCTGGTAAGATAGCACCACCACCTACAAGAACAATGCCTCCTGGTAAATCTAGAGCACGTGTACGCTCCAAATCTTGTTTCACACGGTCAAAAATCTGACGCAGACGTGCCGCTATCACTTCTGAAAGGTAGCGCTCGGTCACTTCAACTGGAGCGTTTTCTCCAATCACGTCAACAGTGAATTTTTCCTTATCACTTGCATCTTGCGGATAGGCAATGCCGTAGTTGTATTTCAAGTTTTCAGCGATACTCTTTGAAGTTGTCAATACTTTTGAAATATCGTTTGTGATATAATCTCCACCTTCTTGGTAGATGTTTGTGTATTGCAACTCTTGGCCACGCATAACAGCCACAGTCGTTTGACCGCCACCAAGATCAATGACAGTCGCACCAAACTCACGTTCACCTTCATTCAATACAGAGCGAGTTAGTGCCAACGGAGAAATTACAATATTTTCAACTTGGACACCTGCACGCTCCACCGTTTTACGAAGATTGTGAAGAATGGTACGTGGTCCTGTGTACAGCATACCACGCATTTCCAAGCGAATTCCCATCATTCCACGAGGGTCCTTAATGCCTTGGAATCCATCGACAGTGAACTCTTCTGGAATAAATGAAATCACTTCGCGTTCCGGAGTCATACTCTTTGTCAATGCTGATTTTACAACATTCTCAACATCCAAATCTGTAATTTCTTGTGAATCTGTTGTAACAGGAATCATCCCTTGAGTCGGTTCAATCTGAAGAAGGTTGGCAGGTAATCCAACATTTACCTTTTCAATGCGGATACCTGACTTTTCTTCTGCCTGCTCGATCGCTTTTTTAATCGCTCCAGCAGCCACCTCAATATTTACAATAATTCCATCTTTGACGCCAGCACTTTTTACATTGCTGACCCCAATCACATTCATTTCGTTATCAATATATTCTGCAACCAAGACTTTAACGGAGCTTGTACCAATATCTAATCCCGTAAAAAAGCCGTTTCTAGCCATTCTATCAGTCCTCTCTTACTTCCAACTTTAACAAATCATCTTCCATTTTGAAAAATAGTATAATTAGTCATCATTCATTATACCATATTATATCGAATTATGGTGTTTTTAAAGGATTTTTTTATTACTTTTTCTTTACAAAATTATCTATTTCAGCTTGCATATCTATAAATACCAACTTCCATATCAATTGTCGTTGGAACTGTCACTTCTGCCGCTATTTTTGTATAGTAAGGCAACTTCTGGCTAATCTCACTCAATGGAACTAAAACCGTGTTTCCATCCGCCATATTGAGTGTCAGCAAATCCGCGGTCACTTTACTTGGCGTTAAATTTATTGTCTGAATAGCAGAACGAATTCCTGTATCTATTTTACCCAATTCAATGGCCAGTTCCTTGATTAATTCCTTGTCGGATAAATTAATCGTTGTGTAGCCTTCTGGCAAAGAATCCTGTGAAATCGGCTCTCCGCCAACCTCTCCACTAGACAATACTGGATACCACTGACTTTGTTGCTGAATGTAACCTATGATAGCGTATTCTTTAATTTGAATCGTAAAGGCAGCTGGAAAATGGAACTTGATTGTTGCTGTCTCTACAGACGAACTATTCTTCTTAATATTCTTTGCGTAAGCATCTGCATGCAAAGCTATAGTTACATTGTAATCATCCGGAGAGATAAGGCTATAATTTTCTACTTGCTCAGCAGTTAGTCGCTCATTTCCGACAACCTCTATTTGTTTTTTCTTGCTGGTTGGAGAAATAAAATACAAGGCTAGAGCTGCCAGTAACAAACTCGTCACAAGAACCGGAATAGCTTTCCAGACTACTTTGGAAGGAATATCAACTTTTAAAGGCTGGACCTTTTTCTCTGTTTCTGTCTTGGATTCCAGACTCTCTTGTCTTCTGTTTATTCCCTGAAAAAGGCCCCTTTTACTCTTTTTAGCTTCTGGGATCTTCTGTTCTGTCTGCCCCTCGTCAACTGACTGAATATCTGCGTCATCTTTATGAGCAAGGTAGGCTTGGTGGCGTGCTTTCCATTGTTCGAAAAAGGCACTTTTTTCATCATCCGGAGCAGTCATGTCAGGTATGTCTACATCCGTAGAAAGTCCTTTTTCTTCGGCTAATACAGATTCTTTCTCTACTGGTGAAATTTGCTCTGAATCCAATTCTACTTGGGATGCCTGTTCCACTTCTAGCACTGATTCTTCTACATTTGAATCTTTTTCCGTCATAGAACCTACCTTCCCATATCTTCTCTAAGCAAATTGTAAAAACTATCTACTGACTGAATTTCATTAGAATTTGCCATGTTTTGGATATAAAATTCCTTATTTTTCAATAGCTCATCGACTTCTACTAACAGGCTGGCAAATGTCAATTGACTTTCATCAATCTGCTTAGAATATCCCTTTTTCTCTGCATAGAGAGCATTTTCAATCTGATCCCCTCGACTGGCCTGTCGTCCTAGAGGCACAATCAAATGGAGTTGTTGCATGGCAATCAACTCAAACAGAGTATTGGAACCACCACGGGTAATAACGACATCCGCTAAATCCATCAACGGTTGATAAAGTTCTGTCACATAGTCAACTCTATATAGGTTTTTATCTAATTGGTTGAGACTACTGTCCCCTGTCAAGTTGATAATATTGAATCGTTCGGTCAGAGCTGCACTATTCTGACTGATTAAATCATTAAAGACTTTAGCACCGCCCGAACCACCTACAAACAGTAGGGTCGGCAGACTTTTATCGAAGTGACTGAGAATTTCTGGCAACTGGATTGGTGTAACTTTGTCATTCGTTTGCCCCACTTTTGTAACCGCACCAACATGTTTTACTTTAGTCAAGCTGGCAGGTTGCTCAAAAGTACTATACATGGTTGTCGCAAATTTATAGGCTATTTTATTGGCCAGTCCCATTGTTAAGTCTGATTCATGGATAAAGACCGGAACTCGCAAGAATTTAGCTGCAATAACTGGCGGAACCGATACAAACCCACCTTTTGAAAAAAGAGCTTGCGGACGAATTTTAGCAATAATGGCCAAGGATTGAAGTACACCGAAACCGACTTTAAACACGTCCAACATATTTTGGAAAGAGAAATAGCGGCGCAATTTCCCAGTCGAAATAGAATGAAAATGGACATCTAAACCTGATTTCACAACCTGCTCATGCTCAATACCGTTCCCATCACCAATATAGTGGACTTCCCAGCCTTCTTCCAAAAATCGCGGAATCAAGAGGAGATTGAGCGTCACGTGCCCAACAGTCCCTCCGCCTGTAAAAACAATTTTTTTCATGATTATTTCAACTCCTCAAAGGTCTGTAAGAAGACGTCGCCACGCACTTCAAAATTGGCATACATATCCCAGCTTGCATTGGCTGGACTTAAAAGGACAATATCTCCTTTTTCCGCAATGGCAAAGGCTTTTCTAGTCGCATCCGCAATATCGAGAGCTTCTATCGTTTCCACTTCTGCCTTATCTGCTGCGCGTTGAACACGGGGAGCTGATTGACCAAGGAGCACCATGTTCTTTAGTCCGACCAAATCAGGGACTAATTCATCAAATTCATTGCCACGGTCTAATCCACCTGCAATCAAAATGACCTTGCTATTGTCAAACCCTGAAAGAGCTTTTTGAGTCGCCAAGATATTGGTAGACTTACTATCATTGTAGAAGGAAACACCGTTGATTTCACCTACAAATTGCAAGCGGTGTTTGACACCTCCAAAGGCAGACAAACTTTCCTGAATCGCTTGGTGATCTACTCCCAACAATTTTGCAACCACAATTGTTGCCAAGGCATTTTCAACATTGTGTGAACCTGGAACACCAATTTGGTCAGCATCCATGATGTATTCACCCTTGAAATAGAGTTTTCCTTCTGCCAAGTAAGCTCCATCAACCACTTCCAGCGTAGAAAAAGGAACGACAGTTGCTTTGGTCTGTCCAGCCAATTCCTTGGCTTCTTTCTGGTTGAAGTTGAGCACTACAAAATCCTCAGCCGTCATTTGACGCTGAATCATCCATTTGGCTGCTACGTAGTCTTCAAAAGTCCCGTGATAATCAATATGACTGGCAATGAGATTGGTCACAACGGCGATATGCGGACGGAAAGATTCTGTCCCCATTAACTGGAAAGACGATAATTCCATGACCAAGGTATCCTCTGCAGTCGCAGTTTGAGCGACCGAAGATGCTGGGTAACCAATATTTCCACATAATTTTGCAGGTTTATTTCCAGCATTCAAGACTTCTGCAATCATGGTCGTTGTCGTTGTCTTGCCGTTCGAACCTGTTATCCCCACGATTGGAGCATCTGCTACCAAGTAGGCCAATTCAACCTCTGTCCATACTGGAATTCCTTTGCCAATTGCTTTTTCAACCATAGGATTATCATAGCGAATTCCTGGATTTTTTACCATCAAAGCGAAATCTTCATCCAATAATTCCAAGGGATGGCTCCCGCAAATAACACGAATACCATCTTCCAACAAAGATTGAGCAGTCGGATTTTCTTCAAAAGGCTTTCCATCGTTAACAGTGACGATAGCACCCAATTTATCTAGGAGACGGGCTGCAGATTCCCCTGATTTAGCTAAACCTAGCACTAACACTTTCTTATTTTTTACAATATCAACCATCTTCATCTCAAATACCTTTACTTTCTAACACCTTATTTTACCCTTTACGAAGACCTTTTTCAAGCCAGAGGACAGAAAAACCGACGCAAAGCGTCGGTTAATTTCATCTATATCTATAAGGACCAGGTCGCTCTGTCCTCCTCTGCCTGTCTTTCGGTTCTTTATCGAGATAATAAATATCCCGCATCGCCCAAAAACCAATCAGAATCATTAGTAGACCAACCCAAATTTCCTTTGAAAATTGCATGATTCTTAAAAATCCAAGTACCAAGGCAATCGCTAATGCTACCAGTAAAAATACTGCCGCAATCAAATTCATAGTCCCCTTAATATTGCGAGGTGCCACAAATATATAAAAAAGTACTAACATGATGGCGAGGATTAAATAAAACATGCTTCTTCTCCTAGAAATTATTCCTCAGTCGCTAATTTTTTCTTCTTCGCAGCCTTGTCACGCTCTGCCTTGTTCAAGATTTGCTTACGAAGACGGATAGATTCTGGCGTTACTTCCATGTATTCGTCATCGTTCAAGAATTCAAGGGATTCTTCAAGAGTCAAGATACGTGGTGTCTTAATTACAGACGTTTGGTCTTTGGTAGCTGAACGAACGTTGGTCATTTGTTTTGCAGTTGTGATGTTAACTGTCAAGTCATTTTCACGCGAGTTTTCACCGATAATCATTCCTTCGTACACTTCAGTACCTGGGTTTACAAAGATGGTACCACGCTCTTCAATACGCATGATAGAGTATGTCGTTGCCTTACCTTGATCGATAGAAACAAGGGCACCACGGTGACGACCACCGATCTCACCTTGAACAACTGGCAAGTATTGGTCGAAAGTATGGTTCATGATACCGTAACCACGCGTCATTGAAAGGAATTCTGTTGAATAACCAATCAAACCACGCGCAGGCACAAGGAAAACAAGACGAGTTTGACCATTACCTGTCGCAACCATATCCAACATATCACCCTTACGCTCAGAAAGGGATTGGATAACAGAACCTTGGTATTCTTCTGGTGTATCAATTTGCACGCGCTCGAATGGCTCCATCTTCACGCCGTCGATTTCCTTGATGATAACTTCTGGACGTGATACTTGAAGCTCATAGCCCTCACGACGCATGGTTTCAATCAAGATAGACAAGTGCAATTCCCCACGACCTGAAACAGTCCATTTATCTGGAGAGTCAGTAGGGTCAACACGGAGAGAAACGTCCGTTTGCAATTCTGCCAAAAGGCGCTCTTCGATTTTACGTGATGTTACCCATTTACCTTCACGACCAGCAAATGGTGAGTTGTTGACCAAGAAAGTCATTTGAAGAGTTGGCTCATCGATACGAAGAACTGGAAGTGGCTCAATCGCATCAGTTGGTGTTACAGTTTCACCAACGAAGATGTCTTCCATACCAGAAACAGCAATCAAATCACCGGCTTTTGCTTCTTGGATTTCCTTACGCTCAAGACCGAAGAAACCAAAGAGTTTAGTAACACGGAAGTTTTTAGTTGTACCGTCTAGTTTAGAAAGGGTAACTTGGTCACCAACTTTAACAGTTCCACGGAAGACACGACCGATACCGATACGACCTACGAAGTCGTTGTAGTCCAAAAGGGATACTTGGAACTGCAAAGGCTCATCTGAGTTATCCACTGGTGCAGGGATATGCTCGATGATGGTATCGAAAATTGGTGCCATTGTTTCTTCTTGGTCTGCTGGATTGTCAGACAAAGATGAAGTACCATTGATAGCTGATGCGTAAACCACTGGGAATTCCAACTGGTCATCATCTGCACCAAGTTCGATGAAGAGTTCAAGCACTTCATCAACAACTTCTTCTGGACGAGCAGATGGTTTGTCAATCTTGTTGACAACGACGATTGGTGTCAAGTTTTGTTCAAGGGCTTTTTTCAATACGAAACGAGTCTGTGGCATGGTACCTTCGTAGGCATCCACAACAAGGACAACACCGTCAACCATTTTCATGATACGCTCAACCTCACCACCGAAGTCCGCGTGTCCCGGTGTGTCCATGATGTTGATACGAGTACCGTTGTAAGCTACGGCAGTGTTTTTAGCAAGAATAGTGATACCACGCTCTTTTTCGATGTCGTTTGAGTCCATGGCACGCTCATCCAATTGCGTACGCTCATCAAGGGTTTGAGATTGTTTCAATAATTCATCAACGAGGGTTGTTTTTCCGTGGTCAACGTGGGCAATAATAGCTACGTTACGGATGTCTTCTCTAAGTTTTGTCATAATATCCTCTATATTTTTTAATTTAACTAAAAAAGTATATCATAGATTGACGCAAAAATCACAGATAATCTTGTTGTAAATGTTTTCAGATAGCAGATTGAAAGCAGAAGAAAAGAGATTGAAGCCAACCTCTTACAAAATGTTCTCAAAATTATCACGCACTTCTTGTGGCCAAACACTGGACTGCACTTCACCAATATGTTTCTTACGAAGCAAGAACATGGCCAAACGGGATTGACCAATACCGCCACCAATCGAAAGCGGGAAGAGACCATTCAAAAGGGCACGATGCCAATCAAATTCCAAACGGTCCTCGTCACCTGTAATAGCGACCTGGCGTTTAAGTGCTTCTTCATCCACACGAATCCCCATTGAGGACAACTCAAAGGCTGAACCAAGTGCTTCGTTCCAAACCAAGATGTCTCCATTGAGTCCTTTGTAGCCTGCTTCTGATGGGCTTGTCCAGTCATCATAGTCTGGGGCGCGTCCGTCATGTGGTTTACCATCTGCCAGTTCTCCACCGATACCGATTAGGAAGACCGCACCGTATTCTTTGGCAACCACATTTTCACGCTCTTTTGGTGTCAAGTCTGGGAAGTTCTTGACCAAATCCTCAGTATGGATAAAGGTGATTTTCTTAGGCAAAACAGACTCAATATCATAACGAGCTTCAACTGCCAATTCGGTCAGACGGATAGCCTTGTAAATCTGCTCCACTGTTTCTTTCAAGTAAGCTAAATTCCGACGACCATCAGGAATAACCTTCTCCCAGTCCCATTGATCCACATACACCGAGTGAATCGGATCCAAGGAATCCTCATCTGGACGAAGAGCTTTCATGTGAACAAAGAGCCCTTCTCCCTCATTAAAACCGAATCGAGCCAAGGTATGACGCTTCCACTTAGCAAGTGAGTGAACCACTTCATAGGTCGCATCTGGAATCAACTTCACATTAACAGTAACCGCATTCTCCACACCGGACAAATTATCCTGCATACCATCCCCGACACGACTCAAAATCGGTCCTTGCACTTCTACGATTTCTAGCTTGTCTTTCAAATACTGGGTGAATGTATTTTTGACGAAAGAAATCTCCTCTTGCTGATGAATGAAGCTTTTCTTCATACCTTACCTCCTCGTAAAATTTATACACCTTATTATACTCTTTTTTACCCACTTGTAAAGTCTTTTTATTAAATATTCTGATAATTTAATGGAGGTTTTTCACTTCGGATGTCAGTACTTCTATCACGCCCTCTGTCAAGCGTCTAGGACCACGCACCGCCCTGACTCCCAAGTCCATCATGCGCGCTCTCGGCAACACATCATCGGAAAACTGAGCGAGCAATTCCACCTGCATGACTTTCTTTTCTGTAGGAATGTCTGATTCCCCGCGATTTTCTAAGTTCGCCCCCAAGACACGGCAGACATAGCGAATGGCCTGTACATGCGCCGTCACATAGATGGCTACGATGTCCCCAGCTTGAATGGTTGATTTTTGCGGCCAAGAGACTACCTTATTTTCCACAAACTCGGTATCAATATCATAGACCTTTGGATTGGCTGGAATAACCCAGTAATCAGGCCCTTGCTCCGCCTTGTAGGATTTTGGTCCTACCAGATAACGGCTCTTCTCAAGGAGGACAAAAACCATCTGGTCCTCCACAGTCTCATCCAGCAAGACCGACACCCAGGTCTTCTTTGACATGTGGTAGGCAGGGTAAATGCCCGACTGGCTCAGCAGCTCTGCTATTTCCCGACCGTCAACCTTGAGATTGACAATCTCCACCAGCTCCTGCGACCCACTCCCATCCAACTTATCTCTCGGAATCTGACTGACCAAAGCGTACCACTTGTTATTGGCAGGGTGGCGAAAGGCCCCATAGGTCGGCAACTTGGCAAAGGGATAATCAGGTAGGTCACCCCACTGCTCCTTGATGAGCTGAGCTATGCGGTTGCTTTGATTTTGGGAAAATGGCAGAGCGATACAACAAGCATCCTCTACTCGAGCCAAAATGGACTGATAAGCCTCACGCACCTGCCCCACAAAAACTCCAGCTGGCGCAGTCACCAGATGGGCGGTATAGACCTCCTCCATCTCGCAATCCCAGACAAATGACGACAGCTGACCAGCCTCATCAACCTCCACCACTGCCTCGAACTGCCCCTCCATGAAGACCTCACGGTAGGTGTAACGACCATCGGAGAAGATGAAACCGAAAGGAATGAGAGAGGGGAGGTGGATTTTGTAAGAATTGATTTTGTTCATTACTCTACTCCCCATCATTGTTTTCTAGAAAACAATGGAATTACATTATCAAACGTATCTAATTGAAGCAAATACTTATCAAAAAATTTCACATCAAATGAAAATAATTGACTGATAAAATTCTTTGACACCCTCTGATTTCGTTCAATATCTGACAGAGTTAAAAGATTGTTTGAAAGGATGACATCTAAGATACTTCTGATTTTACTTGGTTTCTTTAAGGGAATTTCCAAATCTAGTGGCTCAACTGCTTTATATCCTTTTTTTGAAATCTGCCGATAGAAATAAGAATTTTGCTGTGGAGTCAGTAAGCCAAGCTTGTAGGCTCTATATTCAAGCGCTTGAATTGAGACACCAAAACGTTTTTTTAACAAGATATATTGTTCAGGATTGCTGACACGCTTACCTACAATATTCACAAAATCCATTAAAAATTGTTTCCTAGGTAACAGGAAATAGGAGGCGAATTGATTGGCTTCTTTCTCTTTTTCCTCTAATTCTTCTTTTGACAGTTCCTCAAAATCTACTTGGTTGTGCAAGAGTAGATGCCCTAGTTCATGTGCTAAATCAAAATTACGTCGTACCGCTGATTTTCCCAGTCCCAAAACGATAAAAGGTCGACCATTACGTGACCAAGCACTATAGGCATCCGCATTTCCATTGATTAATCTCTCTGAAATGTATATCCCAGATTTTTCTAAACTATAGAGGAGATTGGCATTATCAACTGATACTGCCAATACCTCTCTAGCATGATCAGCAATAAACTCAAGTGATTCATGTTGCTGAAGTTTTTGCTCAATACTATCAACTAACTGGTAAATTATTTGATTAGGAATGGATACAAAGTTCTCCAAATAATCTATCATTTGATTCATTTTTTCCAAATATACCATTTGGATATGGATGTTTTTTTTTGCCTCAAGGTCTGCATTCCGAAAGGCAATGCGACTTAGTGAGAATGAACCATTCTTATCAACAGCATCAAAATAGTCAACTTCAACCTGAAAAAAACGAGCCATTGCTATCTTATTTTTCATTTTTGGAAGTGTAACTCCAGTTTCAAATTGCCATATAGCCTGTTCGGTCACTTCAAGCTCTCTTGCCAAATCTGCACGCGAAAGACCATTCAGAAGTCGTAATTCATCTAACCTTGAACCATTAAACATTTCTAAGCTTCTTTTCTGAAGCGCGACGAGGGATAATCTCAAAATCCGCAACATCATCAATCTCTGATAAACCTTGTAATTGTTGATATTTTTCATCGTTAAAATTGATACTACTTGTAGAAATAAATGTTGATAAATCTTGAATTTCAATCAATTTCCCATTTCTTGAATCGAGCATAATGACTTTAATAGTTATCAAATGATGTAATTCATTGGCTTGGTATGTGATAAAGAAAAAGTTGTTGATAGATTGTTCAGAACGATGTAAAATCTCAAAAAGGCTGTCATCAAACAGCTCCATCTGAACTGGGAAGGCGTACTTTCATCGGTATTCCTTGAAAGATTTTCTCGGTAAGCTGTATTTATTTGAGCATAGTCAAATAAATAGCCCTTTCCACTTTTTACTGCTGTTGGAAAAACCTGCCGCAAGCGAGTAAGACCTTTTAAAACAAAACATACACGTCCTAATAGTTGATTTTCTGAGTTAAATTCTAAAAACTCCCAAGATTGACTCGCATGTTTCAACTCAAATTTATCAATAAAATTTAGGTTTGCAGTCGCAAGAGCATCATCTATATGATTAGCTTTAGTCCAAGCATAACCAGCAGAAACATGCATTGTTCTTCTCTTTTCAATTCACTCATCAAGATAGGACTTGTATCCCTTCAATATAGCATCTACAATAGATTGACTTTGATCGGGAGTAAATACTTCTTTTTCCATATGCACCTACATTTTTCATTATTTTATCATATTTTTATACAAAATATTAAATTTTAATACAAATATGGTTCTTTTTTTAAAGAAAGATCCAAACAGAACAGTATTCGGATTTTTTATTTAATATTTGAATTCTCAAATTTTTCAAGCAATTCTTCAGCAATAGATCGACTTTCTAACCTTAACAAACTAGCTTGATCATCCGACTGATGAATAAAGGGGGATAAATTGCCGTACCAAACGGTAGTACTATCTAAGATAACTGTTGTCGTACCAATCCTTTCTGGTACAAGCTTCACCTTCACATTGTCACTGTTTAACCCCATTAACCACTCACTTAACTTATGGTTTTTGGAAATATGAATAACGACTTGTTTTCCTCGGAGCAGTCCCAGTAGTTCCTGAATTTTACTAGAAGTGAACGAATGCAATTGTAAATAGACTGTTGAGCGTGTGTTCCGCAAATCCTCTCTAAATTTCTCCTCGTAGTTCCTACCACTGAATAATACTTGGGTTTGTTCTTTCTCTCCAACCTGATAAGCCATTTTTCGATAAGCTATCTGACGTTTCTGGTACATTCTTTCAAGATAAGGAACGTGTATATCTAGATAGTCGACTATTCTCACCTCAGTTTTTCCTTGATAGGGACGATGGAGCCGCCCCGCATACTGTATGAGATTATTTTTCCAAGACAAGGGAGCTGCCAAAATTAATGTATCCAACTTTGGCATATCAAACCCCTCGCCAATATACTTTCCTGTTGAAATGAGGACAAAGGGACTATTCTCATCTAGCTCACTGATTCTTTTCAGGAGTTCTTTCGTATCTCGTCTTTTACTCGCTCCACTCAGACAAAAAATATTGGTCATTTCTTTTTCAATAAGTAGCCTTTCCAATAGTTCTATATGTTCCCGTCGATTGACTAAGACAAGGATGTTTCGCTTTTCTTGATATAGTTTGAAAATATCTTGCACAATCAAAGTATTGCGATGTAAATCTTTGGCAAGCCAATCATTAAGGGCTGAAAAGTTCGTACTATTCGACTGCTCCAAATCCAACTTTCCAAAAGATGTTAATCGGAGAAGCATCCTCTTTTTAAAATCGTATTGGCCTGATTGGGCAGTATGTAATATTGAACCAATCCGTTGAAAGACAATCGGTTGATGTCCATTTTTACGCTCTGGCGTTGCTGTTAGACCATATAGATATTGACCAGCAAATTGAGCAACTACTTTTTCAAACTGCAAGGCTGTCACATGATGGCATTCATCCACAATCATCATATCGTAATCCGACAAAAATTCGGAAATAGTGTCCAATTGGAAGAGAGATTGAATCATAACCACATCCACCAGTTTGCTCCTCCATCTTTTAGAAGCCCCATATTGCCCAATATGCCCTATTACTTTTACACGCCCTGAAGGAGTATAGCGAACCGCCTCTTCCTCTTCAATCTCTAAAAATTCATCCAACCTTTCCAACCACTGCTCCATCAGTTGACGATTATGAACTAAGATAAGCGTTCGGCATTTCCTTTGTGCAATCAAGGCTGCCCCCAGAACTGTCTTCCCAAAACCTGTTTCGGCACATAGCAAGCCATTCTCACTAGCTAATAAATCTGCCAAAACAAGCTCCTGCTCAAAACGTAAGATCCCTTTGAAAGAAATCTGAATCGGAGATAAACTGTTGCGATTGTCCCTAACAGTTACTGTTTCAAATATTTCTTGTAGCTTAGCAAGTATTCCTCTTGGAAGATGCAATGCTTCATCCGTTTCTTCAAATAAATAGATGCGTTCTGGAGTCTGATAAGTTGGCTGTCTAGTCGCTTGTTTTAAATAAAATTCAGGGTTAGGAAAAGATGCCAGCTTTCTCAATAAGTAATTTGTTTTTGAAGAAATAAACCTCTTCTCAACTCGAATAACGTTTGATAAGCTACAATCTAACACTGTATCATCTACAGAATCCGAAAACTCCTGTCCTAAGAAATCTAGAATTTTCTTCTGGCCAATCTTTTGAACCTGTTGAAGATAGGTCCATTGTTCAGAAAAGGGCTGAAAATGTTTATCAACAAAAACGGTTCTTCCCTTCTTGAAAGCTTCCCCTTGTAAGGGCAGTGCGATAAGATTGCCAAATCCTCCCTTGGGCAGAATATCTTGATTTGGAAACATACGGTCAAATGAAGAAAAGCGAATATTTTTTGACTCCTGCATAGCCAATTCCAGCAGTCTTTTTCCAACATTTCTCGCCTGCTGACATGTAATTTCTTCCTCGAAGAAAAACCAGAGGTGGGCACCATTGCCCGAACGAGAGATTTCGAGATGCCCCTCAAAGCCATGTTGTTCTGCTGTATCTCTTAGAATGGAGACCTCTTCTCTCCAATTCTTTTTATCAAAATCAATCACCAAAAAGGAACATGTGTCTGATAGACTCATTGGAAAAATGCCAATACTCATTTCGCCACGTAGATGAGCCAACAATACCTGTTTGGTCAAGGGTTGACAAGTTCTCTTTTCAACAGGAAGTTTTTTCCAACCATAGTTGTAAGAAGGAAAATAGTTGATTTTTCCATTTTCATCAATATAAGATTTCGCATAAACATCTATACGTCCCTTAAATAGGCTGAACAGAATAGAGAGTTTTTCATCGGTACTTAGTTGATGTTTTTGTTCTTCAAAGTAATCATACAAATGCTTATCACTTATCAGAAACTGCTGATTGTTATCTTGAAATTGCATTAAATTCAGAATCTTATCGGTAGCATAATAGGGAAAACGAGCAAGATGCTTTGCAACCTTACCCGTTAATTTTTCATAATAATAAGACATGTGAGTTCCTCTTTAATAAATATCCTCAAGAACATGATATTCCTTTACTGCTTTTGACTGAACTATTTTTTCTATAAAGTTCAGCTCTTTCAACGAATTTTCGATTATCACAATTCTAGGAACATTGTCCAGATTTAACACTAAAGACAAGACAAATTGATTGGGAAACTCTTTTGCTTTAAAAAACTCTTTCTCAGTCATTCTAAAACGACCTCTATTTTCTCGGATTCCTTTTACTTCGGATAAAAAGATCTTGTTCGTCGTCGTGACTTGAAAATCATACCCATCCCCATACAATCTGGCATCCTCAATACTCCCTGCTTTAAACAGAGGCACTGACTGAAAATGTTGTAAAAAGTATTGCTCCGCTTCTAAACCCGTTTCCTGCAATTTCCGAAATCGTGTTTGAACAATCGGTCTTTGAACTACTAAAATATCCGCCAAGAAACCCTCTTCTTTCAAACTCATTTTCAAAATATCTGCAAATTCCTTTACATCTGCCGTGCCAAATAAGCTATCTATAAACAATTTCCGATGCTCATAAACATCTTTTTTCTGCCACCAGCCTCGACGACCATTTTCAAAATAAGGATCAAACAAATCCATACGTTGCTTGATAACACCTGTTGTTTCCGCCAAACCAATCTGAACAAAATACTGATAGAAATCCGCCTTTGTTTCGAAACCAAATTGCTTGATTAACTGGGTGTCAAATTTAGCCAAACCATAGCCAATTAGATTTAATAAATGATAATATTTGTGTTTACTCATAACTTATACCTGCTTATTGTCCTCATTATACCCCTATTTAGGCTGGATACATACACTAATTTCTCGTTATTCAACAACCCCCAACTCCTCGTACATCCTCTCACTTGATAGATCATTCTGACCGTTCAAGAGGAGATTTTCAAAAAAGGCAGTTAAAAAATCCGACCGTTTATTGACTAACTTAGCATTGTCAAGTACAAGCGCATCACGGAAATATTTTGCATGTTTTTGAAAAGGCTCATTATCAATCTCGAAACCAAGTGAGCGAAGGTATTTGATGAGAAATACGGTGATTGTTCGAGTATTCCCTTCACGGAATGGGTGGATTTGCCAAACACCTGAAATAAAGGATTGGATATGGGCAACAATGGCTTTTTTATCTAATCCAGCATAAGAAAAATCCCTTTCTTGCTGGAAATCATAGTCCAAAGTGGCAACAATCAAGGGAAAATCTGAATAAATCACAGTGTCCCCCTTTAAAACTGGCTCGTTTTTTGTAATGTTAACCGTTCGATACTCACCAATTGGAACACTACTATCAAAAATATCCTGAAAGAGCTCTTTGTGGATATGTAAGAGAGTGGTTGGTCGGAGGCTAAAACCATTTTGAGAAAGCATTTCAACAATCCGGAGAGAGACGATATCTGCCTCTTGTGTACTGGCATCAGTTGACTGGTGGTATTTCGTAATTTCCTGGTACACCTGCTCATAAGTGTACTCTCCACGAGCCTGCCTATCAGCCAACTCTTCCATATAAACAGACGGAGTCAACCCATCCACTTTTTGAAGACCAAAACCAGTTTCCCAGAGTTCTTGCTTGGCTTCGTAGGAAAGATTGGGATTATCAATGTTGTAAGTTGGTTGCATAGACTCCTCCTGTTTGAATTTCTAGCCTTATTATACCACAAAACCCAGCCTTTTTAGGCTGGGCGTTTTATCCTATTCTACCTACTTAACAAGTTTTTTCATTTCTTCAATCCGTCCTACTGTCGCATCATATTTTGCTTGGTAGTCGGCTTGTTTTTCTTTTTCTTTTTCAACGACTTCTGGTTTGGCGTTGGCGATGAAGCGTTCGTTGCTGAGTTTTTTGCCGACCATGTCTAGTTCTTTTTGCCATTTGGCAAGTTCTTTGTCTAGTCGAGCCAACTCTTCTTCGACGTTGAGGAGGTCGGCTAGTGGCAAGAAGATTTCCGCACCGGTGATAACAGCTGACATGGCTAATTCTGGTGCAGCTATGCTTGAGCTGATTTCCAACTGTTCTGGATTGGTAAAGCGTCGGATGTAGTTTTCATTTGCCTTGAAGAAGGTTTCAAGCTCGCTATCTGCCGTCTTAATCAAAATGGTAATCGGCTTAGATGGCGCAACATTCACTTCTGCTCTGCTATTTCGCACCGAACGGATCAAGTCCTTAAGGCTCTCCACTCCCTTGTGGGCTTCCGCATTTTCAAATGCTGGGTTGACAACAGGATAGGCTGCCACCACGATAGATCCCTCTGCGTACTGGGCGAAGATCTCTTCCGTCACAAACGGCATGATTGGGTGGAGGAGGCGAAGGATTTGGTCCAGCGTGTAGAGAAGGACAGAGCGGGTCATGACTTTCTCAGCCTCGTTATCGCTGTAAAGGACCTCCTTGGTCAGCTCGACATACCAGTTGGCGAACTCTTCCCAGATGAAGTTGTAGAGGATATGACCAGCCACACCAAACTCGAACTTGTCAAAGTTTTCAGTAACCTTGGCAATGGTTTCGTTGAGGTTGTGGAGAATCCAGCGGTCCGTCACGTTACCAGCCTCGCCAGCTGCGACTTTGGCAATATTCTCAAGCGCCGCATCCAAGGTCAAGCCTTCATTGTTCATGAGGATGTAGCGGGAAATGT
Source organism: Streptococcus suis YS161 (assembly GCF_002760245.1). Taxonomy (GTDB): domain Bacteria; phylum Bacillota; class Bacilli; order Lactobacillales; family Streptococcaceae; genus Streptococcus; species Streptococcus suis_I. The sequence continues at coordinate 25,099 of NZ_ASCA01000065.1, read as the reverse complement.
TCCAAATCTTGTTGATGAAGTTCCAAGACGCGTCCATCTTCTCATAAGAGAAGCGAACATCTTGACCAGGAGCAGAGCCGTTTGACAAGAACCAACGCAAAGCGTCCGCACCGTATTTCTCGATGACATCCATCGGGTCAATCCCATTTCCAAGCGACTTGGACATCTTGCGACCTTCTTCGTCACGGATCAAACCGTGGATCAGCACGTTCTTGAATGGCTGACGGCCTGTGAACTCAAGCGATTGGAAAATCATTCGTGACACCCAGAAGAAGATGATGTCGTAGCCCGTTACCAAGGTTGAAGTTGGGAAGTAACGCTGGAAGTCCGCCGCATTTTCGTCAGGCCAGCCCATGGTTGAGAAGGGCCAAAGGGCAGAGCTGAACCAGGTATCTAGGACATCCTCATCCTGTACCCAACCGTCACCTGCTGGAGCCTCTTCTCCGACGTACATTTCGCCAGATTCGTTATACCATGCTGGAATCTGATGCCCCCACCAAAGCTGACGCGAAATGACCCAGTCATGTACATTTTCCATCCATTGTAGGAAGGTATCGTTGAAACGTGGTGGATAAAATTCTACCTTGTCAGCTGTATCTTGGTTGGCAATGGCATTCTTGGCCAATTGGTCCATCTTAACAAACCATTGGGTTGACAAACGTGGCTCGACTACCACACCTGTACGCTCAGAGTGTCCAACAGAATGCACACGGTTTTCGATTTCCACAAGGGCACCCAGTTCTTGCAACTTAGCAACCGTTGCCTTACGGGCTTCAAAGCGGTCCATACCTGCAAATTCGCCTGCCAACTCATTCATAGTGCCGTCGTCGTTCATAACATTGACTTGTGGCAGATTGTGGCGTTGACCTACGAGGAAGTCATTTGGATCGTGGGCTGGAGTGATTTTCACAACCCCTGTACCAAATTCAGGATCCGCGTGCTCATCCGCAACGATCGGGATTGGCTTGTTCACAATTGGCAGGATAACATTTTTTCCGATCAAGTCCTTGTAACGTGGGTCTTCTGGGTTAACCGCAACCGCAACGTCACCAAACATGGTTTCAGGACGGGTTGTCGCAACTTGAAGGGCACGAGAGCCGTCTTCCAACATGTAATTCATATGGTAGAAGGCACCTTCGACGTCCTTGTGAATAACCTCGATGTCAGAAAGGGCTGTGCGAGCTGCTGGGTCCCAGTTGATGATAAATTCGCCACGGTAGATCCAGCCTTTTTTGTAAAGTTCTACAAAGACCTTGCGAACAGCTTTTGACAAGCCTTCGTCCAGCGTGAAGCGGTCACGTTGGTAGTCCAAAGACAGACCCAACTTGCCCCATTGCTCACGAATGGTCGCTGCATACTCATCCTTCCATTCCCAGACTTTTTCAAGGAATTTTTCACGACCCAAGTCATAACGGGTCACGCCTTGCTCCCGCAAGCGCTCCTCAACCTTAGCCTGAGTGGCAATCCCCGCATGGTCCATACCTGGAAGCCAGAGGGTGTCAAAGCCCTGCATGCGCTTCTGACGGATGATAATATCTTGAAGGGTGGTATCCCAAGCATGTCCCAGGTGCAACTTCCCTGTTACGTTTGGCGGCGGAATCACGATTGAATAGGGCTTGGCCTCCGCATCGCCTGACGGCTTAAAGACATCTTGGTCCAACCAAGTTTGATAACGACCAGCCTCAACCTCGGCTGGATTGTATTTTGGTGATAATTCTTTTGACATTATTTTTTCTCCTTTAGTATTCTTTAAGAAAATTAGTTTATACTATCCTCAAGCTAGAAATAGCCCAATTCTTTTTCATATAATCTCCTAGAAATAGTCAGTCCCTTGGGCTGGCTATTTCGTTTGTTCTTGCTCAAGCTCCTCCATTTTTTGGATAATCAGTTGAGCTACGTCATTGGCAGAAAGATGAGTATTATTAATTTTGAGATAATGCTGAATGCCCTCTGGAATGCCTAATGAGGTATATTGACATGTAGCAGCTGTAGAAAGAATCTCAGCCTCCGAAACTTCAATGTGTCGTTTCAAAGGTTTATGGGTCAGTCGATTTTCTGTCCGATTACGCCGCAGACGTTCTTCCAAAGCAGTTTCCAACTCAACAAATAAAATTTCCTGACCATGATGATGAAAAATCGTCTGAACAGTTGTAAGGAATTGAACCTCTATGAGATTTTTAAAATTAATCAAGGCAGTTCCGATTAGTGGGCGGCCTGACCTAGCAAACACATCATAAACAGCAAATGTTATACGTGTATTGAGGTCAAACATATCCTCAGAAAATTCAGGAATAAAACGTAGGCTAAAATCAATCGAATCGTGATTATGAAAGAGGGTCATCACTGTCAATTTCGCAACTTCCTGCCCAACGGTCATCTTGCCAGAAGCTTGTGCTCCAATAATAATTAGATTCATCTTGCCTCCCCCACCAACTCTATCTTTATCCCATCTGGATTTTCTAAATAGAGGGCATAGTGATCTGATCCTCCTGCGTGGGGATAGCGGTCATCGTAGAGGACTTTGACTCGTCTGGTCAACAATTCCTTCCGCCATTGGTCAATGTCATCTGGTGTTCCCGCATGAAAGGCTAAATGATTGAGACCTGTTCGGCAACGGTGATAGCCTGCCTCTAGGAAATCCTGTGGCGTTTGGACAAAGACCAGGTATTGCTCTGCTTTTTTATAAGATAGCCCTTCCTCCCACTCCTGATAGAGCGAGTAGCCTAGCTTGGTCAGGAAAAAATCGTAAAATGCACGCGAGGTTTCAAGGTTTGAAACATAGATTTCAACATGATGTAGCATATTTCTCCTTTCCAAATGAAAATCCCTGCCTAGACTTGCTAGACAGGGACGAAGTTATTCCGCGGTACCACCCTTGTTCAGATAGATTATAAATATCTGCACTTTGTTTATTCGATTCACATCATCAGCAACCAGTTTTGACATTTGTGCGGATTTCTCAGTACCACCGCTTCCTGTGACAAATGGGGCTCAAAACACCTCTGAATGGCTTTATTGTAACAAATTGTACCTTGAAAAGCAAGGGATTTAAGCTTTCAAGTCAATCCCTTTTTCCGTCAACTGCTTGATGGTAGCTGGCCCAATACCTTTAAGGGCCAAGAGCTCTTTTTCTGTGTAGTTTGCAAAATCAGCCACAGATTGAATACCTGCTTGGTAGAAGGTTTCCAAACGTGCTGCCGCAATGCCTTCCAACTCAGGAAGTGCCAAAAAGTCTTCCAATGAAGTCGCTGAAGAAGTCACTTCTGCTGCAACTTCTTTCACTTGTTCCACAGCATGCTCTACTACAGTCTCAGCCTTGTGAGCAACTGTCTCTACTACCTCTGCAGCTCTTTCAAGACCTACACGACCTGCACGTTTCAAGTCTGCTAATTGTTTTTTCAAAACTTTTTTACGATTTACTTTCTTTTTTCCCATTTTTCATCTCTCCCGTCTGATTAATAATGCCTTTGACCAAACAACTCATCTGGTAAATCATGAAAACCTTTGCCAGCATGGTAGTTGGCAAATTTCCCTTGAATGAATCGATAGGCATCCAGCTTGCTCTCATAGCGAATATAGGCATCCGCTGCCCGCTCATCCTTGTCTTCTTCCAAGACACGACGACTTTCTTCAACCGCCATCTCGTTTACCATGACCTGAGTGTTGACCCAGGCCTCAAATTCTTTTAAAAATTCTTGTTCTTTTGTCATAGGATTCCTCTTTTGTGCTTGAATAAGCATACTGACTTATTATATCACATTTTTGGCAAAAGAAAAGCCCTAACTCCTGAGTTAGAGCCAATTCCCTACCATCTGAACTGTAAATCATTTGTGACAGGAAGCCAAAATCTATTGAGTTGGCTTACTACTATACTATTTCATTCTCAGCCTACTTCGGCTTTACCTTCCTATTATCAATCTGTAACAGCACCAGCATAGCATAAACTAACCATGTCGACCGTGGATAGGAAATATATTTCGCTTCCCAGTCCGGTCTAAACTTTTCTTTATATTTCCTTAAGCCACTAAAGGAATAAAAGCGACTCGTAAACTGATAAATGAGGTACCCCACTTTTTCTTGCCAAAATGAATGGTCACGAGTTCCTACATTCGACAAAGGGGCCATACCAATATCAAAATAATCTTTACCCTCTTCTTTGAAATAGAGTGCTATCTTGATAAACAAGTATTCCATTACCCCATTTGGAGCTGTATCGCTATCATAGCGCATCAGATCAATCGTTCCAACCTTTTCTTGAAAGGACGGCATAATAGTAGCAAATGCAAGGACTTTATCATCCTTTCCTCTTACCAAAGCAATCGGCGCTAACTGTAAGTAGTCTCTATCAAAAAATCCTAGTGAGAAACCTTTTTCTTGGCGATTACCAAGCCATTGATTGGAAATATACTCCAGACGGTCCAATGTTTCTTCCGAATATGGAGGATAAATCACGTCAAAATGGTAGCCATGATTTTCCAATTTATTCAAGCTAGTCCTGAATTTTTTACCCGATTTTCCCTCTGTACCAAATTCAGCCAAAGGGATTGTCGCACTTTCTCCAAACTTCAAAAAATCATATCCATGATCATGCAAAAGCAAGGTTGTCTCTTGTTTTATTTCATAGAAAATAACATCTACATTCTGCTCTTCAGCCTCTCTGAGAAAATATTCTATAGCTTGTGGAAAGTGGTTTTTATCCCCAATAGGTTCCCCCATGACGACACATTTCCCATCTAATTGAGCAAACTGAAAAGCAACTTTATCTTGTCCCTCTACCTGATACCAAAATAATCTCTTGTCTCGCAGAAAGGCCAGACCACTATCTGAATCTCCGCCGTAAGTCTTTAAAAATTTCGTAAATCGCTCCACTTCAAAGGCTTGACCAAATACAACTGGTCTCCCCCTGAAACATCTAAGAATCAGACGAATGATTAAATAAACCAATAGAACACATAAAAAGGTAACTCCCAATAATTGCAGTGTATGATCTAGTGGATTAAGATGATGAATCGGATAGATTTTCCAGAAAGAATGACCTCCCAGTATCAAAAAGATTAGAAACGAAAAGCTAGCAAAACTAATATCTACTGTTAAATCTTCCCACGTATAACTAAAGTACAATCGCGTTAATCGCTTCCGAAGGGCGATAAGGATAAGTAACAGTAAACAAAGAAATAAGGAAGTCTCAACTAAAATATCCAAGGAATTGACATAAATCAGACTTATCGCGATGAGCAAGATACCAAATGAAAGAGCGGAATGAATTCTCCTTTGAATAAACCGAGCGAGGATAATGAATAGCAAACCTAGAATAATACTTGGCAATTGCCAGATTAGTTTGCCCCTCATCGGATCAATCGCGTTGAGCCAGATGAGAACAGTCGTCTTTTCTGGAATAAGTGCTGACAATATGAAGAAAACACCAAAAGCACGGAAAGACCAAATCTCAGCGATATGCACAATATTAGACGCTATCTTCTCTGGAAGTCCAAAGAAGCGTTGGTTGAGACGATGACCCATCTGTTTGGAAAAAATAAAAATACCAATCAGAAACGGCAGAATATAATAGACCAGTCGGAACAGCAACAACCAGACAACTGCGTCTGTAGAATGCAAACCAGCACTGGCAAGACCAGAAATCAACACTAAATCAAAGCTTCCGATTCCACCCGGAATCATTGAAATCATTCCCACACAGTGAGCAATGATAAAAATCGGAAAGAGATCAACAATTGGTACGGAATAACCAGCCAACCGACCGACAAACAGAAATGAAAGAAAGAAGGCAGACCACTCCAAAAAAGAAATGAAAATGAGTTGCCCTGCAGTTCTTTTAGGTAATTGACCAAAAAACGCCCATTTCTTTTGACTGGAAATCAATAAAATAACCGGTAAGTAAGCCACAATCGCTACTAAAATTGGCCAATAACGAGAAGCTGAACTAGGGTTTGGCCAAAAATACAGTAACATCAAGGAAAGACCTGACAACAGAGACAAACCTGTCATAAAATAGGGAGTAACTTTGCTGATTTGCTGAACCCCATCCAACTCTTTTCCGTCTTCAATATAGAACGAATACCGCAAGCCTACATCCACAATCCCTAAAAAACCTACTAGGTTGTTCATGGTGTTAATTGCCCAACTGGTTTCAGCAATATATCGTTTTGAATGCTGACTATTGATTGTCCGATTGAAGATAAAGTCATAGCCTACCATGGGAAGAATAGCTAAGAGTCCAATAATAACCATCAGAAAAATATGAAACCAACTAATCTGACTAAGACTAGAAATCACACTAGACCATGAAATGGTGCGTACCAATCTCCTCAATTCAACAAATACTAGTAGCGAAACTGCAATGAAGAATATTGACTTCATTTTTGTAGCATTTCGCTGTAAGAATAGACTAACCTTTTTCACCTTTTTTCCTCACGCTTTCTACAAATTGAATGATGATGTGATTAAACTCTTGGATTTTACGTCTTGCTGGATTATGACCCGTTCTCCTGATAATTTTTATCTCAGCCAATGGCAAATTCTTTACTATTTCTTGGCTATGAGAAAGCTTAATCAGGTCCCACTGCCCCAAAAGAATTAAACACGGACAAGAAATCTGAGCAAGAGCACTAAAAGAAAGAACATCCTGCAAAAGTAGTTGAGCAACACGCGCTCTGCGCTCTAAAGACGGAATTAAGTGAGCCAACAGCGAATACATTTTTTCCTCCAGCCAAACCCCAATTTGCGTTAGAAAAGAAAGACCGTCAAAAGAAATATTCCCACCATTTGCAACTATCCCTTTGATACGATCTGGGTAAAGATAACTGTACAGCAGGGCCAGGTTGGCGCCATCACTATGACCAACAATGATACAAGAATCAATCTTTAAGTACTGAAGAAGATCTTCTAAATCTTCTGCCATCTGACGGAAAGAAATAGGCTTTCGACCTTGAGTAGACTGCCCCTGTTCCCTACTGTCAATGAGCAGCAATTGATAATGTTCTGCCAACTCCAATTGATTCAAAAAATAATCCATCGACAGATTGTTACCATGTAAAAAAACGATGGGAAACCCCGAACCACATAGTCTATAGTGTATCCTAGCACCATCAGATGTTGTAAAGGAACTGTCCATTGTACCCTCCCTCTTTTGATTTTATATAGTACAAAGTATTGTTTTAGATACTTTTTTCTTATTTTATAAAGATTTCCCCCATTTGTCAATTTTGCTTATCTGATACCATCTATTTCCTAATAAGGAACAAAAAAAATTGAATCCTCTTCATATAGAATTCAATTCCTTTTATACTATCTATTCTATTTAATCCAAATTATCCAAAATCGTTTCAAAAACCATTAAAAAGGATTCCTGCTTTTCCTTCGGCAATTGTTTTAGCTTCATTGTCAATCGTCGGATACTCAATTTTGTATCTGGCTCAGTTTTACCCTCCAGGCTAGAGAAATTAAAAAACTCCTCTGGGGTCATCCCTAAAGCCTCAATCACTTTTTCCAAAGTCTGCAATCTGAGATTATAATTTTTATTTTCAATATTATTGACATACTTGAGTCCCAAACCAGCTTTCTCAGACAATTTTTCTTGGCTCAATCCTTGTTGGGTCCTGTGATATTTGACTTTTTTAGCAACGTATTTTTGGAGATAATTTGTTTCTGTCATAGTACCTATATCATACTGTTTTTTATGATACAGAGTAACCTCTTGAATGATACTTAGTATTGTTTTCGATACCATTCCATGCTATAATAGAGAGTAAATCGAGCTAATACATATTGACTTAGATTGTAAACTTTCGCCAGTCACTCAGTGACTACAACTTATTGATTTGGAGGACTCTATGAACGGACATCATATTTTAAACGACCCTTTTTTGAATAAAGGAACCGCATTTTCTCTTGAAGAACGTAAGGAGCTTGGACTAGTCGGGCTATTACCTCCTCATGTACAAACTATTGAAGAACAAGCTGCACAGGCTTATGCACACTACCAACGAAAAGATTCTAATATCGAGAAAAGACATTTCTTGATGGAAATTTTCAATACCAATCGAACACTTTTCTACTACCTTTTCAACCAACACATTGTAGAATTCAATCCAGTGGTTTATGACCCTGTCATTGCTGAGTCCATCGAACAATACAGTGATCTCTTTGTAGACCCTCAATATGCAGCCTTTTTGTCTGTTGAACATCCTGAGGATATTCGAGATAGTTTAAAAAATGCTGCAGGAGACCGTAAAGTCCGTCTGATTGTTGTCACTGACGCAGAAGGAATTCTAGGTATTGGCGATTGGGGCACACAAGGGGTTGACATTGCCATCGGCAAATTGATGATTTATACTGCTGCTGCAGGAATCGATCCTACTAGTGTTCTTCCAGTTGTCATTGATGCTGGTACCAATCGCCCTGAGCTTTTGGAACAGCCATTCTATCTTGGCAATCGACATGAGCGCATTCGTGGAGAGGCCTACTATAGCTTTATTGATCAATTTGTTGAAACTGCTTTGGAGCTCTTCCCTGACCTCTACCTGCATTGGGAAGATTTCGGTCGCGGTAATGCAGCAAATATCTTAAATAAATACAAAGACAAAATCCCTACATTTAACGACGATATTCAAGGTACAGGAATTATTACCTTAGCAGGTATCTACGGAGCACTTGATATTTCTGGTGAATCATTAACTGATCAACGTTACCTCTGCTTTGGTGGAGGTACTGCCGGTGCTGGCATTGCCCACCGTGTCCTCCTTGAAATGATCAACGAAGGTTTATCAGAAGAAGAGGCCTACGACCGTTTCTATATGGTTGATAAACAAGGTCTGTTATTCGATGACATGGATGATTTGACTCCGGAGCAACGACCATTTGCTCGCAAACGCTCTGAATTTGAAAATAGTGAGGAACTCACAAACCTCACTGCCGTCGTCAAGACTGTCAAACCAACTATCTTAGTAGGTACTTCAACACAACCAAATACCTTTACTCAAGAAATTGTTGAGGACATGTGTAAGTTTACCGAGCATCCTATTATTTTCCCTCTCAGCAATCCGACTAAGCTGGCCGAGGCAACTGCTGAGGACTTAATTAAGTGGTCAGACGGAAAGGCCTTTGTGGCAACCGGTATCCCGTCAAATGACATCAACTACAATGGAGTCACCTATCAAATTGGTCAAGCCAATAACGCCTTAATCTATCCAGGTCTTGGTCTTGGCGTCATGGCTTCTAAGGCAAAACTATTGACCGACCAAATGATTGGCGCTGCAGCACGCTCACTCAGTGGTTTGGTGGATAATGGCAAGCCCGGAGCTCCAGTGCTTCCTCCTGTTTCTCGCTTGACTGAATTCTCTATCAACGTGGCAAACGCTGTTGCCAAAAAAGCTCAAGAACAAGGTTTAGCGCAAGTCGAAGGAGATATGGAAGAAGCTGTACAAAATCTTAAATGGTATCCAAAATATTAAGCCAGAGGGTAAAAATGGTACAGATTCTCACTTCAATTGAAAATATTTTCCCTATTATCTTTATCATAGCCCTTGGCTTCTATCTCAATGAAAAGGAGTGGTTCGGTAAGGAATTTGGAGCAAATATTTCTCGTCTCGTCATGAACGTAGCACTTCCGGCATCTATCTTTATCTCTGTTTTAAAATATCTGACCTTGGATAAGCTGATAGAAGTAGCCCCAGGTCTACTCTTCACATTTGGCGGAGTTATTCTAGCCTATCTGGCTGGATACCTTGTCATCAAGATTTTTAAGGTTCCTGCAGGACGACGGGGAGTCCTGCTCAATATGTTTGCCAATGCCAATACCATATTTATCGGACTTCCTTTGAATATCGCCCTCTTTGGCGACAACTCGATTTCCTATTTCTTAGTGTATTATATTACCAATACCATTTCTACTTGGGCATTTGGTGCCTTATTAATCGCACAAGATGCTAAAAATCCCGAGGATAAACAAAAAGGAAACTTCAATTGGAGAAAGTTACTGCCTGCTCCTCTTGTTGGCTTTCTCATCTCCTTGTTCTTTTTGTTCTTTAAGATTCCTGTCCCTACCTTTGTAGACAGTACTCTCAGCTATATTGGTAATATTGTAACCCCACTTTCTCTTATTTATATCGGTATCGTCCTATCGAAAGCAGGTCTATCCTCTATTCGCTTCGATAGAGACACAGTACTAGCGCTCATAGGACGTTTCCTCCTATCCCCTATTTTAATGTATCTCATTTTAGCCTTGTGGGGAAGTCAGTTGCCTCGTATTGAATACAATACTTTCATGGTACAGGCTGCAGTTCCTGGACTGGCTGTCTTACCCATTTTGGCCAATGAAGGTAAAGGTGACGTACAGTATGCGACAAATGTAGTCACAACTTCCACCATCCTCTTTGTAGTCGTCATTCCAATTGTAGTTAGCCTGCTAGGATAGGATATTGACGATAAGCAGCGATTTACTTCCGTTTTATATAGAAAGAGTTTGTACACTTTACCAGTACAAACTCTTTTTATACTACTTATCGTCTACCTAAGAAAATGAAACCCCAACCTAGGCTGGGGTTTACCATTACCATCTAAACTGGTAAATCGTTTGTGATAGGAAATCCTGTCCTTTTTCCAATAAAATCGAACCAAACCCGTCTTGGTTGCAAGCATTTGGCAAAGCCTGACATTCCAGACTGAATGCCCCGTGAAAAGTAGCCAATTCCTCCACAGGATAATTGTAGGTATAAATGACGACAGAAGGTTGATTGGTGCGGACACTGAGTTCGACTTTCCCATCTGGACTGACCACGCGCACAGGCACATCTACCTCATCCAATAGCCACGGATGGTCATACCCCTTGACCAAAACATTCTGGACAAAATCACTATCAAATCCTTGAGCAAATTTTGCTCCCTCTCTAAAATCAAACGGCGTCCCTGTCACATCTTCTAAGACACCCGTGGGCAGGTTATCCTCCCCAAGCGGAGCATAGTGATTGGCAGCAATTTTAATACGGTGCTCGGCAACTGACCGTTGAAAATCACCAGTCAAGTTGAAATAGATATGGTTGGTCGGATTGAAAATCGTATCCCGCTCCGAAACAGCCCGGTACTCAACCATGAGCTCATTGGCATCTGTCAGACGATAAATTGCCTTGACCATCACATCGCCTGGAAAACCATTAAAACCATCCTTTAAGGTAATACCAAAGGTAACTTGATTATTCTCCTGATCTACACTTGTCTCCCAGTATTGCTCATTTGCCGTGTCAACTCCACCATGCAAGGTACGACCTGGCTCATTTTCTGTGAACTGATATCTGGTTCCCTTTATCTCAGCCTGAGCACCTGAAATACGCCCCGCTACTGGGACAATGCTTGAACCAGGATACAAATCTGTTCGTCTATACTCCTCATCTGTTGAAGCAGAAAGGCTAACATTCCGAAACTCTCCATCTTCCTCAACAGGAAGAAGAACTTCAACGATACGAGCTCCAAAATTTGTCAAACCAACCTTCATACCATTAGCATTCGAAAGGAAGAAATGAAGGGCTTCCCCTTTTCCAAACTGACTTTGTTCAATCATACGAACTCCTATTTTTTATTGATTTAATATATGAATAGTATATCATTAATAGACCATAATGAAAAGGAATCTACAAGAATTCCTTTTTCATTTTATACTAATTATTCTAGCGCTCTGCTTGGCGTTCTGCAAACTCCTCATCGGTCATCATCGAGCCACCAAAGTTGGCCGAAGAAGCAAAACGTGTATAACGACGCAGCCAACCACTTGCTATTTTAGGCTTGAATGATTTTAAGTGACGACGACGTTCAGCAAGTACTTCATCATCCACAAGAACAGCTATCGTACGATTGATCAAATCAATCGCAATCTCATCTCCATCCTCAATCAAAGCAATATTTCCACCAGCAGCTGCCTCTGGAGAGACGTGACCAATCGCAATCCCTCTAGTTGCACCAGAGAAACGACCATCCGTTATAAGTGCAACATCTTTCCCCAAACCTCGACCGACAATTTTTGAAGTAGGAGCTAACATTTCTGGCATTCCAGGTCCGCCTTGTGGCCCCTCGTAACGAATCACGACAACATGACCTTTCTGAACTGTACCATTATCAATTGCCTCAAGCGCTTCATCTTGAGAGTCAAAGCAAAGAGCCTCACCTTTAAATGTTTTTACAGAAGGATCTACCCCACCTACCTTAATAACGGAACCATCTTGGGCAATATTCCCATAAAGAATGGATAAGCCACCAACTGGTGAGTATGGATGATCTAATGGATGAATAACCTCTTCATTCTTAATCTCACAACCTGAAACATTCTCTTTCAAAGTTCTACCTGTTACAGTTATGCGATCCCCTTTGATAGAACCATTCTTAATCAATTGATTGATAATCGCTGAAACCCCTCCCGCCTCATGTACATCATGCATAGTGTAAGCTGATGACGGAGATAATTTAGAAAGATAAGGTGTTTTTTCAGCGATTTCATTAATATCTTTCAAATCATAGGAAATCCCAGCTTCTCTGGCAATGGCTAGCGTGTGTAATACTGTATTCGTTGACCCTCCCATTGCCATATCCAAAGCAAACGCATCATCTATTGCTTCTTTCGTTACAATGTCTCTAGGTTTAATATTCTTTTTAACATTTTCCATTAAATATTTGGCCGCTTGACGAACAAGTTCTCGTCGTTCATCCGACACTGCAAGAATTGTACCATTCCCTGGCAATGCAAGTCCCAATACCTCCATCAAACAATTCATTGAATTGGCTGTAAACATTCCCGAACAAGAACCGCAAGTTGGACAAGCATTTTTTTCTAGAAATTCAAACTCCTGTTCTGACATTTCCCCAGCTTGGTAGCTACCAACTGCCTCAAATAGACTAGAAAGGCTGGCATGATGCCCTGTCATATCGACACCACCCTTCATAGGTCCTCCAGAACAGAACACTGCTGGAACATTGGTTCGCATAGCTGCTAAAATCATTCCAGGAGTGATCTTATCGCAGTTTGGGATATAAAAAACTCCATCAAACCAATGCGCATTGATGACTGTTTCAGCCGCATCTGCTATCAATTCCCTTGAAGGTAAACTGTATCTCATTCCAATGTGTCCCATGGCAATACCGTCATCAACCCCAATGGTGTTAAACTCAAACGGAATCCCACCAGCTTCCCTTATCGCTTCTTTTGCCACATCCGCCAACTCTCTCAAATGAACATGTCCAGGTACAATGTCGATGTAGGAATTGCAAATCGCAATAAAGGGTTTTTGAAAATCCTTTGCAGACTTCACTTGTCCTGTCGCGTATAATAAGCCACGCGCTGGAGCCTTGTCAATCCCGATTTTTATCATATCACTTCTCATTGGATTCTCCTTGTATTTAAAATGATTCCTCACATTACATGTTACCACTTTAAAAGTGAATGTCAATAAATTTTCAGAAAATTTGGTCATTTTTGTTTTTGATCTTTATGTGAATGGATTCATTCACTGGCATTTTATTATTCCTCTCCATAGACTAAAAATGGTAGGAAGGAGTTTCACAACATGATAGGATAGAGCAATGTAACAAGAAATATGACAAATGATACTCCATACAAAAAGAGACCGGGTTTCCCCAGTCTCAGGATACTTAAAGCCTATCAACTATAGAACATTTTATAATTAACGAAAATCAAATCCGTCTGTAACAATCGGCTGAGTTAGCCTCGCTCTCTTATTTCTAAGCTCGGGCTGAAAAACTCCACTGGAGTTTTTCACTCATCTTCATCACTTGTTAATAGACTATTGACATGAACTAGGTTGCTTGTCCCAAATTCTACATAATCCACAGCTTCTCCCAGCAGGACGCCGTTCAAGAATCCGATAACCATTGGCATGTTCATCCCTGCATAAAGGTCAAACTGCCCACCTTCAATCAATTTTCGTGATACGACATTGGCTGGTGTACCGCCTAACAAATCTGCGAAGACAACGAAGTCATCTAGATTAGCAATTGTTTCTTCAAATTTTTTCTGGAAGTCTTCTGGACCTTCTTCTGGTAAAAGAGCTACTGTATAGATGTCCTCTTGAGGCCCCATAATCATCTCAGTAGATTTCTTCAACTCTTCACAGAAGATACCATGACTTACTAATACTAAACTTCTAGTCATTATGCCATACCAAATACGAAGTGACCGATTGCAGAAAGTCCAACTGCAAGTGCGATGATAATCAAGATAGCTTTAGTAGAAGTCATGCCACGACGACCAAGAAGCCAGAAGACAAATCCTGTAAAGACAGCTGGAACAAGGCGAGGGAAGATTGTGTTGAGCAAGTCTTGAATGTCAATCACTTTCTCACCTACATGTGGAGCCCAAGTCACTTCAAAGTTAATCATAGTTGCAATCAAGGCACCCATCATGAAGACACCCATTACAGACGCAGCATCTACAAGAGCTGTCAACTTATCACGCATAGTTGTGATGAGTTTAGTCCCCTCTTTGTAGGCAACTTCCAACTGTTTCCAGCGGAAAATATCATATGCAACAGCCACGGCTACCCAAAGGAAAATACCTACCGGAGAACCTTCCTTACCCATAGTCGCTGCCACAGTACCCATAATCGCTGGAACAAGAGAACCAAAGATAGAGTCACCGATTGGGGCAAATGGACCCATCAAACCAGTCTTAATACCGTTAACCGCGTCTTTAGAAGCTACACCGTCGCTTTCTTCCAAAGCCAAGTCAATACCTGTGATGATGGTATGGAAGAATGGTGAAGTATTGAAGAACTGGGTATGTAGTTTCATCATTTCCTTCAACTCAGGAGTACCATCTCCATACATTTTACGCAATTGTGGCAAAATCATGTAGAGGTAACCAGACGCTTGCATCCGCTCGTAGTTCCAACCAAGTTGGAAAGTGAATAAACTACGTTTGTTGATTTGATTAAAATCTTCTTTTGTTAATTTGTAATTAGATTTCGTCATCTTCAATTTCCCCACTTTCTGAATTTGATGGAGCAACCACAGTTACTTTTTGGCTATTTTTGAAGTGAAGCACTGAAAGGAATGCACCCACAATAGCGATACCGATCATTGACAAGCCTTTGAAGTTGTTAACAAAAGCTACGCCTGCATCTTCAGGAAGAGTGCCAACGATACCAGCAACTGCACCACCCAAAGCTGATACGTTACCGTAAAGAACAGTCAACATAGCTGTAAGGGCGAAACCTACCGCCAAGTAGTGAAGGTTACGTTTCAATGGAAGGTAGTGGAGCAAGATTGCAAATCCAAGACCTGGAAGCATACGAGCTGCAAGCGTCAAACCATTGGCAATCCATTGGTATTGTTCAATAGTTTTAACCATTGCATCTACAAACCCACCACCAAAAGCAAGAGCAAGGAAAACTGGAAGTGCACGAGAAAGTGCCCAAGGAATTGCACCAAGCAAGTAGTTGCGTTCGATACCAGCGTAGTCAAAGCGTTCAATCGCAGCATCTACACGGTGTGCAAAGAAAGTAGTTGAGAAACGACCAGCAATATCTGTATAAACAAGAAGTGCTGCTACTGGAACCGCGATAGTAGATACCGCAAGTTCAGGGTCAATACCTTGTGATACAGAGAAGGCAGTTGCCAATACCGCACCAGAGGTTGCGTCGATACGAGATGCACCACCGAAAGTACCTACACCAAGTACCATGAGCTGCAAGCTAGCACCGATTGCCAAACCTGTTGCCATGTCGCCCATGATTAAACCAGAGATGAACCCTGCAAAAACTGGTGATCCAGCTGACGATACGATGGTCAGCTCATCACAAATCTGGTAAGCAGAGTAGAGCGTTAGAAGTAATATTTGCCACCATTGCATAATAGTGATCCTCCTTTAAAATTTTTCAAAAAATCCAAAGTTTATCTAACTTTAGCCAACAAAGGCATAAAGTCTTTTGGTGTATCCCCTGGCACCATTTGAGCAAATAATTTCACTCCCTTGGCTGCCAAGGCATCAAAATCAGCAATATCTTTATCTACAACATTTATAGAACGAGTCACAGAGCGAGTTTCTGGTGATTGTGACATATTTCCTACGTTTAATTCAGGAATGTCGACACCATATTCTACCAAGCGAAGGAAGTTTTCTGGACGACGAGCAACAATCAAGAGACGTTGCGCATCATATTTGCCTTCCTTGATGTTATTGGCTGCTTTTTCGATTGGCAAAATAGATAATTTTACCCCCGGTGGGCAAGCCAATTTCAAACCTTGTTTCTCAATGTCGTTTTGAGCAACCGCATCGTCAATAACCATGATACGACTAATATTTAATTTAGTAGTCCAAAGGTTAGCAACCTGACCGTGAATCAAACGACCATCAATACGCGTAGCAATAATTGCCATACAGTGTTCTCCTTTTCTTCATAAATCTTTCTGTTAGATGTTCTCTGCAGAACACCTACACCTCTTTATAAACGGGTTCCTGTGAAAAACTAATCTTCTCTCTATATTTTCCTTCCGTCTCGAAGACGACGATTTCATTTTCTCCTTTCTTTAAGTATCCTTTTGGAATATAGAGATAGAGGATTGGTCCTTTTTCCCAGAAACGTCCGATATTTACATTATTAACGAAAACAACTCCCTTACCAAAACCTGTCATGTCTAAGTAAGTATCCGCAAGTTCATCTAGTTCAAACTGATAACGATAGAAAGCAGCTTGACCTTCCTCCCAGCCCTTACTAAAATCCAAGTCCTCAACTGACTCAAGATGCAAAGGATAGGTTTCCCAATGACCAATAAAATGTAAATCAGCCATCGCACCTCGACCAAGCCCTTTAGACTGGGTAGGAGCAGTTAGTTTGTGCCCATAATTGACACGTCCCATATTTTCTACCAAAATATCTAATGTTAGCTTGTCATCTTTAAAATCCAATTCAACATCGTCACCAATCTCTGTCTGATACTGAGTTGCAACGAATTTTCCATCTGCATAAATTTGGATACGGTCACGCGCATCAACCACTCGGAAACGTTCCGCTTCTGTCTTATCCCGCTCCAACTCTGTTCTATATAAAATATAACCTGTTGACTGATCAAGTTCTTCCATATTCTTAGGATAAAACCCTTTTACGCAATCGCTTACATTTTCTAGAGTAGCAAATAAACTCACCTTATCATGAAGCAACACATCTGAAAAAGCTTTTGCCTCTTTTACAAGCGGTTCTGCATACTCTAATTCAGGATAGACTTCTTTCAAACGTTGTTGCAAAATATAAAACTTCTTAGTAGGATTTCCAGCTTCATCCAATATAGCATCATAATCATAAGAAGTTACCTGAGGCAAATCAATTTGACCACGAGCAGAGCAACCATTCATGAAACCAAAATTTGTTCCACCATGGAACATGTACAGATTCAAGGAGCCTAATTCGATACATTCCATAGCCGAATCAACCATTTCCTCCGGCTCTCTACGAATAATTTCATCGCCCCAACGATTGAACCAACCATCCCAAAATTCCATACACATGAGTGGCCAATTCTTCTGATGTTCATTAAAGAATGCCGTCATATTTGCAAAATTCTCTCTAGCTTTAGAACCAAAGTTTCCTGTTACAAATACATCGTCCTCTATCAGTGTTCCTGCACGTAATGTTGCTCGCCAAGAACCGTCCGAGGTAAACAAGGGAGCAGTTAGACCATGTTTACGCATCAAGCTAGCCACCGATCTTAGATACTCCTTCTCCTCACCATAAGAGCCATACTCATTTTCCACTTGGAACATAAGTACATTTCCACCCTGTGCGAGTTGGAGCTTGGCCAATTTAGGAATAAGAGAAGCGTAATATTCATCTAAGTGCTGCAAGTACACCGAATCACTCGAACGTACTCTAAGCTCTTCCTTCATCAACCAAGCAGGGAGGCCACCCCATTCCCACTCCGCACAAATATAAGGGGAAGGACGTACAATTGCATAAAGCCCTAATTCTTGAGCCAATTTCAAAAATCGCTCAATATCCAATATACCCTCGTAACAAAACTCACCCTTTCGAGGTTCATGCATATTCCAAGGGACATAGGTTTCAACCGTATTAAAACCAAGGGCCTTTAAGTTATACAAAGAATGGTACCAATCATCAGGATGGACACGAAAATAATGAATCGCGCCTGATAAAATCTTAAAGGGTTCACCGTCTAAATAAAATTGGTCTCCAATATAAAATTCTTTCATTTCTTCCTCCGATGCAACCGCTTACCTTTCTATTAATATACTAACACTTATTTGTGGTTATGTCCAGTACTTTTTAAAAAATTTTTACTTTTTTTTTGCAAACACATCTATTTCATCAGTCAGAAAGGGATTACATCTATTTTTTTATGGATTTCAGCTATTTTTTTTGATTTCCATCAATTAATTTAGTATAATGAGTTACGGAAAGGAAGGAAATAAGTATGAAAGTACCTAAGTACCAGCTTGTACAAAATGACTTACGTCAGCAAATCATTTCTGGTAAATTTGAAAATGGCGACAAATTTTACACAGAATCTGAATTAACAAAACTATTTAACGTTAGCTCTATCACCGTTATTCGTGCAGTAAACGAACTAGTTAAAGACGGCTACCTCGTTCGGCAACAAGGTAAAGGGACCTTTGTATCCCGTTCACGCAAAGGACGGCTTGTAGAATTTTCTGATATTGAGATTTTTCCGATGGATAAGGATAAGGTTACTGTTCTCTCGTGCGAAAAAGGCAATAAACCCGATATCCTTGAAAAACTAAATCTTGACAAGAATGAGTTTTACTATAAAATTGTACGCGTCCGCGCAGCAGAAGACACTCCATACATCTTCCACAATTCATATATCCCTCAACGATATATCCAGAATCCCGATGCTCCACTCGAGCACTATCAATCAATCTATCAACGCTTCAAACTGGACTACAATATCCACATGTCCGAGGAACCATTTGTAGAAACGAATGAAATTGTCAGCCCATGTCCAAAAGAGGTTGCCAGCCATTTGAAATTAAAAGCGACTGAACCAGCTGTACTACAAAACAAAACAACTACTAACAGTACTAGCGGTGAAGTGATGGAATATACTGAAACTTACAAACACTGGAAGTATTACAAATTTGAAATTACAGCCAATCATCGCTAAAAAAACGCAGACTAACGTCCGCGTTTTTTTCATACCCAATAACAATCAACAGTAGCCTAGGAAACGAAACCGAAGATAGAACTGGATTTCATCAAGGCTCTTGACAACGAATAATTTTGATTTTCGAAGAGTATTAATTCTAATATCCCCGTTGATGGCTAATCTTGTAACGAAACTGGTCTGCTCTAGCAATACTAAACGTAAACTCGATAATTCTATTTTTATCATTATACGTTTTTCTTACCAAATGAAGCACTGGACTATTGCTTGGAATTCCGAGTATCTTAGCTTCATTATCCAAAGCAATACTTGCATAGAACTCTTCTTCTGCTAGTCGAATTGTCTGACCATAATCCTCAAGAAAGATTTCATAGAGTGGTTTTTCCCTCATCCTGATGGCTGTTAAGGCAGGAAATAGCGAGGCAGGAACATATGTCCTTTCCAACATCATCGGAACCTCATCTGCAAGTCTCAAACGTTCAACTTCAAACACTTCCTCACCCTGACTAAGTTGTAAATGCTGCACAATATAGTCTGACGCCTTAACCAATTTAAAGGATAAAATAGATGTCCTCGGTACTTTCCCAATTTTTTTCATTTGCTCAGTAAAACTATAGGCCTGAGACAAATCAACTGCAGTATCTGAAATCTCAGATACATAGGTTCCCTTACCATGCTTCTTATAGACTAAGCCACGTTTTTCCAATTCTTGCAAAGCCAAACGAACTGTAATACGACTGACACCATAAACCTGTGTCAACTCACGCTCTGAAAATAACTTGTCATTCGGAGCCATCCTCTCACGAATTGCAACTTCCAATTTATCAACCAACTGCAAATAGAGAGGTTTTTCAACAGTTTGACTAACCATAGACTCCTCCTTTCTAACCCACATAAGCTTACAAATCTATTTTACACCAAATTTCATATATTAACAATATCTAAGGTGATGAAATACCAACTCTTCAAGCTAAAGCAAGGTCACCTCATCTGGCAAAGTAATGGTCTCTTTTCCCTGCTTGTCCATTACCAAGATTGTTGAGGGATAAAAAGGATCAAAACGACTACTTAGATCTACAGCCAGTACATTTTTATAACCTTCCTGCGAAAAGACCAGCGTAATCTTACCACGACGATTTTTGATAGAAAAACGGATTACATTTTTCAAAGGAATAACCCCTTTTAAGTAGTGATCAATAACATACCAGAAACTATCAATCACTTCCCCAGGAAGCGAGGTCACAACTCCAAAACTTGCATAGCGCCCATTTGTTTGTTCAAAGGCCATAAGCCCCTCCTTTACAATAAGAAAAAAGCCTGTAAAACAGGATTTTCTTTTCTAACTTTATCTAC
This sequence comes from Streptococcus suis YS161, assembly GCF_002760245.1. Lineage (GTDB taxonomy): Bacteria > Bacillota > Bacilli > Lactobacillales > Streptococcaceae > Streptococcus > Streptococcus suis_I. Next base: position 4,591 of record NZ_ASCA01000065.1, on the reverse strand, counting down.
TTCTCAGTTCTAAATAGCGTTTGTACCAGATATTAACGTAGGCTGGAGAGAATGGTCCGCGCTGGTTATTAATCCAATCAACCAGTATCTTGACATTTTCCTTCAAAATAAAATCAATATCATCCGAATACTTCATCGCCTTACGATGACGCTTATATTCATCCACATCCAGCAATCTCTTTTCACCATCAGCAAAGACCTTAACATCTAGGTCATAATCAATGTATTTGAGTGCCTCATTGTCGAGAACATATGGACTAGCAAGGTTACAATAATAGGAAACTCCGTTTTCACGAATCATTGCTATGATATTGAACCAGTATTTTTTATGAAAATAAACGATTGCAGGTTCTCTTGTTACCCAACGCCTACCATCATTTTCAGTCACTAAGGTATGATTATTGACTCCAATAATAGCATTTTCCGTTGTTTTTAATACCATGGTGTCACGCCAAGTGCGATGAATTTCACCGTCATGCTTATAACTTTGAATTGTAATAAAGTCGCCTTCCTTTGGTAATTTCACTTTGTTACCAACTTTCTACAATTACAATTTATCTTGACTATTATATCATATTTTTCTAACCTAGGCTAAATTTTTTCACAGATAATCACGAAGGACAGCCTGAATCCGATCAAAGTCATAACCCTTTCGTGCCAAAGCCTGTATCAACCTTTGCTTCAATTCGTAGCCTTCATATTTACGACTATATTTTCTATACTGCTTATCCAGTTCCTTGGCAATTAAGGCATCTTCATTTTCCTCATCAGCCACAAGTTCCAACTGACCCAGGCTTTGTTTGGCAAGCTCATAGGAAAATCCCTTTGTTATCAAGCCCTGAACCAGCTTATCCTGTAAGGCTCGAAGGGGCAATTTAGCTTGGTACTTTCGACATAATTTTTCTACAACCCTTATTGCCAGGTCTGAAAAATCAATCCCAGCCAGTCCATCTTCAATTATTGATTTCGAAATTCCCTTCATCATCAATTTTTGACGAATCATAGCTGGTCCCTTATCTCCATTTAGAGCATTCTGACGAACATAGCTATCAACATAATTCCCATCGTCCAGCCATTTTTCCTCTTCTAATACCGTCACAATCTTGACAATATTGTTTTCTTCAATTTCATATTTTTTTAGATAATCACTAACTTCTTTTTGGGTACGTTGCTTGAAGGAAAGGTAATAAAGTGCTAGATTTTTCCCATAAGAAAACTGAGCAAAATCGCGAAGCTCACGAAACTCCTGCTCCGTGATTTCCTTTCCCTTACTAAGCATGAAGCGAACAATTGTGTCTTCCGTAATATACAAACTATCCTGACCATCCACTTCAAGTAAATAAAGATGTTTCTTCTTTTCAATTTTTGTAATTCTCATTCTTTCATTATACAGGATTTTTCGGTAAAATAATAATATGAATCTACAAGTAAACCAACGAATCCCCTTAAAAATCAAACGAATGGGCATCAACGGAGAAGGCATCGGATTTTATCAAAAAACGCTAGTCTTTGTCCCTGGTGCCCTTAAGGGGGAAGAAATTTTTTGTCAAATTACCTCAGTCAAACGAAATTTCGTTGAAGCAAAATTGTTAAAAATCAACAAGGAATCAAAATTCCGAGTCAAGCCTGCCTGTGACATCTATCAAGCCTGTGGTGGTTGTCAAATCATGCATCTCCGCTATGATAAACAATTAGACTTCAAACAAGATCTCTTGCAGCAGGCCCTAAAAAAGTTCAAACCAGCTGGCTACGAAAACTACACTATTTATCCAACAATCGGTATGGATAAGCCTAGCCACTATCGTGCCAAATTACAGTTCCAGACTCGATCTTTCAAAGATCAAGTCAAAGCCGGTCTCTATGCAGAAAATTCCCATCGCTTGATTGGAATTACGAATTGTTACGTCCAAGATGCCGAAACACAAGAGATTATCAACGGAATCGCAAAACTACTCACCAAGCACCATATTCCTATTTACAATGAGCGCAAGCAACATGGAATCCGCACGGTTATGGTCCGCAAGGCTCGAAAAACAGGTCAAGTTCAAGTGATCTTTGTCACCTCTTGTCAGGTTAATCTTATTAAATTAATTGATGAACTCACCAGTCAATTTCCAAGTATAATCACTATTGCTCTAAACTGGAATAGGCAGAAAACGAGTGATATTTATGGTGAAAAAACAGAAATTTTATGGGGAGAACAAGCTATCGATGAAGCTGTTTTAGATTACGAATTCTCACTATCTCCACGGGCATTTTACCAATTAAATCCCCAACAAACAGAAATTCTCTATGGCGAGGCCGTCAAGGCTTTGGATATTTCAGGAGATGAAGACTTGATTGATGCCTACTGTGGCGTGGGCACAATCGGCTTCGCCTTTGCTAAAAAGGTCAAATCTGTTCGAGGTATGGACATTATTCCAGAAGCCATCGAGGATGCTAAAGCAAACGCTAAGCGAATGGGACTATCCAATACCCACTATGAGGCAGGTAAAGCAGAAGAAATCATTCCAAAGTGGTACCAAGAAGGCTACAGGGCCGATGCCTTGGTAGTTGATCCTCCACGAACTGGACTCGACGAAAAGCTCCTCAAAACCATTTTGGATTACAAACCAGCTAAAATGGTTTATGTATCCTGCAACGTCTCCACTCTTGCAAGGGACCTTGTTGAGCTAAGCAAAGCCTACAAGGTAGAATACATTCAATCTGTCGACATGTTTCCCCACACAGCACGGACAGAGGCGGTTGTTAAACTAAGCAAAAAATAAAAGGCCTATAAGACTATGACGGGTAAACCCACTATGGTCATATAGAGCCTTTTTGAGTGTAGAAAAAAGTCCCCTACGACCTACACTGATACTCATTTAAAATCAAAAATAGCCACCTACCACTCAAAGTAGATATGGAGCGTTTTGATTTTGTTATTTTTTGAGAAGAAAACAGCTACTTGAAATCCACAATCCTCAACTCAAACTCATAAATTAAGGTTTCACATGTTATAAGTAAATTAGACTTGCTATTTTTGATTTTTATTGAGTATGAAAAACAACAAAACTCACAATTTCCAACGCCAAATCAGAAACAACTAACAATCTCATCAAAGTCATTAAAAGAAATGCCTTTGGTTTCAGGAAGATAAAAACTAGAAAAACGGATTTTGATGCTTTGAACAGTGAAAAGCTGAGGAGAGCTCTTTTCAGCTCATCTCCTAAAAACAAAAAAGAGAGAACGAATTTCGTCCTCTCTAGGTGTTAGCTTTTCATCTACCCACTACAGTTGACAAAGAGCCAAAAAAAGAACATTGCTGCTCTCTTACAATAATCGGGAAGACAGGATTCGAACCTGCGACACCTTGGTCCCAAACCAAGTACTCTACCAAGCTGAGCTACTTCCCGATACTATTAAAAATAAAGCTCCCCTAACGTCTCCATTAAGCGAGTGATGCACCCTAGAGGAGTCGAACCTCTAACCGCCTGATTCGTAGTCAGGTACTCTATCCAGTTGAGCTAAGGGTGCTAACTATTATAATCTTCATGCCGAGGACCGGAATCGAACCGGTACGATGTTGCCATCGCAGGATTTTAAGTCCTGTGCGTCTGCCAGTTCCGCCACCCCGGCCTCTCAAAGCGAACGACGGGATTCGAACCCGCGACCCCCACCTTGGCAAGGTGGTGTTCTACCACTGAACTACGTTCGCAATCTTTCCTAATGCCGGCTACATGACTTGAACACGCGACCCTCTGATTACAAATCAGATGCTCTACCAACTGAGCTAAGCCGGCTAAATTATATTTCTCCTATGCGGGTTAAGGGACTTGAACCCCCACGCCCGAAAGCGCCAGATCCTAAATCTGGTGCGTCTGCCAATTCCGCCAAACCCGCATATGACTCGTGCTGGGCTCGAACCAGCGACCCATTGATTAAAAGTCAATTGCTCTACCAACTGAGCTAACGAGTCGAAAATATGAAGCAAACTCCGTTTGCTCTATCTCCAACTTCAAATAGTCTCCCAGACTATTTGAACGGTCCCGACGGGAATCGAACCCGCGATCTTCGCCGTGACAGGGCGACGTGATAACCGCTACACTACGGGACCTATGGGAGTTAACGGGATCGAACCGCTGACCCTCTGCTTGTAAGGCAGATGCTCTCCCAGCTGAGCTAAACTCCCAAATTGCTAAGCGACTACCGTATCTAACAGGGGGCAACCCCCAACTACTTCAGGCGTTCTAGGGCTTAACTGCTGTGTTCGGCATGGGTACAGGTGTATCTCCTAGGCTATCGTCACTTAACTACTGAGTCTTGTCAACTCAAAATTGAATATCTATATTCTAACAAGAAACCGTTCGCTTGTCAATATTGACTCGTGAGTAATTGTACTCAGGCTAAATTCTTAGTGAAAAAGATAAACTTCCTAGAGTCTATTGACTCTGCGTCAGTTTCCTATTTTCATACAGAATTTGTAACGCCTTCGTTACTTATTCTTGGATAAGTCCTCGAGCGATTAGTATTGGTCAGCTACATGTGTCGCCACACTTCCACTTCCAACCTATCTACCTGATCATCTCTCAGGGCTCTTACTAACATAAAG
>NZ_ASCA01000064.1 GCF_002760245.1 Streptococcus suis YS161 | reverse complement strand
CTCGTAAAATAAGTTTATGGGGATTTTTCAATCCCAAATTTTTAATGAGTGTAATAATGTTAACTTGACTATTGCAAGGTTTTCCAGAACAATAGAGTCATGGAATGGACTCATGGTTGTTTCTTTTCCTCCTTGTTGCTTAGACTTCATTTTTAAGTCTGTTACCCAAGCGTTGTGCCTACTTCCAACACACTAGCTGTTTCCATTACGCTCACTTCTGTACGTAGTAGCGTACAGGCGGCAGGTGAGCTAGTGACTAGAATTCTCTTATGCGAGGCTGTTGGTTCAACGTGTTTCTGGGGAACCTTACAGTAGTCAAGAAACTTTCCAAATACAAATGAAAGGAGACCTTCCAAATGAAATGTTTTGTCGGTTTAGACGTTAGCTCTACCAAATTAGATGTCTGTATCATGCTTAGTGATACAACAACTCCCTTTACAGCTTCTCTTACCAATGACCTAGTAGGTGCTTCTGAAATCAAGAAACAAATTCTTGAACTCAATGACTCCTATTCATTTGAACGCATCGTCATTGGTATGGAAGCCACCAGTCTCTACAGCTTTCACCCTGCCATGTTCTTTCATGAAGACAGCGACTTGAAAGCTCTAAAGGTTGAGGTCATGGTCGAACAGCCCAATAAGATTAAGAAATACCGGGAAGCCTTTGAAGAAAACAAGAATGATACCCTTGATGCCTTCTATATTGCCGATTATTTCCGTATCGAGCGATTCTCACCTGCTTTTCTCAAGGAAGAGAAATACATGGCGCTCCAGCACTTGACCAGAACCAGGCTTCAACTCATTGAGCAGTTGACCAAGACCAAGCAGCACTTTATTGAGAATATCTACTACAAGTGCAATACCTTATCAACTGAAATCAAGAATGAGAACCTCTCAACCAATCTCTGGTCTAGCACAATCATCTCTCTTATGACAGAAGACTACTCCCTAGACGAATTAGCCACTATTGCTCTCGAAGATCTGGCAGAATTTCTCCAGAAACTAGGAAGAGGACGATTCAAAGCGCCTGAAAAATTAGCTAAAGCTATTCAATCAGCTGTCAGGGGTTCTTATCGTCTACCCAAGCTACAACAAGATTCTGTCAATGTTATTCTCGGTCTATTAGCTCGAGAAATCAGAAACCTTGAGAAATTAATCAAGGATATTGATAAAGCTATTGAAGACATGGTCGAAGTCATCCCTGAATACCAGTGCTTAACTTCTGTTCCTGGTGTGGGGAAAGTGTACGCCGCAGGCATTATCGCTGAAATTGGACAGATTGATCGCTTTAAAGACCACCCTCAAGTCGCTAAATATGCAGGCTTGAATTGGAAACAGAATCAATCCGGGAACTCTAACTCTCAAAATACTGAACTTGTCAAACGAGGCAACCGCTATCTCCGTTATTACTTAGTTGAAGCCGCCAACTCGGTCAGACGACACGATAGTGAGTATCAAACCTTTTACAAGAAGAAGTATCATGAAGTTCCTAAACATCAACACAAACGAGCCATCGTCTTAACCGCTAGAAAATTTGTGCGTCTGGTGGATGCGCTACTACGCAACCGCCAACTCTATACGCCACCAAGGAGGCTTATGGAAGATAAGTGATTATCGGCACAAGTCCTTGGATAAGCTGGCGAAAAAAGCGTTTTTCGCTAGGTGTTTTTAGTGCACCCTTTTGTCTAGAAAATCATCTAAAAATTAATCAACTTTCTATTGACTTTTTACCACTAGACT
>NZ_ASCA01000063.1 GCF_002760245.1 Streptococcus suis YS161 | reverse complement strand
AGGGTTTTCTTACTGTCGTTTTTCACCGTGAGCTCAAGCGTATTGCCACTTGATGCACCAACTTGTAGAAGCTCCGTATCTCCTGACAGGATTTGTAATTGACCTGCCTGCGTGATTTCAAGTCGAACTGAGTCTACTTGGATATAGCCTGATGGCGGTGTTACTTCTTTCAAGACATAGATACCTGGCTGCAGATTTTGGAAGGTGAGGCTATTTCCTGTCTGCGTGGTATTGCCTTGACTAATCACGGCTGTTTCATTTGCATCGTAGAGTTCGAAGCGAGCATTGAGGCCGGTATTTGGATTTGCAAGGTCGCGTTTCAACAGCTTCAAATTGAAGGTATTCCGCACATTTTTGACGACCATTTTCAGGGTATTGTCCGTTGCTGTGGTGCTATCATCAACCGTTACCTTGTCTGTTTGACTAAGTACTCTAAAGCGTGTGACGGCCTTATTTAGCTGGTCATTATGTGGTTGACTGGCTTCATAAAGTTCCAAGAGGACTGGGGCAGCTAGCCCTGTATAACCTGTCGGAGCTTGCGTTTCCACCAAAGCGTATTTACCAAGAACCTTAACGTCCATTGCTGTCGTGAGACTACCATTTTGCAGGTTGAAGGTTTGAATTAAATTATTCTCTTGGATAGCATTTGTGACGTTATCAACTGTCGTTGCGTCATCCACCTTATAGAGTTTAAAGGTGACATTTTGTGAAATGACTTGCCCATTTGTATCCTGTTTTTCAATCCGTATTGTTGGATTTTGGATATTTCCGATAGCAAGTGTCCCACCTGTCAACGGAGTGATTGGATTTCTTGTAGTGATGGTCATCCCCTTGATGGCTAACCAGACACCTGTCTTGAGACGGAGGTTGCGGACACGGATATAGCGTGCCATCACATCGCTATCTGTGTCAACTTCGCCAAGTTTTCCACCATTCGGTGCATTGTAGGTGCCTAGGCTTTGGTAGTTTTGACCATCGATAGAATATTCTAGTTCTAGACTATCCATTCTATCATTATCACTACCAGCACCGGTTACTGGTCCTTGGAGGTAGCGGATATGGGTGACATTTTTTATCGCTCCTAGGTCAACTCCCCACCATTGACCAACTTCTAATCGGCTATTGGCAAGTTTGTAGAGAGCAACAGTTGAGTCGTTTCCGTCCAAGGCTCTATCTTCGGTATTGACTCCCCAGATTTGCGCATTGTCAAAGTGGTTAGACTTGATGACTGTTAGTCCCGTAGCCTGAGTCGTTGTTCCTTGACCAGATTGGTACAAGCTAGCTTGACCTTTGTCCACGATAACGGTATACGGTGTTGGGGATTTGACATATCCTGTCGGTGGTTCGGTCTCTTCTAAACGATACACGCCTTTTGATAAATTGTTAAACACAAATCTTGTATTAGCATTTTGCCTTAAAGTGATTGGATTAAAGCTTGTATCGTTTAATTTGGTCAACTTGAACGTAACGGATGAAGTAATCAGGTTGTTCAGACTTTCGAGTCCCTTGATTTTCTTAGTGATGACAAGAGTGGCTAAATCAGCTCTGTTTTTCACCTTGAGGGTAAGATTATCTGATTCTAGACTGGCATTGTTTCCACCTGAAACCAGTTGCCAGACGTAGTTGGAACCACTTTGGACTAGCTTCACTTCGATACCAGTTGTCAGGATACGATAGCCTGCTGGGGCGGTCTCTTCGACAATGCCGTAGTTGACATTGGTCATAATGTTTGGAATGACAACCGCTTCTGACTCACCGTAGAGGGTATTTGTCCCATCCACTTTCGAGGTTTGAATGGTCGCTACTGGTACAGCTCCAGCGTTTGGCTGAATGGTGTTGCCATTTTTCGTATAATCGCCTGATTTATAGACTTTAAAGGTGGCTTTATCCGATGTGATGAGATTGCCATCTTCATCAGTCTTTTTGATTTTGAGGCGGACGACATCATTGACAACGGAATAAAGAAGATTGCTTGCATCTACAACTGATAACGGATCAGTCGTTGCAGAGATTGGTGCTCCATTCTCATCCGTAATCGTAATCTGTCCTGTAGCAGTTACTGTCAAGAGGTATACTTTTGGTGTACGGGTATACCCTACTCGTGCCGAGGTTTCTTCAAGACGATAGGTATGTCCTACCAGCAAGGATGGGAAGATGGCATAGCCGTACTCGTCAACTTCATGATTGAAGACAAGTCCTGTCACTGTGTCGGTAATCCTGAAACTAAAGGTCTCTGTTAGTTTTGGACGGATATGCGTTGTCGAAATTGGCAGGGCTGAAATCTTATAATAACCATTGCCTTGGGCAGTTACCTGTGCGCTGACAAATCCACCTCTCGTCGAGTCATATTTCCAAGCATTTAAGCCACTAGTTGTTTTTTGGAGTCGCAACAAGTTTCCGTATCGGTCAACCACATCAAGGATACCGTTGGTTTGACTGGCAAGTGGATAAACTTCTCCATTAGCGTCTGTTACAACGGTATTTTCCACTTTGATCGTTACTTCGTAGTCTTTGAGAAGTGGTCGAGAAGGTCTAAAAATCTTACCGTCTGCACTGATGTAAATGTCCTCTTCGCCATCTTTCTTACTATAGACAACTCCGTTTGCATCACGGTAGGTGATGGTACTACCATTTTTTTGCTGCGTAAAGACAGTATGGAGATTGTCCTCAAAGAGGAGATTGCCTTGGGCATCTGTCTTTTGTGTCAAACTTTGTCCATTAGCATCAACAAATTTTTGTGTTGCACTGTTGTAAGTGTAGGTGTTTCCATGATCGTCTTGGTACTGAATAGCACCATTGACTTTTTGGTAGTTGGGATAGACGACTTCTTTATTTGGGTCCGTTTTCTTAATCTTGAAATCACCCAAGAGGTCCTTTGGTGTCTCTGATCGTGACCAACCTGCACCAAATCCCTCAGTTGGTACGTAGTAGTCAATGAACGGACGAAGTACAAAAATAGTCTGTCTAGCATGCATGCCCATGTGGTAGCTCAGCCTGTTTAGGTCTTGCGGTTCAGGACTTGGTGTTTTCTTTTTGGCCTTGACAATCGCAAAATAGGTATTCTGCTGCTCGGAACCACCAAAATCAGCCTTCCACTCGGTGGCATTGTACTTGGTAAATCTCTTACCTGTTGAGACCTGCTCGCCTGCTTCAGGATTGTAGGGATCTACGGTAGCCATGGGTGGTACCATAGAGGTCGGCTGATTATTGGCATATTGACCATTATAGCCTTGGAAGAGCTTGACATCCACAATCTCTAACTCAGCTCCTTCTGGTCGTAGATAAATTTCCCAGGCCCCAGATCCACTATGATTTCTATTTCCATTATATACGAAATAGTAGTAAAGATAGGTCCTATCCTCATACACTGGAAAGATAATTTCACGACCAAAAGAGGTGGTCTGGTTATGATTTGTACCGAAGTCATACAGTCTTTCAAAGAGTTGGGTCCGCTGGTTGACATAAACACCACTCAAGTTTGGATCTCCATTCGCATCTTGAAAAGTCACTGGTGTTGTGTCCATATATTGAGAGGTGTAGGTAATGCTACGCCCTAAGAACCATGGATTTCCGTTAGCAGCGGTTGCTCCTGCCTGCTCCGTCATCAGCATGAAGTTAGGATAAAAACCTTCATAGAAGTCATATTTTTGAATCTGTTCATCAAGGTCATAGACATCCCATTCTAACTTTGTATCCGTTCCATTGGGACGAATCCGCCGTGTACTACGGTGACGACCATTACCATCTGTCATAGCCGTCAGGTTGGTTTTATCAATCAGCTTACCGACGATGGCATCCCCTTCGATTGGCCCTTTATCATTGGCATACTTTTGAACGACGAAGGTCAGCTCACCCGCCTTTGTATAATAGACATTTAAAATCGGAATCCCCGAAGGCTCGGTAGCACTGCCTCGTGTTACAATCTGGAAGAACAAATTTCCTATGTGTGTTTCTGTGTAACGGTCCTCTACACTATCCAAACGGTCATAAGGAACCGTCTCGTTATCATCATACATCGGAGCACGGTTCAGCAAGATTTGATTCCCAAACTTCAATGTGAAGTAATCACCTTCTTTTGCTTCTGCTGGTAGTTTCCACTTGACGTCCATACCAGCACCGTAGGTATTGTATCCATCTTGGAACTGATAGTAGGCAAAGGTATCAATATTGGCGTAGGTGATGCCGTAGGTCTCTACACCAGAGGCAAGGGTTGTATTCACTGCAGCCCGTTCTGATACAGAGCGTGAACGTCGTGTTGCACGAGCCAAACTTTCTTTTGGTTGGTTGATAATACGAACTGTTTTGGAGGGCTCTGATTCTGTTAGTTCTACTGTTTCTATCTGTTCAACTACATTGTAGTCTGATGCGGATGATATTTGCCTAATGTTGTAAGTGCCTAGAGCAATATTTTCAAAGGTCACATTTCCGTTTAAGTCCGTCTTTCCGTCCATCGTTTGCTCAGTATGGTCTACCGAAGAGATTTCAAACTCACTTTCTGTCAGCGGAACCTGAGGGTCTGGATTATTCTCTTCGTATGCTCTCAGCTGAATGGTAATACTGCCGGGACCTCTCGGAATCTCGGTTGCCACAGATGTCTGATTTGCTTTTGAAGAATAGTTGGTAACAAGAACCGTTTTAGCAGACTCAGCTTCTGTAAGCTCCACAATTTCTATCTGTTCAGCTAAATTGTAGTCTGTAGTCGACGTGAGTTGCTTGATGGTGTACGTGCCCAGTGCGATATTTTCAAAGGTCACATTTCCGTTTTGGTCTGTCTTCCCTGTCATCCTTTGCTCAGGATGGTCTACAAGGGAGATTTCAAACTCACTTTCTGTCAGAGGAACCTGAGGGTCTGGATTATTCTCTTCGTATGCTCTCAGCTGAATGGTAATACTGCCCGGACCTCGTGGAATCTCGGTTGATGCATCTAGCTCTGTCGTTTCTTGGTTGGTAAATACTGATTGATTTTCTTTAAGAATTGTCAGATAATGCTCGTTGGTCACCGCGACCATTTCCCCAGTCTGAACCTCAGCAACCTTTTTGAAGACAAAAACATGTTCCTCAAAACGCTTGCTACTGTCATTTGGATCTGTATTTATGGTGACAGGGCGGTCAGCACTGGGTTTGATTTTCAGTGAATAGTAGCCTTCGCCATAAACCGGTAATTGTTCGAGGCCGGCCGCGAGTGCGTCGCTACCTGCTGCTGCAACCTTCCTATCATTTTCATTATAAGCCTCATCTCGGTAGAAACCTTCAGGAAGTATATCCTGACCTTGGTCATTTTGTTGCAAAGCCAGACCGCTTTGTAGCACCAAGGTCAATCCTTGCTCGTTGATTTCTCCTTCTGCAGCTTTGAGTTTGACAACCAGCTGCTCGGTGTTTGTTTGTCCCCTATCAATGGTAAGCGATAACTTAGAGGCATCCTCTTGATAGTCTTTTATGTAAGTATCGCGTATCCTTACTCCTTCTGAAATCGTTTCTGATAAGGCAAGGACTGGCGTTGCCACAGAATCTACTACTAACAAGGCGAGTAACCATTGACTCACTGCCTTTTTCCACGACTGCATTTTTCTTTCCTCTCCTATGCTTAGCCACTTGCTGAATCCATTGTGTCTATACAACTCCAATGGTGAACAGTCTAACGTTTCGCACTTCTATTGATTTTTATATCCTAAATGACAAAAAAATGGTATCAAGCTTTACAAGCCCTTGCTCGACTACTTTGTCTCCCTTTTTAAAACTGATTTCGTCCAAGATGTAGTGATAAACTTTCTTTGTGCTGAAATGATGGTTGCGGTTTCATTCTTTCACTCAAAAAAAGTTTCTCTTTACTTCTATGGGGGCCTGTTTCCGACAATTGCGACTTCCTTGCTCACATGGGAACAAGGTGCAGAAACCATTTTTACATCGTGACGATTTTAAAAACTCTCTTCTATTGTACCACCCCCCCCCCGAAAAATCAAGTAGGTATGCTCAATTATTTTACCACAACCGACGCGAAAATGCTAAATTCTCAAACCTGTAGTATTTTAGTTTGCATTTAGTACTAGGCAACGAGTCGCAAGCATAACTGATACTCTTCGAAAATCAAAAGCAGACGTTGTTAACTTGATTGGGTGAGTGAGGCTTGTCAAAAACCCCAGCTCCACTTCTTAGAGTTCGTGTCATCATCTCAGCCCCTACTACCTGAAAATGCGAAAGTATAGACAATATGTAAAGACCCCCAGTTGAGAATTCGTGGATTTACCTGTACACTAGAATAAAAAAACAATCA
>NZ_ASCA01000062.1 GCF_002760245.1 Streptococcus suis YS161 | reverse complement strand
GATACTTTTCATTTTTTAATCAGTTCGATTGTTTTTACTTGACAAAGGGCTTTACATATCAGTCATTTGAATTATCTTTGATACATCGTCACTTTCGGCTTGCCGTACTCTGCAGAAGTGACTTGCTTTGCAAGTTATATCTCCAACCTAGCACAGCCACTAGGCTGTGCTAGCAACCTGCACCTCAGTTCCTTGTCTGAAAGCTAATTCATTCGACTATATCGTTACTTCGCTTTTCCGTCCTTTGTAGAAGTGGCTTATTTCACAAGATTTATTGAGACTGAGCTCAGGCACAGCGCCATTTCTTAGAGTTCGCGCTGGACTTATCGGAAAATCGTGCAAAAATCCTCCGAGAAATTCTCAGAGGATGATGATGTATAAATCTAGTTTTTGATTGGACCATCAGCAACGGCTTCAACGGCATTTTTTATCGTTTGGGCGAAGACTTCGCCTCCATTACTTTCAAGATTGAAATGAACAAGGTCGGTATTGTACCAAATTGGTGGATTATCCTTTGCAACTTGATACCAGTCTGCAATGGAAATGTAATCATATTTTTCAGCCAATTCTTTCTCGTATTGACCAGTTTGATAAGAAATGGATTCGCTCGGAGTGAAGTTTCCATCGTAAGGAGTGACAAAAATAAGGCGACGTCCTTTAGGAAAATCTTTGACTAGCTGGTCTAGTAGTTCCTGATAATTATCCGTAGTATTTGTACCTAGGGCTACAACTACAGTCTCTTTCAAGCTATTATTTTGCTTATAAAGATTTATCAATTTAGCAATTTCAGAGAGATTTCGACTGACAGTTCCATCAATCTGTGCATCTGGTAGCGCGGTCTGTATGGCAGAACTAGCGCGAACAGTAACAGAATCGCCAAAGATGATGACTCCTTTTTGAATTTCAAAACTAGTAGCTTTAGCGTTTTCAGCAGCAGATCGTGTTGTATTTAGTTGGGTCTGAGCTTGATAAAGATTGCTAACCATGCTCTCTTGTTCAAAACTTCCTAATTTTGGTGCAAACAGACAGATACCTAAGCCAACTATGGTCAAGCAAGCAAAGCTACCAAGAAGCCATTTTTTATATGGTTTTAAATCTATGGGTAATCCAAACAAGCTTCCTACTTTTCCAGCAATATATGGTTCTAGAATATAGAAGGAAATAGTTGATAGGATAGTAGAAAAAACAAAGGATAATCCCGCAGCGATAGTGACATTTGTCAGTTGTGTAAAGATAATGAGCAAGGGCCAATGGAAGAGGTAGATATCATAAGAAATACTTGCAAAGAAGAGGATAATTGCAGGTTCTTTGACATCTTCGGTCTTCTCGTGAAGTACCCGAGCAGCAAAAATCATAGTTGCTGTAGCTAAACTGGATAGAAGAAAACCAATTAGATAGGTCCAGATGGAACTGAATTGAAGAGTAAAGAGAAGAAGAAGTTCTACTCCTAGTCCTCCAAGAAACAGACCTATAGCTTGTTTGATAGTCAATGTATTCACTTGTTGCTGGAAGGCAGTTGTTGTATTTCCGATACCAGCGATGGTTGCGAGAATGCTTCCGAGGAAGAATGGGAAGGTATGTGTGAAGCTCGAGTAGTAAATGGTTGAGAAATTATCCACAAAGAAACTTGAGATAGACATTGCTAAAAAACTTAGCGAGAAGAGGCTTATAGATGTTAGAAAAATTGATCCACGTAGTTGCCCCACACTTTTGGAGATGCGAGTCAGATACCAAACTAAACCAGCCCAGACAAGGTAATACTGAACTTCTATGGCTAGTGTCCAAGTATGCACAAATAGATGAGGTGAAAATTGATTCTCGTAACTACCACCTGATAGAATTTCAAAGAAGTTTGTCATGAATCCGAGCGCAGCGGCTATCTGATTGCCGATATTGGCAATGAAATCATTGCGGACAAGCAGAGCAAGTGGAAGAACCAAAAGAATCGTTAAAACCAGAGGGGGGAGAATGCGATAGAATCTTCTTCTGAAAAAGCTGACAATATCTATTTTTTTATGTTTTGCAAACTCATCAATCAAAAGGGCGGTTGTCAAATATCCAGACAGGGTAAAGAAGAGGTCAACCCCAACAAAGCCACCTGGGAAATATTTGATAAAGAAATGATAGAGTAGGACAAAGACTAATCCAATCACACGTATAACGGATAACCATTTAATTTTCATATTGATAAATCCCCTGTTTAAAAGTTCCTTCGTAGATAGCCTGTCCTTCGGTGGTCAATTTTCCTTTTCCATCGGCATAGCCGTTTTTAAATTGCCCGGTATAAACCCACCCACTTGCAGATGTGTAGGTTCCTTGACCGTGGAAAATTCCATTTGTAAATTGTCCTTCGTAGACATCTCCATTATCAAAGGTCAATTTTCCTTGACCATTCATTTTATTTGCAACCACATAACCGTTGTACTGCAGGGCGCCATTATTGAAAGTCATGGCTTGCTTGCTGGCAATTCGCCCTGTAAATACAGAGAGGGCACAGATGAGGATGATAATAAGGGAGAGGATTTCAAGTTTTGGACGGGTGAAATGACTTGTTATATCATGCCATTTTATACTAGGTAATTTGAACTCTTTCATCGTTTTACTCTTTCATAGGATTTGACCGACGCTAATCAGTTCTTTCTAGGATACAGTAAGAAATTATCAGTTCAGTCAGAAATAGTTTACCATTTTTTTACAAATATTACAAAAATATTACATAAAAAATTTATTCTTGGTCAAATGACTGTAACCTGTCCAACCAGTCTTGGCAACCTTTCTTTACCATTTCGTAGGTTTCGTCAAAATCTCCAGTATACCAAGGGTCTGGTACGGATTTTTCTGCGAATTGAAAAATCTTATTTTGGGTATGTGCTGGTGCCATTTTCTGTAAATCTCGGACATTATTGCCGTCCATACCAATGATGACATCAAATTCCTCAAAGTCTGCTTGAGAGATTTGTTGAGAAGTTTTGGTCTTATCATAGGAAATCTTGTGCTTTTGGAAAATTTTCTGTGTTCCAGGGTAGATAGGATTACCATGCTCCCAGTTTGAAGTGGCACGACTTTCAATGTGAAATTGACTTGTCATGTCTTTCATGACAAATTCAGCCATAGGGCTACGACAAATATTTCCAAGACAGACAAAAACGATTTTTTTCATAGATTCTCCTTTCGTGGCATAAGAAAAGAGAAGGTAGACTCGACAGGTAAATGTCTGAGTTCCCCTCTCTTGCATATTTTTGTTCGGGCTATAGGTAAAAGACCAAATTAAGTGTAATGTTCATTATCAAACAGTGCACGACCAATCCTACCTATATTGAACTCTTTGTTTATTTCTCTTCTTTGTCGAAAGCATTTTTGATGCCGTTAATGGCACCTTCAAGCCCATCTTTTGCATCTTCGACTAGCTCTTTTGCTTTGCCAATTCCTTTCTCAACAAGTCCTTCAACTTCAATTTCCTTGTCGCCGGTCAGCTTACCAATTACCTCTTTTGCAGAGCCAGATAGCTGTTCTAGTTTTGCGTCAAATTTTTCTTCTGACATAAAATTCCTCCTCGTAAAATAAGTTTATGGGGATTTTTCAATCCCAAATTTTTAATGAGTGTAATAATGTTAACTTGA
>NZ_ASCA01000061.1 GCF_002760245.1 Streptococcus suis YS161 | reverse complement strand
ATTCGTGGCTGGATTTTCCGTTCGTTGAATGGCGGTGTCAACTGATGATGTGACTTCATCAGCATGTGCAACCGTTCCTCCCCAAGCAACAACAGCTGTCACCATGGTTCCAAGGGCAACCGAACATAAAGTACGATATTTTTTACTCTTGCGAAAGACGTGTTTCTCGCCTTTTTCCTGATTGACAAGAAAGTGATGATTACATGTTTTGGTCATAAATAGTCCTTCTTTTCTTTTTTATGTAGCAACAAACTGTCACTCTTTATTAGATACGAGGGCGTTAAGGGAGCACGACAAAAATAGGAGTTTTGACGAAGAACTTTCCGTTCTAGGAGAAACTCTCTTTTTTGAACAGCTCGTAGCCCAAGTTCAATACCATCATAAAAAAGAAGGCTTGATTTTGTTATCACAATAAATTGAGGTAAAAGAAAATGTTGCTTTTATACCACAAATATTGTAAAATTGTAGTGTAAAAGCAACAAGTGGGAGGCCGTATGTCAAAAAAAGAGATTCTACTCGATTTTATAGAAAAGAACAATGGCATTGTCACAAACAAAGATTGTAAAGCACTAGGTATTCCAACAATATATCTGACAAGACTAGAGAAAGAAGGCATTATCTTCCGAGTTGAAAAAGGTATTTTCCTAACCCAAAACGGAGACTATGATGAATACTACTTCTTTCAATATCGTTTTCCTAAGGCTATTTTCTCTTATATTTCGGCACTGTATCTACAACAGTTTACGGATGAAATTCCACAATATTTTGATGTGACAGTTCCTAGA
Organism: Streptococcus suis YS161; assembly: GCF_002760245.1. Lineage (GTDB taxonomy): Bacteria > Bacillota > Bacilli > Lactobacillales > Streptococcaceae > Streptococcus > Streptococcus suis_I. Next base: position 1,523 of record NZ_ASCA01000061.1, on the reverse strand, counting down.
GGCTACCGCTTTAATACTCCTCCAGCAAATCTGAACATTCATTCCGTTTCTAAGGAATATAGCGAACTAGGAATTACACTTGTAAAAACACCTATGGGAAACAAGGTAAGAGTGTATGATTTAGAACGCATTATCTGTGATTTTGTGATTCATCGAGAAAAAATAGATACTGAGCTTTTTGTCAAAACACTTCAACATTATGGAAACTATTCTAAAAAAAATCTTACAAAACTCTATGAATATGCGACAAAAATGAACACCTTGGACAAGGTCAAACAAACTCTGGAGGTCCTAGTATGAATAAAGCTAAGCTAACAGCACTCTGTCATAAAATATCAAAGAATACTGGATTAACCTTTAATTCCGTGATGACCTATTACTTTCTTGAAGTGATTTTGAAAAAATTAAGTCAGAGTACCTACTCAAATCACTATATCTTCAAAGGAGGATTCCTACTATCAAATGTTATCGGAGTTGAATCTCGTAGCACTGTTGATATTGATTTTTTGTTCCATCAAATGACACTCTCAGAAGATACTGTGAAGCAGCAACTCAAGGAAATTTTAGCAGATTCCGAAGAAGGTATATCTTTTGTGATTCAATCAACCACAGCTATAAAAGAAAGTGATGACTATGGTGGCTATCGTGCAACCATTTTATGCCAACTTGAGAATATTAAACAAATTATCCATTTGGATATTGCAACTGGGGATATTGTAACTCCACAGCCTATTACATATGATTACAAAGCTATTTTTAATGAAGACACCTTTCCAATCATTGCTTATACAATTGAAACAATTCTAGCTGAAAAACTCCAAACCATCTATTCACGCAACTTCTTGAACAGCAGAAGCAAAGATTTTTACGATGTTTATATTCTTTCAAAACTGAAGAAAGAAGACATTGACTTCATTCAATTGAAAAATGCCTGTCAGAGAACATTTTCATATCGCGAAACAGAACTCGATTTTGTAAAGATTATTGAACTACTCGAGAGGTTCAAATCTGACCCTATTCAGAATAAACAATGGCAAAATTATTCAAAAAAATATAGCTATACTAAGGGGATTTCACTTGCAGATGTTCTTGATGAGATGATTAGTCTTATTACAATTATTATTTCTACAGACTTTGATTAAAACTTTTATCTGCCCCACTAGGTAATCGTGATAAAAAAATAAAAAAGATATGCTAACATTTATTCATTTTGTTAGCATATCCTTTTTTTATTTCGTCGTATAAGCAAAACTCAAGCTACTATCCACTCCAGATAATTTACGGAAGGTATAGTTTGGATTACCATTGTAATTGGTTTCGGAGATAAGGAATGAGCCATCTGGGTAGACTTTTTCGACGAAAGCCACATGTCCGTACTCTGCTGGTGTGCCATGTCCACCTCCCGCAAATGATAGTATGGCTCCAGCTTGAGGACTTGTCCCTGTCTCTCCACCGAGACTTGCGGCTGTTCGTACCCAATCTTGGCCATTGCCCATGGTACTGATAATTGGAATCTTCTCACC
>NZ_ASCA01000060.1 GCF_002760245.1 Streptococcus suis YS161 | reverse complement strand
TTTGAAAAAATACCGATGAGTCGAGAGAAGCAGGTTACCTATATCAATGACAAGCTGGAGCAACTCAGAGAAATTAAACTAGGAAGTGACAGTGATTACACGGTGAAAGAAGCAGAGCGTTCAATTAAGGGATTAGAACACCAACTAGAAGAACTCCAAAAACTAGAGCGAGATACCTTTATTGAATTTGAAAACCTTGGAATTGATTTTCTTTTTGTGGATGAGGCTCATCATTTCAAGAATATCCGTCCAATCACTGGACTTGGGAATGTCGCGGGAATCACCAATACCACTTCAAAAAAGAACGTAGACATGGAGATGAAGGTGAGACAGGTTCAGGCAGAGCATGGCGATAGAAATGTCGTTTTTGCGACAGGAACACCAGTTTCTAACTCCATCAGTGAACTTTTCACCATGATGAATTACATTCAGCCCGATGTTTTGGAACGATATCAGGTATCCAATTTTGACTCATGGGTTGGGGCTTTTGGGAATATCGAAAACTCTATGGAACTAGCCCCGACAGGTGATAAATACCAACCTAAGAAACGGTTCAAGAAATTTGTCAATTTGCCTGAACTCATGCGAATCTACAAGGAAACTGCCGATATTCAGACATCAGACATGCTTGATTTACCTGTTCCTGAAGCTAAGATTATTGCGGTGGAAAGCGAGTTAACGCAAGCTCAGAAATACTATTTAGAAGAACTGGTAGAGCGTTCAGACGCTATCAAGTCAGGTAGTGTTGACCCAAGTAGAGATAATATGTTAAAGATAACCGGGGAAGCTAGAAAACTAGCTATTGATATGCGGTTGATTGACCCTGTTTATACCTTATCAGATAATCAGAAAATCCTTCAAGTGGTTGATAATGTCGAGCGAATCTACCTTGAAGGAGCAGGAGAAAAGGCTACTCAGATGATTTTCTCTGATATTGGAACACCTAAAAGTAAGGAAGAAGGTTTTGATGTTTATAATGAACTGAAAGCTTTGCTGGTTGATCGAGGGATTCCCAAAGAACAGATTGCTTTTGTGCATGATGCCAATACCGATGAGAAGAAAAATTCCCTATCACGAAAGGTCAATAGTGGGGAAGTGCGGATTCTCATGGCATCTACGGAAAAAGGTGGAACGGGTCTAAACGTGCAATCACGCATGAAAGCTGTCCACCACTTAGATGTTCCCTGGAGGCCTTCTGATATTGTACAGCGAAATGGACGACTGATTCGACAAGGGAATATGCACCAAGAGGTGGATATTTATCACTACATTACCAAAGGGAGTTTTGATAATTACCTCTGGCAGACACAGGAGAATAAGCTCAAATATATCACTCAGATTATGACCTCAAAAGACCCTGTGCGGTCGGCAGAAGACATTGATGAACAAACCATGACCGCTTCTGACTTCAAAGCTCTAGCGACAGGTAACCCCTATCTCAAACTGAAAATGGAATTGGAAAATGGAACTGACGGTGTTAGAAAATCAAAAACGAGCTTTTAATCGCTCAAAAGATGAATACCGCCACACAATTTCCTATTGCGAGAAGCACCTCCCTATTATAGAAAAACGGTTGAGTCAATATGATAAAGATATTGCCCAATCTTTGGCAACAAAGTCGCAAGATTTTGTCATGAGATTTGATAATCAGAAAATGGATAATCGTGCAGAAGCAGGGGACTATCTGCGAAAACTCATTACCTATAACCGCTCAGAGACCAAGGAAGTCAGAACACTTGCAAGCTTTAGAGGATTTGACTTAAAAATGACTACACGAGGTCCTAGTGAGCCCTTACCAGAGACCGTCTCTTTAACGATTGTAGGTGATAACCAATACACAGTCGCTCTTGATTTGAAATCAGACGTGGGAACCATTCAACGGATTAGTAATGCCATTGACCATATAATAGATGACCAAGAAAAGACAGAAGGGCTGGTAAAGGATTTAAAAGATAAGCTTCAAGTAGCCAAAGTAGAAGTTGAAAAAGTCTTTCCCAAGGAAGAAGATTATCAGCTTGTAAAGGCTAAGTATGATGTTTTGGCTCCCTTGGTTGAAAAAGAAGCAGAAATTGAGGAAATAGATGCGGCTTTGGCCAAGTTTAGTGAAGATACAACACCCCAAATGAAGCAACAAATAGCACTCGAGATATAAGAAAAAAGGCTGACAAATATTTTTGAACGCGGTAAAATGAAAGCAAGAAATCACAAAAGGAGAATAGATCATGGCCCAAACACTAGAAGAAATGCGTTATCAACTAGAAGAATGGTTGGCACAAGGCTTTACAAGCCCAGAGGATAGAGCCAACTACCAAGCTTTAAAGGAACAGTATGAAGATGAAACGCTTGATTATAGCTTCTCAAAGCGTGAAATCACTGGACAGCTGGAACTCATCATCACGAGTCGTGAGAATGATTTTCCAAGCTTAGATGAGGTGACGAAGGCGGAATACTTTGACTTGGTTGCCCAACTTGATGATTTAGACAAGGAACAGGCTAGCTATTACCGTAAGCAGTTATCCTAGAAAGAGGTGTAAGATGTTGGAACAAATTCTACAAAGCCTTTTGATTATCGCAGCAATAGGACTGTTGTTACTTGTCTTTTATCAGATTGTGAAAGTTTCAAGTACTTTATTCCTTATCGGACTCATCAGTGGAATAATCTTTATTGAAATCTATGGAATTTACCTCTTCTTTACTGAGAGCTACCTTTATACAGAAGATTTAGCAACTAATGGTATTTGGAGTTTTACTGGTTTTTATATTATCTTTAATAACTTTCTCTTGTTTATAATTACTATAAAAATCTTAAAAATAGAGCAACCTAAATCTTAGGATTATCAGGAATATGTAAATTGGTATTCCTAGTGATTGGTTTAAGATATTATTTTGCTTTTTTCAATACACATAGAAGAAAGCCAATGTGAACTGATATTTCAAGCTATAGTACAGTTCAGAATAGATGAACTTGAGAAGCAAAAAGCAAAATTTAATAAGAGGAATAAAGAGAACCAATTATTTAGTTTGCAGGTTTATTTTCTCGTTTCGTTATTTTTAGGATTTGTACCATAGAGTTTTGCCTTTTTTACTCATGTTTTACATCACTAATCGATTTATAATAATCTTATAGGGAAGCATAGTTACAAATAATTAATTATTCAAGGAGGAATTTATAATGAATAATATTAAACCAGAAATCTATGTTCAAACTGCAACTGATCAAGAAATTACATTATTAATTGGTGGTGCTGGAAGTGGGTTTGTTAAGACTCTAACTAAAGACTGTCCAGGCTTTTTATCAAATGTTTGTGTAAATATTGGATTCATCTCTGGGTGCAAAAATTGTTAAAATAAAAATTAGTTTGTAACTATGTATGTCCTATCGCCATAATTGATAGGGCATTTCCTTTTATTTTACTAGAGGTAATATCTATGACAATTAATATTACAGAGGAAAAAAGTTTTGATATAGTAATTTCAAAGGTAATAGAGGAATTTTCTTTCTCCACTTCAAAATTTAGTGAAGTGTGCTCCTTTTCTGATAGCATTATTAATAGTTTTAAGGAAGAGTTTAGAAAAATACTACTTCCTGTATTGGTCCAAGAAATAAATTTATTTAGGATAGGGAAAGGAACCAATTCAAAATATAGTGAATACAATGAATTTTGTAAAAATATTCTTAATAACGGTTTGTACTTTCTTGATAAATATCCAGTTTTAAAAAGAAGATTGAATCTTTTGAAAGAAAATTATGAAATTAGCATTGAATGTTTTTTGAAAAATTTAACCAAGAATTATAATGAAATTATAGAAAATTTTGATCTAAGGCAAGAAAATATAAGTGTAAAAATATTATCAATGGTGGGAGACAATCACGGTAGTAATAGGAATATCAGCTTTCAACTTCAAAATAAATCATTTTTTTATAAGACTTCAGGATACACTTTGTATCCAATTTTGAATGAATTAAATTGTAGAGTATTCGATTCTAAGTATTTCAAATTTCCTGATACATTCATTGGTAGCAATTTTATGATCCAAGAGAAGATTGACAATTTGTCCTGCCATGATAAAAGTCAAATCCATTCATTTTATAGAAATATGGGAGTGCTTTTGGCATTTACGTATGTGTTGAATGGAAATGATATGCACAATGAAAATATTATTGCTTGTAAAGAACATCCCTATGTGATTGATTTTGAAACTTTAATAAATCCTGTGTCACAAATAGAGGGAAGAATTTCACAAAGCATCTTTTCAACTGGCTTACTCCCAATGAAATATAGACGAAATTTTGATGGAATATTTGACTGTAGTAGTATAGGTCAAGTAAATATAGTTGTAAAAAAAGTTTTTGAAGAAATTAACCCGTTTAGTTCGGAATTACGATTGGAATTGACAGAACACCAATTTAATGATATCAAAGAATTCTTACCTTTACTCCATGAATCTCATATTTCTGCAAATAAATTTTTAGGTGATATTGAATCTGGATTCATATTTGGTTATTCAAGATTGAGAAGTTGTTATAAGATTATAAAAACAGTAGTCTTAAGGTATAAAAATGCCTTACTATGTAGATTGGTCTTAAGAAATACATCTGTATATTCAGCACTTATTGATCGAATTACTGTGCCAGATTTATTGATGGATGAGCTAAAAACAAGAAATGTTTTAACAAGCTTCTTAAAAGAAATACCAGTAATCAGTAGTCATGAAAAAAAGTACATTATGCTTGAAGTTGAGCAATTAGTTAATGGTGAGGTCCCATTGTTTACATTTGGTAATTTTGGAAATGTTTCAAGAAATGATACCCTGAATAATTCATAGCTCTAAATTTAACCTGTTTTTTTGAACAAATTGCCAATTTTTAAATTAGGCAGATACTTTCTTCCAAAATAATGTGTTTTCGAACAGGATGCCTACGGAAGAAGATCATAATAAAAATTATTTGTCTATTTAAGGGCAGACGAATCCCTTGAAAAAGAATCGGTTAAAAAATTTGTGTGATAACTAGTCTAAATCCATTGTTTGGATCGCCGCAGGCGTTCAAAAACCTTATAAAATTCAGTTTGATACACATGATAACTTGACAGTTTGAGATAGACCTGTCTCCCAGTCTGAACAAGTTTACCGGCTACTTTAAGCAATATCAGCCGGATGGAATGAATCGTCATGCCCTGGTTCACTTTATCAAAACCAATGCTTTTTAAAAAATTAACGAGGTTGTATGCAAGGACACTGATCATCATTCTGACATGATTTTCTAAGAAACGCGGGCTATCTGTTTTATCGAAGTAAAAGCCACCTTTCGCTTCTTTGATGAAATTTTCCATTGTTCCTCGCTTGCCGTAAAGAGAAAATATGACTTCAGGCGAGACATTGTCGGATAGATTAGTCACAATAAACGCATGATGAAATAGCAATTCTCCTCCTTCACGGACGGAGCGTATACAGACACGACGAGGTTTCGACCAGGATTGTGCTTGATAAGGTAGTGAAAAATACTGCACTTCTCGCTCTTCCCATTCTTGATTGTCCCCGTAAAGAACAGAATGTTCAGCTAACTGACTTAACCTCCGATTGCTCTTTAATCGGATAACGTACTGGCTTTCAGTTGCTTCACAAGACTCATACACCTCTGGTGTGGCGAAGCCGCTGTCACCCCGAACCAATATCTCGGTATGAGGTAACGTGCTCTTGTAGTGGTGTAAAAGCGGGTTGATAAAGGCTTTTACCCCTTTAGATGTGTACTGATTGCCTGAACGCAGTTCAGCTTTTAAGAAATCTCCGGTCAGTCCATCAAAGGCAACTAATGGGTGATAGCCGTAGGTTTGATAATGGGCATTATAATCTGTTTGTTCTTGGCGTCCAAAGGTATCCGAATGTGTGGAATCGACATCAATGATTAACTCGGTGTCATTGCGAATTAAACGTGCTTTATCAATCAATGACTGATTTAATGCTTGGAGTTGATCGATGTTCTCCTCGGTGAAACGATCCAGAAACCGTGAGATTGAGGATTGTGATGCCAACTGTTTTTTACCGAGTACAGCTTGAAAGACAGGATCCCGTCTTAATAGATTAGCTGATGAGTCTGCCGAGTAACCAGCAATTAATTGCATAATAAGCTGTTCCAATATCGCTAAGTTATCATGGGTAAAATAAGCCCGATGATCTGTAATATGGAGCCATTGTTTAGCTAAGTGCGAAAAGCCGAAGGTATTCATTAATTCTTTAACCAGGACTAACCCCGAATCACTTGATAGACGACCACCGGTATGTGAAATAGTGATATTTGAATTGAATTTAACTTGATTTTTGTGTAAGCTAGTCATGAGAAGAACTCCTTTCTTATGGTTGGTTTCGTCACCTTTACCATAGCAGAATGGGGTTCTTTTTTCATCACTTAAGGGGTGAAACTAAAAAAGTAATTATCAGACTGCCGTTAGGCAGTTTCAGACGGTTTCAATTAAAAAGTATGAATTATTCAGGGTAAACATCTTTCGTTGTATTGTAAATTAACGCCATCCAAAATTTTGATTCAAGATTTTCTTTCGGTTTATTATATGTTTGAGCCAATATAAGCTACAAAACTGCTGTCTATCCATTTTTGAGTAACCTCATTTATATCAATCCCAATAGTAGCCAACCCAATAATGCTGCAATCCAATTTCTCTAACAAAGCTATTAAAGCCTTCATTTGAGAACCTGTCTCTATCCAATCATCTACAATCAAAACTCTTTTGTTCCTCACAATAGAACTCTTAGATATTTCAAAGCTTTTATCTTGACCTGAATAGTCGGTAAAATGTGTCGAAATAATCTCTTCTTTTGCGTATGGCAGCTTATCACCTTTTCTTACTCCAATAAACCCCACTCCAAGTTCTTTGGCTATGGCAGTGCCTAGTATCCATCCAATTGCTTCTGGGGCAGCCACATAATCTACTTTATTTTGAAAATCCAATGATAGTACTTTTACAATTTTATCAAAAACGGTTTTATGTGTAAAAATAGTTAGTAAATCATATTTTCCAATTGAG
>NZ_ASCA01000006.1 GCF_002760245.1 Streptococcus suis YS161 | reverse complement strand
AATAGTCAAGTTAACATTATTACACTCATTAAAAATTTGGGATTGAAAAATCCCCATAAACTTATTTTACGAGGGAGGAAGATGATGACAGAATTGAGACAGCGGAGTAAGATACTTGCTCGGATTTTTTACAATCAGGATGGTCTATATGAGGACTATGCAAGGAGGCATGGGCTAAACAGCAAGTCCTTATCCATTTTGATGTTTATTTATTATATATCCAGAGGTGTGACGCAGAATTGGATCAGTAAGAAGACTTACTCTAGTAAGCAGGTGGTCAATGCCACCATTAAGAAATTTCTGGACAAGGGCTATGTCTTTTTTGAGGAAAATCCAGCAGACAAACGGCATAAGAAGGTCAAATTGACCGAGGAAGGCCGTGTCTTTGCCAGTCGGATTTTGGACCCCTTGGAAGAAGCGGAAAAAACAGCCCTGTCCCAGTTCAGCTTGGAAGAACAGGAGCAGTTATTAGACCTCTTTGGTCGCTATGGGCAGGTCCTGACGGAAATTTTAGGAGGAGAAACGAATGATTGAGTACCAAAATGTGTCCTTGACCTGTCAGGTCAGCGGGCCAATCTTGAAGAATTTGACCTTTGACATTCAAGAGGGAGAATTCTTTGTCCTGATTGGGCCAAGCGGTAGCGGAAAAACAACGACGTTGAAACTGATCAATCGCCTGATTGAGCAGACAGACGGAGATATTCGGATTCAGGGCAAGCGGCTGAAAGACTTTGACCTACGTGAGCTACGCTTGGAAACTGGCTACGTCCTGCAACAGATTGCTTTATTTCCAAATATGACAGTGGCTGAAAATATCGCTCTTATTCCTGAGATGAAGGGCTTGAACAAGACTGAAATCTTAGCCAAAACCAGGGAACTCTTGACCAAGGTAGGCTTGGATCCAGACAGTTACCTGGACCGTTTGCCCAAGGACTTATCTGGAGGAGAAAAACAGCGGATTGGGATTCTGCGAGCGATTATTGCCAATCCCAAGGTCTTGCTGATGGATGAGCCTTTCTCAGCCCTAGACCCTATTAGTAAAGGGCAGTTGCAGGACTTAATCAAAGACTTGCATGAAGAGTTCAAGATGACAACGGTTTTCGTCACGCATGATATGGACGAAGCGGTTAAGCTGGCAGACCGTATCTGTTTGATGAAGGCAGGTGAGGTAGTCCAGTTGGGCACGCCTGATGAGCTTCGCAACCAGCCTGCTAATGACTTTGTTGTTGAATTTATGAAAAATCGGGGAGGTGCCTAATGGATCAGTTGGTAACAACCTTTCTGGAACGTAAGGCGGACTGGCTGACAGCCCTCTTTGAGCACCTGCGGATTTCCCTTCTGGCCTTGATTATTGCTATTGCCATTGCGGTGCCGCTTGGCTTGGTCTTGTCTAACAAGAAAAAGTTGACCGAGTGGAGCTTGCAGATGACAGGCGTTTTCCAGACCATTCCCTCCTTGGCACTTCTGGGGCTCTTCATTCCCTTTATGGGTATCGGAACGCTGCCTGCGGTGGTGGCTCTGGTTATTTATGCCATTTTCCCCATTTTGCAGGGAACTTTGACCGGACTTTCGGAAATCGATCCCTCGCTGGAAGAGGCTGCGACGGCTTTTGGGATGACCAAGCTAGAAAAACTGCATAAGTTTCAGTTGGCTCTGGCCATGCCTATTCTTATGTCTGGTATTCGGACGGCTTCCATTATGATTATTGGAACGGCAACGCTTGCTGCCTTGGTCGGTGCGGGCGGTTTGGGCTCTTTTATCCTCTTGGGAATCGACCGCAATGATTCGGCTCTGATTTTGATTGGTGCGGTGTCGTCGGCAGTCTTGGCAGTCTTCTTTGGCTCAGTCATCAAGTTCTTGCAGGACAAGAAGCCTCGTACCATTCTGGCGGCTCTCTTAGTGACACTTTTGGCAGTCGGAGCTAGCTATGTTCCGCTCAGCCAGTCTTCATCGAAAAAGCTAGTCATCGCTGGGAAACTAGGGGCAGAGCCTGAAATCCTCATCAATATGTATAAGCTTTTGATTGAAGACCAGACGGATATCGAGGTGGAGCTGGAGCCAAACTTTGGCAAGACCAGCTTCCTCTATGAAGCCCTCAAGTCTGGCTCGATTGATATTTACCCTGAGTACACTGGTACTATTACGACCACTCTTTTGACTAGTCCACCGTCTGACCTGTCCAACAATCCTGAGGAGGTTTATACCTACGCAAAAGAAGCGATTTTGGAACAGGATGGTCTGATGTATTTGGCACCAATGGCCTTCCAGAATACCTATGCTTTGGCTGTGACGGAAGACTATGCTCAAAAAAATGCTCTTGAGAAGATTTCGGATTTGGCAAAAGTGCAGCAGACAGCTGTCGCAGGCTTCTCTTTGGAGTTTAATGACCGTGAGGACGGGAATGTCGGTCTGACTAATCTCTATGGGCTCAATCTCAATGTTAAAACCATGGAGCCTGCCCTTCGCTACGAAGCCATTAAAAATGGAGATGTGCAGCTAGTTGATGCCTACTCAACGGATAGCAAGATTGTTTCTTACAAGCTGAAAATCCTGGAAGACGACAAAGAGCTTTTCCCACCCTATCAGGCCGCTCCGCTATTGACCAAAGAAACCTTAGACAAATATCCCGAGTTGGAGCAAGTTTTGGAGGCTTTGGCGGGTAAAATATCGACCGAGGAAATGACTCAGATGAACTATGCGGTCGATGTGGAAGGCAAGTCGGCAGAGCAAGTGGCGAGGGAATACCTCGAGAAAGAAAATCTACTAAAATAGGAGAAAATCATGACTAATCAACTAGAAAATGCTAAAAATCTTTACCTCCGTGGCATTCGCGACGGGGAAATCAAGGAAGTCCATGAGCATTACATGGGTGCTACTTACACCCAGCATAGTACAGGTGTACCAGATGAGAAGGAGGGCTTTGCGACTTTCTTTGAGGACTTTTTCAAACGCAATCCCAAGCGGGAAATAAATATTGTTCGTGCCATTGAAGACGGAAATTTCGTCTTTGTCCATGTCCACCAGAAACTCAATGATGGAGAGGCTGAGTGGGTGACGGCGGACATCTTCCGTTCGGATGAAAATGGTCGTATCGTCGAGCATTGGGATGTCATTGATGCCTATCCAAAAACCATTGGCCAAACAGATCCGATTTACGCAGACTTTGAGTTGACTGACCTAGACAAGACTGAGGACAACAAGAAAATCGTCCGTCGTTTCTTGGTCGATGTCCTTCAAAATGGGGAAATCGACAAGTTTGACGACTATGTGGCAGCTAATCTTATTCAGCACAACCAGGAAATCGCTCAAGGCGGTGCAGCCTATAAGGACTATCTTGCCGACAATCAAGTCAACTGCGACTTTGTCTTCAAGGTGATGGGACAGGGTGACTATGTGGTGGCTTATTCGAAAGTCTGGATTGCAGGTCAGGACTACGCCCACTTTGACATCTACCGCCTCAAAGACGGAAAGATTGTCGAGCACTGGGACAACAAGGAAGTCATGCCAGAGAAGAAAGATTTGACGAACTTAGGGAAGTTTTAAGGGAAAAAAGCAGAGCAGGCAGATGATTTCTGTCTGTTTTTCTTATTGTAAAAATGTGTTATAATAGGAAAATCTGTTTGGAAAGGACTATTTTTGTATGAATTTTTATGATTTAGATTACATTATTCAGAATCAATCCTTCAATCTCGTTTTGCGGTCTGTGACCTTGATTGTCTTGCTGGTGGTAGCTATCGCTACGGGGCTCTACTACTTGAAAAATCGTCTCAATACACGGCTACGGGACATCAGTATCGGTATCGTTATTCTTATGTTTATCATCTTGGGCATACAGGTTGAAGACTATATGCAAAATAATCAAGATTTTACCCAGTCGCAAGTGCTGACGCAGTTTATCAAAAGCGTAGCCATTGATAATGATGTGTCTGAAAAAGAGGTCTATGTCAATTCAACGACCTTAAAAGATGGGATTATTGTCCGCTACAATGGAGAAGATTATACAGTCCACCTCAATAGTGACAACAATTCCTACACCTTGGTCCGCACGCACGTCATTGACCATAATGTTTATATCAACGGGGAGAAGTAGAATATGGATTTGTATGTATTAGCAGCCTGTAAATTTATTATTGGGATTTTTGTGATGATTTTGCAGATCAATATCCTAGGAAAGTATGAGTTTTCGGTCAATACGCCACTCAATCAAATTCAAAACTATGTCCTCGGTGGGATTATCGGCGGGGTTATTTACAATAGTTCCATTTCCCTGCTGACCTTTGTCATCGTCCTCCTCATCTGGTCCTTGGTGGTCATTGTCGTCAAACTGCTGATCAATCAGAAGTGGATTAAGTCCTTGGTGGTTGGCAATCCCGTCTTACTCATCAAGAATGGTCGGGTCAATGTGGAAAATTGTACGCGAGTGGGCTTGTCTGCTGACCAACTCATGCTCCATATCCGCATGGCCGGTCTGCAATCGACTAGCGATGTCAAAAGTGCCATTATGGAGCCCAGCGGTAGCTTGAGAATTTTGGACAAGCATTCCCGCAATCCTAAGTTCCCTCTAATCAGCAACGGTCGTATAAATGATGCTGTTCTGGACTTGATTGGCAAGAATCAGGAATGGTTGTTGGAACAACTTGAAGCAGAGAGTTATCAGCTCAAGGATATTTTTCTGGCAGAGTATGTGGATGGACAGCTTTGGCTGACACCTTATGTGGAGAATGATCGTTAGGCGGTTCGACCTTCTTCTTTGTCTATCCAGACGATTCCGTGAGAATGTGGTACAATAAGGACAGAATAAATAAAAGTAGGAAAATTTATGAAACTACCACGTTTTGGCGTTGAGGAATGGCTGAATGTCCACGAAAACAGCGCCATTTATGACATTGCAGGAGTGTCCATTTCTGCTCTAACTTTGGAAGAGTTATTTGACTTGTCAGGTACTAATCCAGAAGATTTTTATAAAAAATTGCAGAGCACTAGGCTCAATTATGGCTGGATAGAAGGTTCGCCAGAGTTTAAAGAAGCTGTCAGTCAGCTCTACGAACAGGTCAGTCCTGAACAAATCCTTCAAACCAATGGCGCAACGGGTGCAAACTTGTTAGTTCTTTATAGTTTGATTGAACCAGGAGACCATGTCATTTCCCTTTATCCGACCTACCAACAACTCTACGATATTCCAAAGTCCTTGGGAGCAGAAGTGGATTTGTGGCAGATTGAAGAGGAAAATGGCTGGTTGCCAGACTTGGAAAAACTACGTCAGCTCATTCGTCCCAATACCAAGATGATTTGTATCAACAATGCCAATAATCCAACTGGTGCAGTTATGGATAGGGCTTATTTGGAGGAGTTAGCAGCCATTGCTGGTGAAGTTGGGGCTTACATTCTATCGGATGAAGTCTATCGTTCCTTTTCTGAGCTGGATGTGCCATCTATTATAGAAGTCTATGATAAAGGAATTGCTGTAAATAGCTTATCCAAGACCTATTCTCTGCCAGGTATTCGTGTCGGCTGGGTGGCTGCTAATCTTGAAGTAACCGATATTCTGAGAGATTATCGGGATTACACTATGATTTGTGCAGGTGTCTTTGATGACATGGTGACCCAACTTGCTCTGGCATCTCGCAAAGAGATTTTGAAAAGAAATCGGCGCATTTTAGAAGAAAATTTAGCTATTTTGGACCAATGGATTGAGGAAGAACCCCTCGTTTCCTATATCCGTCCAGCGGTTGTTTCCACCAGCTTTGTCAAGATTGCAGTGGATATGCCTATGGAAGATTTTTGCTTGCAACTCTTGCAAGAACATGGTGTTCTTCTAGTCCCTGGCAATCGGTTTGATCGTGAGGGCTATGTCCGCCTGGGCTATGCCTGTGAACAAGAAACTCTAATCAAAGGATTAGGAAAATTATCCCAGTTTTTAAGAAGATTTGATAAAGAAAACTAGCTCAGGTGGTTGAGCTAGTTTTCTTTATTTTCAGTTGTATTTCTTTGGAAAAGTTTCCGCCAATCTGGTAGAGAGATTTCAGGGCTTGGAATATTGTCCCTCCAGATTTGATAACGGGTATCAAAGAGGAGCCGAATGAGTTTGTCTACCATTTCAGCTTCTTCTGGAGCTATTTCTTTTCTCAGTCGGTCAATTTCTTGTAATTTCTGTAGGGGCTTTACCGTGATGTCGCTAAAACGTTCAATTCCTGCTTTGATGAAGATGCCGAAAAACAAATCGAAGAAGTCTCGTAATTCATCGTCTGTTAGACTAGCCGTCCAAGTTTTTAAGGCTTGGTCTGTTTGTAGGCTATCGCTGGTCAGGGCAGGGGCTAGTTTGAAGTCGCTTCCGTCAACCTCCCAAGAAAAACTGATATGTTGTAGAATGCCGAGGGTATTACTCTGAACAATCTGAGCATTTTCTGGTGTTTCTAACATCATACCGACGATTGAATTCTGGGGAATGACAGGGAAAATCCGTTGGTGAATAGCTCGGTAACTAGGTGCTTCCAAGTGTTTTTTGTGTAAGCCAGGTGAATCAAAGGGATAGATAGCTAGGATTCTATCCTGTTGGTCTGTAGCTTGCTGGCATGCTGCATAGAGGGCTAAATTTCCGCCTTTCGAATGACCGGCCAGATAAAAATGGCCCCCCTGCTGCATCATAAGTTTTTCTAAGTAGCCACTTGCTGCACGTTGGGCAGGAATTTCATCCATATAGGTCATGTGGAAATCTTCCTTCCAACCGATGATAGTGTCATCTGTTCCTCTGAAGCAAGTCACAATCGTTTTTCGGTTAATGCGATAGCTGATTGCTGAAAACTGCTTTTCCTGTTCCAACTGATAATCGTCAACGAAGCCAAATGCCTTGATAGATTTGAAGCGTTTGGATTTGGCTAGAAGTCCTAGTAAGGCTAGGCGGTTTTTGGTCACCATAGAAAAGGGAGGGAAATTATTTTTGTAGGTCTCTTCAAAGGCCGCTGCCAACCGATCAAGTCGTACACCATTTTCTGTAAAAGAGTAGGAAACCAGATTATCAAAAGGGAGGTAGGAAAGCTCGGTCAGAGCCAGAATATCTAGCTTATTGATAGGTTTATCATAAAAATTATCGTATTGAGTTTCTTCAAGATAGGTTAATAAATTCGGCATAACAGTCCTTTCCTTTTTTATCTAGTATAACGAAATATGCTTGGTCTGACAAATCTTAGTTTGAGATTGTTTGTTAGAAAAATCGAACCATTTTGTGATTTATAGGCTATAATATATAGTATATATGAAAAAGGGAGAGAGCGATGCAAAAGATTTTAGTTATCGAGGACGATAAAACGATTAGCCAACTAGTTGCTAAAAACTTGATAAACTGGGGTTATCAGGTGCAAGAGGTCCAAGATTTTCAGATGGTTTTGGAACAGATGGAAGAGTTTCAGCCCCATTTGATTTTGCTGGATATTGGTCTGCCGTTTTTCAATGGCTATTACTGGTGTCAGGAAATTCGCAAGACATCCCGTGTGCCCATTATGTTTTTGTCTTCCCATGACCAGCCAATGGATATTGTTATGGCGATCAATATGGGGGCGGATGACTATGTGACCAAGCCCTTTGAAATGACGGTTCTCCTGGCCAAAATACAGGGGCTTCTCAGAAGAACCTATGACTTTGTCGGCGAACAAAGTTTGCTCTGGTTTGAAGAAGTTTCCTTGGACTTGAAGACCATGCAGGTGTCCTATAAACAGGATGTAGAGGAATTGACCCGAAATGAATTTCAGATTTTACGGGTGCTTTTTGAACATGGCAAGGAAGTCGTCAGCCGTGAGGAGCTGATGAGAGAACTCTGGAACAGTGATATTTTTGTGGATGACAATACCCTGTCGGTAAACATTGCACGCCTGCGTAAAAAGTTGGCAGAACTGGGTTTGCCAGATGTGATTGCGACCAAGAAAGGAGTAGGCTACGGCCTGGTGTGGACACATGAATAAGGATGATTTTGGCTCATTAGTACCAGGATTTTTGACCTCATGGCTTGGTCATCGCTTGATTTTTCTGATAGCCTACACCGTTTTTGCCACGACCATTCTGGCTTATAGTAGCCTCTTTGACATCAAAAGAAACGTGGCTTTCTACGCCCTCACCCTGCTCACTATCTGCTGGCTCCTCGCCCTACTCTGGGATTTTTTCAGGGAATTTTCCCGCTTTGGAAAAATCTGGCGTGGTCAAAAAGTAGCTACTGGGACAGCCAGTGAGCGTTTGTTGCAGGAAAAAGTGGAGCGACTAGAAGTCCAGAACAAGCTCTTGATTGAAAAACAGCGTCAGGAACAGACAGAATTAGATGATTACTATACCCTCTGGGCCCACCAGATGAAAACACCTATTGCAGCCAGTCAGCTCTTGGTTAAGGAAGTAGATAGTAGTCCAGTTCGTCATCAATTAGAATCGGAATTGTTCAAGATTGAGCAATACACAGGTTTGGTCTTGAACTACCTCCGTTTACAATCCTTCCATGATGATTTGGTTATTGAATCTGTCAATTTGGCAGAACTGGTCAGAAGTCTGGTCAAGAAATATTCCCTCTTTTTTATTCAGGCCAATACCAGCTTGGATTTGGGACAGCTGGATAGGACAGTAAAGACCGACAAACGCTGGCTGGGTCTCTTGATTGAGCAGATTCTATCCAACGCCCTCAAATATTGTCAGGGGGGAAGTATTTCGATTGCTCTGGATGGAGATGATTTGGTTATTCGTGATACAGGAATAGGTATTGCAGAGAGTGACTTGGAGCGGGTTTTTGAGCGTGGTTTTTCAGGTTTCAATGGCCGCAGAACCCAGCAGTCTTCGGGTCTGGGACTTTATCTCTCTCGGAAAATCGCTGCGGAGCTGGGCTATTCCCTCAAACTAAGCTCCAAAGTGGGTCAGGGAACAGAAGTGCGAATAGGCATCATAGAAGTGGAGCTGATTTTTGACTAATCTTACAAAATTGTCACGCAAATGAAAGCTAGGGCTATGGCAGCTTGTCGGAGGATGGGCTAGAATGGGGGTAGAAAAAGAAAAGGAGGCAGTAAGATGACGCTCTTAGATGTGCAACACGTTCAAAAAATTTATAGTTCTCGCTTTAAGGCGGGACAGGTTGAGGCCTTGAAGGATATTCACTTTGCCGTTGAAGAGGGTGAGTATGTGGCGATTATGGGGGAATCTGGTTCTGGAAAATCTACCTTGCTCAATATTTTGGCAACCCTTGATAAACCAACGCAGGGCAAGGTCCTGCTTAATGGTGTCAATACAGAAACGATTAAGAGCAGGGAGGCTGCAGCCTTTCGTCGGGAGAAATTGGGATTTGTCTTCCAAGATTTCAACCTCTTGGACACCCTCTCGGTCAAGGACAATGTGCTCTTGCCTCTGGTTTTGTCTCGCTATCCGATTGATGAGATGAACAAGCGACTGGTTCATACACTGAATAGTCTAGGAATTGCGACCTTACAAGACAAGATGCCCTACGAGATTTCGGGTGGTCAGCAGCAACGGGTTGCGGTGGCACGTGCCATCATCACCCAGCCAGAAATCCTTTTAGCAGATGAGCCGACTGGAGCCCTCGACTCCAAATCATCTGCAACCTTATTGGATGTTTTTGAGCAGATTAACCAGCAGGGGCAGACCATTCTGATGGTGACTCACTCTACAGCTGCAGCCAGTCGTGCCAAACGGGTCCTTTTTATCAAGGACGGTATTCTCTATAATCAAATCTACCGTGGTGAACGAACTAGTCAGGAAATGTATCAACTGATTTCAGATACCTTGACAGTCATGGCGAATCGAGGTGAGTAGTATGTTTGGACTAACCTTTCGATTGGCTCTGACCAATCTCAAAAAGAACCGCAGGCTCTATTTTCCCTATGCCTTAATGACCATCTTGTCCACAGCCATTGCCTATATTTTTACTTCTTTGGCCTTTCATCCTGATTTAGGTCAGGTCAAGGGAGCCAATGGGGTAACCATGGTTTTGGGCTTCGGTATGATTGTGGTCATGTTGGCAGTTGCCATCATGGTCTTCTATGCTAATAGTTTTGTTATGAAGCAGCGGTCAAAAGAGTTTGGTGTCTATAGCATTCTAGGCTTGGAGAAGAAACACCTCCTCTTGATGACCTTCTTGGAAAATCTAATTTTTGCAGTTGGTACCATTCTGACAGGCTTGTTGCTAGGTTTGACCTTGGACAAACTCTTCTATGCCCTCTTGCTGAAAGTCATGCAAATGCCTGTGGTTTTGGCATCAACTTTTCAGCTAAAAACCTTGGGTATTGTAGTTGTTTATCTCTTTGGCATTTTCGCCTTGGTCAGTCTCTTTAATATTGGGAAACTGGGCTTGACCGACTCGCTCAAACTAGTTCAGGGCAAGAAACGTGGGGATAAGAAAACAGGCTTCCTTTGGCTACAAACTCTCTTAGCCCTTATCCTATTGGGGGCAGGCTATGCCATTGCACAACTAGTGACCAGTCCGATGCAGGCTATTCCAAGTTTCTTTGGAGCGACTCTTCTGGTTATCCTTGGGACTTACCTGCTTTTCCACGCAGGTGTCATCAGTCTGTTAAACTGGTTAAAGAACCGTCAGACCTATTATTATAAGCCAGATAATTTCATTTCTGTATCCAACTTGATTTTCCGTATGCGGAAAAATGCTCTAGGCCTTGCGACCATTACCATCCTCTCTAGCATGTTCTTGGTGACCATGGTTGGAGGACTCAATATTTACATCGGTGGCAAAGATTATATCACCAACCAGAATCCAAATGACTATTCGATTGATGTTGGAATGCAGCCAACCACTTTAAAAAATCAAGTTGAGAAGTGGGAAGAGTGGGCGGATGCCATCTTTGAAGAAACGGAAATCCCTGTGGAAAGTAAGGTGGTCTATCCTTACCAACAAGCCTATTTTTCTGAGGTGACAAATCAGCAAATAAAATTTTTGACGGGTGAAGAAGCTGCTGGTATGGCTTTCTCTGACCGAGTGGGTATTGGTTTTGTCCTTGATCAAGCCACCTATGAAAAGATGACGGGAGAAAAACTCCAGTTGGCATCTGACCAAGTGGCCATTTATAGTAAGGGAGTCCAGTATCAAGCCGATCAACCTCTCAGATTTGATGAAAAGGAGATGGAGATTGCTCAAGTATTGCCCAAGAATGTGACCTTGGGACATCTGCCAGACCATGGTTCCTTCCTTCTCAGCCAGTATCTGGTCATTGTTGTTCAAGACTTGGCTGTTTTTGAAAATCAAGCTGAAAATCGCTATTATATGGGCTTTGAAAGCAGTCTGCCAGAAGAAGAACAGGTAGATCGCTATGATGCTTTCGTATTTGGAAACTTTGAAAGCGAACTGTGGAGCTCTAATATTCTTCCAGATGGTACCAACTCGATCAGTCTCGCCTACCGTGCCTATGCGATGCGTAGTTTCTTCAGTTTTGCAGGTTCACTTTTCTTCATCGGCCTCTTGCTTTCGCTCATCTTTTTGATGGCGGTGGTGCTGGTGATTTACTTCAAACAGATTTCAGAAGGCTATGAAGACAGAGATCGCTTCGTCATTATGACCAAGGTTGGTCTGGATGAGGATCAGGCGAGACAGTCCATTCGCAAGCAATTGCTGACCGTCTTTTTCTTACCTATCTTACTTGCCTTTGTCCATCTTGCCTTTGCCTACAAAATGCTATCATCCATTCTGTTGTCTATCGGCGTGGTTAATGCTGGGCTTATGTTACAGGTGACAGCAGGCATCTGTGGTGGCTATCTCCTCCTCTACCTAGTAGTCTATGCCATCACAACACGATCTTACAAACAAATTATTTCCTAAACTTGGGGTGACCCAAGTTTTTGGGAGTGGGAAAGAACTCGACTAGTAAAAAGAGTTCGTCTTCCCACCCCCGCACAGTTGATTAGGTCAGATTTGGAGTGTAAGACACGAACAAATCTGCCAATCAACCACTGCGGTGAGATGTTGACACTAACTTTGAGTAGTAGTGTTGATTTTTTTTACTCAGTTTTCACTATATTGCTTTACAAACTAGTTGTCTTGTGTTACACTATAGATACAAAGCTAATAGGTAAAACAAACTAGTGATGGAAGACAAAGAAAATCACTTTTATTTTTATCAGACTAGTCGGTATTACAAACTAGATAAGACGAAAGATGAAATTGGAAAAGATGAGGCGAGAAGATAGGGAACTAGCAGGTATCACGCTTGTGACGACCATTATAACTGGCTGGGCCTTGGATTCTATTTTGATCTTAGGCATCCTGTTAGCGTCAGGCTTGATGTTTGGATTTTTTGCAGAGGAAGAGGAGGACTTATGAAAGAAACCCAAATGCTCAAAGGTGTCCTAGACGGCTGTGTCTTACAAATTATCAGTCAGAAGGAGATTTATGGTTATGAGCTGGTTCAGGAATTGAGAAATCAGGGCTTTGAAAACATGGTCGGAGGGACAGTTTATCCCCTCCTTCAGAAGTTAGAAAAAAATGACCTGATTTTTAGTCAGAACAAGCCCTCGCCAGACGGACCAGACAGGAAGTATTTTTATCTTACAGACCAGGGCAAGGCTTATCTAGAAGATTTTTGGAGCCAGTGGACGGAATTGGTCCAAAAGGTTCAGCGATTGAAAGGAGAATAAGATGAGCAAACAAATGGAATACCGCAAGCAGATTGAAGTGATTGAAAGCCAGCTGACCAAGGAAAACAAGGAATACATGGGCCGTATCAATGGTTATATGATGATTGCCTCTGTCTTTCACAGGCAGGAAGAAGCAGTGACTGCCCAGCTTTTATCCATTTACCAAGATGTTCTGGAAGCTCAAAAAGACGGGCTTTCGGCGGAGGATTTTCTGGGCAAAGACAGCAAACAGATGGCGGACGACCTACTCAGCTACCTTCCTCCGATTGGTTTCGTGGAAGTCGCAAACCTGAGTGGCCTCATGCTCATCATTTACCTTGGTAGCCAATGGTTGATGGATTTTGCAGGGACAGGCACCATTTCGCTCAACTGGCTGGGCTTGGTGTGTGACACGGCTCTCAGTTTCCTCCTGCCAGCAGGGATTTTCCTCCTCATTCGCGGTTTGATTTACCAGACCAGCAAAATCAAGGTTTGGGCAAGCGTTCTTTGCATCCCCCTTCTTTTTCTCCTGATTTGCGGACTTCGTCTCTGGGCAATCCCCAAGGAACCTGACCTAGTCTTGACTGGCTGGGGGCTACTAGTACCACTCACCTTGCTCGGTCTCGCTCTGCTATTTTTCCAAAAGGAAAAATTAGTCCGCTATGTCTTTTTACCAAGCTATCTCTTTATGATTGTTGGCGGTGTGGTAAATATGGTTATGACCGTCCCAGTTTGGCTCAATCTGGTGTTGGTGATTCTTCCAGCCATGGCCTTTTGGATTGGAACTGCGGTTTTGTTGGTGAGGAAGGAGAAGTAAGATGAACAAGCAACAGAAAAATTTGAATGCTATTAGCAGCTTACAGGGGAAGTTGACCAAGGAAAACAAGGCCTATATGCGTAAGCTCCATGCTTACTTGATACTGGCGTCAGCCTTTCATGAGCAGGAGGAAAGAGCGACGGAACTCTTGCTTTCTATCTACCAAGATGCCTTGGATGCTCAAGCAGATGGTCAGTCAGCAGAGGATTTTTTAGGCAAAGACAGTAAGCAGATGGCGGATGAACTCTTGTCTGACCTGCCGCCTATTCGCTGGTACTATGGTCTGCGGTTAACAGGATTGATTTCCTTGGTCTATATTAGCTGGTTTTTCTTAGGTTTGTTTGGAGTGACTGGTGAAATGGTTCTAGAATGGCGGGGCTTGCTGTGCGATTTGCTTCTGGCGCTCATTCTACCCAGCTCTGCATTTTTCATCCTAAAGAACCTAGTCTATGAACGGTCAAAAATCAAGTCCTATTTGCTGATGGGGACTTGGGGACTTAGCTTTGTAGGGTTAATTATCTTGCGTTTTTGGATTAGCCGTCAGTTTTATGAGGGCATTTCCCTGCCTTTGTGGGCCAGTCTTTTGGTGATTCTAGGAATCGCAGCTGGTCTCTTCTACTATCGCAGTAAGTCAGCAATTGTAGATACCTTGATTCCAGCCTATGTGCTAACGGTGCTCAGCGGCTTTAGTCAGCTGCTGGCTAGTCAGTTTGGCTACGGACCGCAGGACTGGACAGGTTGGTTGCCTCTGCTCTTTATGGTTCTTGCCTTTTTCTCAACGCTTGCAGGCACATTTTTCCTATTGAAAAAGGAGAATATGGTGTAGAAATACAATCAGGCAACTCTTTAGAGTAGTCTGATTTTTTGGTATAATGATTGAAAGATAGAAGAATAAAGGAGTTTAAAATGACATTTGAAGAGATTTTACCCGGCCTCAAGGCCAAGAAAAAGTACGTTCGCACAGGCTGGGGTGGGGCGGAGAACTACGTCCAGCTCTTTGACACCATTGAGGTCCACGGGCAGAAGCTGGAGGCGACGCCCTACTTCCTCATCAACGTGACTGGCGAGGGTGAGGGCTTCTCCATGTGGAGCCCGACTCCCTGCGATGTCCTTGCGACCGACTGGGTAGAAGTCCATGACTAAGACAGCCCTCATCACAGGAGTTTCCAGCGGTATCGGACTAGCGCAGGCAGGGATTTTTTTGGAAAATGGCTGGCGTGTGTACGGGATTGATCAGGCCAGCAAGCCTGATTTGGCAGGCGATTTCCACTTTCTACAGCTGGACCTGACAGGCGATTTATCGCCCGTCTTTTCATGGTGCCAGACAGTCGATGTCCTCTGTAACACCGCAGGCATACTAGACGATTACCGTCCCCACCTCGATATTGAGGAGGATGAATTAGCTCGCATCTTTACGGTCAATTTTTTTGCGGTGACTAGACTGACCCGTCCCTATCTGCAGCAAATGGTGGATAGACAGTCAGGCATCATTATCAATATGTGCTCCATTGCCTCCAGTCTAGCAGGTGGAGGAGGCTCAGCCTATACCGCCTCCAAGCATGCTTTGGCAGGTTTTACCAAGCAGCTGGCACTGGACTATGCCAAGGACAAGGTCCAGGTCTTCGGCATTGCTCCTGGTGCCGTTCAGACAGGAATGACCCAGAAGGACTTTGAGACTGGTGGCCTAGCGGACTGGGTGGCAGACCAGACCCCTATCGGACGCTGGACCCAGCCCAGCGAAATAGCAGAGCTGACCTTCATGCTGGCTACTGGAAAACTCGCTTCCATGCAAGGCCAGATTATCACCATCGACGGCGGCTGGAGTTTGAAGTAGAAAGGAATATTATGATTCTTGAAACCAATCGTCTCTTGCTCCGCCCTTGGAGTGAAACAGACGCAGCTGACTTATTTTCTCAGGCCAGTCATCATGAAGTTGGTCCTGCAGCGGGTTGGCCTGTTCATCAGAGCGTGGAAGAAAGTCGAGAAATTATCAAGACAGTCCTTAGCCAACCAGAAACCTACGCCCTTGTTCTCAAAGAAACAGGACAGGTGATTGGCAGTATCGGGCTCATGCTTGGTAAACAAGGTGGTCTTGATTTGCCTGACTCAGAGGCCGAGATTGGTTATTGGATTGGTCATTCATTTTGGGGACAAGGCCTGGTGCCAGAGGCTAGTCAAGTTTTACTGGATTACGGCTTTTCCCAATTGAATTTAGAGAAAGTCTGGTGTCGTGCTTTTGTAGAAAATAGCAAATCATTGCGTGTTCAAGAAAAACTGGGTTTTGTTTACCAATACCTCTTGGAAGATGTGCATTTCTCGCTCATTGATGAGATCCGTACCGAACGCGTGAGCCTGCTGACAAGAGAGGAATGGCAGTCTAGAAAGGAAAAACCATGACCCCGACACAACTCTGGCAAGAATTTCTTGCCATCAATTCCCAAGCTGGTCCTGAACCAGAGGCCTGGGCTTTTGGGGCGGAAGCTGATCGACTGGCTGATTTGGTGGCTAGAGGCATCAAATCCTCGACCAGCTCTGCCCATGCCCTCTACGCAGTAGAGGGAGAAGAAATCCCCAAAGCTGGTGGCTACGATATCATTCTGGACGGACAAGGTCAAGCTGTTTGCATTATCCAGACCACCAAGGTCTATGTGATGCCCTTTTCCCAAGTGACGGAAGAACATGCCTATAAGGAGGGCGAGTTCCGTCAGGGAGGTGACTTGTCTGACATAAAAGCGAAAAGTCTGGTCCACTGGCGACAGGTCCATGAAGAGCTTTTCACTATCTGGCTGGCAGAAGCAGGCCTGTCTTTCTCAGAAGATATGCTGGTCGTCTGTGAAGAATTTAAACTGGTTTACCCTATCGGATTCTAGTAAAAAGTGCTTGCTATTTTTGGCGGAGGGAAGAGTTTGTTTTTCCTTGAACGCTCTAACAGTAATGGCCAATCAGGTTCTGTAAATAATGCTGAATAATCTGTATTGTATCGAATCCTATCAAGCTCCTTTCGTTATTTTTCAAAAAAACTAAAATTTGCTATAATAGGAGTATATCATTGAAAAGAGAGAAAACTATGAGCAATAACTATGCAATTATTCTAGCGGCGGGGAAGGGTACTCGCATGAAGTCTGACTTGCCAAAAGTCCTACATAAAGTGGCAGGAATTACCATGTTGGAGCATGTCAAACGTGCAGTTGATGCTATGGAACCTGCTAAAACAGTAACGATTGTCGGTCACAAGGCAGAATTGGTCCAAGCAGTTCTCGAAGGTCAGTCAGAATTCGCCCTTCAATCTGAACAGTTGGGGACAGGCCACGCCGTTATGATGGCTGAGCCAGCTCTTGCAGGTTTGGAAGGTCAGACCCTTGTTATCGCAGGAGATACACCGCTGATTACAGGAGAAAGCTTGAAGAACCTCATTAACTTCCATGTCAGCCACAAGAATGTTGCGACTATCTTGACAGCTCAGGCTGATAACCCATTCGGATATGGTCGGATTATTCGCAATGCTGATGGGGAAGTGCAAAAAATTGTTGAACAAAAAGATGCCAACGATTTTGAAAAACAAGTGAAAGAAATCAATACAGGAACCTACTTGTTTGATAATAAACGTCTTTTTGAAGCGCTTAAAGATATTAATACGGACAATGCCCAAGGTGAATACTATCTGACAGATGTTATTTCGATTTTCCGTCAGGCAGGCGAGAAGGTCGGTGCTTATGTCTTGCGTGATTTTGATGAAAGTTTGGGTGTCAATGATCGCGTCGCTCTTGCGACTGCAGAAGCTGTTATGCGCAAACGAATCAATGAAAAACACATGGTCAATGGTGTGACATTTATCAACCCAGATGCAACCTATATTGATATTGATGTTGAGATTGGTGCAGAAGCTGTTATTGAAGCTAATGTTGTCTTGAAAGGGCAAACGGTGATTGGTGAACGTACTGTTTTAACCAATGGAACTCGTGTGCGTGATGCCAAAATTGCAGCAGATGTCGTCATCAGCAACTCAGATATTGAAGAATCTGTCATTGAAGAAGGTGTGACGGTAGGACCATACGCCCATATTCGTCCAGGCAGTCTCTTGAAAAAAGATGTTCACGTTGGAAATTTTGTGGAAATCAAGGCCTCTACGCTTGGTCAAGGAACGAAGTCTGGTCATTTGACCTATCTAGGAAATGCAACGATTGGCAATAATGTTAACGTTGGTGCTGGTACCATCACTGTCAACTACGATGGTAAAAATAAATTTAAAACAACCGTTGGAGATAATGCCTTTGTTGGCTCTAACTCAACCATTATCGCACCAGTAACTATCGGGGACAACGCCTTGTTGGCTGCAGGTTCTGTCATTACAAAAGACATTCCAGAGGATGCCATCGGTATTGGTCGTGGTCGTCAAGAAAACAAAGAAGGTTATGCGACTCGTTTTCCGTTCCATCCAAGTCAAAAATAGGTAATCGTATGAATTTTGAAGAAAAAACCATTGAGCGGACAGAAATTTTTAAAGGGCACATTTTTGATGTAGTAGTAGATGATGTTGCCTTGCCAAATGGTGGAACTGGTAAGCGCGAACTCATTTTCCACAAGGGAGCAGTTTGCGTTTTAGCCGTTACCCCAGAAGGTAAAATGATTTTGGTCAAACAATACCGCAAGGCCATTGAACGTACTATTTATGAAATTCCGGCGGGGAAATTGGAGCTGGGCGAAGAAGATAAGCTTGAAGATGCTGCGTTGCGTGAATTAGAAGAAGAAACAGGCTATACTAGTGACAAACTGACCTTGTTGGCAGATTTCTATTCAGCCATCGGTTTCTGTAATGAACGAATTCGCCTTTATTTAGCAGATAACCTTATCAAGGTTGAAAATCCTCGTCCAATGGATGAAGATGAGGTGATCGAATTACATGAGGTAACCTTGGAAGAGGCTTTGAACTTGGTGGCTACTGGCGATATTTGTGATGCAAAGACCATCATGGCTATCCAATATTTACAACTCATGAGAAAGTAGGAAACTAGCAATGGGCAAGCCCTTGTTGACGGATGAAATTTTAGAGAAAGCGAAAAAGAAACAGTATTCCGACCAATCTAGCCAGTTTGGACACTATCGTCCAAACCAGGATATATCAATGGATGATGCTCTATTCGATCCATATCTAGAAGAAGATTATCAGGGATATGAAGAGGGACAAACCATCCGAATCCCGGTCAAACCTACTGTAGTAAAAAGTCGCCGTATCGAAACCATCAAGCGAGAAGCTTTCCGCAGTAAGGTAAACAAAATCCTTTTTTGGGCCATCATCTTACTGATAATGTTTATCATTGCAGTATTATTTATTTAGGAGAAGAGATGAAATTTGGAATTATCGCAGCCATGCCTCAGGAATTAAAGATTTTGGTCGAGCATCTACAAGATGCAACTGAAACCGATGTCTTGGGTCGAACTTACTATCAGGGACGAATCGGTCAACATGAAGTCGTTCTTGTTCAGTCAGGTATCGGTAAGGTTATGTCAGCTATGTCCGTGGCTGTTTTGGCAGATCGTTTTTCGGTTGATGTCATTGTCAATACAGGTTCGGCAGGAGCTGTTGCCGAAGGGATTGCCATCGGTGATGTGGTTGTAGCGAATCAATTGGCTTACCACGATGTGGATGTGACGGCTTTCGGCTATGCTTACGGGCAAATGGCAGGGCAGGAATTGTATTATCCAGCGGACCAAGTCTTGTTAGAACAGCTAAGAACCGTTTTAGCAGAGCAGGAAATGATTAGCCATGTGGGTCTGATTGTGACAGGTGACAGTTTTATCGCAGGTCAGGAGAGAATCGCTACAATCAAAACTCATTTTCCAGAAGTCCTTGCCGTAGAGATGGAAGGAGCAGCTATCGCTCAAGCAGCTGTCAATACAGGTAAGCCATTCTTGGTTATCCGAGCCATGAGTGACACAGCTCAGGGAGATGCCAATATCACCTTTGATGAATTTATCATTCAAGCAGGAGAACGTTCTGCCCAGACCCTGATTGCCTTTCTGGAGAAAAATTAAGCAGATTTTGACAACAATACATTGAAATAGGATGACAGTAGCAAAAAGTTGTTACTGTTTTTTCTTATGCAGTGATTTGAGACTGGTGTTGTAAGGTTTCAGCCATCTGTCCCCATACAATTTCTGATAAGAGTTATTGAAAAGCTCGTGAAAATACTTTACAATTTTGTTTAAGAAAAATAATTTAGGAGGTTGTTATGGTTCAGCGATTATTGCTTGCAAATGATTTGCCTGGTGTGGGTAAGGTTGCCCTAGCCACTAGCATCCCAATTGCAGCAGCCTGTCAGGTAGAAACGATTCTTTTACCAACGGTACTACTTTCTTCTCATACGGGTGGTTTTCCAGATGTTGTCGTTGAAGATATGACTGACTTGAATCGAGCCTATTTTGAACAGTGGAAGAACTTGAATTTGGAGTTGGCAGGCATCTTGTCTGGCTACTGTAGAAATCCTCAGCAACTAAGTCAATTGGCTATGTATGCGAAACAAACAGAGACACCATTGATTGTTGATCCGGTCATGGGGGATGGAGGCAAGTTGTATTCAGGTTTCACATCTACCTATGTAGAAGCCATGAAAGAGTTGATCCAGTCGGCCAAGCTCATTCTCCCCAATGTAACAGAGGCAGCTTTTTTGACAGGGAGGGAATATTTGGGAGCTTGCTACGATAGGGCAGCTATTGAGGACTTACTGGAAGCTTTAGCAGAGCAGGTATCCGCAGATATTGTACTGACAGGGATTTCCTTTGATGATAGCCAAATAGGTGTAGCCTATTTTCAGCAGGAAACAGGGGAAATAACTACCTATATGTCTAAAAAATATCCAGCAAATTTCTTTGGAACAGGTGACATTCTATCTATCTTGTTGGCAGTAGCAACCATCCAACAAATCAATCTCCATCAAGCTATCCCTCTAGCTTTAGATTTTATCGACAAGAGTTTAGAGCGTACCCTTGCTTTGGATAGAGACTTGAAATTTGGGATTTACTTCGAACCATTTTTAGCAGAATTACAGCAAGCATTTCAAACATTAAAGGAGAAATTATGAAACAGAATCAATTGCGTCAATTAACAGAAATTAGCCTATTTGCAGCCCTTATTTGTGTGGTTGTCTTCTTTATTCGTATTCCTTTTGGGAGTCAATTTGTCCATTTAGGCAATGCTCTGGTGGTGGTAGGAGTACTAATCTTTGGTGCCAAAAAAGGAGCTGCGGCGGCGTCACTTGGTCTAGGCATCTTTGATTTACTATCTGGTTATGCTTCAGTCGCTTGGATTACCATTTTAGAATCGCTCATCGTCTGCTTCATTTTGCATTTGTTTTACGAGAAATTCCTCAAGGAAAATGATCGCTTAACCAATATTATTTTGGTTGGAATTGTTGCGGCAATTACAAAAATTATCTTGAACCTATTGAAGTATACATTAACGGGAAGTTTTGTCGGAGGGTTAACCTTCTCAGCTTCCTTCCTCGCAGCTTTGGGTAGAATCTTAGGAACCTATGGCACTGCAATTACGACCATCATTGCTGTACCTATTCTTTATCAGGTATGTAAAAGGTTATACGGTAGAAAGTAATTGAGAAATTTGAAAATACAAAAAAGAGGCTGGACATAAGTCCAACCTCGCTTCTTAGAATTCGCGTCAACATCTCATCGTAGTGGTTGATTAGCTTTAACAGTCTGAGGGAGTGAAACAGTTCAGTGAACTATTTCAGCTCAACTACTTGAAATAAAGGCTTGTTGACGAACTCTTTATTGAGCAGTCAATTTCGTTCCCGCTCCTTTAATTATTTATTATAAATAACTGAATTATCAAATCAGGTTAGACTTTTTAAGTAGCTGAGAAAGACTTGGTAATGTGTTTGATAATTCCTAGAAAATCCTCTGTTTCGCCTTGAAAGGTCATTTGAATGTTCATTGAGACCTCATTTCCCAGGGAAAGCCTTGGTCTGTAAAGAAAATATTAAAGTCATGTACATTCGAAATAGGTATTCAGGTAGAGAATTCTTTCCCACAATCAAAGGTTATCGTCTTAGAGAGAGGATTGAGGACTTGAGATAACCACTAATTGATGGAAGCTTCAATATCACTTGACTTTCGTCCATTGCTTTTTAGTGTGATGATGGCGTTCTATGTCTAGCTAGTATACTATTTTACGTAATCTTTCAGAATTTCAATAGACTCAATTTTTACATCTGTTTTAGGTTTATCGCTATTGTCTGTTTCGACTGAAGCAATTTTATCTACGACGTCCATCCCTTCAATGACTTGACCAAATACGGTATGCTTGCCATCTAAGTTTGGATTGCCTCCGTTTTTATAAGCGTCAATGATTTTACCAGGATAGCTAGAACTAGAGAGTTGGCTAGACATGTCTGTTGTATTTTGATTGATGAAAAACTGACTTCCATTTGTTCCCGCGCCAGCGTTTGCCATAGAAAGTGAGCCACGAATGTTATAAAGGAAAGCTGAAATCTCGTCTTTAAAACCATTCCCAGCATCGATAGTAGTATCTTTTCCGGCCCAGATAGACTCTCCACCAGTACCATTTCCAAGAGGATCGCCACCTTGAATCATGAAATCCTTAATGACACGATGGAAGATCGTTCCATTATAGTATCCTTCCTTCGCATGAGTCAGAAAGTTTTCTACAGTTAGTGGTGCTTGCTCGGGGAAGAGTTTTATAGTGATGTCGCCTTCGGTTGTTTTTATTTTAACAGCAGCCTCATTTTCACCAATTTCATTGGAAAGTTGGGGGAATGTAGCTCTGGGATTGTTAATGGCGTATGCCAAATCTTTGGCATATTGGCTAGAAGCAGTTGTATCAGCTGTCGTAGTCGAGCTTGAACTAGAGCTAGACGCTGTAGAAGATGGGCTGTTAGCTGTCGAGTTGTTTGTGCAGGCAGTTAGCAAGATGCTCGATGCTAGAGCAAGAGCTAGTATTTTTTTCATTGAAATTCCTTTCTTGTCTTGTTCAAAATTATGCTCATTCTACCATGAAATATGGATTTTTTCAATTTTTATCTAGTATAAAAAGTGTATCCAATTCAACAATATGATATACTATATTTACAAATGTAAAAAGGAGAATAATGATGTTTGAGAACTTGTTTGCCCCAGATGGAAGCCTAGTATGGCATACGGTCCTTTTCTACAGTTTTTCCGCGATCATATTAGCGACGGTTTGTTTCCATATTATTAAAAATTTTATGGAATGGCACCATAACAATCAGGCCCCAAAAGAATCCTACAGGGCCAAGCTTGTCTCAAAACGAACTCATGTTTTTGGTAACGAAGTAGCACGAACCAATTATTATGTAACGTTTGAATGGGAGGGAAGACGGCAGGAGTTCCGTGTACGCTCGGACGAGTATGCCCTCTTGGCAGAGGGAGATGTAGGCACCCTGCATTTTCAGGGGACTCGTTTCCTAGGTTTTGAACGGCTCTAAGAGTCGTTTTTCTTTGGAGAATATCTCTATCTAGTGTATAATGGTTTGAACACATGTTCGTACAACGCAAAAGAGGTATTTAAGATGATTCAATCAATCGGACAAGTTATGTTATATGTGAATGATATTGAGGCTTCAGCTCAATTTTGGAAAGAGAAAATGGGATTTGAACGTGTAGAAAAACAAGTGCAAGGCCCCCAAACTTCTTACATTATTGCACCTAAATCAGATAGTGAGGTACAATTTGTACTTCATGATAAGGCAGAGGTTGCTGAAATGGAGCCAGAATTAAACTTAGGTACACCATCAATCTTAATGACATCAGTAGATGTAGCCAAAACTTACGAAGAACTTGTTGAACGTGGTGTCACAACGAATCCAGTCATGGACCTTGGTTTCATGAAGGTAATTAGCTTTGCAGACAATGATGGAAATTATTACGCAATTCGTGAGGTAAAGTAAATGTCACTCCAGAATCGTGTTGAAGAAATGTATAAAGCCCACGAGGTCAAACCCTATATCTCCCCCGAGCGTGACCTAGCGACCTGGCTCTTAGAAGCCAAGCCTGTTCCCAAACGCAATATGGTTCGGCTAGAAGAAGGAATTTTGCCGGGAGATATTATTTTGCTATGGCGGATTAGCCTGGGTTCTTTTGAAACGACGACACCCTACTCAAAATATTTCGAGTATATGTATGGCATCAATGGTCCTGCTCACATGGAGCAGTTGATCGCAGACGGTTATGTCTATGTGGAGTCAGCATTTGATTCGCTGGACCACATCACCTCCACTGCTAAGAAAAATATCCTCAAAGCAGAGGGTGTGACAGGCCTGTCCAAGATGAAGGCGGCAGACCTCGACACTGCCCTCAAGGATAACTTGACGGAAGAAAAGTTAGCTCCATACTTTACCGTCCGAGGTTATGCCCTGACGGAAAAAGGCAGAGCTACACTCGATAATCACCCAGAAGTGCTTGCAAAACACCCAATGAAGAAGATGTACAAATAAAATAGAAAAGATTTTTAAACGGCACCTAAAAGTTAGAATCATTCTAGCTTTTTGGGTGTTTTTATGTGCTAACAAGTCAATTTTTCTTGACAGAAAACGCTATCAATGATATTCTAGTGTAAATTATTGAAACGTTTCAAAAGAAAGGGGTAAACAATGGAAGATCAAAAATCAATCACCATGAAAGATGTAGCTCGAGTTGCAGGGGTCAGTGTTGGTACGGTTTCTCGAGTTATTAATAAGGAACCAGGTATTAAGGAAAGCACACTTGAAAAAGTTCAGGCTGCCATTCAGGAATTAAATTACATCCCAGATGTTTATGCCCGTGGGATGAAAAAGAACAGGACGGAAACCATTGCCTTGATTATTCCGACAGTCTGGCATCCATTTTTTGGAGAGTTTGCCTACCATGTCGAAGTAGCCCTGAGCAAGAAAAACTACAAGCTCTTGCTCTGTAATATCTCAGGCCCCAAGCGCGAACTGGACTACCTAACCATGCTCCAGCAAAATAAGGTTGACGGAATTATTGCCATTACCTACAGTCCAATCGAGGATTACTTATCTTCTAACATCCCATTCGTCAGTATCGACCGCACCTATGAAAACAAGGCTATCCCTTGTGTCAGCTCGGACAACCAAGCTGGTGCGGAACTGGTAGCGGATACCTTGATTGCAAAAGGAGGTCGACATTTTGCCTTTATCGGTGGGCACAATAAAACTATCAATGAAACCAAGAAGCGCAGATTGTATTTTGAAAAGCGGATTGTAGAGGCAGGTTTTCCTTGTCAGATCTTGGACTTGGAAGAGCCATATGATGACTTTGTCGATCAAGTCGAAGCCTTTTTGCTTAAAAATCCACAGGTTGACGCCATTTTCACCATCAATGATTTTGTAGCCCTAGATACTCTTGCTGTCTTGGAAAAACTGGGACGACGGGTTCCAGAAGATGTGCAGGTGATCGGCTATGATGGTATTCAGTTGGCAAGTGAACGCTCTTTAGAACTTTCCACCATTCGTCAACCTTTGGAGTCTATGGCTCAGGAAGCCGTTGCCTGTCTAATTGATATTATTGAGAAAAGAGAGCGCCTCCTACAAGTCATTCTACCGATTTCCTATCTTGAAGGAAAAACGACAAAAAATTAAAAATAGGGATTGACAGAAAACGGTTACAATGATAAAATAAAATCATCAATAAACAGTTGGTTTTATTTTTACAAGAAAAATGAAACGTTTCAAAAAAACGGAGGGTTAGACCTCTTTCTAAAATCAATAAATTTGAAACGTTTCAAAAAGGAGTTCTTATGAAAACATCAAAACTGCAACAAGCTAGTCTATTCGATAGAATCAAGCAACAGAAACTCTTGTTACTGATGTTACTACCAGGCTTGGTCTTGACTTTCATCTTCCGTTACATTCCTATGTACGGAGTACTGATTGCCTTTAAAGACTACAATCCCTTAAAAGGGGTGCTTGGTAGCGAGTGGATTGGGTTTGAAGAGTTTACCAAGTTTCTCTCTTCTCCAAATTTCGGCACCTTACTTGCCAACACCTTGAAATTGAGTGTCTACGGTCTGCTCTTAGGATTTCTTCCACCAATTATTTTGGCCATCATGCTCAATCAATTATTGAGCGATAAGGCTAAAAAACGGATTCAATTGGTACTGTATGCTCCAAACTTTATCTCAGTCGTTGTCATCGTCGGTATGATTTTCCTCTTCTTCTCAGTAGGAGGACCAGTCAACTCAATCCTTGGTCTATTTGGTATTGAAGCCAACTTCCTGACAGACCCAGACTTCTTCAGACCGCTCTATATCTTAAGTGGTATCTGGCAGGGAATGGGCTGGGCATCAACTCTCTACACGGCTACCTTGGTCAATGTTGATCCAGCCTTGATTGAAGCGGCTAAGCTAGACGGTGCAAATATTTTCCAACGTATCTGGCATATTGACTTGCCTGCATTAAAACCAGTCATGGTCATTCAGTTTATCTTAGCAGCTGGGGGCATCATGAACGTTGGTTACGAAAAAGCCTTCCTGATGCAGACCTCCCTCAACCTAACCAGTTCTGAAATCATTTCAACCTATGTCTATAAAATCGGTTTGGTGTCAGGTGACTACTCTTATTCAACAGCGGTTGGCTTATTTAACGCACTTATCAATATTATCCTGCTGATTGCAGTCAATAAGATTGTCCAACGCATTAACGACGGACAAGGCTTATAGGAGGTTCGTATGAATACACAAATGTACACAAAATTTGACAAGCGAATGCTGGTTGTCAATAAAATCTTGCTGGCATTTCTTGTTCTCATAACAGTTGTG
Source organism: Streptococcus suis YS161 (assembly GCF_002760245.1). Lineage (GTDB taxonomy): Bacteria > Bacillota > Bacilli > Lactobacillales > Streptococcaceae > Streptococcus > Streptococcus suis_I. The sequence goes on along the minus strand of NZ_ASCA01000006.1, from coordinate 56,022 downwards.
CCTATGGTCTATATCTTAGTCGCTTCCTTCATGGATCCGCAGGCTTTGGTCAGCAAGGGCATTAGCTTTGATCCAAAGGACTGGACAGTAGAAGGTTACCAACGGGTATTTTCAGACAAGTCTATCCTACGCGGATTTTTTAACTCACTCTTTTATTCATTCTCCTTTGCCTTTGTGACTGTAGCCATTTCAGTCATGACTGCCTATCCACTCTCTAAAAAAGATTTGGTTGGGAAAAAATGGATCAATGCCTTTCTGGTTTTCACCATGTTCTTCGGTGGTGGACTTGTTCCGACCTATCTCTTGGTTAAAGATTTGGGAATGTTGAACACTGTCTGGGCCATTATTATCCCTGGTGCAGTCAATGTTTGGAATATCATCTTGGCACGGACCTATTTCCAAGGCTTGCCGGATGAGTTGGTAGAAGCAGCCGTTATGGACGGTGCCAATGAATTTCAGATTTTCTGGAAAATCATGATTCCACTAGCTAAGCCAATTATGTTTGTACTCTTCCTCTATGCCTTTGTCGGTCAATGGAATTCTTACTTTGATGCCATGATTTACATCAAGGATCCAGACTTAGAGCCACTCCAACTAGTACTTCGTAAAATCCTCATTCAAAGCGAGCCTGCTAAGGACATGATCGGTGCTCAGGCTGCCATGAATGAAATGAAACGCATCGCAGAAATGATTAAGTATGCGACCATTGTCATCTCTAGCTTGCCACTCATTGTCATGTATCCATTCTTCCAGAAATACTTTGATAAGGGTATTATGGCTGGTTCATTAAAAGGTTAATAAATATCTTTCGTTTTCTCTTTTCTTACGTCGACGAAAGAGGAAACTTCGTTTCCTTATCTCCAGCTTCAAATAATCAGGTATTATTTGAACTCGCTATGCCGTACTTCAGTACAGTCTTCAGCTTTTTGATAGGAACGTAGTTCCCTCTATTTCCCACCTCAAAAGGTTCTCAAAACCTTTTGAGCTAGTAATAAAAGGAAACTGAAAGATATTCTAAAAAATCAATTTACAAATATAGGAGGTTGTTTCTGATGAAACACAAATTTGGAAAAACAGTTGTTACGCTTCTAGCAAGTACCGTTTTGTTGGCTGCTTGTGGCTCAAAAAATACTGCATCAAGCCCTGATTATGAATTGAAAAATGTTCAATTCCCGCTGGAGAAATCAGTTACGCTTAAGTTTATGACAGCTAGCTCCCCTCTAGCTCCAGCTGATCCTAATGATAAGTTGATTTTCCAACGTCTTGAGGAAGAAACTGGCGTTCATATTGATTGGACCAACTACCAATCTGACTTTGGTGAAAAGCGGAACTTGGACATTGCTTCAGGTGATTTGCCAGACGCCATCCATAATGACGGTGCTTCCGATGTGGAATTGATGAACTGGGCAAAACAAGGTGTTATTGTACCAGTTGAAGACTTGATTGATGAGCATATGCCAAACCTCAAGAAAATTTTGGATGAAAATCCAGAGTACCGTTCCATGATTACAGCACCAGACGGACATATCTACTCATTCCCATGGATTGAAGAATTGGGCGAAGGTAAGGAGTCTATCCATACTGTTAGCGATATTGCTTGGATTAACAAAGAGTGGTTGAACAAACTCGGTCTTGAAATGCCCAAAACAACGGACGACTTGATTAAGGTCCTTGAAGCCTTCAAGACCAAGGATCCAAACGGAAACGGCAAGGCGGATGAAATTCCAATGGGCTTTATCAATGGTGGAGGAAATGAGGACTTCAAAATTCTTTTTGGTGCATTCGGTGTCGGTGATAATGATGACCACTTAGTTGTCAGCAATGACGGAACTGTTGACTTCACAGCGGACAATGAAGACTACAAAGAAGGTGTTGAATTTATGCGTACCCTTCAAGAAAAAGGTCTTCTAGATCCTGAAGCGTTTGAACAAGATTGGAACACTTACATCTCTAAAGGAAGCGAAAATCTCTATGGTGTTTACTTCACTTGGGACAAGGCAAATATCACTGGTATGAATGATACCTATGACATCTTGCCAGTCTTGGCGGGTCCTGATGGAACCAAGCACATTACTCGTACAAACGGTATGGGCTTCCAACGTGACCGCATGGTCATCACATCAGCCAATAAAAACTTGGAATTAACTGCCAAGTGGATTGATGCCCAATACGCTCCGATCCAATCAGTTCAAAACAACTGGGGTACTTATGGAGATGAAACACAGCAAAATATCTTTGAACTTGACACAGCAACGAACAGCTTGAAACACCTACCATTGAACGGTACAGCTCCAGGCGAATTGCGTCAGAAGACAGAAGTTGGTGGACCGTTGGCTATTCTTGACGAATACTACGGTACAGTGACCACCATGCCAGATGATGCTAAATGGCGTTTGGACTTGATGCACGAAACCTATCTTGACTATGTGACCAACGATGATATTTACCCTCGTGTCTTCATGGAACAAGAAGATTTGGATAAGATTGCTCAAGTTGAAGCAGATATGAACGACTTCATCTACCGCAAACGTGCAGAATGGATTGTCAACGGCGGTATCGAAGAAGAGTGGGATAGCTATTTGAAAGAATTGGAAAGCTACGGTCTGTCTGACTGGTTAGCTATCAAGCAAAAATACTACGATCAGTACAAAGAAAATCAGTAATCAAAAAGGAGGCTGCCTGTGAAAACAGTTGAAAAAGCCAATGCATATATTCAAGCAGAAAAAGTAACCCTTGATCTGACATTTAGACCAGAGCGTCATTTTGTTCCAGAAATTGGCTGGATCAATGACCCGAATGGCTTTGTCTATTTCAGAGGAGAATACCACCTCTTTTATCAATTCAATCCCTATGAAAGTGTTTGGGGGCCAATGCATTGGGGCCACGCTAAAAGTAAGGACCTGGTCAACTGGGAACATCTTCCAGTTGCCCTTGCTCCCGACAAGGGCTACGATAAGGATGGCTGTTTCTCGGGCTCTGCTATTGTCAAAGACGATGCCCTCTGGCTTATGTACACGGGTCATATCGTCGATGAAGATGGCTCTGTCAGACAGGTGCAGAACATGGCCTATTCGACAGACGGGATTCACTTTGAAAAAATCGCACAGAATCCTGTTGCGACGGAGGAACTTCTACCAGAAGAAGTCATCGCCAATGATTTTCGTGATCCGAAAATTTTCGAGAGAGACGGTCGTTACTATTCTGTTGTAGCAACCAAGCATAAAGACGGTGTCGGCTGTATAGTCCTACTAGGCTCTGACGATTTGCTGGACTGGCAATTTGAGTCTATCTTCTTAAAAGGCCAAGCCCACCAAGGTCATGTTTGGGAATGTCCTGATTACTTTGAAGTAGATGGGCAAGAGTACCTGATTGTTTCACCGATGCGCTATCAAAAAGTAGATAATGACTTTGTCAATATCAATTCCAATATCTTTGTGACTGGTCATGTGGACTGGGACAAGAAAGTCTTTGTGGCAGATTCCTTCAAAGAAATCGACCATGGGCATGATTTCTATGCAGCTCAAACGACTGAAGGTCCAGAAGGGGAACGTGTCATGATTGCCTGGATGCACACCTGGGGTCGCAAGTTGGTGACCAATGACCTAGGCCATAAGTGGTACGGTCAGATGACCCTTCCACGCATTCTCAAGAAGACTGAAAACGGATTGCACCAAGTTCTGCCAACAAGTGTCTTGGAAGCCTTCAAGGATATTGAAATTGGACAAAGCATCCAAGGTCCAAGCAAGTTCTCTCTTAAACTATCAGGCAGTTTGGAGTTGATACTTGGAACTGACCAAGATTACCTACAATTTGGTTACGATAAGGAAAGCCAAGAAGTCTATATTGATCGTAGTCACCTCAAAATCCAGCAAGCTGGTGAGGAGGAATGGTCAACGGTTCGCCGAGCAGTTACTGTAAAAGCGACAGACTTGTTGGTCTTGGTTGACACCAACTGTGTAGAAATCTTTATTAACGACGGTCAAGAAACCTTGACATCAACCTTCTACGTAGAAGGTCAGATTATTCTAAACGCTCTATAATATTATTTGCCCTCTTAAATTATTCTTTCACTCCAAGAGAAGTCCTGTATAATGCAGGGCTTTTTCTGATATGAAAAATATTCTCAATTATGATAAAATAAAGAGATTGAGAAAGTTGAGGATTTTATGGCAAAAACGAGTAAAAAAGGAAAGGCTACGAGGCGACCAACCAAGGCAGAATTAGCACAGCAAGAACGTGTTAAAAATATCACCCTTCGAGTATTGGGGCTTTTATTCATTGTCTTTGCAGCCAGTCGCTTAGGTGTGTTTGGAGTGACCAGCTACAATATTTTCCGACTATTATTTGGTAGTTTGGCCTATCTATTATTGGCGGGTGCATTTATCTACCTTCTTATTCCCAAAGTCTTACGCGAAAGAGAAGGGACCATATCGGGCTTCTGGCTGATTGTTATCGGGTTATTGATTGAATTTCAGGCTTACTTAGACTGGACCTATCAAGGGAGTGACTTATTCGGTCATACTCTAAAATTGGCCTTGTCAGACCTAGCTAAGTTTCAGGTAACAGCATTTCTAGGCGGAGGGATGATTGGAAGTATCTTCTATCTGCCAGTCTCTTTCCTCTTTGCAAATGTCGGTTCCTTCTTCATCGGTCTTCTAGTGATAGCATTTGGTATCTTTTTTGTAAGCCCATGGTCTGTTTATGATGTTGCCGATGGCTTGGCGGTTGTCAAAGATAAGTTGGCGGAGACGCAGGTAAAAAGAGCAGAGCTTCGAACACAGAAGAAAGCAGAACGAGAAGAAAAACGTCAGCAAGAATTAGCTCGTCTAGAAGAGGAACGCCTTCGTCTAGAGGAAGAGGAAGAGTCAGCTCGGGCTTTGGCACTGGTAGATAGACATGTCGATTTAGAAACGGGTGAAATCCTCGAAGAAGAGCCTGTTCAAGTACCGATTATTTCAGAATATGACCACTTAGACATAGAAGATGAATTTCCAATTATGTTGGTAGAAGATGACCAACCAGCACAATCAAACTCGGCAAGCCAGGCTTCTGAACCAAATGAGTTTGAGAAGGACGAGACAGATGTGCAGATTGATTTCAAGCCTAAGCAGAGACTAGCATATAAACTTCCGTCCATAGACTTATTTGCTCCTATAAAAGCTAAGAGTCAGTCCAATGAAAAACGAATTGTTCGTCAGAATATTAAAGTTTTAGAAGACACCTTTGCCAGTTTTGGAATCAAGGTAGTAGTTGAGCGAGCTGAGATTGGACCATCGGTAACCAAGTATGAAGTCAAACCAGCAGTCGGCGTCCGTGTCAATCGGATTTCTAACCTAGCTGATGATTTGGCTCTAGCCCTTGCGGCTAAAGATGTCCGTATTGAAGCTCCTATCCCGGGAAAATCTCTGGTCGGTATTGAAGTTCCAAACTCCGAAGTGGCTACAGTACCTTTCCGTGAGCTCTGGGAACAATCTAAAACAGACCCAGACAAGCTTTTGGAAATTCCTCTCGGTAAGGCTGTCAATGGTTCCGTCCGTTCCTTTAACCTAGCACGTATGCCCCATCTATTGGTGGCTGGTTCAACTGGTTCAGGGAAGTCTGTTGCTGTCAACGGTATCATCTCTTCAATTCTCATGAAAGCTGGTCCAGACCAAGTTAAGTTCATGATGATTGACCCCAAAATGGTCGAATTATCGGTCTATAATGATATTCCCCACCTATTGATTCCCGTTGTGACCAACCCACGCAAGGCTGCTCGAGCTCTTCAAAAAGTAGTGGATGAAATGGAGAAACGCTATGAGTTGTTTAGCCAGATTGGTGTCCGAAACTTAGAAGGTTATAATGCGAAGGTCGAAGAATTTAATAGCCGTTCAGAAGAAAAACAGATTCCACTTCCTCTCATTGTGGTAATCGTAGATGAGTTGGCAGACTTGATGATGGTAGCCAGCAAGGAAGTGGAAGATGCCATTATTCGCTTGGGACAGAAGGCTCGTGCAGCAGGTATCCACATGATTCTTGCTACCCAGCGACCATCTGTTGATGTTATTTCAGGTTTGATTAAAGCCAATGTCCCATCTCGTATCGCCTTTGCCGTATCAAGCGGTACAGATAGTCGGACGATTCTAGATGAAAACGGTGCTGAAAAACTCTTGGGTCGCGGTGACATGCTCTTTAAACCGATTGATGAAAACCATCCAGTCCGCTTGCAAGGTTCCTTTATATCCGATGATGATGTAGAAGCAATAGTTGGCTTTATCAAGGATCAGGCAGATGCAGATTATGATGAATCCTTTGATCCAGGTGAAGTGGCAGAAGGTGATGGCGATGCAGGTTTTGGTGATGCTGGAGGAGATCCACTTTTCAACGAAGCACGTGCCTTGGTAGTTGAGACACAAAAAGCCAGCGCCTCTATGATTCAACGACGCTTGTCTGTTGGTTTTAACAGGGCAACACGCCTCATGGAAGAGCTAGAAGCAGCGGGTGTCATTGGACCAGCTGAAGGAACAAAACCTAGAAAGGTATTGGAAACACAATAATGAAATTTGAAGCAGTCCATCATATTGCAATTATCGGTAGTGACTATGACAAAACAAGAGAATTTTATGTTGAGAAACTAGGCTTTGAACAGGTGGATGAACATATCCGACCAGAAAAAAATGATATTCTCTTTAATGTCAAAAAAGGCAATCTGATCTTGGAAATCTTCATCAAACCAGATGCGCCAATGCGTCCTGCCATGCCCAATCCTGAACATACAGGTCTACGCCATCTAGCCTTCCAGGTTGCAGATGTGGAGGCTTGCCTGGAAGAGTTTGACCGTTTGGGCATTCGACACGAAGCCCTGCGAACAGATGATTTTGATGGTAAAAAAATGGCCTTCTTCTTTGATCCAGATGGCCTCCCTCTAGAAATTCATGAATAAGTCCATCTTTTCATGCCCAGAGAGGCCTATCAATATGACGACTAATTAATACTCTTAGAAAATCAAAATCATACGCTGTTGACTTGATGAACGTCAGTTCTATCTGCATCTACGTCGCCTTGTCTGATTTAGTATAAAAAGAATCCCCACTGCGCCTGCAACGGGGATTTATTATGCCATCTATGAAAGGATGGATGATTTTAGGATTTTAAAGTGAAGACCGCAATAACTAAAGCTAGATACATCAAAAAGGTCAAGATAAAACTAGCTCGCCAGAAAACCTTGAAGAAACGTCGATATAAAAAATTCTTTTTCTTTAAAAGGAAGAAACCGCAAAGACCAATCGCTAGTAGTGAGAGGGCTAGGACAAGCTGAGGCAGTAGACTGTTATAGTAGGCCTTGTCCGAAATCAGATAAAATTCAATTGCATAGAGAGGAAAAGCAATGTCTGCAAAGTTCCAGCCTCGGTTTTGCAACCTAAAAAACTTGACAGCAATTATCGAAATGGCCAAGGTTAGAAAGATGAATAGAAAGGCTACTATTTTTAAAAATATAATCGATTCGAACATACATTCATTCTATAAAAAATGTGAAAAAAAGTAAACCTAAAGCTTGCATTTCTTTGAAATTCGTGTATAATGAAAAGGTATGTGTAAAACACATATTTGTGGGAGGTAAAAATCTTTAATTACCGCCAAAACCACAATAGGAGGATTTTATATCATGGCTAAAAAAGTCGAAAAACTCGTAAAACTTCAAATTCCTGCAGGTAAAGCTACTCCAGCTCCACCAGTCGGTCCAGCACTTGGTCAAGCAGGTATCAACATCATGGGATTCACAAAAGAGTTTAACGCTCGTACAGCTGACCAAGCTGGTATGATCATCCCAGTAGTTATCTCTGTGTATGAAGATAAATCATTCACTTTCATCACTAAAACACCACCAGCTGCTGTTCTTTTGAAAAAAGCTGCAGGTGTTGAAAAAGGTTCAGGTACACCAAACAAAACTAAAGTTGCAACAGTTACTCGTGCACAAGTACAAGAAATTGCTGAAACTAAAATGCCTGACTTGAACGCTGCATCTCTTGAAGCTGCAATGCGTATGATCGAAGGTACTGCTCGTTCTATGGGATTCACTGTTACTGACTAATAAGTAGCACCCAAGATTATCTGATTACAAGGAGACATATAACATGGCTAAAAAAAGCAAAAACTTGCGTGCTGCTCTTGAAAAAATCGACAGCACAAAACTTTACAGCGTAGAAGAAGCTGTTGCTCTTGCAAAAGAAACTAACTTCGCTAAATTTGATGCGTCAGTTGAAGTTGCTTACAACTTGAACATCGACGTACGTAAAGCTGATCAACAAATCCGTGGTGCAATGGTATTGCCAAACGGTACTGGTAAAACTTCACGCGTTCTTGTTTTCGCACGTGGTGCTAAAGCAGAAGAAGCAAAAGCTGCTGGTGCAGACTTTGTTGGTGAAGACGACCTCGTTGCTAAAATCAACGGTGGTTGGTTGGACTTCGACGTTGTTATCGCAACTCCAGATATGATGGCTGTTGTTGGACGTCTTGGTCGTGTACTTGGTCCACGTAACTTGATGCCAAACCCTAAAACTGGTACAGTAACTATGGATGTTGCTAAAGCAGTTGAAGAGTCTAAAGGTGGTAAAATCACTTACCGTGCTGACAAAGCAGGTATCGTACAAGCTCTTATCGGTAAAGTATCATTTGACGCTGACAAACTCGTTGAAAACTTCAAAGCTTTCCACGATGTAATGGCTAAAGCTAAACCAGCTACAGCTAAAGGTACTTACATGACTTCAGTATCTATTACAACAACACAAGGTGTTGGTATTAAAGTTGATCCTAACTCACTTTAATTAATAGAAAGATTGTCTTAGGGCAATCTTTTTTAGTTGACATTCAATAAAACAAACTCTATAATATATGTAAAAAGTGATTGAGGAGGCAACTATGAAGGCGACCTGTAAAGAATTTTATAGTCATCTTTCGGCGGTTTATCAGCTACCAGAAGATGCTATCACATCCGTTTTGCGTGAAAAGGTTTTTGAAACTGCCAAAGAGCTTGGACAAGCTGACAATCTCTACTTGCTTGCTGATCGATTGGGACGCTATGTTACTGCAGAGCTGACAGCCTTGACTTGCCATGCACCAAAAGAGTTGGTTCAGCTTTCTCTTTACATTCAACAACTTCAAAATCACTATCGGATAGCTAGTTTTATCCCAGGAAAGGTAGAATAAAAAAGATGACAGAATACACGAAACCACTCGTTTGGAAGTGGGAAGATGAAAATGACAATCGTTCAGGCAATCGTCCAACAGCAGGGAGTCGCTTTGAACATAAATTACCAAAAGGTGACAAGCCCCTCCAAGTTTATTCCTTGGGAACACCTAACGGTATTAAAGTTGCTATTATGTTGGAGGAGTTGAAAGAGTTAGGTATTTCGGAAGCTGATTATGACCTCTTTCTCATCAATATCGGTCAAGGAGACCAATTTGGCTCCGATTTTGTTGCCATCAACCCCAACTCCAAAATACCAGCTATGGTTGATTATTCGGAGAAGGAGCCAGTTCGGGTCTTTGAATCTGCCAACATTCTCTACTACTTGGCAGAAAAGTTTGAGGCCTTCCTACCAAAAGCTTGGGCAGAGCGGACAGAGGTTCTTAACTGGCTCTTCTGGCAAACTGGCGCCGCTCCATTTGTTGGTGGAGGATTTGGACATTTCTTCCATTACGCTCCGACAGCGCAAGAATATCCGATTAATCGCTATACAATGGAAACTAAGCGTCAGCTGGATCTCTTGGATCAGCTATTGGCGACAAGAGAATATATAGCTGGAAATACCTATACCATCGCAGATATTGCTATTTGGTCTTGGTATGGTCGCTTGGTTCAAGGAGAACTATATTCAGGTTCGGCAGAATTTTTAGATGTTGATTCTTACAAGCATCTAAAGTCCTGGGTAGAGAAAATAGCCCAACGCCCAGCTGTACAACGAGGGTTGACAGTGAGATATCATTCAATTGATAATTAATTGACTTGCCCACCTTATGGGTGGGTTTTTCTTTTACTTTGGTATGATAAAAGTTTATAATGAAAGAGTTAGACTTTGTGAAAATCCAAAAATAGAAATTAATACTCAATGAAAATCAAAATCAGACTAGGCGACGTAGATGCAGATAGAACTGAAGTTCATCAAATCAAGTCAACAACGTCTGATTTTGATTTTCGAAGAGTATGAGTTTTTCCTATCTTATATTTACATAGAAAGTAATAGAAAAATGTCCGAAAAAGTTGAAATGCAGCAGTCCAAAGAACAGGCGACAATGGCTAGAGGCTTGGCTTGGTTGACTGCTGGAAATATTCTTAGTCGCCTGCTTGGTGTTGCCTATGTTATTCCCTGGTATATTTGGTTAGGGGAATATCGAGCTGAAGCCAATGCCCTCTTTAGTATGGGGTATCAAATCTATGCCAACTTCTTATTGATTTCAACAGCTGGTCTTCCGACAGCTATTGCCAAACAAGTAGCTAAATACAATGTCTTGGGTAAAGAAGAGGTGTCACTCTACTTGGTCAGAGAATTCTTCAAGCTCATGCTGGTCTTTGGAGCTGTCTTTGCAGGGGTCATGTATCTAAGTGCTCCGTGGTTGGCAGACGCATCGGGGTCGAAGGAAAAGTTACTTCCAGTCATGTATAGTCTAGTCCCGCCTCTCTTTATCTTCCCAGCCATGAGTATCTTGCGTGGTTTTTTCCAAGGTCGGCACGATATGAAGCCCTATGCGATCAGTCAGCTTGCAGAGCAGCTGGTACGGGTTATCTGGATACTGGCAGCAACATTTATGATTATGAAGTTGGGTAGCGGTGACTATCTTGAAGCAGTTGTCCAATCTACCTTTGCAGCTTTTGTCGGTATGATTGCTAGTGTTGGGATTTTAGTTTATACTTTATGGAAGCAAGGTTACCTTGGTAAGTTGCTTCATGCTAAGAAACAAAAGATTTCTTTGGATACAGGTCAACTTATTAAGGAAACTGTTCGAGATGCGATTCCAATTATCATTTTAGGTCTAACGATTCAATTATTGCAGTTTATTGACCAAGTCACATTTATTCGTGTTATGGAAAGAATTACGAATTACAGTAATTCGGAACTTTTGGAACTTTATTCATATATGGCTGCCAATCCAAGTAAGATTACGATGATGATTATTGGGATTTCACTGAGTTTGGGAAGTGTTGCTATTCCATTGATTACAGAGAAATTTGTCAAGAAAGATTTGAAGGCGGCGTCTCATTTAGTGGCGGATAATCTACAATTACTCTTTATATTTACTATACCGGCAATTGTTGGAACAGTCCTGTTAGCTGGGCCACTCTATACGATTTTTTACGGACCGTCAGAGCCTATCGCCATTACTCTATTCATTTGGAACTTATTTTTAATTTTACCTCTGGGACTATATTCTGTCATTAGTGTGGTCATTCAAGCGATATTTGAAAATAGAAGAGCCATTTATTATTTCTTGATTGGGATGCTAGTGAAAATCGTTTTACAAGTACCAATGATCTATGTCTTTAAGGTATATGGTAGCTTTATCTCAACGATATTTGGGTTGGGAATTATGCTGTACCTCTTCTATAGACGAATTGACAAGGTTCTGCATATTGATGAAAGACTAGTGATAAAAGATATTGCGACCATTAGTTGGATTTCTATCGTAATGGGACTCATTGTATGGGGGATTGAATTTGTCTTGAATCTTATCCTTCCAGCAAATGGCTATGTATCTAGCTTTATCCACTTGGCTGTTGCAGGTGGAGCAGGTATGCTTGTTTTTGTCATCTTGACATTGAAGACTCGTCAGCTAGATCGTTTAATTGGAAGTCGGGCTCAGAGTTTACGGAGGAAATTGCGCCTAGGATAGTTTGTTTTAAAAATCTCTATTTTCTACTATTGAAAAGCTGGGAAAAAGAGGCGTTTTAGAATGTGAGAAGGAAAGCTCGTTGAAGATTTTCCTTTTTTCTTAGAGATTTCAGTATAAAAAAAACGGTTTTTGTGGTAGAATAGTAGGGATAAAATAGAGGAGAGAGATGATGAAACCTAAATACGAACGTATTCTAATCAAACTATCTGGTGAAGCCTTGGCAGGTGAACGTGGTGTGGGTATTGATATCCAAACAGTTCAAGAAATGGCTAAGGAGATTCAAGAAGTAGCAGAATCTGGTGTTCAAATTGCGCTTGTTATCGGCGGAGGAAACCTATGGCGTGGTGAGCCAGCTGCTGAAGCTGGAATGGATCGTGTTCAGGCAGACTATACTGGTATGCTTGGTACGGTGATGAACGCTCTTGTAATGGCTGATTCCCTCAAACAACTGGGTGTGGATACACGTGTTCAAACAGCTATTGCCATGCAATCTGTTGCAGAACCTTATATCCGTGGTCGTGCCCTTCGTCACCTTGAAAAAGGTCGCATTGTCATCTTTGGTGCTGGGATTGGTTCACCCTACTTCTCAACAGATACAACTGCAGCCCTGCGTGCAGCAGAAATTGAAGCCGATGCCATTTTGATGGCTAAAAATGGTGTAGATGGCGTCTACAATGCTGATCCGAAGAAAGATGCCAATGCGGTTAAATTCAATGAATTGACCCACCGTGAAGTGATTAGTCGTGGTTTGAAAATCATGGATGCGACGGCATCAACTCTCTCAATGGACAATGATATTGATTTGGTCGTGTTCAATATGAATGAACCAGGAAATATTAAACGTGTTGTCTTCGGTGAGCCAATCGGTACTACCGTTTCAAATTCTTCAGAAGAAAAATAAAAGATAAAAAATAAAGAAGGAAGTCTTATGTCTAAAGAAATTATTGCTAAAGCGCAAGAGCGCATGAACCAATCTCATCAGAGTTTGGCACGTGAATTCAGCCACATTCGTGCTGGCCGTGCCAATGCTAGTTTGTTGGACCGTATTTCAGTTGAGTACTACGGTTCTCCAACGCCATTGAACCAGTTGGCTGGTATTACAGTGCCAGAAGCGCGTGTTCTTTTGATTACTCCGTTTGATAAGTCAATCTTGAAGGATATTGAGCGTGCTTTGAACGCTTCAGATCTTGGTTTGACACCGCAATCTGACGGTACTGTTATCCGTTTGGTTATTCCTGCCCTTACAGAGGAAACTCGTAAGAACTTGGCGAAAGATGTGAAAAAAGTCGGTGAAAATTCGAAAGTTGCCATCCGTAATATCCGTCGTGATGCCATGGATGAAGCTAAAAAAGCTGAAAAAGCAAAAGAAATCACAGAAGACGAGTTGAAGACGCTTGAAAAAGATATTCAAAAAGTAACAGATGATGCTATCAAGACAATTGATAAAATGACTGCCGACAAAGAAAAAGAATTGTTGGAAGTTTAATCAACACGTTTTTAGACTACAAAAATAGATCATCACTGGGCTGTCTAACTTCCAGTGGTGAACCAATAAGAAATCTAATGGGGGAAGTTAGACAAGACTTCCCCCACTTTTTAATCAGAAAGAAGAAAATCATGAATGATTTATTAGCACAGTATATAGTTGGTTTAGTGACTGACGAAAACGATCAGTTTTACTTTGTCCAAAAAGAGGGTAGAACCTTTGCTCTTTCTAAGGATGAAGGAGAACATAGTCTAGGTCAATCTGTTAAAGGATTTGCCTATACCGATATGAAACAAAAACTCCGTTTGACAACTAAGGAAGTTGGGGCGAGTCGTATCGGCTTTGGTTGGGGAACTGTCACAGAGGTACGTAAGGATTTGGGTGTCTTTGTGGATACAGGTCTACCAGACAAGCAAGTGGTTGTTTCCTTGGACATTTTGCCTGAAATCAAGGAACTCTGGCCGAAAAAAGGGGATCAGTTGTACGTCAAATTAGACGTCGATAAGAAGGACCGCATTTGGGCTCTGCCAGCTTTTCAGGAAGATTTTCAGAAAATGGCTGGACCTGCTTATGACAATATGCAAAACCAAAATCTGCGAGCGATTGTCTATCGTTTGAAAATGAATGGTACTTTTGTTTATTTGCCAGACAACAACATGCTTGGTTTTATCCATCCGAGCGAACGCTTTGCGGAACCGCGTCTGGGTCAGGTTTTGGAGGCGCGTGTCATCGGCTACCGTGCAGTTGATCGGACATTGAACTTGTCTCTCAAGCCACGTTCATTTGAGATGCTGGAAAATGATGCCCAGATGATATTGACTTATCTGGAAAGCAATGGAGGTTTCATGACCTTGAACGATAAGTCTGCTCCGGAAGACATCAAGGCCACCTTTGGTATTTCCAAAGGGCAATTCAAAAAAGCTCTTGGTGGTTTGATGAAGGCTGGAAAAATTAAACAGGATTCTTTTGGAACAGAGTTGGTCTAGGGGGCGTCTATGCTAGTATATATTGCTGGTAGTGGGGCAATGGGTTGTCGTTTTGGTTATCAATTGTCTAAGACAAATCATGAAGTGATTTTGCTGGATAATTGGGAAGAGCATATCGAGGTAATTCGAGAAAACGGCTTGAAAGTGACTGGAGATGTAGAGGAAACTGTACATTTACCCATCATGAAACCGGCCGAAGCAACGAGAGAAGCAGATTTTATCATTCTATTGACAAAGGCTGATCAGTTGCCAAAGATGTTGCGGGATATTAAACCGATTATCGGTCCAACTACCAAGGTTTTGAGTCTCTTGAATGGTTTGGGGCATGCGACGACCATGCGTCGGTACGTGCCAGATGAAAGTATCATGGTTGGGGTGACCATGTGGTTGGCGGGACTAAAGGGTCCTGGACATGCTCACTTAGAAGGTCCGGGTTCTATCTCCGTTCAGCATATTCTTGGTGATGAGCAATCAGTTGCGGATATTATTGAAATGCTGAATGAAGCTGGGCTAAATGTGACCTATGACAATCATGTTGTCAGTGCTATTTGGCAGAAAGCCTGTGTTAATGGTGTGATGAATCCAACTTGTACCATTTTAGACTGTACAATTGGTGAATTATTCGGTACGGAGGCTGGCCTGAATTTGGTGCAAGGTATTTTCAAGGAATTTATCGCCGTTGCCAAGTCTGAGGCAGATGGAATTGACGAAGAAGCTATTTGGAAATATGTTATTGATGCTTCTAAGAAGGCTTCCAATCACTATCCATCTATGCACCAGGATTTGGTCCAACATGGTCGAAAGACAGAAATTGATTATCTGAATGGAGCGGTTGTTTTTAAGGGCAAACGTGCAGGTATCCCTACGCCATACTGTCAGATGATAACGGACATGATTCATGCCAAAGAGAGTATGTTGGGGTTGAGATAGGAGAAAGTCATGCTGATTGAAGTGGAAACGATTGAAGAATATATGGCTGCCAATCGGAAGGAAGCGGTTGAACGGCTCCATCAAGTGATTGTGGAACAGTTACCAGCTGGTTTTGAAATAGGCATCTTGGGAGGTATGATTAACTATTATGTGCCGCTTGCTGCCTACCCCGATGGTTATCATTGCACACCGGGAGAGCCCCTGCCTTTCCTTGCCTTGGCATCACAAAAGGCACACATCGTACCACATGGGAATCTATATGGACCAAGAATTGAATGATTGGTTCTTTGCTGCTTATCAAGCACAGGTACCTACCAAACTGGATATGGGCAAGTCCTGTATTCGTATGAAAAATCCCAAGAATATTCCTTATGAATTGATTGGGGATTTAGTTAGTAAGATGTCTATGGAGCGCTATATAGAGCTCTACGAAAAAAATCATAGAAAGTAGATGTAGTGAGAAGAAGTTTTTATTCTTGGTTGATGACCCAGCGCAACCCGAAAAGTAATGAACCAGTAGCTATCTTGGCAGATTATGCCTTTGATGAGTCTGATTTTCCTAAGCAATCAGATAATTTTGATGAAGTCAGTCGTTTTTTGGAGGAATCAGCCAGCTTTGCCTTTTCCATGTCTGATTTTGATGCGATTTGGGAAGATTATTTGGGACATTGATGGATAAAATAGTACAAAATAGCCTTGTTTGGGCTATTTTTGTTATAATAGAGAAAAGCACAGGAAAAGGAGCAACTCTTGCTAGAACATTCGATTGATATTCACTTAAAACATCCAGATGATCTATTTAGCCTTTTTGGGTCCAATGAACGCCATCTGAGATTGATGGAACAGGAACTAGGTGTGGTTATTCATGCACGGACGGAAAAAGTTCAAGTGATTGGGCAAGAAGAGCATGTCGAACAGGCTCGTTTGGTTATCCAGTCCCTATTGGTTTTGGTCAATCGGGGCTTGATCATCAATACGCCTGATGTGGTCACGGCTATTTCTATGGTCAAAAATGATGAGATTGAGAAATTCGTTGCCCTCTACGAAGAAGAAATTATCAAGGACAACTACGGCAAACCCATTCGCGTAAAGACCCTTGGTCAAAAACTCTATGTAGACAGCGTAAAGCGTCATGATATCGTGTTTGGAATTGGTCCTGCTGGTACAGGGAAGACCTTCTTAGCGGTTACACTAGCGGTTACAGCCCTCAAGCGGGGACAGGTCAAGCGCATTGTCCTAACCCGTCCTGCGGTGGAAGCAGGCGAAAGTTTAGGCTTTTTACCAGGGGACTTAAAAGAAAAAGTAGATCCTTATTTGCGCCCGGTCTATGATGCCCTCTACCAGATTTTGGGCAAGGAGCAGACCACGCGCCTAATGGAGCGCGAGATTATCGAGATTGCACCGCTGGCCTATATGCGGGGGCGGACGCTGGAAGATGCCTTTGTTATCTTGGATGAGGCACAAAACACCACCATTATGCAGATGAAGATGTTCCTGACCCGTCTGGGCTTTAACTCCAAGATGATTGTCAATGGAGACATTAGCCAGATTGACCTGCCACGCAAGGTTAAGTCAGGCCTGATTGATGCGACGGAGAAGTTGAGTAAGATTCCACAGATTGATTTCGTGCATTTTTCAGCCAAGGATGTGGTTCGCCATCCAGTCGTTGCCCAGATTATTAACGCTTACGAGCAGGAGGCTCTGGCTGCGGATGGTCGAGCAAGTTTTGAGACGATTGGGGAGCTGAAGAAAGAGCAAGATGCGGAGGAGTAATTATTTTCTGCATCTTTGTCTGTCGAAATAGTTTGTGGAAAACAAATGAGGGAGTGACGCGTGATAAAACAAGGTCTACTGAGATTGGTTTTGCTTGGTTTTAGCTGTCTCTTAGCTGCCTGTGGTGGTCAGAAAATAAGAGATGACCAAACACAAGTTGAAAAAGCAGAACCGACTATCCAAACTAATTTTTATCAAGCCATAAACAAGGACTGGTTAAATGGTGGCTGGTTATCAAGTGGTACACCATTCTACAATGAGTTTACAAGATTGCAAATGGAAGTAGATGAGCAATTAAAATCGGATTTTGACAAAATGGTAGCTGGTCAGCTAGAGCCTCAGTCTGAGGATTTAGTAGAATTTATCAAGTTGTATCAGCAAGGTCTTGATTTTACCAAAAGGGAAGAAGATGGTGTCAGAGTAGCTAGAATGATACTGGATGAAATGATGGGAATTACTTCGTTTTCCGAGCTGAAATCGCTTAGTCAAGATTGGATTCGTAAGGACTATCCATTGCCCTATGGTCTTGATGTGATTGCCAATCCACGAAACACATCTGAAAGAATGCTAATTTTGCTACCACCTCAGACGATTCTACCTGATAAGTCTTACTATGAAGACAGGACTGTTCGTGAGAAACTCATGGATTCTTACCGTATATCTGCGAGACATATTTTGGAAAAATGTGGCTACTCAGACGAGGAGGCCACTGCTTTGGTTGAAGGTGCCATTGCTTTTGACAATCGACTCGTTGACACTCTACCAGCTAGCGAGAATGTGCATAGTGATTGGGGACCTGTGAACGCAGAAGAACTTAGAACATTTTCAGAGGTTAAAAACTACTCTCCAGCTTTATCGATTGGAGAACAATTAGTAGGACTGGTGGGCTTGGAACCGGGGGAAGTTTATGTTTCTAATCCAAGCTATTTTGAACAATTATCCCAATTTATCAAGGAAGAAAATTTCTCAGAATATCGATCATGGGCTTTGGTTAGCCAAGCAATGAAGTTGGCTCCCTATTTGACTGGGGAAATCATGCAGACAGCAGGGAGATTTCATGCAGAAGTCCAAGGAGTTTCAGCCTCCTATCCAAATGATTACATGACTTATCTGGATGTGACTGGAATGTTCAAGGAAAGCTTGGGTGTTTATTATGGTCATAACTATGCCGATGAAACGGACTTACTTGCCATTCAGGAAATGGCTGAGGCAATCTCTAGGACTTATCAAGAAAGGATTCTAGCCAATAAATGGCTCAGTCAAGCCACCAAGCAAGCTGCAATTAAAAAATTAGAAAATATCACTTATCATATCGGCTATCCAAGGGAGTTGAGCGACTGGACCAAGTCATTAAAGGTGCGTGAAGACTTGTCTTATATTGAAAATGTTTTGGCTATTACGATTCAAGCTAGAACAGGAGTTTTCGAGCGTTATAGTCAGCCAATAGATAGACAAACTTGGGCTAGCAATGTATCGGCAAGTGAAGTAACAGCCGCCTATGCTCCTAGTCAGAATGCTATTTATATTCCGGCGGCTATTTTACAAGCTCCCTATTATGACAAAAATCAATCTGTAGCCGAGAATTATGGCGGGATTGGTAAAATTATCGCTCATGAGTTTGTTCATGCCTTTGATGCCACAGGAGCAAATTTTGATGAGACTGGTAGTCTAAAAGACTGGTGGATAGAGCGAGATAGACTAGCGTTTGAAGAAAAAAATCAAGCCCTAGTAGACTTGTTTGATGGTCTGGAAGTTTATGGTGGTAGAATAAATGGGCAACAGACTCTATCTGAAAATCTTGCGGATTTGGGAGGAATACAGATTGCCTTGGCTACGCTCAAAAAAGAAGAACCGTCAGCTAATCTAAAAGAATTTTTTGAGCACTATGCTCGTAGCCGTCGAGAAATAGTTGCGGTTGATTATGGCCGTTATCAACTTCAGGTAGACACACATTCTCCTGAGGAATTTCGGGTCAATCTCCAATTACAGCAAATAGATGATTTTTATAAAGTCTACCATATTCAAGAAGGTGACCCAATGTATAGGGCACCCGAAGAGAGACTGGATATGTGGTAAATTACAACCTGCCTGGTTCAATCTGAACTAGGCAGGTTTTCTTGTCATCTAAAAAACGGATTGAAATTTTTCTCATGTCCAACGCTGGTATTTTGACCATGACCTGGATGGACGGTGTAGTGGTTTGGCAGGGTGAAGATATGTTCTCTGATACCAGTAATCAGGTCATCAAAGTTGCTGGTTGGCAGGTCTGTGCGTCCTACAGTTTCACGGAAAAGTGCGTCTCCAGTGATGACGGCTTCGGCTACTGGAAAGATAAAGGATACGCCACCGATAGAATGACCTGGCGTCGGTACAACCTTGAAATGAAAACCGTCAAACTGATAGTCTTCTTGGTATTGGAAGATGTTTTCAGCAGGTCGGCAGACCACATTTTCCATATCATCATGACGAGGTAGACCTGACAGATTCATCTCTGGTGTGTAGAGCCAGCTGGCTTCACTTTCAGCCACATAGACAGGTGGAAAATCGTAGCTTTCACGCAGGATGTCCAAACTCATAATATGGTCATAGTGAGTGTGAGTAAGTAGAATAGCCGAAATTGGTTTTCCGATTTTTTCGATAGTTGCTTGAATTTTTGTCCAGTCACTTCCTGGGTCAATGATAATCAGATGGGTATCATTTTCAAGGTAGTAGGTATTTTGAAAAGCGACAGGATTGACAGATTTATGAATAAGCATGGTATTTCTCCTCACAGAAACAGTTTTTATATAAGTAGTCTAACAAAAAATTCCAACGACTTCATGGAATTTGTTTGGAGCTTTTTCCATGAGAGGGAATATGCTATAATGAACAGTATGAAAGACAGAAGAACAAGCAATCGGTATGCCGTTGTGGATTTGGAAGCAACTGGTACAGGTGCCGATGCAAAAATCATTCAAATCGGGATTGTTCTTGTTGAAAATGGAGAAATCATTGACAGTTATGCAACGGACATCAATCCCTATGAGCTACTGGATGATCATATCAAGAATCTGACAGGTATCACAGACCAACAGCTAAGTCAGGCTCCAGATTTTGGTCAGGTTACAAGTAGGATTTACGACATGATTGGTGATGCTATTTTCGTAGCCCATAATGTCAAGTTTGATGCTAATCTCTTGGCAGAAGCTCTTTTCTTTGAAGGTTATGAATTGCTGACTCCGCGTGTGGATACGGTGGAATTGGCACAATTATTTTTCCCGACTTTTGATAAATACAGTCTGGGCAATCTAGCAGAGCATTTGGACTTGGGTTTGGACCAGGCACACACGGCCATATCAGATGCCATGGCTACGGCGCGCTTGCTCATCAAAATTCAAGAGAAAATAAAGAGCTTACCCAGGTCTATTGTTGAAAAGATTCTTGATTTGGCGGACAATCTGCTCTTTGAATCCCGTCTGGTCATTGATGAGATGGTGCCTGTTCTGTCAGAAAATCTATCATACGATTTAGAATCTATTCATGACTTGGTCTTGAAAAAGCCAGAAGAAATCAAGTCAACCTACCGATTATCTGAAGATTTTTCGACCAATATTGCCCTTCTAGGCTTGCATGAACGAAAAAAACAAACTGTTTTTGCTCAAGTAGTAGAAAAACGCTTGGCTGACGAAGAAAAAGTGCATTTTATCCAAGCGCAGGCAGGTTTGGGGAAGACTTACGGTTATCTCTTGCCTTTACTTGCTAAGTCAGACCAGCCTTTATTGGTCACCGTGCCGACCAAGCTCCTTCAAGAGCAGATTATGGAAAAGGAAGGGAGCAAGCTTAAAGAGATATTTCGTATTCCCATAGTCTCTCTAAAATCGCCCAAGCATTTTATCAAGTTAGACAACTACTGGAAAACCCTGCAGAGGCAGGATGATAATCGCCTGGTCAATCAATTCAAAATGCAGGTGCTTGTCTGGTTATGCGAAACCACGACAGGTGATTTGGATGAGCTTAAACAAAAACAACGCTACCAAGCTTACTTTGATGAGATTGCCCACGATGGGAAATTGGAGCCTGAAAGTCTTTTTTGGGGCTTGGATTTTTGGCAACGATTGAACCAACAAGCTCTCTCTAGTAGACTGCTCATTACCAACCACGCTTACTTTCTCAGCCATCTTAAGGATCAAGATCCTCTCATGGATAAGCGTCTGGTGGTGATTGATGAAGCACAAAAGTTTCTCTTGGCTGCTGAAAATCTAGCGACGGCTTCGCAAGATTTGACAAGTATGTTACAAGTATTGCAAAGTAAAAAGGGCAGAGCGACGACTATTTTGGACCAACGTTTGTATGAGTCGTGCCAGTTTGAACTCAACCACTTTTTGAGTCGTTTTCGTCAGCATGGTCAACGAGAGGTTCAAAAGGCTGAACTTCATCAACTTGGTCAGAACCTGGAGGAGCTTGGAGATGTTGATTTGAACGACTTGCATCAGCTCATAGACTATTACGATACCTTTTGGTTGGAGGAGAAAAATTTAGAAGAAAAGCGGCTTGCCTATTTGCGGGGCTCCAAGGACAGCCTTCTAAATGCGACCAACTACCTGCCAGATACTAAGATTTTCTGCATCAGCGCAACCTTGACCATCAGCAAAAAGGTCAGTCTGGCGGATTTGCTGGGCTTTGAGCAGGTCACCTTGGATTTGATACCGACTCAAACTGTGACCAACCAGCAGCTGCTTTTTCCGACCCATCTCCCTGATATCCTCGCTTGGACCAAGGAGGAGCATGCAGCTTATTTGGCTACTACTTTAGGAGAAATAGCAGAGCTGGGACGACCGATTTTGGTCTTGTTCACATCGATTTCTCTGCTCTTGCAGGTGTCGGATTTGTTAGAAGGCAATAACATTCCTCACCTAGCCCAGCACAAGCATGGACAGGAAATGACTCTCAAACGCAAATTTGAACGAGGGGAATGCCAAATTTTACTCGGCACAGGTGTATTTTGGGAGGGCGTTGACTTTGCCAGTCAGGACCAATTGATTCAGGTTATTACAAGGCTCCCATTTGACAATCCAAAGGACCGGTTTGTGCAAAAAATCAATCACCATCTGCGTGAAGAAGGGAAAAATCCATTTTATGATTACAGCCTGCCTATGATGATGATTAAGCTCAAACAAGCCATCGGTCGTACCAATCGCCATGACAAACAAGATTCACTAGTCTTGGTTTTGGACCCGCGTGTTCACACCAAACGCTATGGACAGCAAATTCTGTCCTTCTTTGAGAAAGATTATTCAATGTTAAGTGTGGATGCGAAAGAAATAGAAGGAGCTATTCAAGGTTTTTTTGAATAAGTTGAAAGGGAGCCACAAGGCTTCCTTTTGTTTCCAGCGTTTTTTTAATGCTACTCATGATTAGGAATCTATTCCCTCTCTCCTTGCCGAATAACAGTGATTTTCTTTATGATTAAAATATGGTATAATTTTCCAAATATTAGTTTTTGTGAGAAGAGATTATGACAGAAAAAACAATTGTATTTAAGGTCGGGACAAGTTCTCTGACGCAAGAAAATGGGAGTTTGGACCGTATCAAAATCGCTCGGATTACCAATCAGCTGGCACAGTTGCACCAGAAGGGTTATCAGATTGTACTAGTAACATCTGGTTCGATTGCTGCTGGTTTTCGGAGATTGGGCTTTGACAAGCGGCCGACTAAGATTGCGGAGAAACAGGCTTCTGCGGCGGTTGGTCAGGGCTTGCTGATTGAGGAATATACGCAAAATCTGATGAAAGATGGCATTGTGTCGGCTCAGATTTTGCTGACCCAGGATGATTTTGCGGATGCTAGACGTTATCAGAATGCCTCTCAGGCCTTGCAGGTCTTGCTGAAACAACGAGCTATTCCCATTATCAATGAAAATGATACCATTGCCATTGAGGAGATTAAGGTGGGGGACAATGATACCCTGTCTGCTCAGGTGGCTTCTCTCTTGAAAGCGGACCTCTTGGTGCTTTTGACGGATGTGGATGGCCTTTACACGGCCAATCCTAACAGCGACCCCAATGCCAAACATTTGCCAGAGATTACGGAAATTACGGAAGACTTATTTGCCATGGCAGCAGGAGCAGGATCGTCCAACGGAACGGGTGGCATGACTACCAAATTGCAGGCGGCACAGATTGCGACCAAGTCAGGCGTACCTGTCTTTATCTGCTCTTCAAAAGAGGATACGGCCCTTCTACAAGCGGTTACTCAAACCAACCGTGGCACCCTCTTTTTAGCGGACGACCACGCCATGAACCAACGCAAGCAGTGGATGGCTTTCTACGCTCGGACAGACGCGGCGGTTGAAGTGGATGCAGGAGCGGTTGATGCCATGTTGCACCAAGGCCGCAGTTTGTTAGCAGCAGGAGTCAGAGCCCTAGAAGGCGACTTTGAAGTAGGACAGGTCGTGGAAGTTTACAGTCAAGCAGACCACTGCTTGATTGGTAAAGGACGGGTCAAACTGTCCTCCAAGGACTTGCAGGACCAGTTGGCAAATGGCAGAGCAGAGGGCGTGTTGATTCACCGCAACGATTGGGTTAGTTTATAGTCATTCAGTATATTTTTTATTGCTTGGACGTATGAGGAAACTTCGTTTCCTTATTTCCAACTTCAAACACTCTACTAGATTGTTTGAACTCGCTTTGCCGTACTTGGTAGAAGTAACTTGCTTCGCAAGTGCAATCTCCAACCTTGTACAGTCACTCGACTGTACAAGCAGCCTGCAGCTTTTGGTGCGAACATCATTCGCTTTATTTCTGACCTCCAACAGTCTATTCCTAGACTGTTGGAGCAAGTACTAAAAGCAAACTGAAAGACCAAATAGGAGAAAAATATGACAACAACACAAGCATTATTAGACAGTTTATTGGTCCATAAGGCCTCTATCAATCTGGCAACAACCGAACAGAAAAACCAGGCCCTATCAGCCATGGCAGACCAGTTGGTTGCTCAGACTGAGGCAATTTTAGCAGGCAATGCCACCGACATGGAAAATGCCCAAGGAAAAATCAGCCAAGTTATGCAGGACCGATTGCTCCTGACTGCTGAGCGGATTGAAGCCATGGCAGATGGCATTCGTGCCTTGATTGGCTTGCTAGATCCTGTCGGGCTAGTCTTGGAAGAATCCACTCGGGCAGACGGCTTGAACATCTGCAAGAAATCCATTCCCTTTGGATTGGTAGGGATGATTTACGAAAGCCGTCCAAATGTGACCTCAGATGCCGCTGCCTTGGCCATCAAGAGTGGTAATGCGGTCATCTTGCGTGGTGGCAAAGAAGCTTTTCATTCGGCCCAGGCTATTGTCACGGCCCTCAAAGCTGGTTTGGAGCAAGCTGGTCTTTCGCCAAAGGTCATCGAGCTAGTCCAAGATACCAGCCGTGCCTCTGCGACCGAGTTGATGACTGCCAAAGGCAAGATTGACCTCTTGGTGCCACGTGGCGGTGCAGGACTCATTCAAGCCGTCGTTGAAAATGCGACTGTGCCTGTTATCGAAACAGGCACAGGTATCTGCCATGTCTATGTAGATAAGGATGCGGATTTGGATAAGGCTCTTCAGATTGTGGTCAATGCCAAAACCAGTCGCCCATCTGTCTGCAATTCAGCAGAGGTATTGCTAGTCCATGAAGAAATTGCCAGCCAATTCCTACCTCGCTTGGAGGAAGCTCTGGCTGGTCAGGTGGAGCTACGTGCTGACAATCAGGCCCAGGCTCTTCTCAACCAATCCACACCGGCAGGCGATCAAGATTTTGATACAGAATTTCTGGACTATGTCCTGGCTGTCAAAGTTGTTTCAAATGTAGAAGAGGCTATCAGCCACATCGCTCAACACTCGACAGGGCACAGCGAGGCCATTGTGACGGAAAATAGCCAGACGGCAGAGCGTTTTACTCTCTATGTGGATTCGGCGGCAGTCTATGTCAATGCCTCGACCCGCTTCACAGACGGTGGCGAGTTCGGTCTGGGCTGCGAGTTAGGTATTTCCACCCAGAAGATGCACGCCCGTGGTCCAATGGGCTTGCGTGAAATGACCACTTACAAGTACATCATCACAGGCGACGGCCACATTCGTTAGGAGGGTAAGATGAAGATTGGATTTATCGGACTGGGCAATATGGGAGCTGCCCTGGCCCAAGCGGTCAGCCAACTACCAGACACCCAGCTCCTCCTCAGCGACCACAACCCAGCAAAAGCCCAGGCTCTTCAAGAGAAGGTAGGCGGTCAGCTTTTTTCTAATAGGGAAATAGCAGAGCAGGCTGAGGTCATTTTCCTTGGGGTCAAGCCTCACCTGATTCAGACAGTCTTGTCAGGCTTGCAGGATCAGATTAGCCAGAATCCGTCAGCTATCTGGATTTCTATGGCAGCGGGTGTGCCCCTTGACAGCCTGGCAGAATATGTATTGGCAGACAAGATCATTCGTATTATGCCCAATACACCGGTCGCTATCGGCCAAGGCATGACAACCTATAGCTTGGTCAATCAAGAGCTCGCTCCGCTATTGGAACAAATCCTAGAAAAATCAGGCAAGGTCCAGCAGGTGCCAGAGAGCCTGATCGACGCAGCAACGGCTATCGCAGGCTGCGGACCAGCC
Source organism: Streptococcus suis YS161 (assembly GCF_002760245.1). Lineage (GTDB taxonomy): Bacteria > Bacillota > Bacilli > Lactobacillales > Streptococcaceae > Streptococcus > Streptococcus suis_I. The sequence continues at coordinate 30,368 of NZ_ASCA01000006.1, read as the reverse complement.
TTTGTCTATCAGATGATTGAGGCTCTGACAGATGCCGGTGTGCAAAACGGGCTGACGGCTCAAGATGCCAAGGTTCTGGCTGCACAAACCTTGGCTGGAACTGCCCAGATGGTCTTGAATAGCGACAAGCACCCAGCTCAGCTGAGACAAGAAGTGACCTCGCCAGGCGGCTCGACTATCGCAGGCGTGGTAGCCCTTGAAAAAGAAGGCTTCCGTTACGCCATTATTAAGGCAGTCGCCGCCGCCCTCAAAAAGACTAGAAAATTAGGCAAAAAATAGAAGACAGCAAAAAACGGGACTTTTAATCCCGTTTTGTTTTTTCCTTGATCCATTGACTGACGTTGGACAGGGCCTTGCTTTGCTCTGCCTTGCGTTTTTGTTCCTGGACAAAATCTGCAAAGCTTTGCTTGACGCCGTCCTTTTGAACCTTGTCCTGCAAATCATGCCATTTCTTTTTAAGGTTGCTGGAAGTCCGTTCGTAGTAGTCTTCAAGGATTTCTTCCTTGGACTTGTAATTGCGGTAGAAGGCATTGCGTGACACACCAGCTTTTCGGACCAATTCAGATACCGAAATTTGCTTGAGCTCCTTTTTCTCTAGGAGAAATAGCAGAGCAGTTTCTATTGATTCCTTAGTCAGTTGATTCGCTTCTTTATTTGATTGATAGAGGTTTTTCAAAGATTGGGGTGAAATTTTACGACCTGCCATAGTTTTCCTTTTCCGAGTGTCACATCTGAAAGAAAATGCTTTCAGATAGGGTAGTTTAATGATATAATTGTAAGTAAATAGAGATTTATTGTCAAATAAAAAAGTAAAATTGGAAATGAGAATATTATGTCAAAATGGAAAATTGTTGCAGATTCGGGCTGCGACTATCGTCAATTAGCTAATCTAGCTCCGGACACTGAATTTATTAGTGTGCCACTTACCATCCAAGTTGGAGAACAAGCATTTGTTGATGATGCAAGCTTGGATATTGATCACATGATGGAGGTGATGGAAGCATCTAAGTCTGCAGCGGGGTCTGCGTGCCCAAGTCCGCAGGCTTATCAGGCAGCTTTTGAGGGAGCTGAGAACATTATCGTTGTGACGATTACAGGTGGGCTATCGGGTAGTTTTAATGCGGCACGTGTAGCTAGGGATATGTATATCGAAGAGCATCCGAATGTGAATATCCATTTGATAGATAGTTTGTCAGCCAGTGGGAAAATGGATTTACTTGTTGACGAAATCAATCGCTTAATTGGTGCAGGACTAGATTTTCCACAAGTAGTAGAAGCGATAACTCACTATCGGGAACACAGTAAGCTCCTCTTTGTTTTAGCTAAGGTTGATAATCTTGTTAAGAATGGAAGACTGAGCAAATTGGTAGGCACTGTCGTTGGTCTTCTCAATATCCGTATGGTTGGTGAGGCAAGTGCTGAAGGAAAATTAGAGTTGCTTCAAAAGGCGCGTGGTCATAAGAAATCTGTGACAGCAGCCTTTGAAGAAATGAAAAAAGCAGGCTATGATGGAGGTCGTATCGTCATGGCCCACCGCAATAATGACAAATTTTTCCAACAGTTTTCAGACTTGGTCAAAACCGAATTTGCTAATGCAACCATTGAAGAAGTAGCTACATCTGGTCTTTGCTCTTTCTATGCTGAAGAAGGCGGACTTTTGATGGGCTATGAAGTGAAAGCGTGATTCACAGAGTAATACTCAATGAAAATCAAAAGTAGCCTAGGAAACGAAGTCGAAGATAGAACTCTGTTACTATCTTATTTCAAGGTAACAGGCTGAAAACCTCCACTGGAGCTTTTCGCTCATCAAGGCTCTTGACAGCGGATAATTTTGATTTTCGAAGAGTATAACAATTTGGGGATGTAATTTCCACTATAGAACAATCCCCCTCGTCTTTTAAGTTCGAGGGGGATTATTTGCATGAGGCTATTAGATTTCATTCATTCAAATATCTTACAAGTTGCTCCAGCTTATCTGCAAAATCTTGTTCAAAGAAGATCTGTAAGAAATCAGCTTTCTGTCCGCTGAAATAATAACACTTTCCAAACATGTGTTGGATGCTAGGCGAAAGAATCCCCTTGCTTAGCTGAAAGGTCACGCTCCCTTTGGAAATTCGATACGGGATGTTCAAATTGTATTTCTCTAAACAATCTTTTATTTTATTCCACTGAGCGTGATAAATATGATGAAGATGCTGTGTGTTTCGTGCAAACATACCGTTATCAATGTAGAGCGAGAGAGCTTTTTGCATGATAAGATTGGTATCGTAGTCGATTAGACTCTTATGTTTGATGAAGGAATCACGTAGCTGATTAGGAAGGCTGATTGCACCGATTCGAAGGGCAGGAAAGAGTGTCGGTGTAAAAGATTTTATGTAGATGACACGATTATCTGTATCAAGATAGTGTAAAGGTAGGCTATGACTAGAGTCGAAATCCGCCAAATAGTCATCCTCAATGATGTAGACATCATATTGCTTTGCTAATTTTACGATGGCTGTTTTTGTTGCTATATCATAAGTTGAACCGAGAGGGTTGTGCAAGCGAGGAATTGTGTAGAAAAACTTAATTTTTCCAGTTTGGAAGATACTTTCCAATTCTTCTAGGCCAATTCCATCTAAATCTCGTTCAATTGTTTGATAGGGGATTCCTTGATGTCGAATGAGCTCTATCATTCGTGAGTAGGTAGGGTTCTCTATCAAGATTTCCGTTTTTCCAGCCAAGGTTTCCATTTGTGTGAGAATATATAGAGCTTGTTGACTACCAGCTGTGATAACCAGCTGGTCTTTTTTTGTATAGACATGATAGTCCATTAACAGACTTTGAACGGAGGAAATCAATTCTGCCAATCCCTCTTGCTGGTGATAGTAGTTGAATAGGTAATTTTCCCGCCCAATAAGACTTTCGTTTAGACAAATCCGAAAATCTTCATAGGGTAATTCTTGAAAGTCTGCAGGATTGAGCTCTACAGTATGGTCTTGGAAATCTCTATCTTCTAAGATATAATAACCGCTTTTTTCGACAGCGTAGATCTTATTTTGATACTTTAATTCCAACATAGCCTTTTGGACAGTGTCTTTGCTACAATGATATTGCTCGCTGAGTTGACGGATAGAAGGTAATTTCTCTCCACGTTTGAATCGGTGTTCCTCTATTCCAGTCAAAATATCTTGGATGATAACTTGATATTTTTTCATCTAGGCCCCCTTTTTTATAGACTATGTTACTAGCTAGTATATAGGAAAAGTTGCAGAAATACAATATATGAATAATGGGGTTGAGGCTCAGGAATTAAGCTACTCTATGGTATAATTAAGTGATGAAAATAATTATACCTAATGCAAAAGAAGTAAATACAAATCTAGAGAATGCCCCGTTTTATCCCCTGTCTGATCGAAGCAAGCCGGTGCTGGATGCCATAAGTCAATTTGATGTAAAAAAGATGGCTGCCTTTTATAAATTGAATGAAGAAAAGGCTGAGTTAGAAGCTGATCGTTGGTATCGAATCAGGATAGGTCAAGCAAAAACCTATCCAGCCTGGCAGTTATATGATGGTCTCATGTATCGTTATATGGATAGGCGAGGTATAGATTCGAAAGAAGAAAATTACCTACGTGACCACGTTCGTGTTGCGACAGCCTTATACGGATTGATTCATCCTTTTGAATTCATTTCACCTCACCGCTTAGATTTTCAAGGGAGCTTAAAGATAGGCAATCAGTCTTTGAAACAGTACTGGCGACCGTATTATGACCAAGAAGTTGGTGATGATGAACTGATTCTCTCGTTGGCTTCGTCAGAATTTGAGCAGGTGTTTTCTCCACAGATTCAGAAAAGATTAGTTAAAATTCTTTTCATGGAAGAAAAAGCAGGTCAGCTAAAAGTTCACTCAAATATATCAAAAAAAGGTAGAGGAAGATTGCTGTCCTGGTTGGCTAAGAACAATATTCAGAAATTATCGGACATTCAAGATTTTAAGGTGGATGGCTTTGAATATTGTGCTTCCGAATCAACGGCAAACCAACTTACCTTCATACGATCAATCAAAATGTGAAATAATAAACAAGATAACGTTTTCCAGCACTAAAGAAGGGTAGAAAAATATTAATTTCTATGATATACTAGGTTAGTTATAAGTAAAAGGAAGGTTGTTTATGAAAAAGAGAAGCGGGCGAAGGAAGTCGTCCAAGTTCAAATTGGTAAATTTTGCGCTTTTGGGGCTTTACGCCATTACTTTATGTCTATTCTTAGTGACCATGTATCGCTATAACATCCTAGATTTCCGGTATTTAAATTATATTGTTACACTTTTGCTAGTAGGAGTGGCAGTATTGACTGGATTATTGATGTGGCGTAAGAAAGCGCGTGTGTTTACAACACTCTTACTTGTTTTTTCACTGGTCATCACTTCTGTCGGAATCTATGGGATGCAAGAAGTTGTAAAATTTTCAACACGACTAAATTCAAATTCGACATTTTCAGAATATGAAATGAGTATCCTTGTCCCAGCAAATAGTGATATTACGGACGTTCGTCAGCTTACTAGTATTCTTGCTCCAGCCGAATACGACCAAGATAACATCACCGCTTTAATGGAAGACATTTCCAAAATGGAATCTATTCAACTAGCAACTAGCCCCGCGACCTCTTATCTGACAGCATATCAATCTATGTTGAATGGTGAGAGTCAAGCGATGGTCTTCAACGGAGTTTTTAGCAATATTTTAGAAAATGAAGATCCAGACTTTTCTTCAAAAGTGAAAAAAATATATAGTTTCAAAGTGACTCATACTGTTGAAACAGCAGTCAAACAAGCGAGTGGGGACAGCTTCAATATCTATATCAGCGGTATTGATACCTACGGTCCAATTTCATCTGTTTCGCGTTCAGATGTCAATATCATTATGACTGTCAATCGTGCGACACATAAGATTTTATTGACAACTACTCCACGAGATTCATACGTTGCTATCGCAGATGGCGGGCAAAATCAATACGATAAACTAACACATGCGGGGATTTATGGTGTTAACGCCTCCGTGCACACCTTAGAAAATCTTTATGGTATTGACATTAGTAACTATATCCGACTCAACTTTACTTCCTTCTTACAGTTGATTGATTTGGTTGGTGGTATTGATGTGTACAATGATCAAGAAGTTACCAGTCTGCATGGTGGTTTTGATTTCCCAGTAGGTCAAATCCATTTAAATTCAGAACAGGCCTTAGGTTTCGTCCGCGAACGCTATGCTTTAGCTAATGGTGATAATGACCGTGGAAAAAACCAAGAAAAAGTGATTGCAGCCTTGATCAAAAAAATGAGCGCACCAGAAAATCTTAAAAACTATCAAGCGATTTTATCTGGTCTTGAAGACTCCATTCAAACTGACTTGAGTTTGGAAACGATTATGGGCTTGGTAAATACCCAATTAGAATCCGGTACCCAGTTTACAGTTGAGTCTCAGGCCTTGACAGGTTCAGGTCGTATGGATTTACCTTCTTATGCGATGCCTGGATCACAACTGTATATGATGGAAATTAATCAAGATAGTCTGGAACAAGTAAAGACTACTATTCAATCAGTATTGGATGGAAATTAAAAAATAGGAGAAATTATGAATAACCAAGAATCAAATACAATCGAAATTGATGTATTATCATTATTGAAAACAATCTGGAGAAAAAAATTCTTCATTCTAGTAACTGCGGTATTAGGAGCAGGGCTGGCATTTGTTTATAGCAGTTTTTTGGTAACTCCACAATATGACTCTACTACCCGTATCTATGTAGTGAGTCAAAATGTAGAAGCTGGTGCTGGGTTGACCAACCAAGAGTTACAAGCAGGTACCTATTTGGTAAAAGACTATAAGGAAATTATCCTATCACAAGATGTATTGACGCAAGTAGCTACAGAGTTGAACTTGAACGAGAACTTAAAAGAAAAGGTTTCAGTTTCTATCCCTGTCGATACTCGTATCGTTTCTATCTCCGTGCGTGATGCGGATCCAAATGAAGCGGCACGTATTGCAAATAGTCTTCGTACCTTTGCGGCGCAAAAAATTGTTGAGGTCACCAAGGTAAGTGATGTGACAACACTTGAAGAAGCAGTCCCAGCGGAAGAACCAACCACTCCAAATACAAAACGAAATATCATACTTGGTTTATTAGCTGGCGGTATCTTGGCAACAGCTCTTGTACTGGTTATGGAGGTTTTGGATGACCGTGTCAAACGCCCTCAGGATATTGAAGAGGTAATGGGCTTGACCTTGCTTGGTGTAGTACCAGATTCGAAGAAATTGAAATAGGAGAACAATATGGCAACGTTAGAAATTGCACGTACGAAAAAAGAATTGGTAAATAAAACAGAAGAATATTTCAATGCCATCCGTACCAACATTCAGCTTAGCGGAGCGGATATTAAGGTTGTTGGTATTACCTCTGTTCAGTCAAATGAAGGTAAGAGTACAACTGCGGCTAGTCTCGCTATTGCCTATGCTCGTTCAGGTTATAAGACCGTTTTGGTGGATGCGGATATCCGAAATTCAGTCATGTCTGGTTTTTTCAAACCTATTACAAAGATTACAGGTTTGACGGATTACCTAGCAGGGACAACAGACTTGTCTCAGGGATTATGCGATACAGATATTCCAAACTTGACCGTCATTGAGTCAGGAAAGGTTTCACCTAACCCTACTGCCCTTTTACAAAGTAAGAATTTTGAAAATTTACTTGCGACTCTTCGTCGCTACTATGATTATGTTATCGTTGACTGTCCACCATTAGGACTGGTGATTGATGCAGCTATCATTGCGCAGAAATGTGATGCGATGGTGCTGGTAGCAGAAGCAGGCAATGTTAAGCGCTCATCTTTGAAAAAAGTTAAAGAGCAGTTGGATCAAACAGGCACACCGTTTTTAGGCGTTATCTTGAACAAATATGATATTGCCACTGAGAAGTATGGTGAATACGGAAACTACGGAAATTACGGCAAAAAAGCCTAATTTCTCAGATAATATAAGTTTGATAAGTAGGTATTAGTATGATTGATATTCATTCGCATATCATATTTGGTGTGGATGACGGACCAAAAACTATTGAAGAGAGCTTGAGTTTGATAGGCGAAGCTTATCGTCAAGGTGTTCGCTATATCGTAGCGACATCTCATAGAAGAAAAGGGATGTTTGAAACACCAGAAAAAGTTATCATGACTAACTTTCTTCAACTTAAAGAAGCAGTAGCAGAAGTTTATCCTGAAATACGATTGTGCTATGGTGCTGAATTGTATTATAGTAAAGATATCTTAAGCAAACTTGAAAAAAAGAAAGTACCCACACTTAATGGCTCGCGCTATATTCTCTTGGAATTCAGTATGAACACTCCTTGGAAAGAGATTCAAGAAGCAGTGAACGAAGTGACGCTACTTGGACTAACTCCAGTACTTGCCCATATAGAACGATATGATGCCCTAGCGTTTCATGCAGAGAGAGTAGAAGAGTTAATTGACAAGGGATGCTATACTCAGGTAAATAGTAACCATGTGCTGAAGCCCGCTTTAATTGGCGATCGAGCAAAAGAATTTAAAAAACGCACTCGGTATTTTTTAGAGCAGGATTTAGTACATTGTGTTGCCAGTGATATGCATAATTTATCTAGTAGACCTCCGTTTATGAGGGAGGCTTATAAGTTAATAACAGAGGAATTTGGCGAAGATAAAGCGAAAGCGTTGCTGAAAAAGAATCCTCTTATGCTATTAAAAAACCAGGCGATTTGAGGTTGGTTTAAAACTTTAGAGTATCAACTACTTTGCTAGATAGTATGAAGTAAAATGGAGAGAGTATGATTAATATAAATGGTTATCGCCAGTTACGGTTGGCGCTTCTTGAATTAATTGCCGTATTTTTTGCTGTATTTTTAACTAATCAATTTCCAGATTCGGATCTTAATCGAACAGGCGTCTTATCTATTTTCGTATTGCATTTTTTTGCTTTTAATCTTTCTAAAATGTACGTAGATATTGAAAAACGAGGTTACCTAGCAGAAGTAGAGAAGACACTAACCTATAGCTTAATTTTGGCATTACTATTAACTTTTACCTCTTTTATGTTGGTAGATGAGGTCAAGATTTCAAGAAGGGGATTGGTCTATTTTTCCGCAATTAATTTTGGCCTAGTTTATTTGTCGAATTGTATTATTAGACATTATAAGCATATATTTCTAATTTCAAAGGAGCAGCAAAAAAATACACTGCTTATAACTACTTATGAATGTTTTCGATTGATGAGAGGCTTATTTGAATCAGAATTATTACCTGCTAAATATTTGGCTGGAGTCGTAATTTTAGGAGAAGGTGTAACTAACTTGGAATTGCCAGCACCGCTTATTCCTTTGGAACAAGCAGTAGACTTTGCAACTCATGAAGTAGTTGACCATGTTTTTATTAATCTTCCAAGTGAAATTTATGATTTGAAAAGCATTGTATCAGAATTTGAAATCCTAGGTATAGATGTGAGTGTGGATATCAATTCATTTGATTTTCAAGCTTTACGAAATAAAAAAATTCAACAAATTGGTGACCATAGTATTGTTACTTTTTCCTCGAATCTTTATAAGCCTAGCCACATCTTTATGAAACGACTGCTGGACATTTGTGGTGCAATAGTAGGTTTGATTTTTTGCGGACTTGCTTCCATTGTCTTAGTTCCTCTTATTCGGAAAGATGGTGGACCAGCAATTTTTATTCAAAAGCGCGTTGGAAAAAATGGGCGAATTTTTAAGTTCTATAAATTCCGTTCTATGTATGTAGATGCTGAAGAGCGTAAAAAAGAATTAATGGCTCAAAATCAGATGCAAGGTGGTATGTTCAAAATGGATAACGATCCTCGCATTACACCAATTGGTCATTTTATTCGGAAGACAAGTTTGGATGAACTGCCACAATTTTACAATGTTTTGACTGGCGATATGAGTCTTGTTGGTACACGACCCCCTACAGTCGATGAATTTGATCAATATACTCCTAGTCAAAAACGCCGACTCAGCTTTAAACCAGGTATTACAGGTTTGTGGCAGGTAAGCGGACGTAGTAATATCACAGACTTTGACGAAGTTGTGAAACTAGACGTGGAATACATTGATAATTGGACGATTTGGTTAGACGTGAAGATTTTATTGAAGACATTTGCGGTTGTTTTAAAAAGAGAGGGGAGTAAGTAAGTTTTATTACTACTTAAGAATGTATAAATAGATATGAATGGTATAAGTAAGAAAACTAAAGTTTGTTTTACAGCATCAACTGGAGGTCATTTCGAACAATTGATGATGTTAATGCCTTTAATGGAAAAGTATGATAGTTTTGTCATTACCGAGAAGACAAACTACAATATTGATCTGGAAAACATACGGAGTTACACAGTATCTCAGATTAATAGAAGTGAAAAACTTTTGATTTTGAAATTATTAAAAATAAGTGCAAGTTCATTTTACATTTTTCTTAAGGAGCGACCAGATTTTGTAATTTCAACTGGTGTTTTAGCAACGATTCCAATAAGTTTAATTGCAAAGTTGTTTGGTAAGAAAATAATTTATATTGAGTCGTTTGCAAAGGTGAGCTCACCTACTTTGACTGGGAAATTAATGTATAAATTTGCAGATCAGTTCTATGTTCAGTGGGAACCGATGTTGAAACACTATCCAGAGGCCATCTTTTTAGGTGGAATTTATTAGAAAAGGAGAAGATAATGATATTTATTACTTTAGGATCACAAAAATTTCAATTTAATAGATTGCTTGAGGAAGTTGATAAGTTGGTTGAGAATTTGAAAATTTCTAATGATATTTTTGCTCAAACTGGCTATAGTGACTATATACCAAAGAACTTCGAATATAAAAATTTTTTGAGTAGAGAAGAGTTTCAAGAACTTTCGAATAAATCTGATTTAATTATTACACATGGAGGAACGGGTGCAATTGTTGGTGCATTAAAAAAAAGCAAAAGAGTAATTGCTGTGCCCCGATTACCAAAATATGGAGAACATATTGATGAACATCAAACAGAGATAATTGAAGAGTTTGAAAAAAGCGATTTGATTGTAGGATGTTATGATGTCAGAGATCTAAAAGAAGCTATTGATAAAGCACTTAATAAGAAAATTGTACTCTATAAATCGAATACGACAACTATAATAGATAGTATTGATTTTTTTATAAATACGAGGAATTAATTTGAAAATTTTAGTTATATCTAACATGTTTCCTAGTGAGAAATATCCATCATATGGAATATTCGTTAAAAAATTTTGTAATCAGTTAAACAAAATAGGAATTTCTTATTCGCTGTCAGTTATGACAAAGTCAGATTCTAAAATAGTAAAAGTAATTTATTATTTATTATTCTATCTCAGAACTATTATTAAAATTTTGTTTTATAAGTATGATTTAATTTATATTCATTATGCCTCTCATAGCAGCATTCCTGTACTTATTGCTAGACCATTTATAAACAAAAAGATATTAGTTAATGTACATGGAAGTGATGTTGTTCCAGAAAATAATAAACAACAAAAACTTCAAAAAGTCACTAAAAAAATTTTATCAATAAGTGATAAAATCATTGTTCCAAGTGAATATTTTCGTGATTATGTATCAGAAAAATACTTAATTAATAGTTCAAAAATTGAAATATATCCGTCCGCTGGTATTGACTCTAATTTTTTTAATACAAATGTAGGAATTGAAAATACTATGTTTAAAAATATTCTAAAATTAAAAGGTGATAAAAAAATTTTTGGCTTCAGTGGAAGAATTAGTGAAGGTAAGGGATGGGATACGTTTTTAAATGCAATTGATTTGTTAAATAGTAAGTATAATGATGAAAATATTTATATAATTTTAGGAGATGGGTATCAATCAGACTTATTGAAGGAATGTGTAGAATCAAAACGGCTAACGGAAAATTTTATTTTTATCAATAAGCTCTTACCACAAAATGAATTGGGAGAATTTTTTAATTTAATTGATTACCTTGTTTTTCCAACTAAAAGAGAAGGTGAAAGCTTAGGTTTAGTTGCGCTTGAAGCAATGGCTTGTGGAACCCCAGTAATCACTAGCGATTTTGCTGCTCCAAAGTACTACATAAATGATGGTTACAATGGATTTAAGTTTACGGTAGGTTCAGAAGTAAAACTTGCGGAAACAATATACAAATTAAGAACCTTATCCTCTCAGGATTACGATAAAATCTGTAAGAATGCACAACAAACAGCAGAAAAATATTATGAAGAAAATATTATCAATGAATTAAAGAGAGTAATAAGTTAACAAAAAATTATTGAATTTGAAAACAAAGCTTATCTGTAAAGTAGCATAAAATTAGGGGGTAAAGTTATGAATGTGTTAATATTAGGGGCAGCTGGTTTCATAGGAACTAACCTTACATTGGAATTAATGAAGTCAAAAAACAATCATCTAACATTGGTTGATAAAAATAGAGACTATTTTCAACTGCCAAAATTATCCGAAAGAGATAATGTTTCAATTATTGAATCATCTTTGGATAACAATATCGATTTTGATGAAATTGTTAAAAATCAAGAAGTAGTATACCATCTTGTAAGTTCTGTAGTACCATCAACGTCTAACCAACATATTACTCAAGATATTGAATCAAATGTATTATTTACTTCAAATTTTCTTGAAGCGTGTGTTAGAAATAATGTAAAAAAAGTAATTTTTATTTCTTCAGGTGGGACCGTTTACGGTAAAGAAGGTAAATGTCCATTAGTTGAGGAAACAAATACCGCCCCAATATCATCATATGGGGTACAAAAAGTTATGATTGAAAAATTACTTTATTTATATAATTATATGTATGGATTGGAATACAAAATTGTAAGATTGGCAAATCCTTATGGTCCTTACCAAAGGCCAAATGGTGTTTTAGGTGCAGTGACAACATTTACATATAAGGCTATCACAGGTGATGAAATAACAGTTTATGGTGATGGTAGTGTAATTAGAGACTATATTTATATTGACGATGCTATAAAAGGTATTATTACAATTGCAAACGAATATTCTGAGCATAAAATTTTCAATTTAGGATCTGGTTATGGAACCAGTATTATGGAAATCTTAGACATTATTCAAGATGAATTAAAAGTAAAGTTAGATCTTTCATTTAAAGAAAGTAGAAGTGTTGATGTTCCTATTAATTTCTTGGATATGACAAGATATATTGAAGCATTTGGAGAAAAACCACACCGAGATTTAAGAGAAGGTATTGCTGCAACAGCAAAATTTTTATCAGAAAATTATTAAGTATTTTTAGGGAGATTAATTGTGAATATCGTATATACATTCGATGAAGGTTACGCTACAATTGCAAGTGTGTCAATATTGTCTTTGTTAGAGTCAAATATTGAAGCGTCAGAATTAAATATTATTATTGTTGATTGTGGTTTGAGTGAAAAAAGTATTGCTCAATTAACTAGTTTGATAAACAGATTTAATCGGAGTATTAAATTTGTTAATGGAAAAAATATGGAAAATAAAATTCCTATTGAGTTAGAACTTTCATACTGGTCATTTGTATGTTATGTGAGACTTTTTTTTCCAGAATTATTACCACAATATGATAGAGTTTTACATGTCGATTGTGATACCTTAATAAAAGGTTCTTTAGAAGATGTATATAAAATTGATTTAAACACAAATATATGTGCAGCATGTTATGATTGTTTACCAACTTCAAAATATCAAGCTGGAATGAGTAAAGATGCTCCCTATTTCAGTAGTGGTATAATTCTATTTGATTTAAAAGCAATGCGATTAGAGAATATTCAGCAAAAGTTTATCGACTATATTGTTGACCAGAATGGAAGCCTGCCACATTTAGATCAAGATGTACTTAATGTAGTTTTAAAAGATAGGATTTCATTATTACCTGCTAATTATAATTTGATGACTCAAAATGTAGTTTTTAAGGAAGATTCTTGTGAATTTTTTGTGGAAGAACCTTACTATACAAAAAACGAGATTAAGCAAGCTTTAAAAAATCCAATTATGATTCATTTAGTTGGCTATAAATATGTTAGTAAACCATGGTCACAACCATGCTATAATCCATTTAATAAAGACTGGATTGGTTATTATAAAAAGCTATCATTTGATGATGGAGAATTATTAAAATATAAACCTAAAAAATTTGGTATTCTTAGAGAAATTGTTTGTTGGTTTTGGAATATTGGAATTCATATACCATTAGTAAAAGATATTGAATTTCACTTTGAAAAAAAACGGATACGTAATAAATGCGAAAATCTATTAAGTAATTTAAAGTGAGGTTAGTATGATATTTACTTTTTTGTCAATAGTTATAGGAATTTATGCTTTTTTTGATTTCAAAAGGGCTATTCAACTATTTACTATTTATCAAATCATCTGGTATCCAACTGTAATATTTAACATAGGATCGGTAAGTTTAGGAACAAACTCAGTAATTCCACTTTTATTTGCAATATTATTTTTCTTTAAAAGACATCAATTCAATCCTGCTACCAAATTCCCATTTACAGTTCCGTTTGTGCTAATTATTCTTTCGTATTTGTTTTCTTGTTTTACTGCATTATCAGGATTATTTCCAGAATTCTCAAGGAGTTTAATGAGAGTATTTAGTGTTTACATTTATGTATACATACTATGGAATGTTATTGAAACAGATGAGGATTTTGCATTTATTTTCAAAGGAACTACATATTTAATATTCATTTCTTGTATTTATGGAATTATCGAGTACGTAACGGGAAATAATTTTGTTTTAGATTATAAGATAAATTTATCTGGGAATACAATTGAAACTTACGAAGGATACACTTTGAGAGGATATCGTTTAACCTCTCTTTTTGAACACCCAATCGGTGCTGGAATGACATATGGTTTATATTCGATTTTTACTTTGTCTCTTTTTTTCAACAAAGCTAAGTTGAAATTTCAATCGAATTTAGCTCTAATTACAGCTATACTTTGTATCCCACTAATCATTTTGACTAAGATGAGAACACCGATATTATTTACTATTATTGCAGGTGCTATTTTAGTGAAATTTTCGAGATATGTAAGACGTAAGTCAGTATTATTAGTTTTAGTTGTTGTTATGGCGTTAATACCAATTCTCGCAATTGTAATATCTTCAAATTCGGCATTACTTACTAACTTATTTTCAACAGGAAGATCAGCAGAAATTGGCGGAAGTAGTTTAGAAATGCGTCTCAATCAAATGGTAGCAATCCAGGAAATCGTAAGTTCATCACCTATTTTTGGTCTGGGAGAAACATTTAGAAATAGTATTGTTAAAAACGGTCTTACAAATGCTGCATTAGGATTTGAAGGAATTATTTTTGAACAGTGGAGTATGCACGGAATTTTTGGATTAGTGACTACTGCCATTTTAATATATACTTCGGTAATTAAGATACCATTAGTATATAGAACTAAGGAAGTTGCAATTCTATCTCTTGCATATTGGATTGCGTATATTGTATCATCATTACCTTCATTTAGAATCGTATTTTATTATTTATTTATATTTTATTTTATCAAACAATCAGAAAAATATAGAGATCACCGAAGTCCGACTGTATAGGAGTTAATTTTGAAAAAAGCACTATTAATTTGCCCACATTTTATGGGGTATGATGAAATATTAGTTGAAGAATTAAGAAAAAAATATTCAGTGGCTTACTTGGATTCTGATTTATTTCTAAAAAATGCTAGGGATGAATATAATAATCTACCTATTATTGTTAAATTATTTTTTAAAATTTTTAAATCTTTTAGGAATTTTTATAGAGAATTATTATTAAATAGAGCATTAGAATCCAATGTACCTAATTTTATTAACAATGAATTTGACATTATTCTTTCTATTAATGGTGATGGGTTATCAGAGGATTTTTATAAAGTACTTTTTTCTCGAAATAAAAGTGCAAAAAAAATTCTATACGTTTGGGATGATTTTGATTGGTTATTTAAAAGCAGTCATATAAAATATTTCGATCAAGTTTCAACTTATAATTTGGAAGATTCACAAAAATTTGGTTTTTCTTATTTACCTGTTTTTACAAAACCCATTATATTTGAAAAATTACCTCAAAAAAAATATGACGTATCAATAATTGCAACTGCGAATCAAAAACGTGTTGATTTTATTAGAAAATTTTATGAACATAATAAAGAAAAATATTCTTTTTATATTTATTTATATGATAAGAATTTGGACTTTAATTTTTTTAGTAATAGAGTCCCGTTAAGTTATGAAGAGTATCAAAAAATATTATTAGAATCTATTTCAACACTGGACATTGTGAGATTTGGACAAAGAGGGCCTACGACAAGAGTTTTTGACTCACTTTTGACAAAAACTAAAATTATAACGGCAAATAAAGAAATAATTAACTATCCTATAAACAGTGAGAATATTTTTATTTTAGATACAAAACTTGAAATACCTGAAGATTTTATAAAAAGTAATTTTGTTGAAGGGCAAACTGCATTAATGGTAGATGATTGGTTGGATAGAATCGGCATTTAAATTGAGGAATAAAATTTATGAATATTAAAAGACTCATTAAATTGTTAAAATTTAGAAAAAAGTGGAAAGCTTTAAATCTCCATAATAGTACATATGCAAAAAATTTATTTAATGAAAAAATTGTTCACGTTGGAAATAAAACATATGGCCCTATTGAAGTATACTCGGATGTTCCCACAGTATCCTTAAAAATTGGGAATTTTTGTTCAATTGGACCAGAAACTATTTTTATTTTAGGTAAAGATCATCCTTTAAGTCTAATATCTACATATCCATTTAAATACAATATCTTACAAAATATCGAATTCGAATCAACTTCAAAAGGAGATATAATTGTTGGTGACGATGTTTGGTTTGGCTATCGTTCTATTGTACTATCAGGTGTTGAAATCGGACAAGGCGCAGTTATTGCAGCTGGGGCTGTAGTTACAAAAGATGTCCCTCCGTATGCAATTGTAGGTGGCAATCCAGCTAGAGTTTTGAAATATAGATTTTCAGAAAATGTTATTGATCAATTATTGAAGTTTGATTTTTCATCAATTTCTGAGGACGATATTCTTAAATATGAATCATTGTTTTACACTGAGCTAAATGATAAAAATGTAGAGGAAATAATTAAAAATTTTAAGTAAGGTAAGTTAATATTTTTATGGAATATTTGATTAGTTTAGTTATACCAACTAATGGAGTTGTTGAATGGGTTTTTCCTGTTCTCAATAGTATATATTGTCAGTCTATTGACGAAAATTTATTTGAAGTTATTGTAGTTGATAATGGAAGTAATACTGAATTTGAGAGATTAATGATTAAGTTTGCAAAAAATCATAATAATTTAATTTATAAAAAAACGACTGCAACACTATTTCAAAATCAAATTGAAGGTTTTCGACTATCATCAGGTAAATTTATAAAATTTTTAAATCATCGTACTGTTTTAATTGAGGGTTCATTGTCAAATCTAATTAATTTTGTAGAAAAAAATAAAATAGAGAGACCTATTACGTATTTCTTAAATAATACCTCTGAAATTTCTACACCAGAAAATTACTTAAGTAGTTTTGATAGTTTTATATATGGTCTAGGAAAATATTCGTCTTGGTCAGGAGGAGTTTCTTGTTGGCGTGAAGATTTAGATGATATTTTAGGGCAAGCAGAGCTTAATTCATATGATTTATTCCCGCATTTAATTTTTGTCTTCTATTTTAAAAAAGAAAGAAGATATCAAATTGATAATTCAACACTTTGGCGTGAAATTCCTACTTCTAGTATAAAAAAAGGAAAGTATGATGTATTTTACGCTTTTGGAGTACAATTTGTGAAAGCAATTAATAAACTTTATTTACAAAATAGAATCTCAAGTAAAACTAGAGAATTTGTTTTGAATGAGAATGAAAAGTTTGTAGCTCAACTTTATTTGACACATATTATTTTGAAGAAGCCGTGTTCTTACGATCTTTCAACTTCCAAAGATTCACTAAATTATTATTATGAATTAAAAAAAATTCAAAAATTAGCAATAATAAGATTAATATGTCGTTTAAAATCAAAAATTTTTCGAGGAGGTAATGATAGTGGCTGAGAAGAATTATAAAAAAAATGTTGTTTACAATATTATTAAATCTTGTTCTACAATCATTTTTCCTCTAATCACTTTCCCCTATATATCTAGAGTTCTAAATGCTGATAATATTGGAAAAATCAATTTTAGTAGTTCAATTGTAAGTTATTTTGCTTTAATCGCTTCCATTGGTATTACAACTTATGCAGTTAGAGAAGTTTCTTACTATAAAAACGATCAGAAGAATTTTTCTCAAGTAGCTAGCGAGATATATTCTATCAATATAATTACGACGATAATTTCATACTCTTTTTTAATAATCACTTTATTATTATTTTCGAATTTGGAAAAATATAGATCTTTAATAATTATTCAAAGTTTCACAATTGTTCTAACAACGATTGGAGCAGATTGGTTGAATACTGCATTAGAGGACTTTAGATATATAACAATTAGAACATTTTTTTTCCAATTATTAGCTTTAATTCTAATGTTTATTTTTGTACATAATCCAGATGATTATTTAAATTATGCAATTATAATGGTTATTTCTTCAAGTGGTGGAAATATTGCTAATTTTTTTTATAGGAAAAGGTTTTGTCAAATTAAATTTACAAAGAATTTAAATTTAGCTAAGCATTTATTTCCGATTATTACTTTATTTGGGATGATATTAGCTCAGCAAATCTTTGTAAATTCAGATACCACAATAATTGGTTTTATAAGAGGTGATTATGAAGTTGGATTATACTCAACTTCTGTTAAAATATATACAATAGCGAGCACTGTTTTATCATCAATTGTTTGGGTTGTATTGCCTAAGTTATCTGCTTCATTTAAAAATTCTGATTATAGTAGTATTAATTCAACTATGAAATTTGTAACAGGATTTACATCAAGTATTGGAATTCCAATTGTTATCGGAATATTTTTTCTTAGTTCTGAAATAATTTATGTTATCGCAGGTGAAGATTATTTACCAGCATCGAATTCACTTAAGGTTTTAGCATTTTCGTTACTATTCTCTCTTTTTTGGGGGATTGTAATGAATATGTTGTTATTGCCGGAAGGGAAGGAGAAAATTTGTCTGATTGCTTGTTCTATCAGTGCTGTTTTTAATATAATTTTTAATTTTTTACTAATTCCTAAATTTGGATTTATTGCCGCAGCATATACAACAGCTTTTTCACAATTGGTTGGTTTACTGATATGTATTCCATTTATTAACAAAAATATCAAGTTTTATTATTCGAAAAATTTTGTTTTTAGTATTTTATTTGGATCACTTTCTATTATTGTAGTTATTTCTTTATTAAAGATGGTTATCTTGGATAAAATATTATTACTTTTAACTTCAGTTGTACTAACTATTATTGTATATTTTGTAACTCAATTAGTACTGAGGAACTATTGGGTAATTGATATATATCAATCATTTGTAAATAGAATAAATAATTTTTTAAGTAGATAGATTTGGAGATATGAAAGTGAATAATTTAAAACATAAAATTGCCGTTGCAGGAACAGGTTATGTTGGTCTTTCTATCGCTGTCTTATTAGCACAGCATCATCAAGTTACCGCTGTAGATATTATCCAAGAAAAAGTTGATTTAATTAACGGTAAGAAGTCTCCGATTCAGGATGATTATATAGAGAAATATCTTGCGGAAATGGACTTGAATTTAGTAGCAACACTTGATGCAGAAAAAGCCTACAAAGAGGCAGAAATTGTTGTAATTGCTGCTCCAACTAACTATGATAGTGCTAAGAACTACTTTGACACTAGTCATGTGGAATCAGTTATACAAACAGTATTATCAATCAATCCTCAGGCCTTAATGGTTATCAAATCAACGATTCCTGTTGGTTTTACTCAATCTATGCGCGAAAAATTTGGTACGGAAAATATTATTTTTAGTCCTGAATTTCTGAGAGAGTCAAAAGCACTTTATGATAATCTTTATCCATCACGGATTATTGTATCTTGTGAAGATGGTGCACCAGCTTCGGTTGCAGAAGGTTCGAAGTTATTTGCTTCTCTTCTACAAGAGGGAGCTCTGAAGAAAGATATAGAAGTGTTGCACATGGGGTCTACAGAAGCTGAAGCAGTTAAGCTTTTTGCCAATACTTATTTGGCCTTGCGTGTTTCTTACTTCAATGAATTAGATACCTATGCGGAGTTAAAAGGACTAAATACAGAATCGATTATCAAGGGTGTTGGCTTAGATCCACGTATTGGTGACCACTACAATAACCCCTCTTTTGGTTATGGTGGTTACTGTCTGCCAAAAGACACCAAGCAGTTATTGGCAAATTACAATGATGTTCCGCAGAATATGATGACGGCCATTGTTGAAGCCAATAAAACAAGGAAAGATTTCATTGCCGATCAGGTGCTGAAAATGGCTGGTTATTATGATTACTCTGAACATGATAGCTACTCTCGTCAGCAAGAAAAAGAAATTACTGTTGGTGTTTACCGTTTAACGATGAAGAGCAACTCGGATAACTTTAGACAGAGTTCCATTCAAGGTGTCATGAAACGATTGAAAGCCAAAGGTGCAAAAGTTATTATTTTTGAACCAACTCTAGAGGACGCTTCAACCTTCTTTGGTTCTAAAATTGTCAATGATTTGAAGAAGTTCAAGTCTCAATGTCAAGCCATTGTAGCCAATCGTTATGATAGTTCTTTGGACGATGTGCGGGATAAGGTTTATACACGAGATATTTTTAGAAGAGATTAGATGCTGATAATTAGTTAACGAATTTCGACTTGAGTATCGATGCTTTATGAACTACCGGTATGCTGTAAACGGATCATTTGTTTATTTCTTGTATTTGTTTCGTTGAACATTTGGTTTCGAGTATGTAAAATTAACCTATTACCATGATGATATTTTTTGAAGTTGTTATTAAAGCAGATTACTGATAATAATCTGAAAAAGGAGCAATAAGGATGAATAATAAATCTTTGCGAGATGAAGTTAATGAATTGCTTGTTAATTATAGTGATAAGATTACAGTAGCAATTAAGGATAGCTTTTTTCTTGATGTTGAGGAGCTGATGAGAAATAGCTTTATCAGTAAGGAATCGTTTCTAGAATCACTTCAAAGATTGGTACAAGACATTATTGGACATTTGAATTCCCAAAGTCAATCGAATAATAAATCGAAGAATATTATATACGACACTTACAAAAATGGTCATGAACAAAGTTTGAATGGCCATAGATTTAATTTTGACTTTTACTACAATCCAAAGGAGAATAAACTGGTCTTTATTCACTTTGATAAATTAATACCTGCTGAGAAAGTAGCTAAGAAAAGAGATTTTTTCATATCGTTAATTGTAATAGCGACTATTTTTGCAATCCATGCATTTAATATTTTCATTAACAATTATACGCTAAATATGAAGTCGGTCATCATTAGTCTGATATTACCGCTCCTCAATTTAATTCTATTTTTTGTAGTAAAGTGTAGAGATAATAAAAATGTGGATAAAGCAATTTGGGTGAACAAAAATTCAATTGATCTATTTAGGAAGTGGTTCAGAAGTCGGCAGTTTTCTGAATGGACTAAGTGGTATTATTTTATTAGCTGGTTAAATTTGTGGATATTTTGCATGATATTATTGGTATTGATTATACCTATTGGAAAAGATGCTCTAACAGGCTTGCTTATTTCCTTTTTCATCTTGAGTTCAGTAGTTGCTCTGATTGGATATTCCGTTAACTACTTGCTAAAAATGGTGAATTTGAATTATTGGAACACTATTTTGCTTACTTTAATATTGTTCTTGATAGGCTTTTTTAGCAAAGATAATTGGGTATTTGTAGCACTGATTTTTGTTATAGTCAATCAAATATTATCGAAGGACATAGTCTATCTTTCAAATAATTTCACGGTAGATGAGCAACAAAGTATAGAAAAGAAATTGATTACAAATAGAGGACATAGTAATGAAATAAAAATGAAATTCCAGGTTAATATAGCAATTGTAATTGTTTATTTGATTATTATCATTATTAATGACTCAAAATTATTAAAGCCTTTTCTAACGTACATTAGTCCTCAAATCCCTTTACCAGATTTGTTGATTACAGGTATAGAACGGATAGTACTGATGGTATTTTTACTAACCATCCTTAAGAGTTCTATCAACTGGATTGCAAACATAAGAAGAGAAATTTTAGGTAAAATTCAAATACTATTTAATCATACTTCAGAAAAATTATATGGTGAGTTAAAAAATTCAGAGCCCATTTTTAGAGAGAGTATTACGCTTTTTCATGATGAAGAGATAAAACCCGAGGAGGTAATTGAAAATTTTCAGGATTTACCATTGGGAGTAAAAGTGATTTGGTCGGTTCGACCAGATTGGACTTCTAATCAGACTGAATGTACTGCAGAAATTGTAGTCATATATGCAGATAGAAGTTATATGAAGCATAGTGTACATTTGAAGAAAATGGCATTAGATGAGACATAGTTGAGTTTGTGTGATTGATCTTTAAAAATAATTTCATTTATTGATTACTATTTTTTACCCTTAGTCAATAGGCAAACAATGACAGCATATGATTGCACTTGCTCGTTTAATGAAGGTAGTTGATTTAGATTCTATTTGTTTTGTTTACTTAATAACTGCCCAAAGACGGAGTACATAGAAAACGTTCCGAAGTAAATTATACTCTGTAACGTTTTTTTAGTATATTAGATATAACTGTGAAGGTAACCGCCCCATAACAAAGTACCTACCCAATCACTCCCTCCTCCTGTATACTGTTAGAAAAACAAAACTGGAGGATTTATTATGTCACACCCCATTGTCCCATTGACTGTTCCCCAATCTCGCCGCGTTGAGAAGAAAGGCAGAAACGATATTCTGATGAAAATTCGTCTCGGAAAAGTGGAAGTCACATTCTTTCACTCTATCAACCCAAAAATATTAGAAACAATCTTGGATAAGGTACTGCACTATGACCATCCGACTCAGTGATTTAGGTCAAGGATACTTGGTCTGCGGGAAAACAGACATACATCAAGGGTTTGATTCTCTCTTACCTTGTTACAAGTCCATTCAACCAAAGTACTTTTCTATTGATTTTAAAGTAAATATCATAAAGTTCCATCGTCACCAAAACTCATTTGTTATATGTGGTAGGGAGACGCACGCGTATGAATTGAATAGGATTTGAGTTAGTGCTTGACATAGATATATATCTTTGATAGCATGAGGATGTTAATATTCTATGAGGTGTTGAAATGAAAAGGTTTTTAATTGCTGTTGTTATTTATACGTTTAGTTTGGCGATTGGCTTAGTTTCTGTATCATGGCTAGTTTCAGATGTTTTTAGGACATTGTTTACCCTATTATTTACTAGTTTACTGGATATTAAGCTTTTTAAGCCTCTATTAAATTATAATGGTATTGAGACATTCAATCATGATAAAATAGAGAAACGTGTTACATTTATAAAATTTTTCTATTTTATGCAGGCTATTTATGGTATCTTTATTAATGCTTTGTTCCCAAAGTTTGCTAAATACTATAGTGGACTACTTTTACTTGAATTGAAAATCGATACAAATCCGTGGCTTTTTATTATTGCTGTGTTTGGACCTATTTTGGCTCTTCTTGTTGGTTATGGTTGGATATTCATTTTATCGAAATCGGAACCTTCAAAAGAATCAAAAATTAAATCAACTTTTCAATTCGCATATACTAATACTGACGTACGTACTAGTGGACTTAACAAAATATGCAGCACAACAGCATTAGAGTCATTGGTACAATATTATGAGCAAATAAAAGGTAGTAATTTCTTTTCAGAATGGGATGACAAGGGAGTTAGAATATTCCAAAACGCTCAAAATGTTTTCTTGGTAGAAATTAAGCAGGAATTGATTTCTTCTGATTTTAAAAAAATAGAACTCATTGATAGTTTTTTAGTTGAATTTGAAAATGAAAAAGTAAATAAAATTCAACGCTTAGATACTGTTTGTTAATTGTAGTGAGTTGTTATCAGCTAACACTTAGAAAAAGACTATTGTAGGCTCATTGAAAAAGTCGGCACTTTGTCAACCGCAATGGGTAGATGGCAGCAAATATTTAGAGAGGACCTCTTGGTCTTCTTCCAAAATGCATGTAGCTAGAAATCAGCTACATGCATTTTCTTTATCTTCATTTGTACAAGGTTCTTATGGTTTCGTTGACATTATCATATAAATCTAGTATGATTAAATTGGTGTAAAAAAATTACACTAAAGGAGTAAGCTATGATTAAATCATTCAAAGTTAAAGGATTTAGAAACTTCAAAAATGAACTACATTTCAATTTAACAGCAGGAAATTATGAATATAATTTAGAAGGTGTTGAAAACGGAATTATTAAAAATTCATTGATTTATGGTGATAATGCAAGTGGTAAAACGAATCTAGGTTTAGCACTTATGGATATTGTTTCTCATTTGACAGACAAGCATATCAGAGCTGAGGAGTATGATAGGCATTATTTGAATTTGGATTCTAATGAAGATAGTGCTGAGTTTGAATACGTATTTCAATTTGGACAGGATGAATTAAAGTACACATATAAAAAAGCGGGTTTTCGTAAATTAGTTGAGGAAAAATTATTCATCAATAATGAGGTGATTATTGATGCTGATTTAGATACTGACAATATTATTGTAAATTTACAAGGAACAGAGAACTTAATTTTTGATTTTTCTATTAGTGATTTGTCTATTGTAAAATATATTCGCTCTAATTCTGCATTAAAATCAGAAACAGATATAAATTCAAAACTGTTTCTTAAAATGATGAAGTTTGTCAATAATATGCTTTCCTTCGATTCTTTAGATGGAAACCGATATAGGGGATATAAGACTGGAGCTGAAAATATTGCATCTTCCATTATAGAGTCTGGCAATCTGAAAAACTACAATTCTTTTTTAAGAGATCTTGGAATTGATTATGATTTAATTGAAAAGGATGTTGATGGTGAAAAGCGTATTTATGCTAAATTTAGTTCAGGAAAGACAGCTGATTTTCAAGGGCTCATGTCCAAAGGTACACGTTCATTGACCCTATTCTTTTACTGGTACTTATCATTTGAAAAGGGAGTACAATTTGTTTTTATGGATGAATTTGATGCTTATTTTCACAATGATGTGTCAAGAAAAGTTATTAAAAAATTAATTGAAAACCCTAATATACAAACAATTATTACTTCACATAATACAACAAATATGTCTAATAATTTATTGCGACCAGATTGTTACTACATCATTGATAGTAACGAAATTTCAAATTTAACAAATCGTACTGATATGATTATTAGAAAAACCCAAAATATAGAAAAAATGTATCGAACAGGATTTTTTAATAATGGTTAAAAAGATTTTGTTTATAACTGAAGGAAAAAATCCAGATAGAAATTTAGTTAGGTCAGTTTGTAAATTTCAGAATAACATCCAGAAAAATCCCATAATTGAATATGAAATAACTATTTATTCTACTAATATCTATGTTCTATATCAAGATCTCATAAAATATCAGTTTGTACAAATTGTAGATCTTATTAGGGAAAAAGAAGGGGAAAAATTCCCATATTCAAGTGAGGATTTTTCCTTAATCTATCTTTTCTTTGATTTAGACATGCACCACCATACTCCTGAGTCAGATTTCTTTGAAATAAAAAGTCAACTTGAAAGTATGTTTGATACATTTGATGATGAGACGGAGAATGGTAAACTATTTTTAAGTTATCCAATGGCGGAAGCGAATCAATATTTCCATGAAAAATTTATTACTGACCAAAGTGTTTCTTTCTACACATTTCCAATTTTTTCGCCAGTACACTTTAAAGATGTATGTAAGAGTTTTATTCGTAAGAATGGTGCAATTCAGACTAGAATGTTAGATTCCTTTCTTATATGGAATTATTTAATTGATTATACAAGTCACATATTAAAATTTTTAGGGATTGATATTGAGTCTATGGATGCTTCGATAGACTCCAAGGAAGTATTTATTAATCAGTTTAATAAATTTATCAACCAACCAACCTCGGAAGTAATATTACTCAGTGCCTTTCCTCAGTATTTATTACACGTTTATGGAATCCAAAAATTATTAGAGGAGAATCAAATTAAAATATTGCAGGAAGGCTTAACAGAAAATGTTATCTCTATTCTAGATACTGAAGAAGACATTTGTTAATATTCCTTGAGCTCTATAAGTATATCTGAAAGTAGTATCATTCTGAGTCTTTTGTAAACGGCAAAACGATACGATTTTGATTCGGAAAAGTTAAGAAAGCACATAAATAGAAAAAGGTTCCAGAGTCGACAGGACTTTGGAGCCTTTTTCAATCAATAATAGTTGTCAACTCTTGTTGCTTTTGAGGATCAGATAAGTACTGTAGCTTGTTTTTTAGAATATATTTATATCTTTCCATTTTGTCTGTAGGGATATTTTCGATGTTAATTCTGATGAGATTTTCGTATTGTAACTGGTTTGCAGTGTGCTTTGTGAGTTCACGATTGGATGAAATGAGATCAATGATGTTTTAGATTTTAATAGTTTGTTGGTATTCAAGTATAGTATTTTTTACATCTTGGTTTTCAATCCTGTCTAATGGGATAGTTAAAACTTGATTTGTATGTATCACGGATAATATTTTTTTTACATTATTCGATGAGGGTGTAATTTCATTTAATTTTGCAATGAGATCAGGCATATAGATTCGCTCTCTCACCGCTTGTAAAAATTGTTCTTTTTCCTTATCGCTATTTAATGGAATAGGACATTCTTCCAAAAGGATACTCCAAGCAAGATTAATATCTGATAATCGAATGATATAGCTTTGATTATCACTACCTTCTAGTAAATTGTAAAGCATTAGTAGATTATCTATATTTGCTGTGATGGGGGTGATTGTTGCAACAGTACCCACTAGGTCATCAAAATCAAATTTACTTGATTCTATATAGACTTCCACAATTTCATGTAGATAGTTCCTATATATTTCTTTACTAGCTTCAAACTGCAAGTAATCAATAAGATTATTAATTTCTAAGATTTTAGGGAAATCATGCGAAATTGGAAAATAGTCATTGTCCTTTAATTCATAATAGATCTCAGTAGTGTTAAACATTGCTAATAAATTGTTTTTATTAATGTGAATCAATCTATTTTTTACTAGTTTAGAGAAAAAGTAATATTTATCCGGTTCAAATGGCATGCTTGCAGCAAATAAATCTAAACTGTCGGTAATATTTTTGATGGGCTGATTGTTGATATATATTTTTTGGAAACCCAATCAATAGAGGAGTTCAGTTCCTCTAGGCTATCAAATAGATCGTTAAAGTCGTCATCACCAACAAGATAGAGTAATAATTTTGTTGATGGATCTGTTGTATTTTGTAATAGTTCTGAATTTCTATAATATATCCAGCTTTTTAACTGGAGAAATGCTGGTGAATCAAGTATACTAATTTCGTCATCATTCTGGCTAAGATTTTTCAATATGATAAAATAAGCATTTCTTAAATGAATATTGACTCTGCCATCTTCTTTTGAAAGTACGATATCTTTAAAGTAGTTGTGTATTTTTCCTATATTTTGAATGTCGTCATCATATAGCATACCTTCCAAGTAATTATACATACTGTCATTGAAAAAAGCATCGCTCCCAAGATACTTCTTGTTTAGTCTTGCTAAAACTTCGCGAGGGTTATCTATTTTTCGATGAACCTTTAGTTCATCCTGAATGTTTCCAGCATATATATTTCGTATATAATCTCGGTCATTTATAGATAAACCTTTGCCACTGTATCTGATAAGATAGTCATTATAGGAGTTATCTATCAATTTGTTTTTAGTTATGTAATTTAGTAGGTTATTCATTTTATTGCCTCGATTTATTTGTTAAGTTCTTCAAAAAGTTTACCTGAATTCTTTGTTAACATATTAAAATCTTCCATTTCTATGTGTTTATAGATAATGAGCGAAAGTAGTTTCTTATTATCGAGATGTTTTTTATCATGTTGATTGATATCGTCTGGATAAGGAATCTGGTGGATGCGTTTATAAATGTTATATTCATTTACAATATTTTTTAAGACTCTAAAATCATCAATAAATAATGAGATTTCATATAAGAAATCATCGAATTCCGCATCAAATTCAGGAGGATTATTTTCAAGCATTGTACTCAAGTATTCATAAGCATTGGAAGAATTGAATACAGGAACTATTGGAATAATGAAATCGAAAAATTTTGTTTTTTCTGTAATTGGAGAGTGATGTTTTATTCTTCCAGTGTTTAATGGGTGAACAACTGTATGAAGTTCTTCATTCATATCTTCTTGTTTATCTGTATTACCTAGAAAGACATTGTCACCGATTAAGTAGAAAAATACTATTTTGTTCTTTTTGCGTTCTTTTCGTTTGTAGTTTACGATGGTGTTGATTTCTCTCAGCTTTTCAAATATAGAGTGGTCACTATACCTATCAAGGTCTTCAAATATAACAACCTCAGCACCAGAATAATCAAACATATATATAACATCTGATAAAAAATGATCAAAATAGGAGATGGAAGTTAGGTCAGTTTGTTCGAGATTAATTGTAGTACCTAAAGTACTGACAGAAAATTTAGCAAATAGTTTACCAGAGTTTATTAGTTGGATTGACTGATACATAAATCTAACCAGAAGAAATAGTGTTGTAATGGAGATTCCAATTAGAAACAAATCAAGCACATCTATTTTTGGCGGGAAGTTATATAAAGTATAAGTAATTTTATCTTCCATTATTGGGAGAATATATTTTAGATAAATAATAAAAAAGAGGATTGAGAGTGCAGCTATCCAACTCATAAATGGATGAGTATTTTTCTTCGAGATGATGTTTGCTTTTGGAATTCTCTGAGGGTTAATTTGATGTGCTAGCTGATTGACTATCTTCATTTCAAGGATATTGTCAATAGTATTGTTCTTCGATTCTTGTTGACTATTCAGTTGGTTGCCAGCTAAAGTTGAAAAATGAGCCAAAGAGATAAAGATTGGTTTAAATTTTTTCTGATTTTTTCCTGAAAAATAGCTTTGAATGATGGAACTTTTTCCAGTACCAAAGTTTCCGCTTATACATACATTTTGAATAGATGGGTCTTTAAAGGCGTAGTCAATCATTTCGCAGTAACTACTATAATAATTACTTTCTATTGTGTCTTCCCCTTGTTTGAGATAAATATTATAATCTAATGGAGACAAATTTTCGAATTTCTTTTTTTCGTTATCAATAGTCGATAGATATGAATGACCATCAAATGCTACTTGATTTTCCAGTTTATTGTTCATTTTGGATAGTTGCTGTAATTTTTTTCTGATTCCTGCGAATTTGTTTGGGAAGTTACTATGAATTTGCATATACACCTTTCTTAAATATCAATAATATTCAATTTATTCTAGCAAATATTTTAGTATACAACAATCGAAATCTTTCTTTCAAAAGGAATGGTATGTCCAGTTGATTGGAAAGATTGCTGAAATTGGTACTTTTTTTGATTGGGGCTGTTCGTCTGAAAAATGCATGTCTTTTCTACCTTATGTTAAACAAAATAAGGTATTTTTGTAAATTATTCTGATACAATTCGTCATCATTTAATAGACATTGGAAAAAATCCTTTTACCATGCTAGAATATTATTAGGAACTTCAGGAATGGGAGAGAACTCGACAGGTCTTCCCTTGCTTACGTAAATCAGATACATAATAAGTGACTTATTCATTTCGAGAGAGTGCGAAATGGGAGATTAAGTACCAGTGAGAATGAAGAAATTTTAGGAGAAAACAAAAAATATATGAAACATTACGACTACTTAGTTGTTGGTGCAGGGCTGTTCGGTGCGGTCTTTGCTCATGAGGCAGCTAAAAAGGGTAAAAAAATAAAGGTTATCGAAAAACGAGACCACATTGCAGGTAACATCTATACCAAAGAAGTAGAAGGTATCCAAGTTCATGAGTATGGTGCACATATCTTTCATACTTCCGAAAAAGAAATTTGGGATTATGTGAATCAGTTTGCGGAGTTCAACCGCTACACAAACACACCAGTCGCTAACTACAAGGGTGAGATTTACAATCTTCCATTCAACATGAATACCTTTAACAAGCTGTGGGGTGTGGTGACACCTGCAGAAGCTGAGGAAAAAATTGCTGAACAGCGTGCTGTCTTGGGTGGTAAAACACCTGAGAACTTGGAAGAGCAAGCCATCTCACTAGTTGGTACAGACATCTATGAAAAATTGATCAAGTCCTACACCGAGAAACAATGGGAAAAGCCGTGTACGGAGTTACCTGCCTTCATCATCCGTCGCTTGCCTGTTCGTTTGACTTATGATAATAACTACTTTAACGATACTTATCAAGGTATTCCAATCGGCGGTTACACGCAGATTG
The DNA here is from genome assembly GCF_002760245.1 of Streptococcus suis YS161. GTDB lineage: Bacteria > Bacillota > Bacilli > Lactobacillales > Streptococcaceae > Streptococcus > Streptococcus suis_I. The sequence goes on along the minus strand of NZ_ASCA01000006.1, from coordinate 754 downwards.
TTGAAAAAATGTTGGATCATGAAAATATCGATGTAGAGACAAATGTTGATTTCTTTGCCAATAAGGAAGACTATTTAGCTACCTATCCGAAGATTGTCTTTACAGGAATGATTGACGAGTTTTTTGATTACCAACTTGGTGAATTGGAATATCGTAGCCTTCGATTTGAGACAGAAGTGTTGGATATGGAAAACTATCAAGGGAACGCGGTTGTCAACTATACAGATAGCGAGACACCCTATACTCGAATCATCGAACACAAACATTTCGAATTCGGTACACAAGATAAAACCATAATTACTCGTGAGTATTCGAAGACCTGGAAACGAGGCGATGAGCCATACTATCCAGTCAATAATGATCGCAACAACAAACTCTATACGACCTACAAGCGCCTTGCAGAGCAGCAAGAAAATGTTATTTTTGGTGGGCGTCTTGGTCATTATCGTTACTACGATATGCACCAGGTTATCGGTGCGGCCTTGCAATGTGTGAGAAATGAAGTTGGGGAATGATTTTGAGAAGTCATCAAGGTAGTAATTGATTCTTGGCAGAAGTTGATACTCTTCAAAAATCAAAATTATCCGTTGTCAACTTGCCTTGATGAACTCCAGTTCTATCTTCGACTTCGTTTCCTAGGCTACTTTTGATTTTCGTTGAGTATGAAATGCTCTCAAAATATTAGTCATAACCACCCGTGAAAACGGGTGGCTTGTACACCGGCTATAAGCCGTTTCTCTCCAGCGACGTCTAA
>NZ_ASCA01000059.1 GCF_002760245.1 Streptococcus suis YS161 | reverse complement strand
TTAGACGTCGCTGGAGAGAAACGGCTTATAGCCGGTGTACAAGCCACCCGTTTTCACGGGTGGTTATGACTTGTAAATAATGATAGCGATAAACTGCATAACGTTCAATAAGGCGGTAGCCTATTCCTCCTGCGATTGCATGTACAATCAGGGCAATGTGCAATTCTAGTGGTGCGTTTATAGTGATACCAAATAGAATACCGATTACAGTCCATCCTAGTATCACCCACCATAAGTACTTAAATGGAGCATACTGGCCATCCAGGTCTTTAACTTCACTGGAAACCCTGACTGAACAACCGTTCAATACTCCCATGGGGAGCAATGAACGAGTATCAAATGGTTCTGGTAAAAATGACGATAAGGCGAAGACTTGTATAAGTGCAAAAATCAGTAGCCAAACGAAAATCGGCGTTTTTAGAATGACGTATTTCATATTGCACACCTCCTGAAATTAGTATCTCAAATCCAAGAAAGTAAAACAAATATTTTTGTGCTATTGATTAGAAGTCGTTTCGGATGCCCCACTAGTTACCTCTGTATCAGTACTGGTTTCTGTCCTTGTCTCCGAAGCTTGGGTAGCAGACGTTTCTGTAGACGAGGAAGAGGCAGTAGACTCTACTGAAGAGCTGGTCTCGGTTTGGGTTGAGGATGTTGTTTCGGAGCTTGAACTTGTTAAATCTTGTACTTCTGTTAACGGATTGTCGCTTGATGATTGGCTGGGACTAGTGGCGCTGGATGATGAAATGGTAGTACTTGGAGATGTTGAGGATGTTGCAGTTTTTGCTGTAAAGGTGTAGATAGTGATGCAGGCAGTGATAATCCCTAAAATAGACCCGATAAAGGTTAAATATTTTTGAAAATTAGTTAAACCAGCCGATTTTTTATTTGTATTCTTACGTGTATTCATGATGTACCTCCACCTTTAGTTTAAGATAGGAAGTTTAAAACTATCTTAAAGATTGGCGAAAGGCATGAAAACGTGATAAAATAGGACTATTGCAAAAAAAGGAATGAAGACATGATTTATTTTGACAACGCAGCGACCACTCAGGTCTATCCAGAAGTGTTGAAAACCTATACGGAAGTGGCGACAAAAATCTGGGGCAACCCATCCAGCCTCCACAATCTGGGTAGCCAGGCGACACGGATTTTAGAGGCATCTCGCAAGCAAATAGGAGAGCTTCTCGGCAAGGACAGCAAGGAAATCTTTTTCACCTCAGGTGGTACGGAAGGTGACAACTGGGTCATCAAGGGAGTGGCATTTGAAAAGGCACATCTGGGCAAGCACATCATTGTGTCAGCTATTGAGCATCCAGCGGTAAAAGAGTCAGCACTTTGGCTCAAAACGCAAGGTTTTGAAGTTGATTTGGCTCCGGTCAATGCCCAAGGTTTTGTTGATGTTTCAGCCTTAGAAAGCTTGATTCGTCCAGATACCACACTGGTTTCTATCATGGCCGTCAACAATGAAATTGGTGCTATTCAGCCCATTCAGGAAATATCTCAACTGTTAGCTGATAAGCCAACCATCTCCTTCCATGTGGATGCGGTGCAGACAATCGGCAAGGTGCCAACGGAACGGTATTTGACAGACAGGGTTGATTTTGCTAGTTTTTCAGGTCACAAATTCCACTCTGTCAGAGGAGTAGGTTTCGTCTATATTAAAGCTGGCAAGAAAATCGCTCCGCTATTGACAGGAGGAGGACAGGAAAGCGATAAACGCTCAACAACTGAAAATGTGGCAGGTATTGCAGCAACGGCTAAGGCGCTCCGCTTGACCTTGGCTAAGACAGCAGATAGCCAGAAGCGACTGGCAGCCATGAAGCAGATTCTGGTAGATGAATTGGGTAAATACGACGATGTGACAGTTTTTTCTGGACTGGAGGACTTTGTGCCAAGCATTGTGACTTTCGGGATTAAGAATATTCGTGGCGAGGTCATTGTCCATGCCTTTGAAGACCACCAGATTTACATTTCGACAACCTCAGCCTGCTCGTCCAAGGCTGGAAAACCGGCTGGAACACTGATTGCTATGGGTGTTCCGCAGAAGTTGGCTCAAACTGCCGTCCGTATCAGCTTGGACGATGACAACGATATGGGGCAAATCGAACAATTCCTCACGATTTTCAAACAAATTTATCAAAACACACAGAAAGTAAGGTAGTATGAACTATTCAGAAATTATGATTCGCTATGGCGAATTGTCAACTAAAGGGAAAAACAAGATGCGGTTTGTTAACAAACTCCGCAATAATATCAAGCATGTCCTTTCTGTTTACCCAGAAGTGACCGTTTATTTTGACCGTGACCGTGGTCATGTCTATTTGAATGGGGCGGATTATCAGGAAGTTTCAGCTTCTTTGAAGAAGATTTTTGGGATCCAAAATTTCGCACCATCTTATAAGGTTGAAAAGTCTGTTCCAGCTTTGAAAGAAGCGGTTGTGGAAATAATGCAGTCCATTTACAAGGAAGGGATGACCTTCAAGATTGCTGCGCGTCGTAGTGACCACAATTTTGAATTGGACAGTCGTGACCTTAACCAAGTCCTTGGAGATGCGGTTTTTACAGCTATTCCAAATGTACAGGTACAGATGAAGTCACCAGATATTACCTTGCGAGTGGAAATTCGTCCTGACGCTGCTTATATTTCCCATGAAGAAATCAAGGGGGCGGGTGGCCTCCCAGTTGGAACATCTGGAAAAGGAACGCTTATGTTATCAGGTGGTATTGATTCGCCTGTTGCGGGCTATTTAGCACTGAAACGTGGGGTTGAAATCGAAGCCCTGCACTTTGCAAGTCCGCCTTATACTAGCCCGGGTGCACTAAAAAAGGCCCATGATTTGACTCGTAAATTGACTGCCTTTGGTGGTAATATCACCTTTATCGAAGTGCCGTTTACAGAAATTCAGGAAGAAATCAAGGAAAAAGCACCTGAAGCTTATTTGATGACCTTGACACGCCGCTTCATGATGCGGATTACAGACCGAGTAAGGGAAGAGCGTGGTGCTATGGTTATTATCAATGGTGAAAGTCTAGGACAAGTGGCAAGTCAGACCTTGGAATCTATGCAGGCCATCAATGCGGTGACAAATACACCTGTTATCCGTCCAGTCGTTACCATGGACAAGTTGGAAATCATTGATATTGCTCAAGAAATTGATACCTTTGATATTTCCATCCAGCCATTTGAGGATTGCTGTACCATCTTTGCCCCTGACCGTCCAAAAACTAACCCTAAAATCAAAAATGTCGAGCAATACGAGGCTCGAATGGATGTAGAAGGCTTGGTGGAACGAGCTGTGGCTGGGATTATCGTAACTGAAATCACACCGAAAGAGGAAGCGAAAGACGAAGTGGATAGTTTGATTGAAGACTTACTGTAGAATTCAATTGTTTTGACATACATGTAAATCCAGTTATTACTGGATTTTTTAGTTCGAATCGTTCGGAAAAATTGAATTTGTATGATATAATAAGACTTCAGAAAAAAACAAAGGAGTTATTATGAAAAAAGGAGCCCTAACAGGATTACTTCTGTTCGGTATGTTTTTTGGTGCAGGAAACTTGATTTTCCCACCTGCACTTGGTGTGCTATCAGGTGAGAATTTCTGGCCAGCTATTGTAGGATTTGTCGTATCGGGTGTCGGTATTGCTGTCGTTGCCTTGATTGTCGGAACATTGAATCCAAAAGGATATGTGCATGAGATTTCTCGAAAGATTTCACCGACTTTTGCAACGATTTATCTTGTTGCCTTGTATTTGGCTATCGGTCCTTTCTTTGCCATTCCGCGTACGGCTACAACTTCCTTTGAAATTGGTATTGCGCCATTATTGGGCGATGCGAATCTTGGTCTCTGGTTGTTTGGTTTTACAGCTCTCTACTTTGTGGCAGCCTACCTGATTGCCCTTAATCCTTCTCAGATTTTGAATAGTATTGGACGAATTTTAACTCCAGTATTCGCTATTTTGATTGTGATTTTGGTGGTGCTGGGTATTGTTAAATATGGTTCTACAAATCCACTTCCTGCAGCCGATGCTTACTCAGCTGGACAGGCATTTGGTACAGGATTTATTGAAGGATACAACACCCTTGATGCCCTTGCCTCAATCGCCTTTAGTGTTGTAGCGGTCAATACCTTAAAACAACTTGGTTTCTCCAGCAAGAAAGAATATGTATCTACCATTTGGTCAGTTGGTCTTGTTGTGGCCCTAGCTTTCTCAGCTCTATATGTCGGTTTGGCTTTCTTAGGAAATCATTTTCCTATGCCTGCTGATGTTTTGGCTTCTGATACCAATAAGGGTGTTTATATTCTTGCGCAAGCAACACAGGCTATTTTTGGTCCAACTGCACAAATTTTCTTAGCTGCCATGGTTATCGTTACTTGCTTTACGACAACGGCTGGCTTGATTGTTTCTTCAGGTGAATTTTTCGCTGAGCGTTTCCCACGTTTTAGCTACAAAGTATATGCGACTATCTTTACTTTGATTGGCTTTGGGATTGCCAACCTCGGTTTGAACAATATCATCACCTTCTCAGTTCCAGTTCTTTTGGTTCTCTATCCAATTACTATCTGTATTGTCTTGATTACCATTGTTAACAAATTTGTACCGCTTTCCACTTATGGTATGCAATTAACTGTGGGAGTAGTGACAGCTTTGTCATTGGTAGAAGTGTTAGCAGGACAATTCAACTGGACTGCTGTTTCAAAAATCATCTCAGCTCTGCCATTGGCAGGACAATCATTGGCATGGTTATTACCAGCTCTTGTCGGAATCGTCCTCTCACTGTTCTTACCAAACAAGCAGGAGAGCGAAGTTTTTGAAATGTAAGAAAAATGATACAAAACACTTGCATTTGCAGGTGTTTTTGTTATAATAGGACTGTTGACTATGCACATTTCCTGTGCAACCGCACGAATGCCGTTGCTCTGCAAAAATTAAGCTCAAACGTCGTTGACTTAACTTGGTGAACCTAAGTTCTACCTGTGTCTGCGTTGCCTAGTCTGAACTTAATTTTTATTGAGCAAGATAAAGTGGTTCGTCCCACGGTACTAGGCGAGTCTTCACATTAAATTCGGGCAAGGCCCAAAAATCATAGGAGGTGCATAATGAGCACATATGCAATCATTAAAACTGGCGGCAAACAAGTTAAAGTTGAAGTCGGTCAAGCTATCTACGTTGAAAAATTGAACGTTGAAGCAGGTCAAGAAGTTACTTTCGAAGAAGTAGTTCTTGTTGGTGGTGAGAAAACTGTTGTGGGTACTCCACTCGTAGCAGGCGCTACTGTTGTTGGTACTGTTGAAAAACAAGGTAAACAGAAAAAAGTTGTTACCTTCAAGTACAAACCTAAAAAAGGTAGCCACCGCAAACAAGGTCACCGTCAACCTTACACAAAAGTTGTTATCAACGCTATCAACGCTTAAGGCGTAGCTTGAAACAATCATTACAGAAATTCGGAGGAATAACATATGTTAAACTTGAATCTTGATAACTTGCAATTTATGGCCCACAAAAAAGGTGGAGGTTCAACGTCAAACGGTCGTGACTCACAAGCGAAACGCCTTGGTGCGAAAGCTGCTGACGGCCAAACTGTATCAGGTGGTTCAATCCTTTACCGCCAACGTGGTACAAAAATCTACCCAGGAGCTAACGTAGGTCGTGGTGGAGATGACACTCTTTACGCTAAAGTAGAAGGCGTTGTACGCTTCGAACGTAAAGGTCGCGATAAGAAACAAGTATCTGTTTACCCAATCGCTAAGTAAAAAAATGGTCCAGTGGACCATTTTTTCTTGGGCTCTAGAAACAGAAGAAGCGCAAATGGTCCAGTGGACCATTTTTTTCTTGCCTTTTTTAAATTAAATGAAAGGCAAAGGTTCGGGGAACCTTTTTAGCAACTCTCCTTGAAATAAAAGAGAGAGTTGAGCTAGAAATAGCAAACAATAGGCTTTCCGAGTTGTTTTCGGAGAGTCTTTTTTGTAATTTGATTTTGCAATTTTTAAAAGTGTACGATAGAAGTGATTCAAGACGGCAATATCTTCTCTATAGGATAAAAATATTTTGCCATCTGCACTGTTACGCTGCCTATAAGTTCTACGTTCAGTAGTAGATGAAATGTTCAGAGGAAGCGGTATGGGTTCCACCTTAGTAAAATTAGTCATCGATGATTTGGCGAACAGAAATTCCAAAGCCTTTCAAATTGCAGTTGAAGAAGAGGATTTGGGAACCTGGAAGTTATATAAGAGAAGAATAGTCTATTTATGAAAACGCAAGAGTTCAGCAAATTCTTGCTTTTTTTGATATAATGGTAGAAGCAGTTTTAAGAGGTATCAGGTATGAATATTCAACAATTACGCTACGTTGTAGCCATTGCCAACAGTGGTACTTTTCGGGAAGCAGCAGAGAAAATGTACGTTTCCCAGCCTAGTTTGTCCATTTCCATTCGTGATTTGGAAAAAGAGTTAGGTTTTCAAATTTTTAGCCGAACTAGTTCAGGAACTTTTTTGACACAAAAAGGGATGGAATTCTATGAGAAAGCTCAGGCTTTAGTTAAGGGATTTGATCAGTTTGAGCATCTCTATTTGCAACCTGAAGAAGGTGAGAAGACTTTTTCAATTTCAAGTCAGCATTATGATTTTCTTCCCCCATTGATTACGGAGTTCTCTCGTAGCCACTCGCAGTACCCTCATTTTCGCATTTTTGAATCGACTACAGTACAGATTTTAGATGAGGTTGCTCAAGGTTATAGCGAGCTTGGTATTATTTATTTGAACGAGAGAAATACAAAAGGAATCATGCAGAAATTGGATAAACTTCACTTGCAAGCTGTAGATTTGTCTGCATTTCAGACTCATATCTACCTTCGTGAAGATCATCCTTTGACCAAGAAAGCTGAGATTGATCCAGCAGATTTGGTAGGCCTACCTGCCGTACGGTTCACTCAAGAAAAAGAGGCTTATCTTTATTATTCCGAGAACTTGATTGATACGTCGGATTCCTCAGTTGTGTTTGATGTGACAGACCGTGCTACTCTGAATGGAATTTTGGAGCGTACGGATGCCTATGCAACTGGTTCGGGCTATCTTGATGACGAGAGTGTCAATGGCATTACCGTAATTCCTTTCAAAGGAAAGGTAGACAATCGCATGGTCTACGTTAAACGAGCTAATGATGAACTTAGTTCTTGTGCCAAAGACTTTATTGAAACCATGCAGGCATATTTTGATAAGAAGAAGGATGAAAATGCGTAAAATTGGATTTCCATTTTTGATGGTAGTATTAATTGGTTTGGACCAGTTTGTAAAAGCTTGGACAGTTGCCAATATTGAATTAGATACGGTAACGGAATTTATACCAGGATTGATGAGCTTGGCTTATCTAAGAAATTATGGTGCAGCCTGGTCGATTTTACAAAATCAGCAGTGGTTTTTCACGATAATGACAATTGTTGCTGTGACAGGCCTAGTGTGGTACTATATCAAACAGATCAAGGGCAATATCTGGACTTTATTCAGTCTGTCTTTGATGATTGCTGGTGCTCTTGGGAATTTTATTGATCGTCTTAGATTGGGATATGTGGTGGACATGTTTCACTTGGATTTTATTAGTTTCCCTGTATTTAATGTAGCAGATATTTGTCTGACAGTTGGTGTAGGTATTTTATTTATTTGTATTATGAAAGAAGAGAGTGATGGAAGTAAGAGTTGAGGTTGGTGGCATTCGTTTGGATAAGGCGTTGTCGGATTTGACGGATTTGTCTCGTTCGGTTGCAAATGAGCAGATTAAGGCTGGTCAGGTTTTGGTCAATGGACAGCCTAAAAAAGCTAAATATAGTGTGCAGGTTGGGGATGTTCTAACCTATCAAATTCCAGAAGTAGAAGAAATCGACTATGTTGCTGAGGATATTCCTTTAGAGATTGTCTTTCAGGACGAGGATGTTGCTGTTGTAAATAAACCTCAAGGGATGGTCGTTCATCCGTCGGCTGGTCACACGTCTGGAACGCTAGTCAATGCTCTCCTTTATCACGTAAAAGATTTGTCAGGCATCAATGGTGTCTTGCGACCAGGTATTGTCCATCGGATTGACAAGGATACATCTGGCTTGCTCATGATTGCTAAAAACGATGATGCCCATACAAAGCTTGCTGCTGAATTGAAAGATAAGAAATCCCTTCGTAAGTATTGGGCTATTGTACACGGCAATCTACCAAATGATCGCGGAGTAATTGAGGCGCCGATTGGTCGTTCTGAAAAAGACCGCAAGAAACAAGCGGTGACTGCCAAAGGGAAAGAAGCGGTGACACGTTTTCAGGTTTTGGAGCGGTTTGGTGACTACACTTTGGTGGAATTGACCTTGGAAACAGGACGAACTCACCAAATTCGTGTCCACATGGCTTATATTGGTCATCCGGTTGCGGGTGATGAAGCTTACGGCCCAAGGAAAACACTAAAAGGGCATGGCCAATTTCTTCATGCCAGAACGCTTGGATTTACTCATCCGAGAACTGGTGAGGTTGTTGAATTTACGGCAGAAGCGCCAGCTATTTTTCAGGAGACACTTGAAAAACTGCGCAAGGCTGAATAATAGTATGAAAACCTTATCATCTTGCCCATTTTTTCAACAAATGCTATACTAGAACATGAAAAATGTTAAGGAGAGTAAGAATGGAAACTTTACCAAATTGTCCAAAATGTAATTCTGAATATGTCTATGAAGACGGTGCCCTCTTGGTTTGCCCTGAGTGTGCTTACGAGTGGAACCCAGCAGATGTAGCTGAGGAAGAAAGTGGACCTGTTGCAATTGATGCTAACGGCAATCGTTTGGCGGACGGCGATACTGTGACGCTTATCAAAGATTTGAAAGTGAAAGGTGCGCCTAAGGACCTTAAACAAGGTACACGTGTTAAAGGCATCCGTATCGTTGAAGGCGATCACAATATTGATTGTAAAATCGATGGTTTCGGTGCGATGAAGCTGAAATCTGAATTTGTTAAGAAAATCTAATAAAAAGGACTGGTCAATCCAGTCTTTTGTCGTTTTTGAAAGGATATTATGAAACATCAAAGTATTTTGTTTTACAGTAGATGCCTGTTAGCCATTTTAGCCATCACAGGTACCGCCTTAGAAATCATTAAATATGGTATCGGGATGCTCATGTATTATACGGTACAATCTAATTTATTAGTATCTCTGTTTGCTGTCTATATGGTCTATGCCATGAGTAAAAGTGTGGATTTACAGACGTCACGTTTTCTTCGGATAAAGGCCGCTGTGACCATGTCTATCATGATTACTTGTGTAGTCTATCACTTTATGTTGGCACCTTTGGCAGACGATTTCTGGCGTCTTGAAAATCTACTCTGCCATTATATTGTTCCCTTATATTTTTTGTTAGATACCCTAATAGTAGATCGTCAGCAACAGTACAAGTGGTTTGACCCGATTTGGTGGACGCTTTTGCCTGTTCTCTACATGATTTTTGGTCTAGTGAATGGTCTTTTCATAAAAATTCCAATCCCAGATGCTAAGGACAGTCCCTTTGCCTATTTCTTCCTAAACGTGCCAAAGTATGGTTGGCCTTATGTATTGACTTATGCAGGGACAATTTTTGTGGTCTATCTGATTTGCGGATTTATTTTGGCAGGTGTAAAATCCCTAAATGTCCGTTGCAGTCTGCTAAACAAGTAAAATTCTCAGCAAAATCCGAAGATTTTCGCAAATTTTACAGTAAGAATTTGTTTACGTAGGAAATTTGTGCTATACTTCTCTATAATCAATCCTTTAAAACCTGTCCAGAGAGGCAGACAAGGAGTCGGATGTTAAGCAGGTTGGTTCTAACTAGCCTATATTTTCATAGTCTCCTTGTATAAGGAGACTTTTTCTATACTTTTGGAGGTCTTATGAAGACAAAAGAAATCGTTGACGATATGACCATGAAGCGGGCGATCACCCGTATCACTTATGAAATTATCGAACGGAATAAGAATTTGGATAATATTGTCCTTGCAGGGATTAAAACACGGGGTGTTTTCATTGCAAAGAGGATTCAGGAGAGGCTTAAGCAATTAGAGGGTATCGACGTTCCGTTGGGAGAGTTGGATACCAAGCCGTTTCGAGATGACATGAAGGTAGAAGATGATACGACAAATATGACTGCCAATGTCAACGATCGTGATGTTATATTAGTAGATGATGTGCTTTATACAGGACGAACTATTCGTGCTGCTATTGACAACATAGTGTCCTTGGGCCGTCCAGCTCGTGTTAGTTTAGCGGTACTTGTGGATCGTGGACACAGGGAGTTGCCTATTCGAGCAGATTATGTTGGGAAGAATATTCCAACTAGCCGTTCTGAAGAAATCATTGTGCACATGGCTGAAATCGATGGTCAAGACGCTGTTCTTCTGGTTGAAGGTGCATAGTCGCTTCGTTTACAAATTATCATTCTACATCTAGATCATAAAGGTAGGTATCATCATGACAATTACAAATGGTAAAGTTTCACTCAAACACTTGGTTACAATGGAGACCCTCTCAAATGAAGAAGTATTGGGACTCATTCAACGTGGTATTGCTTTTAAACGCGGTGAAAAGGTAGAGTTGGATCGGAAGTACTATGCTTCTAACCTTTTCTTCGAGGATTCAACTCGGACGCATAAGTCTTTTGAAATGGCAGAGCTTCGTTTGGATATGGGAATGATTGACTTTGATGCTCGTACCAGCTCAGTCAATAAGGGTGAAACCTTGTATGATACTATTTTGACCATGTCGGCACTTGGTGTTGACATTTGCGTGATTCGTCATTCGGAAGTGGATTATTACAAGCAATTGATTGATAGTCCTACCATCCAGACTTCAATTGTCAATGGTGGGGATGGTTCAGGCCAACATCCAAGCCAGTCCTTGCTTGATTTGATGACTATTTACGAGGAATTTGGAACTTTTGAAGGCTTGAAGATTGCCATTGCAGGTGATATTACACACTCACGGGTTGCTAAGTCCAATATGCAAATTTTGAAACGTTTGGGGGCTGAAATTTTCTTTGCTGGACCGGAGGAATGGTACGCAGAGGAATTTGATGTCTATGGTCAGCATTTGAATATTGATGATATTGTGGAAACGGTAGATGTACTGATGTTGCTCCGTGTGCAACACGAACGACATGATGGTGATGGTGGTTTCTCTAAAGAGACCTATAATCGCTTGCATGGCTTGACTGATGAACGCTATAAGCGATTGAAAGATAGGGCTATTGTCATGCATCCGGCTCCTGTTAACCGTGATGTAGAAATTGATGACCACTTGGTAGAGGCTCCCAAATCACGCATTGTCCGCCAAATGCAAAATGGTGTCTTTGTTCGGATGGCGATTTTGGAAGCTATTGTCAATGGCAAGGCTTAAAAGTGAGTTGTTCAGGTATCTTAGAACTGAGCAGTTAGAAATTTGTTAGACTTATCTTATTTAATGTCGCTCAGAGAGGCGACGAATAGAAAGGCAAGGGACAGGTCAATGGTTGCAAGCAACTCATTTCCCTACGCCTGGGAGTGGGAAAGAACTCGAAAAGTAAAAAAGAGTTCGTCAACAAGTCTTTAATTTAAGTTGTTGAGCTGAAACAGTCTATTCCCAGACTGTTTCACTCCCACCTCCGCATACTTCCAACTGTCTGGGAGACAGTTGGAAGTTGGAAATAGAGCGAACAGAGTTCGTATCAGTCGTAGAGGTTAAATTTGGAGTATAGAATACGAATTACTGAGATTTGCTTTGCAAATCTTGTCTCCAACCTTTAACAGTCTCCCAGACTGTTAAAGCCATTCAACCACTGCGCTGAGATGTTGACACCTGCTCTTAGAAATGGTGATATACTTTAAGGCTATCCCTTGCACTAGCAGTAAGGTTTATCTAATATCGAGCTAAACCTTACTGCGTCGGTCAGAGCAAGTCGGATGATATGCTAAAGCATTTGTCCTCCTGCGCAAAGTCCTATGGGACCTTTGCTAACTCTGACACTAGTTTGTACAGTCAATTATTTTCGAATTGACCTTACAAACGTCGGACTATTATTTAATTCTATCCGGAGAGATAGAAAATAGAAAGGAGAAGATACAGGTTCGAGTAAGATTTGATTTTTATATTCGAACATGCCCTAAGGACTGTGTGAAAAAGATAAATATCGACTTGACGCCTATAGCGTCGGCGCCGAATTTCCTATTTTCACTCTGTCCTTTTAACGGGCTTTGTATCATAGATTATGTCAAAAAGACGTTTAATTTTGGAAGATGGCACTATTTTTGAAGGGGAGGCCTTCGGTGCTGATATTGATGTGACTGGTGAGTTGGTTTTCTCAACGGGGATGACTGGTTATCAGGAATCTATCACGGACCAGTCTTATAACGGTCAGATTTTAACCTTTACCTATCCCTTGGTAGGAAATTACGGGATTAACCGTGATGATTATGAGTCAATCAAGCCGACTTGTAAGGGTGTTGTGGTTAGCGAGTGGGCTCGTCGAGCAAGCAACTGGCGTAACCAGATGACTTTGGATGAATTCTTAAAGGCTAAGAAAATTCCAGCAATTTCTGGCATTGACACACGCGCCTTAACTAAAATTATTCGTCAGCACGGTACTATGAAGGCAACCTTGGCAAATGTCGGTGATTCTGTTGAACATTTGACAGACCAGTTGAGAGCGACTGTTTTGCCAACCAACAACATCCAGCAAGTATCTACAAAGACGGCCTATCCTGCGCCTGGAGTTGGACGTAGTGTAGTTCTAGTCGATTTTGGCTTAAAACATTCTATTCTTCGTGAATTAGCCAAGCGTGATTGCAATGTGACAGTTGTACCTTACGACACGACGGCAGAAGAAATTCTTGCCCTCAATCCAGATGGTGTCATGCTTTCGAACGGTCCTGGAAACCCAGATGATGTTCCTGAAGCCTTGGATATGATTCGTGGCATTCTTGGGAAGATTCCAATTTTTGGTATCTGTATGGGGCACCAACTTTTTGCAAAAGCAAATGGGGCAACGACTTATAAAATGAAGTTTGGTCACCGTGGTTTCAACCATGCGGTGCGTGAAATTGCGACAGGTCGAGTGGACTTTACCAGTCAGAACCATGGTTATGCAGTGGCTCGTGAGGATTTGCCAGAATGTTTGATGATTACCCACGAGGAAATCAATGACAAATCAGTAGAAGGGGTACGCCACAAGTACTATCCAGGTTTCTCTGTCCAATTCCACCCGGATGCAGCACCTGGTCCACACGATGCAAGTTATCTTTTCGATGAATTTATGGATTTGATGGATTCGTTTAAAAAAGGGCAGTAAGGTTTGACTCCTATCGAGCTAAACCTTACTGCGTCGGTCAGAGCAAGTCGGACTTCATGCGAATGCATGTGTCCTCCTACGCAAAGTCCTATGGGACCTTTGCTAACTCTGACACTAGTTTAGAATTTCAATTATTATCGAATTGAGATTCTAAACGTCGGACTTATCTTATTTAATGTCAACCTGTGAGTTGACGAATAGAAAGGAGAAGATACAGGTTCGAGTTTCCTATTCGAACACGCCCTTAGGACTGTGCGAAAAAGATAAACGTCGTCTTGATGCTTGAAGCATCGGCGTCGCGTTTCCTATTTTCGCTTTGTCCTCTTAACGGGCTTTGTATCATACATTATGCCAAAACGTACGGATATTAAGAAAATTATGGTGATTGGGTCTGGTCCGATTATTATCGGTCAGGCTGCGGAGTTTGATTATGCTGGGACTCAGGCTTGTTTGGCTCTGAAGGAAGAAGGCTATAGTGTCGTCTTGGTCAATTCAAACCCTGCGACTATCATGACAGATAAAGAGATTGCGGACAAGGTTTATATTGAGCCAATTACGCTTGAATTTGTCACACGGATTTTACGGAAGGAGCGTCCAGATGCTCTCTTGCCAACTCTTGGTGGTCAGACTGGTCTCAACATGGCCATGGAATTGTCTAAGGCTGGTATTTTAGATGAGCTTGGAGTTGAGCTGTTGGGAACCAAACTGTCTGCAATTGATCAGGCAGAAGACCGTGACCTCTTCAAACAACTCATGGAAGACCTCAATCAGCCTATTCCTGAGTCAACGATTGTGACAACAGTTGATGAGGCTTTGGAATTTGCTCGTGAAATTGGCTACCCTGTCATTGTTCGACCAGCCTTCACGTTGGGTGGTACTGGCGGTGGTATGTGTGCCAATGAAGAAGAACTGCGTGAAATTGCAGAAAATGGTCTGAAATTATCACCGGTGACCCAGTGTTTGATTGAGCGTTCCATTGCTGGATTCAAGGAAATTGAATACGAAGTGATGCGCGATGCGGCTGACAATGCCTTGGTCGTATGTAACATGGAAAACTTTGATCCTGTAGGGATTCATACTGGAGATTCTATCGTATTTGCCCCAACGCAGACGCTTTCGGATATTGAAAACCAGATGTTGCGTGATGCCAGTCTCAGCATTATTCGTGCTCTCAAAATCGAGGGTGGTTGTAATGTGCAGTTGGCACTGGATCCACATAGTTTCAAATACTATGTCATTGAAGTAAACCCACGTGTGTCTCGTTCGTCTGCCTTGGCATCTAAAGCGACAGGTTATCCGATTGCCAAATTGGCAGCAAAAATTGCGGTCGGCTTGACCTTGGATGAAATGGTGAACCCTGTTACTGGAACAACCTATGCTATGTTTGAGCCTGCTCTTGACTACGTTGTGGCAAAAATCCCACGTTTCCCATTTGATAAGTTTGAAAAAGGGGAGCGTCGCCTTGGAACGCAGATGAAAGCAACTGGTGAGGTCATGGCCATTGGTCGTAATATCGAAGAAAGTTTGCTCAAGGCCTGCCGTTCTTTGGAAATCGGTGTCTACCACAATGAAATGCCTGAACTCAGCCAAGTGACAGATGACCAATTGGTTGAAAAGATTGTCAAGGCACAGGATGATCGTCTATTCTATCTTTCAGAAGCCCTTCGACGTGGCTATACAGTAGAAGAACTGGCTCAGTTGACGAAGATTGATCTTTTCTTCCTCGATAAGCTGCTTCATATCTTAGAAATTGAGCAGGAATTGGCAATCAATCACGATACTATCGACTTATTGAAAAAAGCCAAGAAATACGGTTTTGCAGACCGCAAGATTGCGGAATTGTGGGGCAGAACAGAATCTTACATTCGTCAACTCCGTACTGAACACAAGATTGTCCCTGTTTACAAGATGGTGGACACTTGTGCGGCCGAATTTGAAAGTGCTACACCTTATTTCTATTCAACTTATGAGTGGGAAAATGAGTCCATCCGCTCGGAAAAAGAATCTGTTTTGGTGTTGGGTTCTGGACCAATTCGTATCGGACAGGGTGTGGAGTTTGACTATGCGACGGTGCATTCTGTCAAGGCCATTCAAGCGGCTGGCTACGAAGCCATCATTATGAATTCAAACCCTGAAACAGTGTCAACAGACTTTTCGGTTTCGGACAAGCTTTACTTCGAGCCATTGACCTTGGAAGATGTCTTGAATGTGATTGACCTTGAGAAACCAAAAGGGGTTATCGTTCAGTTCGGTGGCCAGACGGCCATCAATTTGGCAGAGCCATTGGCCAAAGCAGGTATTCCAATCTTGGGTACGCAAGTAGCGGATTTGGATAGAGCTGAAGACAGGGATTTATTTGAAAAAGCCCTGAAAGACCTTGGAATTCCACAGCCACCAGGTCAAACCGCAACCAATGAAGAGGAAGCACTAGAAGCGGCCCGCAAAATTGGTTTCCCGGTACTTGTTCGTCCCTCTTATGTTTTGGGCGGTCGTGCTATGGAAATTGTCGAAAATGAAGAGGACTTACGTTCTTATATGAGAACGGCGGTCAAGGCTTCGCCAGAGCACCCAGTTTTGGTCGATTCGTACATCGTCGGTCGTGAGTGTGAAGTGGATGCTATTTCAGATGGTAAGGATGTCTTGATTCCAGGCATTATGGAACATATCGAGCGCGCAGGGGTTCACTCAGGTGACTCGATGGCAGTTTATCCGCCACAAACCTTGTCTAATGAGGTGCAGGCGACCATTGCAGACTACACCAAACGCTTGGCAATCGGTCTCAACTGTATCGGTATGATGAATATCCAGTTTGTCATCAAAGATGAGACAGTCTATGTGATTGAGGTCAATCCTCGTGCTAGTCGTACGGTTCCATTCTTGTCCAAAGTCACAGACATTCCAATGGCCCAGGTTGCAACCAAATTGATTTTGGGACAAAGCCTTGCGGAAATTGGCTACCAAGACGGTCTTTATCCTGAAAGCAATCAAGTGCATGTCAAGGCACCAGTTTTCTCATTCACAAAATTGGCTAAAGTTGATAGTTTGTTAGGTCCAGAGATGAAGTCTACGGGTGAAATTATGGGATTTGATACAACGCTTGAAAAAGCACTTTACAAGGCTTTTGAAGCGAGCTACCAACATCTAGAAGAATTTGGAAATGTTGTATTTACCATCGCGGATGAAGACAAGGAAGAAGCACTTGGTCTTGCCCAACGCTTCCATGAACTAGGCTATGGTCTACTGGCTACAGCTGGTACAGCTGCCTTTCTAACAGAAAATGGTCTTTCCGTAACAACTGTTGGAAAATTAGGCGATGAGTCCTGTCAAGATATTCCTAGTCTAGTTCGAGCTGGAAAGGTTCAGGCGATTATCAATACGGTTGGTAAAAAACGTGTGGCCGACGGTGACGGGCAAGTGATTCGAAGCTCTGCTATTGAAGGAGGAATTCCACTCTTTACAGCCCTTGATACAGCAGAAGCCATGGTTAGGGTGCTGGAAAGTCGCAGCTTCATGACACAGGCGATATAGAAGTTACTATCAGGATGAGCTTTGAGTTCGTCCTGATTTTTTGATATACTAACTATATGAAAATAATCGTCACAACAAGTCTTCGGATGAATCAAACTTTGGTTTTACAGGCTCAGGAAATAGCAGAGCAGCTTAATCTAGACTATCAAGACCGTCGAAAGAGGTCTGTCCAGTCCATCCTAGCAAAAACAGAAGCTGACGCGGTACTGGTTGTTTATCAAGACCAGCTAGTTTTGGAAGAAAAAACTGGGCAAAAACTCTTTTTCCACCCTGATACCGCTGTCTTACGAATCAAGTCTGGACGCGATCCACTTTTGGAGTTGCTTGGACCAGATAAACAAACTGTTCTAGACTGCACTATGGGCCTAGCTTCGGATAGTATTGTGCTAGCCAGTGCTGGACATCAGGTGACAGCCTTGGAAAGTTCTAAGCTAGTGCACTTTATTGTGAGTCGGGGTTTACAGGATTTTGATAGTGGGCTGCAAGAGGTCAATCGAGCCATGAAATCTATCCAGACAATTTGGACAGATAGTTTGACTTATTTGAAAGGGCAAATAGATAAGTTTGTTGATGTCATTTACTTTGATCCCATGTTTTCAGAAGAAATCAAGGAATCACAAAATCTTTCTGGCTTGTCTACTTTAGCTGACAGAAGCCGTTTAACGGAGGAAATTGTATCTGAGGCTAAACGAGTAGCTAGGAAGAAATTGATAATAAAGGCTCATTTTCGAGATCAGGTCTTTGAAGAATTTGGCTTTAAACGTCATGTCAGACCCAATCAAAAATTTCACTACGGAGAAATTATTTTGGAGGAGGAAGTATGAAAATCATCGTAACAGGCTTTGATCCCTTTGGTGGCGAGCCTATTAACCCAGCCTTGGAAACAATCAAATCTCTACCTAAGACCATTGCTGGTGCAGAGATTATTCTTGTAGAGATTCCGACTGTTTTTGACAAGGCTGCGGATGTTTTAGAGGAGAAAATGGCAGAACATTTACCTGATGCGGTACTATGTATTGGTCAGGCTGGTGGGCGAGTTGATTTAACTCCTGAGCGTATAGCCATTAACCAGGATGATGCGCGCATTCCAGACAATGAAGGGCAACAGCCGATTGATAGAACGATTCGAGAAGATGGTCAGCCTGCTTATTTCTCCACCTTACCCATCAAAGCAATGGTTGAAGCGATTCATAGGATTGGGCTTCCAGCTTCTGTTTCTAATACTGCAGGGACCTTTGTCTGCAACCATCTCATGTATCAAGCTCTTTACTTGGCGGAGAAACAATTTCCAAAGACTAAGGCAGGCTTTCTCCATATTCCCTTCTTACCAGAGCAGGTTGTAGACAAGCCAGGACTAGCTTCCATGTCTTTGAACGATATTGTAAGAGGAGTTGAAGTAGCTATAGGAGCGATTGTTGAATATAGGGATAAAGAGGATATTAAAAGGGGTGGTGGCAGTACACATTGATGAAAAATATTATGGAAGCAAGAAAACGTGTAGAGGAAATGGAAAAAATATTTAACAGACAGCTAGAGCTGAACCAGTCCCTTTCCGATAGTCTGGCACAACTCAACCAGGAACAATCGACTTATTTACAGTTATTAGATTATTACCAGAGCCAGACCTATATGGAAGATCTTGAATTATCTAATAAGGGTTATTTCAATGGTATTCCTTGCGGAGTATTGAGTGAAGATGGAGTCTATAATTTACTGTTTGACCGTACAAATCTAGCAAGTCAACTGAGAGAACTAGCAGATATGCTCGAACAATAATTTTTTTAAAACCTGTCAAGTTTTTTTCTTGACACCCTGTCAAAGTGTGGTATAATAGAACATGTGCTAAATAGCTCTGCTATTTCACCGAATAAAAATACAAAGAAAAGAGAACATTTAAAAATGGCAGTAAAAATCCGTTTGACTCGTATGGGTTCTAAAAAGAAACCTTTCTACCGTATCAACGTTGCAGATTCACGTGCACCACGTGATGGTCGTTTCATCGAAACTGTTGGTACTTACAACCCACTTTTGGCTGAAAACTCAGTAACTCTTAAAGAAGAGCGTGTACTTGAGTGGTTGGCAAAAGGTGCACAACCATCTGATACAGTTCGTAGCCTTCTTTCAAACGCTGGCGTATTGAAGAAATTCCACGAACAAAAATTCTCTAAGTAAGAACAGTAAGCGAGAACACTTATGGACATGATTGAAAATCTCATTATTGCGATTGTGAAACCTTTGATTTCACAGCCTGATAGCTTGACAATTAAAATTGTTGATACACCTGAATTTTTAGAATATCATTTGGATTTGGATAAATCTGATATTGGACGTATCATTGGGAAAAAAGGGCGCACAATTTCTGCAATCAGAACGATTGTCTACTCTGTTCCAACAAGTGATAAAAAAGTTCGTTTAGTGATTGACGAGAAAGAATAGAAAGTCACCGTTTGGTGGCTTTTAACGTTGACAAAGGGGCATAGCCCCTTTTTAACATGTAGAAAGGGAGAAAAGATGAATCTGATTTGGACCTATTTGAAAAAATATCCTAAGTGGATTGCCTTAGACTTGTTGGGGGCCTTCTTATTTGTAGTGGTAAACTTAGGCTTGCCGACTTTTTTGGCTAGGATGATTGACCAAGGAATTACAAAGAACGATGTTAGTCAGCTCTATTTCTGGGCGGGGATGATGGGATTGATTGTCCTGCTCGGGATTGTTGGTCGAGTGACACTTGCCTATGCAGCTGGAAAATTGACTACAAATATCGTCAAAGATATTCGAAATGATCTGTATGAGAAAATTCAGGACTATTCTCATCACGAATATGAGCAGATTGGTGTTTCTTCTCTGGTTGCTCGTATGACAAATGATGCTTTTGTGCTGATGCAATTCTCTGAAATGGTCTTGAAACTAGGTATTATTACCCCCTTGATGATGATTGCTTCTGTCATCATGACCTTGGTAACCAGTCCGAGCTTAGCCTGGACAGTAGCAGTAGCCATGCCGTTTCTAGTTTTTGTTATTTTCTACGTGGCAACCAAAACTCGTCCTCTTTCTGAAAAGCAACAGAAACGTTTGGACACGATCAACCAATATGTTCGTGAAAATCTCATGGGCTTACGTGTCATTCGTGCCTTTACTCGTGAGGAGTTTCAAGAGGAGCGCTTTGAGTCGGTCAATGAGGAATATACCGATATTTCCAAAAAGCTCTTTAATCTGACTGGATTGACAGAGCCTCTCTTTGTCCAGATTATTATTGCTATGATTGTAGCCATTGTCTGGTTCGCATTGGCTCCTTTACAAACAGGCAGTCTGCAAATCGGTGATTTGGTAGCCTTTATCGAATATAGTTTCCACGCGCTTTTCTCCTTCTTGCTCTTTGCTAACTTGTTTAACATGTATCCACGTATGTCGGTATCGAGCCAACGGATTCAGGAAGTCTTGGACATGCCTATCTCTATTTCTAAGAATGAGGATGGCATTATTGAAACAGACACTCGTGGTTATTTGGAATTTGAAAATGTGACCTTTGCCTACCCTGGTGAAACGGAATCGCCTGTGCTGCACAATATTTCCTTCAAAGCTAAGCCTGGTGAAACGATTGCCTTTATTGGTTCGACTGGTTCTGGTAAGTCTTCCTTGGTCAACTTGATTCCACGTTTCTATGATGTGACACTTGGTCGTATCTTGGTGGACGGTGTGGATGTCAGACGTTACAATCTAAAGGCACTCCGCAGCAAGATAGGCTTTATTCCGCAGAAAGCTCTGCTATTTACCGGAACCATCGCGGAAAATCTCAAATACGGGAAGATGGACGCAAGTTTGGCAGAGTTGCATGAGGCGGCGGATGTGGCCCAGGCCAGAGACTTTATCGAGAGCAAGGAAGAGCAGTTTGACACCCACTTGGCAGAGGGGGGAAGCAACCTTTCAGGTGGTCAAAAGCAACGTTTGTCCATTGCTCGTGCCATTGTCAAGCAGCCGGATATTTATATCTTTGATGACTCTTTCTCAGCCTTGGATTACCGGACGGATGCCATTTTGCGTAGTCGTTTGAAAGAAGTGACGGAGAATGCGACGGTGCTAATTGTTGCCCAACGGGTCGGAACCATTATGGATGCAGACCAGATTATCGTGCTGAACGAAGGTGAAATCGTTGGTCGCGGTACCCACAATGAATTGATGGAAAGCAATGAGATTTATCGTGAAATTGCCAATTCTCAACTTAACCGTCAATCTCTGACAGAAGAATAGGAGGAATTATGAAGAATAAATCAGTATTTACTCGTGTTTGGGACTATTTGCGTCGTTACCAATCTTCTGTATTTTTAGCTGTTTTTCTAAAGACCATCAGTGCAGTTATGAATGCCTTAGAACCCTTTGTACTGGGGCTTATCATCACAGAATTGACCAAGAATTTGTTGGATATTTCTAATGGAGTAGAGGGGGCGCAGATTAACTATTCCTACATTGCTATCATGCTTGCCATCTATGCCCTTCGCGCCCTTCTATATGAAATCGGTGCCTACGGTTCTAACTATTTTATGACCAAGGCAGTGCAGGGAGCAACTAAGGAACTACGTCAGGACTTGAGCCACAAAATTAACAAGATTCCAGTATCTTATTTTGACAAGCACCAGTATGGTGATTTACTCGGGCGTTTTACAAGCGATGTGGAGACTGTTTCAAACGCCCTACAACAAAGTTTTCTCCAGCTAGTCAATGCCGTTCTGACCCTCTCTCTAGCCATTTTCATGTGTTTCTGGTTGGATGTATCCCTAGCACTTGTAGTCGTAACCTTGGTTCCAGTGACCTATTTTGGTTCTAAGTTTGTCATGGGCAAATCCCAGCCATATTTCAAGCAGCAGGCTGATGCCCTAGGTCGTTTGAACGGCTTTGTCCAAGAAAATCTGACTGGTTTTAACGTTCTCAAACTTTACGGCCGTGAAGAAATTTCTACAGAAGAGTTTCGCCAGATTACCGCAGATTTGCAGAAAGTTGGTTTCAAGGCTAGTTTCATGTCTGGTTTGCTCATGCCTCTAGTTCACGGCTTCTCAAATATCGCCTATGTTGTCGTCGCCCTGCTATCTGGATTGAAAGTTCTTGCAGGCACATTGACGGTCGGTAATATGCAGGCCTTCGTCCAATACGTCTGGCAGATTTCTCAGCCAGTCCAAACCTTGACCCAGTTGGCACCCCAGTTGCAGTCTGCCAAATCCTCCCTTGAACGCATCTTTTCAGTCTTAGATGAGCTTGATGAAGAAGACGCCAATGCACTAGAGTTGACAGAAAGTCTGACAGGACAAGTTAGCTTTGAGCAGGTCGAATTTGGCTATTCAGAAGACAAGCCGCTTATCCGTAACTTTAATCTGGATGTTCAACCCGGTGAGATGGTGGCCATCGTTGGTCCAACAGGGGCAGGTAAGACTACTCTTATCAACTTGCTCATGCGTTTCTACGATGTGACAACAGGTTCTATCAAAGTGGATGGTCAGGATATTCGAAATCTTTCACGTCAATCCTACCGTAGTCAATTTGGCATGGTCTTGCAGGATGCTTGGCTCTATGAAGGGACCATCAAGGAAAACCTGCGTTTTGGACGCCTGGATGCGACGGATGAGGAAATTGTAGAAGCTGCTAAAGCTGCCAACGTTGACCACTTTATCCGTACCCTGCCTGGCGGTTATAATATGGAAATGAACCAGGAATCCAGCAATATTTCCCAAGGTCAGAAACAGCTTTTGACCATTGCGCGTGCCTTGTTGGCGGATCCTGCTATTCTGATTCTTGACGAAGCGACTTCTTCAGTTGATACCCGTTTAGAACTCTTGATTCAAAAGGCCATGAAACGGTTGATGAAAGGGCGGACAAGTTTCGTCATCGCTCATCGCTTATCTACCATTCAGGAAGCTGATAAGATTTTGGTCTTGAAAGATGGGCAGATTATCGAACAAGGTAACCATGAAAGTCTTTTGGCAGACAAAGGTTTCTATTATAATCTTTATCAAAGTCAGTTTAGTCAATCTAATACTCTTCGAAAATCAAAAGCAGACGTTGTTGACTTGATTTGATGAGTGAAAAGATCCTGTGGATTTTTTCAGCCTACTACCTGAAGACGCGAAAGTAGTAGGGGGACTATCTGCTCTTGGAGAAGCGAACTTTGTTTCCAACCTCCAAAGGCTCCCCAAACCTTTGGAGCTAGCCTGATTTTGATTTTCATTGAGTATACATAAAACGAACTCCCTTGTCAGTGACAGGGAGTTTTCTCATATACATGTTTGTGAAAATTAATAGGAAATTTCGGATAATAGCCCCTCAGCGGTAGTGGTTGGGAGGATGCGGACACGATTGAGAGTCAGTAATCCGTCACTAGCAGAAGCCAAGCCGTTGTTAGTAGTCACACCAAGTTTGTAGCCAACTTGTTCAGTTAAGGCTACTGTATCTGCTGAGTATCGTCCACCAGGGTAGGCGATAGCGATGGTTTCCTGATTTAATTGGCTGTCAAGATAGGCTTTAGAGGAAGTAAGTTCATTTGTTTGATCCTCGATAGAACTATACTCTAAATCAGGGTGGTTGACGGTATGCCCTTGGAAGGAGAGCCCTGCGGTCTGCATTTCCTTGATTTGTTCAAGAGTAAGGTGCCCTGCTTGTCCGTATTCAGTAAATCCTGTAATGACATTGTTGGTTGCCTTCATTTGATATTGCTTAAGCAATGGGTAGGCATAACTATAAAAATCCCAGAGGCTATCGTCAAAGGTTAGCCAGACAACCTTTTTGCCAGCAGGAAGGACATTTTCTGTCAATACTTTATAAGCCTCTTCAGGTGATAAAGTATAGTAACCTGCATCTTGCAATGCTTTTAGATGACTTTCGAAAGTCGTTGGATCTACGATAAGATTCGCATTAGCTTCTTCCTCAGGAGCCATTACGTGAATGGCATGATACATGAGGATTGGAAGTCTGATAGGTTCAGTTTGTTGTTCCCAAATGATTTCTGTTTGTACTTCACTACTTTCTGAAGTCATAACACTCGAACTGGTTGTTGTCTCTACCGTTGAAGCTTTGGAATCACTTTGCTGCTTAGATGGCTGTTTTAGAAAGATTAGAAAAATAGATAGTAGAGTCACTACTAATAATGCGATACCAAATAGCATTGGCACAAGTTGTTTCTTTTGTGTGCGGCTTCGACGGGCTCTTCTTGAATGTTTCATTATCTTATCTCCATAATTATATATTAAAACAATTATAACAAATTTTTTGCCAAATAGTCAGAATATTTGTTATAATGGGAGAAATACATTTTAAAGGAGAGCACATGGTAGTTAAGATAGGATTATTAGGATTTGGAACCGTTGCGAGTGGTGTGCCATTTTTGTTAGAAGAAAATCAGGAAAAAATAGAGAAAGCCGCGCATGATAGTATTGAAGTTGCTAAGGTTTTGGTCAAGGATGAAGCAGAAAAAGACCGTCTCTTGGCTGCAGGTCATGACTATCATTTTGTGACAAATATTGACGAGATTTTAGCTGATGAGGACATTGCCATCGTCGTTGAGCTGATGGGACGTATTGAGCCAGCAAAAACATTTATTACACGTGCCTTGGAAGCAGGCAAGCATATTGTAACAGCCAATAAGGATTTACTTGCTGTTCATGGTAGCGAACTACGTGCCTTGGCTGAAGAGAAAGGTCTTGCGCTTTATTATGAAGCTGCAGTTGCAGGTGGTATTCCAATCTTGCGTACCTTGGTTAACTCATTGGCTGCTGACAAGGTGACTCGTATCCTCGGTGTATTGAATGGTACTTCAAACTTCATGTTGACTAAGATGGTTGATGAAGGCTGGACTTACGAAAAAGCTCTTCAAACAGCACAGGAACTTGGCTATGCAGAATCTGACCCAACAAATGACGTTGAGGGGATTGATGCGGCTTACAAGGCTGTTATCCTCAGTCAATTTGCTTTCGGGATGACAGTTGATTTTGAACACGTAGCACACAAGGGTATTTCAAATATCACGCCAGAAGATGTAGCAGTGGCACAAGAGTTGGGCTATGTCATCAAACTTGTGGGTGATATTCAAGAAACTACCTCTGGTATTGCTGCCGAAGTATCTCCAACCTTCCTACCGAAAAATCATCCACTTGCAAGCGTGAATGGTGTGATGAATGCTGTATTTGTCGAATCTATCGGCATCGGCCAGTCTATGTACTATGGACCGGGCGCTGGGCAAAAACCGACTGCAACAAGTGTTATGGCTGACATTATTCGTATCGTTCGTCGCTTGAAAGACAATACTATCGGCAAAGCTTTTAACGAATATAGCCGCCCACTTCAATTGGCAGCCCCAAGCGATGTGAAGAGCGAATATTATTTCTCAATTGATGCGCCTGATAAAAATGGAAAAATGCTTCGTTTAGCAGAAATCTTCAATTCTGAAGAAATTTCCTTCAAGCAAATTCTGCAACAAGCTGCAGATGGAGAGACAGCCCGTCTAGTGATTGTGACCCATGAAATGAGTAAGACTCAGTTGGAAAATGTAACAGACAAATTGAGTAAAGAAACAGACTTTACTGTCTTAAATACCTTTAAAGTACTGGGAGAATAAGCAATGAAAATTATTATTCCAGCAACTTCAGCTAATATCGGTCCAGGATTTGATTCAGTAGGTGTTGCCCTTTCGAAATATCTAACGATTGAAGTATTTGAAGAGACTGATGAATGGGTGATTGAGCACAATCTTGAACATGTTCCATCAGACAAGAACAATCTTTTGATCAAGACAGCTTTAAAGATTGAAAAAGGATTGCAGCCGCATCGTATCAGAATGCTTAGTGATATTCCCTTGGCACGTGGTTTGGGTTCATCCAGTTCCGTTATCGTAGCTGGTATCGAATTGGCTAATCAATTAGCAGGTTTGAATATGACAGCGGATGAAAAATTGCTCAAAGCTACAGAAATTGAAGGACATCCTGATAATGTAGCCCCAGCGATTTTTGGTAATTTAGTCATCTCTAGCTATGTTAATAAGAGAGTACAGGCAGTTGTAACAGAATTCCCAGAAGCAAGTTTTGTTGCCTTTATTCCAAACTACCCACTGCGTACGGTTGAAAGCCGAGGTGTACTGCCTTCTCAGATGGGGTACAAGAAAGCAGTGGCTGCTAGTGCCATTGCCAATGTGGCTATGGCAAGTTTGATGGCAGGTGATTTGGAAAAGGCTGGGAAAGCAATTCAGTCAGACATGTTCCATGAACCGTTTCGTCAGCTACTTGTTAAGGAGTTTTGTCCAATCAAGCAAACTGCACAGGAGTTGGGAGCCTATGCAACCTACTTATCAGGCGCTGGTCCAACAGTGATGGTATTAGCGCCCAAAGATAGGGAGGATGCTATTGTTCTAGCATTAGAGGAACTAAATCTAGACGGAACTGTCCACCGCCTTCAAGTTGATACCAAAGGGATTGCTATTGTATAGATAGTGAGAATCTATCATTTGCAAAACTAAAAATGTTTATTTTATTGGAGTTCGCCATCGCTACTATATGCGGTAGGAAGGGAACTCCTTTTTTTGTGCATTCCATTCTCCATTTCAAAATATTGGGGCAAATTAATTTGGCTTGTGAAAGTATTTTTGTTGAATTTTATTCGTTTTCTCCTGTAATTTTTGGTATAATAAATCCTGTATATCTTAAATTGAAATGAGAAGGTTATGAAAGATAAAATTAGGCTTGAATTAGAAGGCATCGATATTCGATTCGATGAGCCTTTAAAAGAATATACCTATACAAAAGTAGGAGGAGCTGTTGATTATCTAGCTTTTCCGCGGAATCGTTACGAGATTGTTCGTATAGTAGAATTTGCTAAACGCGAAGATATTCCATGGCAAGTATTAGGAAATTCAAGTAATATCATTGTCCGCGATGGCGGTATTCGTGGTTTTGTTATCCGTATGGATAAACTTAACTCCGTTACTGTATCAGGATACACCATTGAAGCAGAAGCAGGTGCCAATCTGATTGAAACAACAAAAGTTGCACTTTTCCATTCGTTATCAGGATTTGAATTTGCTTGTGGTATTCCGGGAAGCATTGGTGGTGCTGTCTATATGAATGCAGGTGCTTACGGAGGTGAAGTGGCACACATTCTAGTTTCAGCGCAGATTTTGACTCCAGCAGGTTATGTCGAAACGTTGGACAATCGCGAGTTGCGATTTGGCTACCGTTCTTCTATTTTGCAGGAAAACGGTGCGATTGTTTTGTCTGCTAAATTTGCCCTCAAGCCAGGAAATCATACGGTTATTCAACAAGAAATGGCTCGTTTGACACATTTACGCGAGCTCAAGCAACCTTTGGAATATCCATCTTGTGGTTCAGTCTTCAAACGTCCACTTGGTCACTTCGCAGGACAGTTGATTATGGATGCGGGGTTAAAAGGTTATCGAATTGGTGGAGTCGAAGTTTCTGAAAAACACGCTGGCTTTATGGTCAATGTCGACAATGGTACAGCAAAGGATTATGAAAATTTGATTGCACATGTGATTGATGTTGTTGAAAAATCTTCAGGAATTACTCTGGAGAGAGAGGTGCGTATTATCGGTGACCCATCTGATACATAGTCTTTCAGTTTATCTTTTATTACGTCGTTAACTCGCTTTGCCGTACTTCAGTACTGTCTGCAGCTCGTTGCCTAGCACTAAAAGCAAACTGAAAGACTAAACTCTAGCCATCTGGCTCTGTTTTAAAAGAAGGAATTTATGAGAATTGAAAAAGCCAATTATTGAATTTAAGAACGTTTCAAAAGTATTTGAAGACAGTGGAACAACTGTATTAAAGGATATTAGTTTTGAATTAGAAGAAGGGAAATTTTATACTCTTTTAGGAGCTTCTGGTTCAGGTAAATCAACAATTTTGAACATTATTGCTGGTCTATTGGATGCGAGTTCAGGTGATATTTATCTGGACGGTCAACGGATAAACGATGTTCCGACCAATAAACGGGATGTCCATACCGTTTTCCAATCCTATGCCCTCTTCCCACATATGTCTGTCTTTGAAAATGTGGCTTTTCCTCTTAAATTGCGCAAGGTTGAAAAGGCTGAAATCGAACGCCGTGTGACAGAAGCCTTGCAAATGGTCCGACTCTCTGGTTATGAAAATCGTTCCATTCAGAAATTGTCTGGTGGTCAACGCCAACGGGTTGCTATTGCTCGTGCCATCATCAATCAGCCTCGCGTTGTCTTGCTAGATGAACCACTTTCTGCCCTGGACTTGAAACTAAGAACAGAAATGCAGTACGAACTGCGTGAGTTGCAACAACGTTTAGGAATTACCTTCGTCTTCGTTACCCATGACCAAGAAGAAGCTCTGGCCATGAGTGACTGGATTTTTGTCATGAATGAAGGTGAGATTGTCCAGTCTGGAACACCAGTGGATATTTATGACGAGCCAATCAACCATTTTGTTGCAACCTTTATCGGCGAGTCCAATATCCTGTCTGGGCGTATGATAGAAGACTATCTGGTTGAATTTAATGGCAAACGTTTCGAAGCGGTAGACGGTGGTATGCGTCCTAATGAAGAAGTTCAAATTGTTATCCGTCCCGAAGACTTGCAGATTACCCTACCTGAAGAAGGCAAATTGCAGGTAAAAGTGGATACCCAGCTCTTCCGAGGAGTTCACTATGAAATCATCGCCTATGATGACCTTGGTAATGAGTGGATGATTCATTCAACCCGTAAGGCCATTGTCGGAGAAGTGATTGGACTCAGCTTTGAGCCAGAAGATATTCATATCATGCGTCTCAATGAAACAGAGGAAGAATTCGATGCCCGTATCGAAGAATATGTGGAAGTGGAAGAAGTAGAAGATGGCTTGATTAACGCCATTGAGGAGGAACGCAATGAAGAAAAACTCTAGGCTTTTTGCAATTCCCTATGCCCTATGGGTCTTTCTCTTTGTACTCGCACCTGTTGCCCTGATTATCTTCAAATCTTTCTTTGATATTCATGGCAATTTCACTTTGGCCAACTACCAGACCTATTTTAACTCGCCAAATATGACCTATCTGCGAATGAGTTTTAACTCTATTTTTTACGCAGGTATTATTACTCTGGTCACACTTTTGGTTTCCTACCCAACAGCCTATTTCTTGACCAAGCTCAAGCATAGACAACTCTGGCTCATGTTGATTATCTTGCCAACCTGGGTCAATCTTTTGCTGAAAGCCTATGCCTTTATCGGTATTTTTGGGCAACACGGCTCTATCAACCAGTTCCTAGAATTTATTGGTCTAGGAGCTCAACAAATTCTTTTCACAGATTTCTCCTTTATTGCTGTTGCAGCCTATATCGAGATTCCGTTTATGATTTTGCCTATCTTTAACGCCTTGGATGATTTGGATAAAAATCTTATCAATGCCAGTCGTGATTTGGGGGCAACTTCTTGGCAGACCTTTACAAAAGTTATTTTTCCTCTTTCCATGAATGGGGTCCGTTCTGGTGTTCAGGCGGTATTCATTCCAAGTTTGAGCCTCTTCATGTTGACTCGTTTGATCGGTGGTAACCGAGTCATTACACTGGGAACAGCCATCGAACAACATTTCCTCACAACACAAAACTGGGGAATGGGTTCAACAATTGGTGTGGTCTTGATTTTGGCCATGCTCTTGATTATGTGGATGACGAAAGAGAGGAAGAAATAATGAAGAAATTTGCAAATATCTACTTAACAGTTGCCTTCCTCCTACTTTACTTGCCCATTTTTTATCTCATTTTCTATGCCTTTAATGAAGGTGGGGATATGAATGGATTTACAGGTTTTACCTTGGAGCATTTTTCATCTATGCTTGGCGATAGCCGACTAATGCTGATTCTGGCTCAAACCTTCTTGTTGGCCTTCTTGAGTTCTTTGATTGCGACCATTATCGGAACTTTCGGTGCCATCTATATCTATCAGGCAAAACCTCGTTTTCAAAATGCACTCTTGTCTGTCAATAATATCTTGATGGTAGCTCCAGACGTCATGATTGGGGCGAGTTTCCTAATTCTCTTTACCATGATTGGTTTCCAGCTTGGCTTTGTCTCAGTATTGCTCAGTCATATTGCTTTTTCTATTCCAATCGTAGTATTGATGGTTTTGCCACGCTTGAAGGAAATGAATGCCGATATGATTTCAGCAGCTTATGATTTGGGGGCAACTCAGCCACAAATGCTGAAAGAAATCATGTTGCCATACCTAACACCAGCCATCATTGCAGGCTACTTTATGGCCTTTACCTATTCCTTGGATGACTTTGCCGTGACATTCTTTGTTACGGGAAATGGTTACTCAAACCTATCTGTAGAGATTTACTCACGGGCTCGTCAAGGGATTTCTTTGGAAATCAATGCCTTGTCAACCCTTGTCTTCCTTTTCTCAATCTTATTGGTAGTGGGTTATTATTTCATCTCGCGTGAAAAGGAGGACAACTAATGAAACGATTGTATTCATTTTTTGTAGGTATTGTAGCTATTATTCTTGTTTTATGGGGAATTAGTTCAAAATTAGAAGCAGATTCAACCCAAGGGACAACTGATAAACTTGTCATCTATAA
Source organism: Streptococcus suis YS161 (assembly GCF_002760245.1). Classification (GTDB taxonomy): domain Bacteria; phylum Bacillota; class Bacilli; order Lactobacillales; family Streptococcaceae; genus Streptococcus; species Streptococcus suis_I. The sequence continues at coordinate 136,944 of NZ_ASCA01000059.1, read as the reverse complement.
CTGGGGAGATTATATTGACCCAGAATTGCTGGAAGAATTTACGGCTGAAACAGGTATTCAGGTGGATTACCAGACCTTTGATTCCAACGAATCCATGTACACTAAAATCAAGCAGGGAGGAACTACCTATGACCTGGCCGTTCCTTCTGAGTATATGATTTCCAAAATGACGGAAGAAGATATGCTCGTGAAACTAGATAAATCAAAAATTGAAGGTTTAGAGAATATCGATCCACGATTTATGGGACTTAGCTTTGATAAGAATAATGACTATTCTATTCCATACTTCTGGGGGACCTTGGGGATTGTTTACAATGAAACTATGGTTGACAATCCTCCTCAAGAATGGGAAGATTTGTGGTCAGAAGAATACCGTGACAATATCATGTTAATCGACGGTGTTCGTGAGGTCATGGGCTTCGGTCTGCAATCTTTGGGTTATAGCTTAAACTCTAAAAATCCTGCAGAGATTGAAAAAGCAGCTGAACATCTATATAATTTAACTCCAAATGTCAAAGCAATTGTTGCTGATGAGATAAAAGGTTATATGATACAAGATGCGGCAGCAATTGCTGTTTCGTTCTCAGGTGAGGCGAGTGAAATGTTAGATGGAAATGAAAATCTGCGCTATGTTGTACCATCAAAAGGTTCTAATCTTTGGTTCGATAACATGGTCATTCCAAAAACAGCAAAAAATATTGATGGAGCTTACGCCTTTATGAGTTTTATGCTTCGTCCTGAAAATGCGCTTCGCAATGCAGAATATGTTGGTTATTCAACACCAATTCCTGCAGCCAAGGCTATGCTGGATGAGGAGACTCAGAACGATGAATCTTTCTATCCATCTGAAGAAACGATGAAGAAGTTGGAAGTTTATGATAATCTTGGACCAGAGATACTTGGAATGTATAATGACCTCTATCTCCAATTCAAGATGTATCGGAAATAGTCTGATTGGACAGGTAGCAATATAAATAAAAGAATGGGAGTGAGGTTCTTTACTAAGTACTTATTGCTCCTATTTTTTGGTCATACATACTATAGAAAGGAAGGGAAATCCCAATGGAAAATCACCGGAAAGAAGTTAGTTTTATTTCCCAATCAATCCTCTACTCGGTTCTGCGTGGTAGTTTAGTTGGCATTGTCGCTGGTTTAGTGGTCGTTGCATTTCGCTTAGCCATTGAAAAAATATTTTCTGTCTTTACGCACCTCTATTCTCTGGCAACAGACAATGCAATCTATTTACTTCTTATTGGAGGGCTTTATCTGGTCATAGCTTTACTTGTTGGCAAGTTGATCAAAGACGAGCCAAATGCAAAAGGCTCTGGTATACCTCAGGTGGAGGCAGAACTAAAAGGAATTATGGATTTAAACTGGTGGTTAGTCCTTTGGAGAAAATTTATCGGCGGTGTTTTATCCATTGCATCTGGTCTAATGCTGGGGCGTGAAGGTCCCAGTATTCAATTAGGAGCTGTAACGGCTAAAGGTATATCAGTTCTTCTTAAATCCAGTGAAATGGAAAGAAGGAGTTTGATTGCTAGTGGCGCTGCGGCAGGTTTGGCAGCAGCTTTCAACGCACCAATAGCAGGCCTTTTATTTGTTGTGGAGGAAGTCTATCATCAGTTTTCACGTCTGGTATGGGTCTCAGCCCTGGCAGCCAGTATCACTGCGAACTTTATTTCCTTACATTTTTTTGGATTAATGCCTGTTTTGCATATGCCGAAGGACTTACAGTTACTATCTCTTGACCAATATTGGATCTATATCTTACTTGGAGTTTTCCTTGGACTTGCTGGATATGTGTATGAAGTTGTTATCCTCAATATACAAGGTTTCTATACCCTTCTCTCAAAAATCATTCCTCTCCCAGTTCCATACTACAGTGTATTTGCCTTTTTGTTTATTATACCGATTGGTTATTTTTTCCCTAATCTGTTGGGTGGCGGGCATCATTTGATTTTAGAGCTTCCATATTTGGAACAAGGACTACTGACATTGGCAATCTTGATTTTAATACGATTTGTATGGAGCATGATTTCCTATGGTTCTGGTCTACCAGGGGGCATCTTTTTACCCATATTAACCTTAGGAAGTCTCCTTGGGCTTTTTGTCGCACGGTTCTTCCTTGATATTGGTTTCATCAGTCAGGAGCAGATGCTATTGTTTATTGTATTGGGAATGGCAGGCTTTTTCGCAGCGATTTCCAAAGCACCTCTAACTGCTATTATTTTAGTAACTGAAATGGTTGGAAGTTTGAATCAATTGATGGTCATCGGGTTGGTAGCTTTGAGTTCCTATGTGATGATGGACCTCTTAGGTGGCGCGCCAGTCTATGAAGCAATGTTGGAAAAAATTCTGCCAGAAGAAGTAGAACAGCAAGAACACATGACCTTAATAGAGGTTGTTGTCAACGAAACATTGGACAGAAGATTTGTTAGCGAGTTACGTTTGCCGGATTCATGCTTGATCACCAATCAAATTCATCATGGTAAGTCAAGGATTGTGAAAGGAAATAGCCAACTTTCTATGGGTGATTCCTTGCTCGTTGCAGTTCCAATCTCTCAAATTCATACCGTTCGTAGGATATTTGAGGGAGATTAGCATTTTTTTAGATTGTCTTAACAAAGAGATGAGAAAAGTCCCAATATTATAATGTTTCTGTTGTCTGGTCAACTCCCTCAATTCAGGAATGATTTCATCGGGAATGAAACTCCGAGGAAGCAGACCAATCCGCATTCATTTGGCAATCCAGTAAGCGTCTTTCTTGTCAGTTTTCTGACCTGTAATGGTCTTCATGTGGGCTGGTTGAGCAAGTATTAGCTCAAAGTCATCACATAGAGCATGCCAGACAGGTCGCCAATAGACATCTGTGTTTTCCATACTAACAGCTTCCACATGAAATTGACTGAGAAATCGTGGTAAGCACGTAGACCTTTAGTCGTCGTATCAAATGTAGCTAAGTAACGCTTTGGACAAGTTGAGGGGAATACAAACGACAATATCGACTTGATCTACACATGATTATCTATGACAATTCCTTCCTTCTTATAAATTAGAGAGCCTATCTACTGAATTTTAGTCATATTCTTGAGCGCATATTGTGGTTCTTATCAGTAGGCTGGAGCAGTTTTGTCACCATAATTAACATCAATAATGTACCAACCGCAAGGCCCTCACTAGGTATATAATCTTAGTGAGGGCTTTATGCTCATTCTCATTATTCTGTGGGTAAGGACGGAGCTACCATGAATATCTTGCTCACTCCCTTTTTAGTGTGTATAGTGGTTTGAATTAGGAAAAGGACAACTTTAAGTTATAGTGTTAATAACCCACTCCTAAAATAACTTTAGAGTTCTCAAATTGACAAACTTAGACATGTCCTGTTTCTAATTCACTTGACTATATTATCTGTATCTATGGTTATAGATATTATTGACACCTAGTTATAGTTTGAATAAATAACTGAATTTTCAGAATATACTTGCAATACTGATGATTTTGTGTTTTAATTTATTTATTGGTTTTGCCAATAATGAAGGAGAAAAACTGGGAGGAAAAGTTATGAAAAAGAAAGAAACTTTCTCACTTCGGAAGTATAAAATTGGAACTGTGTCTGTTCTTTTGGGTGCAGTTTTTTTGTTTGCAGGTGCACCATCGGCAGCTGCAGATGAATTGACAAGCCTTGTAGAGACTAAGGTGGAAACAACTGTTCCTGACGCAATCGTCAACGAATCAGCCTCAGAAAGTCCCGTTGTCGAGGAGTTAGTTGATACTTCTGTGGAGGCTACCCCAACTGATGTAACCACTACAGATAATGTAGAGGAAACACTTGGCTCAGAAGCTCTTGAAAACATCACAAATACAGAAGTAGAAGCGACTCAACCAGCTGTAGAAACTCCAGCTATTTCAGAGAAAAAAGTAGAAGAGGAGAAGCTTTCCGTAGCAGATGAGACTACTGCCATTACTAATCAGGAAGAAGCGAAACCACAAAACATTGATAGTAATACAATCATTACAGTACCTAAAGTTTGGGATAATGGTTACAAGGGCGAAGGAACAGTAGTAGCAATCATAGATTCAGGTCTTGACGTTGACCACGATGTATTGCATATTTCAGATCTCTCAACTGCAAAATATAAATCAGAAAAAGAGATAGAAGCAGCTAAAGAGGCAGCAGGAATTACCTACGGTGAATGGTTTAACGATAAGGTTGTATTTGGTTATAACTATGTTGATGTGAATACTGTCTTGAAAGAAGAAGACAAACGCTCACACGGTATGCACGTAACGAGTATTGCCACAGGAAATCCGACACAACCAGTCGCTGGACAATTAATGTATGGTGTAGCTCCTGAAGCGCAAGTCATGTTTATGCGTGTATTCTCAGACCTCAAAGCTACAACAGGCGCAGCATTGTACGTAAAGGCGATTGAAGATGCTGTAAAATTAGGTGCAGATAGCATCAACCTCAGCCTGGGAGGAGCTAATGGTTCTGTTGTTAACATGGATGAAAATGTGACTGCAGCAATCGAGGCTGCTCGTCGTGCAGGGGTTTCTGTTGTTATTGCAGCTGGTAATGATGGAACATTTGGTTCAGGTCATTCTAATCCGTCAGCCGATTATCCAGATTATGGTTTGGTCGGTGCACCTTCAACAGCTCGCGATGCAATTTCTGTCGCTTCTTACAATAACACAACGGTTGGCAGTAAAGTAATCAATATCATTGGCTTAGAAAACAATGCTGACTTGAATTACGGTAAGAGTTCGTTTGATAATCCAGAGAAGAGTCCCGTACCATTTGAAATCGGGAAAGAATATGAATATGTTTATGCGGGAATCGGTCAAGCTTCGGATTTTGATGGTCTAGATTTGACTGGAAAACTTGCACTCATCAAACGTGGAACGATTACCTTCTCAGAAAAAATAGCCAATGCAACAGCTGCAGGTGCAGTAGGGGTGGTCATTTTCAATAGCCGTCCAGGTGAAGCTAATGTAAGCATGCAACTTGATGATACAGCTATTGCAATTCCATCTGTTTTCATTCCATTGGAATTTGGTGAAGCTTTGGCAGCTAACTCATATAAGATTGCGTTCAATAACGAAACAGATATTCGCCCTAACCCAGAAGCAGGTCTTCTTTCAGATTTTTCAAGTTGGGGTCTATCAGCGGATGGCGAGCTAAAACCAGACTTAGCTGCTCCAGGTGGTGCTATTTATGCAGCCATCAATGATAATGACTATGCCAACATGCAGGGAACAAGTATGGCTTCACCACACGTGGCAGGAGCAGCCGTACTAGTAAAACAGTATTTACAGGCAACTTACCCTACTAAGTCCCCTCAAGAAATCGAAGCCTTAGTAAAACACTTGCTTATGTCTACTGCTAAAGCACATGTGAACAAAGAAACAACAGCCTACACTTCCCCTCGCCAACAAGGTGCAGGTATCATCGATACTGTGGCAGCTATTTCTACAGGTTTATACTTGACTGGCGAAGACGGTTATGGCAGCATTACCTTGGGAAATGTTGAGGATACATTCAGCTTTACGGTCACACTTCATAACATTACAAACGAAGATAAGACTTTAAACTACTCAACGCAATTAACAACGGATACTGTCCAAAACGGATTGATCACCTTGGCTCCGCGTCTATTAGCAGAGATTCCTGGCGGTAAGGTGACTGTGCAAGCCAATTCAAGTACAACTGTTACAATTAATGTCGATGCATCAAGCTTTGCAGAAGAATTGACAGGTTTAATGAAAAACGGTTACTATCTTGAAGGTTTTGTTCGATTTACAGATGTAGCCGATGGCGGTGATATTGTCAGCATTCCATACGTTGGTTTCCGTGGGGAATTCCAAAATCTAGCCGTTCTAGAAGAGCCGATTTACAATCTTATTGCCGATGGTAAGGGGGGCTTCTACTTTGAACCTGTTACAGCACAACCAGATACTGTTGACATCAGCCATCACTACACAGGTCTTGTTACAGGAAGTACGGAGTTAATCTATTCTACAGACAAACGATCTGACTTTGCGATCAAGACTCTAGGTACATTTAAAAATGAAGCAGGATACTTTGTTTTAGAGCTTGATGAGTCTGGTAAGCCTCATTTAGCTATCTCGCCAAATGGAGATGACAACCAAGATTCGCTCGCTTTCAAAGGTGTCTTCTTGAGAAATTATACGGATTTAGTTGCAAGCGTCTATGCTGCAGATGATACCGAACGAACAAATCCACTTTGGGAAAGTCAACCACAGTCAGGCAATAAGAACTTCTATAGTGGTGATCCTAAAAATCCAAAATCAAGCATTATTTACCCTACTGAATGGAATGGGACAGACAGCGAGGGAAATGCTTTAGCAGATGGTAAGTATCAATACGTTTTGACCTACTCATCTGAAGTTCCAAGTGCAGCAGTACAAACTATGATTTTCGATGTTATCATCGATAGAGAATCACCAGTTATCACCACAGCTACCTATGATGAAACAAACTTTACATTTAACCCTCGTCCAGCCATTGAAAAAGGAGAATCCGGTCTATATCGCGAGCAAGTATTCTACCTTGTAGCAGATGCAAGCGGTGTGACAACTATTCCTTCCTTATTAGAAAATGGTGATGTAACCGTTTCTGATAACAAGGTATTTGTGGCACAAAACGACGATGGTTCCTTCACATTGCCTCTTGACCTTGCAGATATTTCAAAATTCTACTACACAGTAGAGGATTATGCTGGTAACATCAGCTATGAAAAAGTAGAGAATCTGATCAGTATTGGCAATGAAAAAGGGTTGGTAACAGTCAATATTCTTGATAAAGATACAAATAGTCCTGTACCAATACTTTTCTCTTACTCAGTCACCGATGAAACAGGCAAGATTGTTGCAGAATTACCACGATATGCCGGCGATACTAGCGTTCTTAAGCTACCATTTGGTACTTACACCTTTGATTTATTCTCATATGATACAGAATGGTCAAGCCTAGCAGGTGAAACCAAAGCAGTCGTGACGATTTCGGAAGAAAATAGCACTGCCGAGGTGAATTTCTATGTGACTTTGAAAGATAAGGCCAACTTGCTGGTAGATATTGATGCATTACTACCTTCTGGTTCAACCATCCAACTGGTAACTGCTGATGGCCAGACTATTCAGCTACCAAATGCTAAATATTCTAAGACCGATTATGGTAAATTTGTACCAGTTGGTACCTACACTATCCTTCCAACCCTCCCAGAAGGCTATGAATTTTTGGAAGAATTAGACGTAGCAGTACTTGCAAACCAGTCAAATGTTAAGAAATTAACCTTGATTAATAAAGTTGCTTTGAAAGAACTGATTGCTGAACTTGCGGGACTTGAAGAAACAGCGCGTTATTACAATGCTAGTCTAGAACTTCAAACTGCCTATGCTAAAGCATTAGAAGATGCCAATGCAGTATATGCCAACAAACACAATCAGACACAAGTAGATTCAGCAGTTGCCAGTCTCGTGGCAGCGAGAGAGCAGCTAAACGGTCAGGCTACCGATAAGGAAAAACTGATTGCTGAAGTATCAAATTACACACCGACTCAGGCAAACTTTATTTATTACAATGCTGAAAATACCAAACAAATTGCCTATGATACAGCTGTTCGTTCAGCACAACTTGTATTGAACCAAGAGAATGTAACACAGGCAGTTGTCAACCAAGCATTGGCTGACTTGTTAGCAGCGAAAGCCGGCTTAGATGGTCAAAAGACTGATATTTCAGCCCTTCGTAGCGCAGTATCAGTTTCTTCCGTATTAAAAGCGACAGATGCTAAGTATCTCAATGCATCTGAAAACGTGAAACAAGCTTATGACCAGGCAGTTGAAGCAGCGAAAGCGATTCTAGCTGACGAATCTGCAAGCCAAGCAAGTGTCGATCAAGCTCTAGCCGTTCTGACAAGCGCTCAGGCAGAACTGGATGGTGTTGCTACTTCAACAAATGATGCCAAAGAGCCAGTAAATACTGCCACTGACAAAAAAGATGAAGGCACTGTAACGCCTCCACCTATAGACTCAGAAAAAGTTGATGTACAGGCACCTCCTGTAAAAGATACTGGGAATTCAGGGCATGTACCGATAGTTCAGAAGCCAAACCCTCAACCAACTTTACCTCGTCCAGTCACTTTGCAAGCTAGTCTATCTAGCCCTGATCAAGAAAAACAGGTGACTCAACTACCAAATACTGGAGACAATGATACGAGATACTATCTTGTTCTTGGTGTCATTATTGGGCTATGGACTCTGTTGGTAAGCAAACGACGTCACAAAGAAGAAGTCTAAGAAAATATAGTCATACTCTTCGAAAATCAAAATTATCCGTTGTCAACTTACCTTGATGAGTGAAAAGCTCCAGTGGAGGTTTTCAGCCTGTTACCTTGAAATAAGATAGTAACAGAGTTCTATCTTCGGCTTCGTTTCCTAGGCTACTTTTGATTTGCATTGAGTATCATTTTCTACCATTTGTCAGGCTTTAATCACGAGTTTGTTATATAAAAGACCGCTTAATCATTGATTAGGCGGTTGTTTGTGTTTGAAATTGAAGCATTGTCTTTTGGATGTTTCTTGAGACATCAGTTGGCTTTACAAGATAATAATCTTGAGCCAGTTGGTCGGCAATATAGGAGTGGAGGTAGGTTGCTACAAGGATTCTTTCATATAGTTGAACATTGGGAAATTGTACAGCAAATCCTGCAATCATACCTGCAAGAGTATCTCCCATACCTCCTGTTGCTTGGTAGGGACCACCAGCTCCTATTGGGGTGACTTGGTTTGGCTGGGTTTTTAGGATTTGTGTAGCAGAACTTTTAGCTACAAGGATTGTATTTTCTTGAAAAGATTGCAAGGCTTCAAGATTTCTTTGGCTTGTTTGGTCAGCAACCGGAATGGCTGATAACCGTTCCCATTCTTTCTGGTGGGGTGTCAGGATGACTTGTTTACACGGGAAGTTCTTTCTGTTTTGCTTTGCGACTAAGGTAAGGGCTGAGCCGTCAAGAACTAAAATCTGCTGGTCAGATAAATGTTCAAAAACAAAGTCCAATAACTGTTCAGCTCTGCTATTTTCCCCCAAACCTGGACCAATCAATACCAAGTCAGCATTTTCTAAGCTGCTTATCAGCAAGGCTTGATCGTCAAATGAAAATGCCATGGCTTCAGGCAGATGACTATGTAAGGCTGGTATGTTATCTTTTTCAGTAGCAACAGTTACCAAGCCTGCTCCACTGTTGACGCTTGCTAGTGCGGCCATGATAATCGCTCCACCATAGGGATACAGTCCACCAATCAGCAAGACTCGACCATAGCTTCCCTTATGGCTATTGCGTAGCCTTACTTGAATGACCTTTCTACAGAGTTCTTGTAAGTCCATACTTATTCCCCCTTTTCTTCTTATTATATCACGAGGAATGAGGTTTATGACAATCCAGATTTTAGATAAATCCAAGTTTTCATGCTATAATGAATTCATGGTATTATCAAAAAAACGTGCAAGAAAAGTTATTGAAGAAATCATCGCTCTATATCCTGATGCTAAGCCTAGTTTGGACTTTCGAAATCACTTTGAGTTGGTATGTGCAGTGCTCTTATCTGCTCAAACTACAGACGCTGCGGTGAATAAGGCAACACCTGGTTTGTTCGCAGCTTTCCCTACGCCCCAAGCCATGGCAGCAGCAGAAGTAAAGGATATTGAGCCTTATATTTCTCGTTTGGGTTTGTACCGAAACAAGGCAAAGTTTTTAAAAGACTGTGCCCAGCAGTTGATGGAACGGCATAATGGCATTGTTCCGCAGACTCGTGAGGAATTAGAAGCTCTGGCAGGAGTGGGAAGAAAAACGGCCAATGTTGTCTTAAGTGTCGGTTTCGGAATCCCAGCCTTTGCAGTTGATACCCACGTGGGACGGATTTGTAAACACCACGATATTGTCAAAAAATCGGCTACACCCCTGGAAACAGAGAAACGAGTCATGGAAGTCTTACCTCCTGAACTCTGGCTCCCTGCTCATCAAGCTATGATTTATTTTGGTCGTGAGGTTTGCCATCCTAAGAACCCTGAATGTGAAAAATTCCCACAATTATATGAATTTGACTAAAAAATCTTCTGTTTTTGAAGATTTTTTTAGTTTTTATGTAAAATTGTTTGAGTAAATTCTGAACATTTTTTTAAATTTTATAAGAATAGTAACTCAGAAAAGAATTATACGAATGTTATGTTTTATAAACAAGTCGAAAAAGTGACATATCCGAATATTGTCTAGATAGGTTTCTTTTTTATTGACAAAACACAAACGACAAGCTATACTATATCTTGTAATAAGGAAAAAATACGAAAAACAAACCGTTTTTCTGTTCCAATGTTAAGAAAAAGAGGTAGAAGCATGTTCAACGAAACTCCAGTTTTTGACTACGAAGATATTCAGCTCATTCCAAATAAATGTATCATCAATAGCCGTTCGGAGGCAGATACATCTGTCACTCTTGGAAAGTACAGCTTTAAACTGCCAGTTGTTCCTGCCAATATGCAGACGATTTTGGATGAAGATGTGGCAGAGATGTTGGCGAAAGATGGTTATTTTTACATCATGCACCGCTTTGATGAAGAAGGGCGTATTCCTTTCGTGAAACGCATGCACGACCAAGGCTTGATTGCTTCCATTTCGGTTGGTGTAAAAGACTATGAGTACGACTTCGTTTCTAGTTTAAAAGCTGACGCACCTGAGTTTATTACCATTGACATTGCACATGGGCATGCTGACAGTGTGATTAAGATGATCAAGCACATCAAGAAAGAATTGCCTGAGACATTTGTTATTGCTGGAAATGTCGGTACTCCTGAAGCTGTTCGTGAACTGGAAAATGCTGGTGCGGATGCGACAAAAGTTGGTATTGGTCCTGGTAAGGTATGTATTACCAAGGTCAAGACTGGTTTTGGTACTGGCGGTTGGCAGCTGGCTGCCCTTCGTTGGTGTTCAAAAGCTGCTCGTAAGCCAATTATTGCGGATGGTGGAATTCGTACCCACGGAGATATTGCCAAATCCATCCGCTTTGGTGCAAGTATGGTCATGATAGGCTCCCTCTTTGCCGGTCATATCGAAAGCCCAGGTAAGACGGTAGAAGTGGATGGTAAACAGTTTAAGGAATACTACGGGTCCGCCTCTGAATACCAAAAAGGTGCTTACAAAAACGTCGAAGGAAAGAAAATTCTCTTGCCAGCCAAGGGACATTTGAAAGATACTCTGATTGAAATGGAGCAAGATTTGCAGTCATCTATTTCTTATGCAGGTGGACGTGACATTACCAGCTTGAAGCATGTGGACTATGTTATTGTGAAAAACTCTATCTGGAATGGTGACTCAATCTAGTCAAAGAGGACTTGCAATGCAGGTCCTTTTCTTGTTACAATATTTATATAAAATTGAAAGAGAATAAGTATGTACCAAACAAGAAATAACAAAGAAAAGCTCTGGCTTTTTATCAAAATATTTTTGCCCATTTTAATTTATCAATTTGCTAATTATTCGGCCTCCTTTATTGATACCATGATGACAGGCCAGTACAGCACCATGGATTTGGCAGGTGTTTCCATGGCAACCAGTCTTTGGAATCCGCTTTTTTCATTTCTAACAGGGATTGTATCTGCATTGGTCCCAATCATCGCTCAACATTTAGGAAAAGGTGAAAGAGATAAGATTCGTGAGGAGTTTCATCAGTTTGTCTATCTAGCCCTTGGGCTGACAGTCCTTCTCTGGCTCTTGGTCTACCTGCTTGCCATTCCCGCCTTGGCACAGTTTGACCTTGACAAAGAGGTCTTTCAGGTCGGCAGGCAGTACCTCTATTTTATTTCCATTGGCATCCTGCCTCTCTTACTCTTTAGTGTTTGTCGCTCTTTTTTCGACGCCCTCGGCTTAACCCGACTCTCCATGTACCTCATGTTGCTCCTTGTCCCATTTAACAGTCTATTTAACTATCTCTTAATTTATGGGAAAATGGGCCTCCCGGCCCTAGGCGGAGCTGGAGCTGGATTGGGTACTGCTTTAGCTTACTGGGCGGTACTGCTAGTAATCGTCATTGTCATGTGCAAAAATAAGACCATTGCAACTTATCAGATTTGGCGGTGGAGTCCGATTGATGGGACTTTACTGAAAGAAGGACTGAAAATCGGGCTTCCCATCGGTTTACAAGTCTTTGCAGAAGTTGCAATTTTTGCAGTAGTAGGGCTCTACATGGCAAAATTTTCAGCCCAGATTATAGCAGCCCACCAGTCAGCTATGAACTTTGCGACATTATTATATGCCTTTCCTGCCTCAGTTTCTTCAGCCCTAGCCATTGTCATTGCCTATGAAGTAGGGGCTGAACGACCTCAGGATGTGAAAGCCTACAGCCGTTTAGGACGCTTGGTTGCACTTGGTTTTGCAGGCTTAACACTCACTTTCCTATATTTTTTCCGCTCCAAAGTTGCCTACCTTTATGGTAATGATGTAGAATTTATCCGTCTGACCTCGCATTTCCTTAGCTTTGCCCTCATGTTCCAGTTAGCAGATGCCTTTACCGCACCTATTCAGGGGATATTACGTGGTTACAAGGATACGACTGTTCCCTTTGTACTTGGTTTGGTTGCCTATTGGTCCATGACATTCCCAGTTGCCTTATTACTTGAAAGATTTTTCCAAATGGGACCAGAAGCCTATTGGATTGGTCTTATTTCAGGGATTTTTGTCTGCGGGATTGCCCTAAGATTACGGTTGCAGAAAATTGCTAGCAGTCAATAGATTTCGATGTTTTTGCTTGACAGATTTTCTGAGCTTGATATAATTTACTAAAAAAGGGTGGGTTTTATTATGAAAAAGAAATGGTTGATTTTTGTTGTTTTATCTTGTATTTCCTTGCTGCTTGGGTATCAATTTTTGAAGAAAACTGAAATTCGTTTACCTCAAGCCGACCAGATTGTAATTAGTAATCAGGATGGTGGAGAGCTAAGAACTCTAAAAGGTAGTGAAATGAGCGATTTTTTGTCGGAGCTTTCCCAAATTCATCCCTATCTTTTCAAAGATGCTAGCACCAATGATCAGCCAGTCGGGGTAGAGGAATATTATCGACTAACCTTTCAACCCAATAACAAAATAGCCTATCTATATGAAAAGAATGGTAAGACCTATTTGGAATTTCCTTATGAGTTGACAGTTAGGACCAAAAAGTCCTTGTCTGAGTTAATAGATTAGAAGAAGTCGGAGGCATCCGGCTTTTTCTCTCTTGTGAAAATATCTTGCTCATGTTAAAATAAAAGGATAGAAAATCAAATGGAGAAATTATGAATTATTTTAACGTAGGAAAGATTGTTAACACGCAAGGCCTACAAGGGGAAATGCGTGTTTTGTCTGTGACCGATTTTGCAGAAGAACGTTTTAAAAAAGGGGCAAAGCTTGCACTTTTTGATGACAAGGATCAGTTTGTCATGGAAGTGGAAATTGCTAGTCACCGTAAGGCTAAGAACTTTGATATTATCAAGTTTAAGGGCATGTACCATATCAACGATATTGAAAAGTACAAGGGCTTTAGTTTGAAAATTGCCGAGGAAAACTTGACTGACCTTGAAGATGGTGAGTTTTATTACCATGAAATTATCGGCTTGGATGTCTATGAGAATGATACTCTGATCGGACAAATCAAGGAAATCTTGCAGCCAGGTGCCAATGATGTCTGGGTGGTGAAACGAAAAGGTAAGAAAGACCTGCTCTTGCCATATATTCCACCTGTTGTCTTGAACATTGATATTCCAAATAACCGTGTCGATGTGGAATTGCTCGAGGGCCTAGACGATGAGAATTGATATTTTGACCCTCTTCCCTGAGATGTTTGCACCTCTAGAACACTCTATTGTGGGTAAGGCGCGTGACAAGGGCTTGTTGGAAATCAACTACCACAATTTCCGAGAGAATGCTGAAAAGGCTCGCCATGTGGACGATGAACCCTATGGTGGAGGACAAGGCATGTTGCTCCGTGCCCAGCCAATTTTTGATACTATGGATAGCATTGAACAAACCAAGCCACGTGTTATCTTGCTGGATCCCGCTGGGCGTACTTTCAATCAGGCCTATGCCGAAGAATTAGCACAGGAGGAGCAGCTGATTTTCATTTGCGGTCACTATGAAGGATATGATGAGCGGATTAAGACCTTGGTAACAGATGAGATTTCTCTCGGAGACTATGTTCTGACAGGTGGAGAGTTGGCAGCTATGACCATGATTGATGCTACCGTTCGCCTGATTCCAGAGGTTATTGGCAAAGAAGTCAGTCATACGGATGATAGTTTTTCATCAGGGCTATTGGAATATCCTCAATACACCCGACCATACGAGTATCGTGGAATGGTAGTGCCAGATGTTCTCATGAGTGGGCACCATGAAAATATTCGTAAATGGCGTTTGGAAGAGAGTCTACGCAAAACCTATCAACGTCGTCCAGACTTGTTAGAAAACTACAACTTTACAGCTGAAGAGTTAACTATTTTTGAAAAAATCAAAGCAGAAGACACAGTTGATTAGACTGTGTTTTTCTTGCTAGAAGGAGAAATGATGAAACGCAAGGTATTTGAACATTACCAACCCTATAAGTTAGGAAAAATTGCCAAATACGACTTGGGCAATAATGAAAATCGTATTATTGACTGGTCCTTTTTACCGCAAAAGACCTTAGAGAGCTTAGAAGTTGGTCAATTGAGCTTTTACGGTGACAATACTTACTCAGAGTTGATTGAGAAATATGCGGCCTATCTTGGAGTGAATCCCAAACAAGTAACAGTAGGTGTGGGCTCTGATCACCTTATTCACATGATTGTTTCCACCTTTATGGAAAAGGATGATACTTTTTTGACTGTCAATCCAGACTTCTTCATGTATGAAACCTATAATCACATGCATGGTAGCCGTTTTGAAGCCATTGATTTGGAAGCAAAAAACGATACACTCGTCCTGCCAGTAGAGAAATTGTTGGTGCGTGCGGAGGAGGTGAAGGCAAAGATAATCATGCTTTCCAATCCTAACAATCCTTCATCGGTTGCCTATTCTATGAAAGATTTGAAAAGGCTAGCGAGCTCTTTCAAGGGATTGCTGGTTATTGACGAGGCCTATATTGAATTTGCAGAAGTTGAAAGTTTCATCAGTCGACTTGAAGAATATGAGAATGTCTTAGTCTTGCGTACACTTTCCAAGGCTTTTGGGCTTGCAGGTTTGCGGGTTGGTTTTGCGGTTGGAAGTGAAGAGCTTATTTATGAGCTAGACAAGGTTATCCCACCTTTTAGCCTATCAAACTTGACTGCAAAAATGGCAGCCATTGCATTGAATTATACAGACAAAGTTTTAGAAACAGTGGGAGTAATTCAGAATTTGCGAGAAGAAATGATTTTATTCTTGCAAGGGTTAGATAACTGTCAAGTTCTACCTAGTCAGGCTAGTTTTGTAACGTTTAAAGCACCGTGGGCAGAAGAATTTTATCAGCAAGCCTTGGCACAGGATTGGAATTTCAAATATTATCCAACAGGTAAATTAGAGGGGCATATTCGTCTATCTATTGGTCGTCCAGAAGAAATGGACATGATGAAAAAAATGATTGAGAAACTAGTGGAAGTGTAGATTCTGCTAGTATTTTTGTTTTTTTTGAAAGAAAATGATAGAAAATGATTGACAATGGCAGAAAAACGTGTATAATGGTTTTTGTAAACGATTGCAGGAGGTGTTGGATATTCTCAAATCAGAACGCAAACAAGTCATATTAGAACGCATTCAAGCACAACAATTTGTCCGACTGGAAGAATTGATTGATATTCTAGAAACATCCGAATCCACTGTTCGTAGGGATTTGGATGATTTAGAGTCATCTGGAAAACTTCGGCGCGTGCATGGAGGAGCAGAAGCGTTAACGCATCTGCAACAAGAAGAATCTATTCAACAAAAATCCGTCAAAAACATTCATGAAAAACGACAACTTGCCCAAACAGCAGCCGCTTTGATTGAAGATGGAGAAGTAATTTTTCTAGATGCTGGAACGACAACTGAATTAATGATAGAGCACTTACAAAATCGACAGTTGACAGTCGTGACCAATTCCATTCACCATGCGGTGAAGTTGGTTGAACGAAAAATTAAAACCATTATCATTGGTGGCTTTGTCAAGGAATCGACTGATGCGTCTATCGGAGCAGTGGCCGTTGATCAAGTGCGACAGCTCAATTTTGATAAAGCTTTCATCGGAATGAATGGGGTGGATAAGGAATATTTGACAACTCCAGATATAGAGGAAGCGACCTTGAAGCGAACGGTTTTGGAAAATGCCAAGAAGCCATTTGTTCTCGTAGACGCTTCAAAATTCGGTCAATTTTCATTTGTCAAGGTGGCAAATATTGAGCAAGCAACGTTGATTACTACCGCAAAGGATAGTAGTTTACTAAAAATACTAAAAGGAAAAACGAGGGTAATCGAAGTATGATTTATACAGTGACACTCAATCCTGCTATTGACTATATCATTCGACTGGACCATGTTGAAACAGGTAGCATCAATCGGATGGAGAGTGATGATAAATATGCTGGTGGTAAAGGAATCAACGTGAGTCGTATTCTCAAACGTTTGGGCTATCAGAATACAGCGACCGGATTTCTTGGAGGATTTACAGGTCAGTTCATCAAGGATGGACTTGTAGCAGAAGAAATCGCTACAGATTTCGTTGCTGTTGACCAAGATACGCGTATCAACGTAAAAATTAAAGCAGACCAAGAAACCGAAATCAACGGACTTGGACCTGTAGTAACAGCCAGCCAGTTGGCAGAGCTGGAAATGATTTTAGCGGGGCTGACGCCACAAGATACGGTTGTCTTTGCAGGGTCTGCACCAGCCAGCCTTGGAAATGAAGTCTATAATAGACTGATTCCTGTGGCTAAAAAAGCAGGAGCGCAAGTGGTCTGTGACTTTGAAGGTCAAACACTTCTAGACTCACTAGCACACCAGCCACTCTTGGTCAAGCCTAACAACCATGAACTTGAAGCAATCTTCAATGTCGAATTGAATGGCATTGCAGACATCGAGACCTATGCTAAGAAAATCTTAGACATGGGAGCTCAGAATGTTATCATTTCTATGGCTGGTGATGGTGCTTTGTTGGTCACTCCAGCAGCTACTTACTTTGCTAAACCAATCAAGGGTACAGTGAAAAACTCTGTCGGAGCTGGAGATTCCATGGTGGCAGGTTTTACAGGTGAATACGTTCGCTCACAAGACCCAATCGAAGCCCTCAAATGGGGAGTTGCTTGCGGTACGGCAACAGCCTTTTCAGATGATTTGGCAAGTATCGAATTTATTAAGGAAACTTATGAAAAAGTTGAGGTAGAAACAATATGAAAATTCAAGACGTTTTGAGAAAAGATGTCATGTTGCTTGATTTGCAAGCGACAAGCAAGGAAGCAGTTATCGATGAAATGATTACTAGCTTGGTAGAAAAAGGATATGTAACAGATTTTGAAGTATTCAAAACAGGTATCATGAACCGTGAAGCGCAAACGACAACAGGTCTTGGTGACGGTATCGCAATGCCACACGCTAAAAATGCAGCTGTCAAAGAAGCGACTGTTCTCTTTGCAAAATCAAACAAGGGTGTTGATTACGCAAGTCTTGACGGTCAACCAACTGACTTGTTCTTTATGATTGCCGCTCCAGAAGGTGCTAACGACACGCACTTGGCTGCCCTTGCTGAATTGTCTAAATACTTGATGAAGCCAGGTTTTGCAGATAGACTTCGTGCCGTAACGAACCCAGAAGAAGTCATTGCGGTCTTTGACACAGCTGAAGAAGCAGATAAGGCGTCTGAAGAAGTGGTTGCAGCACCAAGCGGTGACCGTCCATTTATCGTTGCTGTTACAGCATGTACAACAGGTATTGCTCACACATACATGGCGGAAGAAGCACTTAAGAAGCAGGCGGCTGAAATGGGTGTTGACATCAAGGTTGAAACAAACGGTGCTTCAGGTGTTGGAAACAAACTAACCGCTGAAGATATCAAGAATGCAGCTGGTGTTATCATCGCAGCAGATAAGGCTGTTGAAATGCCACGTTTCAATGGTAAGCCGTTGGTATCTCGTCCAGTTGCAGCAGGTATCAAACAACCTGAAGAATTGATTAACCTTATCTTGGATGGTAAAGCGTCAGTCTACACAGCGTCAGAAGGAGCAGCTACTGTGGAATCTTCAGAAAAACTCAGTCTTGGTAAAGCCTTCTACAAACACTTGATGAGTGGTGTTTCTCAAATGTTGCCATTCGTTATCGGTGGTGGTATCTTGATCGCCCTTGCCTTCTTAGTGGATAACTTTATTGGTGTGCCGAATGACAGCCTTAGTAACTTAGGATCTTATAATGAAATAGCTTCTATGTTCATGAAGGTTGGTCAGGCAGCCTTTGGCTTCATGCTGCCACTTCTTGCAGGGTATATTGCTTACTCTATCGCTGAAAAACCAGGTTTGGTTGCAGGTTTCGTAGCTGGCGCCATCGCCAACAGCGGTCTTGCGTTCGGAAAAATTCCTTACGCAGCTGGTGGTGAAGAAACGCTTGCCCTTGCTGGTGTATCATCTGGTTTCTTGGGTGCCCTCGTCGGTGGTTTCCTTGCGGGTGGTGTGGTCCTTGTTCTTCGAAACGCTTTGCGTAACCTACCAAAATCACTCCAAGGTTTGAATGCCATCTTGCTTTTGCCACTTTTAGGTACAGCAATCACTGGTTTCTTGATGTTCTTTGTCAATATTCCAATGGCAGCTATCAACACAGGTATGAACACTTTCCTTGCAGGTCTTGAAGGTAGCTCTGCTATTCTCCTCGGCCTTGTCCTCGGTGGTATGATGGCAGTTGATATGGGTGGTCCAGTTAACAAGGCAGCTTATGTCTTTGGTACTGGTACACTTGCAGCAACAGTTTCAAATGGCGGTTCAGTTGCTATGGCAGCAGTTATGGCCGGTGGTATGGTTCCTCCGTTGGCAATCTTTGTAGCGACACTCTTGTTCAAGAACAAGTTCACGCAAGAAGAGCGTAACTCAGGTTTGACAAACATCGTTATGGGCCTTTCATTCATTACTGAAGGTGCAATTCCATTCGGTGCTGCTGACCCAGCTCGTGCTATCCCAAGCTTTATCGCTGGTTCTGCCCTTGCAGGTGCCTTGGTTGGTTTGTCAGGCATCCAATTGATGGCGCCTCACGGTGGTATCTTCGTTATCGCTTTGACTTCTAACCCACTTCTTTACCTTGCTTATGTAGCAATTGGTGCAGTAGTATCAGGTGTTCTTTACGGTGTACTTCGTAAAGCTAAATAAGATTGTAAACCTTGTCATTTGACGAGGTTTTTTCATCTGGAAAATGCTATATTTAGATCAAGATATAAATAATTATGTAAATAATACCAAATATAGTATATTGAGCCATATTTTGTTTGTTTTAAAACAGTATATTATTAGAAAAAATATGCTATACTTTTAAGTAAGAAGAAACAAACGAAGGAGCTTCATATGTTTTGGAAGGAAAAGCAAAATAAGTTTTCTATTCGCAAATTTAATAGAGGCGTTGCATCAGTTATTATTGGTATGACTGCCGCCTTATTTTTTGTACCAAATTTGGCTATTAAAGCAGAATTGACAGCTCTTGCCCATACAAATGTAGCAAGAGAACAGATTTCCTATAAATATGTCCTTTATTCGGAACTGACATCAGATGAGAAGGCACGAATTCAAGCGACCATTCCAGCAAGGCAGGTTGGGGATACCCATACTTACTATATGGTCTATCGGCCAAAGACAAATTTGCCTCAAACAGGAGATATACCGATTTTTACAAGTAGTCTGGTTGGTTTAGGGCTATTGATTATCGGTCTATCTCTTACAAAAGATAGGAAAAAACGAATTGTTAGAAGTCTGATTATTTTAACTGCTACAGGTAGTCTTTCAGTGGCTGCAATTTCTACAGGTAGCCTCTCAGGTTTTGATAAACAATTTAGCCTTGCCATAGGTGAAGCTTTGCCACAAGCAGTGATTTCTATAGATCAACATGAATTTGTAGGTTATATTTTAGAAGGGCATGTTAATTCTGAAGCAATCACAGTTAGCGAAGCAATTATTGATGAGCAAGGGTCATCGAGCGAATTGATATTGCCAAATATATTGGTTGAGGGAATATCTAAGCATTCAGAAGCTCCCATTGTTGATGATATTATTCCTGAGGAACCAACAGCGCCTGTTGCCCCAAGTTCTCCAGTTACGGAACAACCAGAAGAACCGGAAACTCCCGTTCCACCATCAACAGAAGATGAAGTTCAGCCCGAGGAACCAACAGATCCTGTTGTCCCAAGTGCCCCAGTAACGGAAGAGCCAAAAGTACCTGAAACACCAGTTTCTCCAACGGTTGAGGATGAAGTTCAACCCGAGGAACCAACAGCGCCAGTTGGCCCAAGTTCTCCAGTTACGGAAGAACCAGAGGTTCCCGTCACTCCCGTTCCACCATCAACAGAGGATGAAGTTCAACCCGAGGAACCAACAGCGCCAGTTGGCCCAAGTGCCCCAGTTACGGAAGAACCAGAGGTTCCCGTCACTCCCGTTCCACCAGCTACAGAAGTCGAAGTTCTACCTGAGGAACCAACAGCGCCTGTTGTCCCAAGTTCTCCAGTTACGGAAGAACCAAAGGTTCCCGTCACTCCCGTTCAACCATCAACAGAAGATGAAGTTCTACCCGAGGAACCAACAGATCCAGTTGTCCCAAGTTCTCCAGTTACGGAACAACCAGTAGCCCCCGTCACTCCCGTTCCGCCAGCAACAGAAGATGAAGTTCAACCTGAGGAACCAACAGCGCCTGTTGCCCCAAGTGAACCGGTTACTGAACAGCCAGAAGCCCCCGTTCCACCATCAACAGAAGTCGAAGTTCAACCCGAGGAACCAACAGCGCCTGTTGTCCCAAGTGAACCAATAACGGAAGAGCCAAAAGTACCTGAAACACCTGTTTCTCCAACGGTTGAGGATGAAGTTCTACCTGAGGAACCAACAGCGCCTGTTGACTCAAGTTCTCCAGTAACGGACGAGCCTGAAGCTCCCGTTCCACCATCAACAGAAGATGAAGTTCTACCCGAGGAACCAACAGCGCCTGTTGACCCAAGTAACCCAGTTACTGAACAGCCAGAAGCCCCCGTTCCACCAGCTACAGAAGATGAAGTTCAACCCGAGGAACCAACAGAGCCAGTTGTCCCAAGTGCCCCAGTAACGGAACAGCCAGAAGCTCCCGTTCCACCATCAACAGAAGATGAAGTTCTACCTGAGGAACCAACAGCGCCAGTTGTCCCAAGTTCTCCAGTAACGGACGAGCCAGAAGCCCCCGTTCCACCATCAACAGAAGTCGAAGTTCAACCCGAGGAACCAACAGCGCCTGTTGCCCCAAGTGAACCAATAACGGAACAACCAGAAGCTCCCGTTCCACCATCAACAGAAGATGAAGTTCAACCCGAGGAACCAACAGCGCCTGTTGTCCCAAGTTCCCCAGTTACGGAAGAGCCAGAAGCTCCCGTTCCACCATCAACAGAAGATGAAGTTCTACCTGAGGAACCAACAGATCCAGTTGTCCCAAGTTCTCCAGTAACGGAAGAGCCAGAAGAACCTATTAAAACCAAACCGAAGTTAGTTTTATCAATTCTTAAAGAAAATGTAGATGATAAGAGTGTAGAACTAAGCTATACACTGACAGATAGTGATTCCACATTTGTCAAGGTTTTGGTATCTCTATACAAAGGGGATGAATTAGTCACAGAAAAAGAAATTCTAACAAAAGAAGAGCTATACAAGGTTCAATTTGCTAACTTACTACTGAACACTGAATATAAAGTTAAAACACGATTTGCCTATAATTTAGGTAGTGATGATGTGGAAGAAGAGCTCAGAACAGAAAAATTTGAACTAGAAAATAAATTACTGGAATTACGAGAATACAAGAGTATTGAGCTGTATCAGGTTGATGAATTTGGTGAGAAAACAAGGGTCACAGCCTTGACTAGCGCTCCAATTTCTTCAGAAAACTACCTTGTTAAGATTTCTACTGTAAACAATAAAGATATTTACCTCCCCGTCGATAACTTCGAGAATGATGTCAATGGCATTAAGGTGAGCATTATTCATCCAAAATTAGTAAAATTTAATCAGAACAATTCTAGTTTCGATGAACACCATACCTTTACAGTTGACAAGCTTGTCTTACAAGAGGGGGCCTACAGTAAATTTAGTGAATTAGTAGATGCTATCAATAACAATCCTAGTGGAACTTATTATCTAGCTGCTGATATGGTTGTTGATAAGGAGGTTTCGACCGACACCTACATTACCAAAGAATTTACTGGAAGTCTGAAGAGCCTAGGTGAGCAAAAGACTTATTCTATTTTGCAGTTGGATAGACCGCTGTTCAGCACGCTCAAGAATGCAAGGGTAGAAAATATCTCCTTAAAAGACGTGGCTATTTCAAACGACCAAACGGAAGTAGCAGCTCTAGCTAAGAAATCAGACAAGTCTACCATCGATAAAGTTTCTGTTTCAGGGAATATTACTGCCAAACAAAATATTGCTGGTATTGTCTATAACGCTACAAACGGTACGACCATTAGTAATTCAATTGTTAATGTGAACCTAAGCAATACAGCAAGTCATGAAACATATCATATTGGTGGTGTTACAGGGATTTTAAATAGTTCAACCATTGATAAGGTGCGAGCTACTGTTGCGATTGATGCTAAAACTGCAAGTGGTCGCGGACAAAAAATTGGTGGTGTTACAGCAGAGATGATTGTGTCAACCCAGCAACCGATCATGACAAATGTCTATGTTACAGGAAAAATAGAAGCTAGTGCCCCAGCTGATACAGGTGGTGTGGTTGGTTTAGCTAGGATGTCTGTCTTGAATAATATTGCAACAGGTGCATCTGTTACAAATGGAGGTATCATCGCTTCGGGTCAAACTCAATCTGCCACAGCATGGTCAAGCATAAGCAATCTGTATAGTGTTGAAGGTCATGCAGCAGGCCAACCAAATCCTACCATTCAGTCTACAAGCCTTTCTCAAGAAGCCGTGCTAGAGAAAATCAAGGCATGGGGAATTCCAACAACACCAACCACGACAGGACAGGAAAATAGCGACAGTCAGTCGAATTCAGTGCAGACCATTGATTATAACCAGGTTCAAAATGCTCAGGCTGAACGAAGAACTGCCTATGAAAACACTGCTAAGTTGTTGCCTTTCTATGACCGGAATACGATTGTTAAATATGGTAACTTGATTGATGAAGCAAGTAATCTCTATAGCAAGCCTATCCAGTCAGTTCTGACCTTGAATGAGGATGGAGTAGCAACAAATATCTATGACCAACACGCTTCCTTGACCAAATTACTGATCCATTATGAAGATGGAACTTCAGAAGTTCTGCCTTTGGTATTTAAGGGAGAGTACGGCAATACCAAGGTTGTTGAATACCGCTTAGGTGAACAACTTCTCTATACACCAGAACAATTACTATCTCTGGAAACCAGTCTCATCGATGAACTAGTGACAGCATTTTCTCAGGTTAATCTTTACAGCCAAGAGATGGCTGACATCTTACATATCCAAACTGCAGACAAGCACGCCAAACTAAAAGACTTGTATTTAGATGAATCCTTTGCAGAAGTCAAAGCCAATCTTGAAGAACATATCAAAGGTTTGCTGGCCAATAGACTGGTAGTTGATACCACAAGCAAGGCTGTCAGGGATGTCATTAAAAAAGAATTCTTGGCAGATAAAGAAAAAATTATGTTCGCCCTTGCCTACCTCAATAGGCTATATGGCATTAAATATGGAGATACCAATATCAAGAATATTGTGCTCCATCATGCAGATTTTTATAATCGTCAATTAGATACTCTAGACTGGTTGAAGTCATTTACAAATCAGATAATCAAGGATACAGATCAGTATTATGTTTCACAACAAGGCTACGAAGATATGTATTTTGACAGGTTAACGCTTGCCAATAATGCAGAAATTCATAAAGAACGTTTTGGGGCACTCTCTAGTCAACTTGGAACAGTTCGTGATTTCTTGGAATACAATAAGAAATTGTTCTTGGGGGAAACTGATTCAAGGAAGTGGTTTAAAGAAGCGACCAATGCCTTTGTTTATGAAATTCCATCCAATGCAAACTCTAGCATTGACACCAGTCTATATAGTCATCTGGGACGTATTCCACGCTATGAAAAATACTACTTGCCATTGCTGAATATCAAGGAGAAGGATGATATTTTCGTAATGAGCTCAATGGCAACAGTAGCCTTTGGTGGTTATGGAAGATATGTGGATACGGCTTTGAAAAAGACCAATCCAGAACAATATTACCAAGCAGTTAAGACAGTACAGACAAGTCTGATACCGAAACACGGGAAACGATTAGGTGACTTTTTGGATATGTGGTATCAGATGGCAGATTCTCATCTGAGAGACAAGTTTATCCAACGCTCAACTGAAATTTGGGATGGTTACTGGATCAAGGATTCAAATGCATTTGAAGACCAAACTGATAAACGTCGTTGGGCAGATAAGTATGACCAGGAATACCGCTATGTTCAGGAGTTGGCAGGTCCCTTGAATGAATGGCATAGACAATCAAGAGATAGTGCCTTTTCAGATACAGTAACCTTTGTAAAATTCTCAAATCGGGACATGCTATCGGATTTAGGTGATTCGACCATGAGCCATGAATTGGTCCATAACTATGATGAAACGATCATGTTGGATGGTTATAAGCGTCGTCCTGGTCAAGATGCAGAATCCTATGCTATGGGCTTGTTGCAGTCATCAGCTGGTGGAGGTATTTATTACTATGGATTTAACTTCATGAATGAACATAGTCCAAATACTCCACACAATGTTTCAAGTAGTCGTTTCAAAACAAAAGAGGACTTGCAAACCTATCTAAAAGGGATCTTTGATGTTACCTACCTCTTGGATGCAGTCGAAATCCAAGCCATTGCTGCTAAGGGGAAAGAGGCTTATCCTTACTTCTTTAACAAGATAGAGTTGGTCCCAGTCAATGATGCGAATACCAATCAGTCCCTCATCTATCAGAACGCTCATGACCGTATTAGAAAATTAAGGGATGATGAACTGGATAACCTGAATATTGCGACTATCAACGATGCGATTGATCATGCCCTTGTTGCCAAATCATCATTCTTACTAGAACAAGATTATTTGCGCGAAAATTTGAAGAACTATTATTTCGTACCGCTTTATTATCCGATTTATGCAGGCTTGCAAAATAATAGTGGGACTGTTGGTGGTTTACAATTCCGTAAGACGGCCTTGGAACTTCTTGCTGCAAAAGGTTGGGAAGAAGGCTTTATTCCTTATGCAACAGACAAGCTAAAAGCGGAAGCAGAGGCGGCAGGTCAGCCACTATCTGATCAGTTTATTTTTGAAAAAATATTTGCTAATCAATATGCGGATTATACAAGCTTCAAAAAAGCTTTGTACAAAGAGCGCTGGGATAAGAAGGATAGACTGAAAGCCATCACGATTAGCTTCAATGGTCAGACTGAAACAATGGATAATATTGAAACGCTGAGTAGGCTGATGGCAGAGGCAGTTGATAAAGATTACCAAGCAGCTCAGAATGGTCAAATAGGATTTAATCGCCAAGGTTTGAAAGATGCTATTTTGAAAGCCTATGTCAAGCTAACAGATAGTTTCAGTTCCTCTATATTTGGAGAATGATGGAAGTCTGCTCTATATACAAAATGGGAAGAAATTGAAAGATAATATTTTCGGTTTCTTCCTTTTATTTTTTAAATCTTCAATACATTATGGTATAATATGCATAATATTGATTATAGGAGAAGTTAGAAATGGAAATCATTCGCGATAAAGAATTTGTCAATCAGTATCATTTTGATGCCCGCAATCACGCGTGGGAAAAAGAGAACGGAATTCCGGAAACAAAATTGAAAGTTGACTTTCAATTGATTGAGCAAAATCGTGCAGAAAATCGAACATCGATGATTACCATTTTGCGCTTTATGATTGTACTAGATCATTTTGTGATTTCAGGTGCCATGAGTCAGGCCGTTCACTTACCAAATCGATTGGTAGAAGAACCAACTGAATTTACTGATGAGGAAAAACGTGTTTTGGTAGAGCCTCTTTTGGACATTTTAAAACGAATGACTTATGAGGTTACTGAAATCGCCTTTGATGCACCAGGAGTGAATTTGGAGTTTTAATATGAAATTAGCAGTTATAACTGACTCATCGGCTGTTTTGAATGTCCGAAGTATTGAGCGGGATGACCTGTTTGTCCTAAGTATTCCAGTCAGCATCGATGGGGAAAATTATATTGAAGGGCAAAATTTGACGGTTGAAGAGTTTTATCAAAAAATGGCTTCATCGAAAGAATTACCTAAAACAAGTCAACCAAGTTTGATGGAATTGGAAGAAATTCTTAGAGGCTTGAAAGATAAAGGCTATACACACGCACTTGGCTTATTCTTGTCATCAGGTATTTCAGGTTTTTATCAAAATATTCAATATTTAGCTGATGAATTTGAAGGATTAACCGTTGCCTTTCCAGATACCAAAATCACATCGGCTCCTTTAGGCATGATGGTAGAAAATGTTCTCAAATGGGCTGACTCTGGACTTAGTTTTGAAGAAATTTTAGGTAAGCTGGACCAAGAAATTGGGAAGACAACAGCCTTCATCATGGTTGATGACCTCAATCATTTGGTAAAAGGTGGTCGCTTGTCCAATGGTGCAGCCTTGTTAGGCAATCTCTTGAGTATCAAGCCGATTCTATACTTTACAGATGAAGGTAAGATTGAAGTTTATGAAAAAGTTCGGACAGAGAAGAAGGCTATTAAACGGTTAATCGAAATTCTC
Organism: Streptococcus suis YS161; assembly: GCF_002760245.1. GTDB lineage: Bacteria > Bacillota > Bacilli > Lactobacillales > Streptococcaceae > Streptococcus > Streptococcus suis_I. The sequence goes on along the minus strand of NZ_ASCA01000059.1, from coordinate 109,964 downwards.
CAAGAACAAACGACCGAAGGAAAGTATCAGATTGCTATCATACATGCCAACGCTCCTGAAAAAGCTGATAACTTTAAACAGCAATTGGAAGAAGCAGGAGTGGGAAGTGATTTGCCAATCGTATCATTTGGCTCGGTCATTGGTACGCACTTGGGAGAAGGGGCAGTGGCCTTTGGTATTTCTCCCATTATTGAATAGGAGTTTGCATGACAATTAAGGTAATTATCGCAGGATTTAAAGGGAAAATGGGCTCAACGGCTGTTGAGATGGTCAAAGGCGACGCAGAACTTAGTCTGGCTGCCTTGGTGGACCCATTTGCGACAGAAACAGAAGTGGACGGTGTTCCTGTTTTCAAGACCAAAGAAGAAGTTGCTAGCTTAGACGCAGATGTATGGGTGGATTTTACAACACCAAAATTTGCCTATGAAAACACTCGTTTTGCCTTGGAAAACGGCTTTGCACCTGTGGTTGGTACAACGGGCTTTACCCCAGAAGAAATCGAAGAATTGACAGCCTTGTCTGCTGAGAAAGGCTTGGGCGGCTTGATTGCTCCTAACTTTGCAATTGGGGCTATCTTGCTCATGCAGTTCGCAGCCCAGGCAGCCAAGTATTTCCCAAATCTTGAAATTATCGAATTGCACCACGATAAGAAGAAGGATGCACCGAGCGGAACGGCTGTCAAAACGGCCGAACTCATTTCCCGAGTCCGTCAGTCACAGACTCAAGGTGCAGCGGATGAAGAAGAACTGATTGCTGGCGTTCGCGGTGCAGAATTTGATGGCTTCCGTATCCACTCAGTACGCTTGCCAGGCCTTGTTGCCCATCAGGAAGTGATTTTTGGGGCACAGGGTGAAGGCTTGACCATTCGTCATGACTCTTACGATCGTATTTCCTTTATGGGCGGTGTCAACCTCGGCATTAAAGAGGTAGTCAAACGCTCACAACTCGTTTATGGTTTGGAACACTTATTATGAAATTAAACAATCTGCCTTCTGAGTTTCAGGAGGCTTTGCCGATTTTAGAGAAAATTAAAGCAGCTGGCTTTGAGGCTTACTTTGTTGGTGGCTCCGTGCGGGATGCCATTTTGGGCAGACCTATTCATGATGTCGACATTGCCTCTTCCAGCTACCCTCAGGAAACGAAACAAATCTTTTCACGGACTATTGATGTCGGAATTGAACACGGTACGGTGTTAGTATTAGAGGGGAAAAAGGAGTATGAAATTACCACCTTTCGGACAGAGGAGGAGTATGTCGACTTCCGTAGGCCGAGTCAGGTTTCTTTTGTGCGTTCCTTAGAAGAGGATCTCAAACGTCGCGACTTCACAGTCAATGCCTTTGCTCTGGATGAAGACGCACAGATTGTTGATCTCTTTGATGGGATGACTGACTTAGAAAACAGCACCCTACGGGCTGTAGGCATCCCGGCTGAACGTTTCAACGAAGATGCCCTCCGTATCATGCGAGGTTTTCGTTTTGCTGCGACCTTGGACTTTGAAATTGAGCCGACGACCTTCACAGCTATGGTTGAAACCGCACCGCTCTTGGAAAAAATCTCTGTGGAGCGCAGTTTTATCGAGTTTGATAAACTCTTGATGGCGGATTTTTGGCGAAAAGGCTTGCGTGCTATGATTGAGTCTAAGGCTTACAATTTCTTGCCTGATTTAGTTGGAAAAGGAGAACAGCTGGCTAGAATGCTGTCCAGTTTGGCAGAAGACTTCCAATTTTCAACTTCTGAACAAGCTTGGGCCATGCTCTTTGTCTGCCTAGGTATTGATAACATCAAATCCTTCCTGAAAAAATGGAAAACCAGCAATGATTTCCAACGCAGCGTGGTCAAGTTGGTAGAGATTTATCAGCTCCGCCAAGCAGGATCTGTTACCAAGCAAATCTGTTTCAAGTATGGCAAAGAATTCTTGTGCTTGGTAGAGGAACTCCGTCATGCACAAGGTTTGACTATAGATTTTGCAGCAATTGACAAGATTGACCAAGCCTTGACTATCCATGACAAGCATGAAATTGTTGTCAATGGTGGTCATCTGATGAAGGCATTTGACCTCAAACCAGGTCCAGTATTAGGAGAACTACTCAAAGAGGTGGAATTCCAGATTGTGGAAGGACAGCTGGAAAACGAAGAGCAAGCGATTATGACATTTGTGAAAGGAATTTTAGAGAATGAGTGATTTTATCGTTGAACACCTGACTAAATCTGTCGGAGATAAAACGGTCTTTGCAGATCTGTCTTTCATCATTCATCAGGGCGACCGAATCGGGATTATCGGGGTCAATGGTACAGGAAAGACGACTTTGTTGGATGTTCTGTCAGGTCGCATCGGTTTTGATGGAGACGTGTCGCCTTTTCGCACTAAAAATGCCTATAAAATCGCCTATCTGACCCAGGAACCTGATTTTGATGACAGTAAGACGGTTTTAGACACCGTCCTTTCATCTGACCTCCGTGAAACCCAGCTGATTCGTGAATACGAATTGCTCTTATCTCATTACGATGAAGCCAGTCAAGCAAGACTGGAGAAAGTCATGGCAGAGATGGATTCTCTCAATGCTTGGGAGATTGAAAGCCAGGTTAAAACAGTTCTTTCAAAACTAGGTCTAACAGACCTCAACAAAACTGTTGCTGAGTTATCAGGTGGCCTACGTAGAAGAGTGCAATTGGCTCAAGTCCTCCTTGGCAATGCTGACTTGCTCTTGCTGGATGAACCGACTAACCACCTGGACATTGATACCATTGAGTGGTTGACGACTTTTTTGAAAAATACTAAAAAGTCTGTTCTCTTTATTACCCACGATCGCTATTTCTTGGACAATGTAGCCACACGGATTTTTGAATTGGATCGCGCCAGCTTGACCGAATATCAGGGAAATTACCAGGATTATGTTCGCTTAAAAGCGGAGCAGGACGAGCGAGATGCCGCTCTTCGCCATAAGAAAGAGCAACTTTACAAGCAGGAGCTGGCTTGGATGCGTAGACAACCCCAAGCTCGTGCAACCAAGCAGCAGGCTCGCATCAATCGTTTCCATGACCTCAAAGGCGATTTAGCCAACAAGATAGACGATAGTGAACTGGAAATCAATTTTGAAACCTCTCGTATCGGTAAAAAAGTCATTAAATTTGAAAATGTCAGCTTTTCCTATCCTGACAAGCCCATTTTAAAAGACTTTAATCTGCTCATTCAAAACAAGGACCGCATCGGTATTGTTGGTGATAATGGTAAAGGAAAATCTACCTTACTCAATCTAATCGCAGGTGATTTGCAGGCAGACAGCGGTAAGGTAGATATTGGTGAAACCATCCGTATCGGTTATTTTTCTCAGACCATCAAGGGCTTGGACGAAAGCAAGCGGGTCATCAATTTCTTGCAGGAAGTGGCAGAAGAAGCTCAGACGACATCTGGTATGGTTTCTATTGCAGAACTCTTGGAGCAATTCCTCTTCCCACGTAATACCCACGGTACCTTGATTGAAAAGTTATCAGGTGGGGAGAAGAAGCGACTTTATTTGCTTAAGATTCTCTTGCAACGGCCCAATGTTCTCTTACTAGATGAGCCGACCAACGATTTGGATATAGCGACTCTGACAGTCTTGGAACATTTCTTGCAGGGCTTTACTGGTCCAGTCATTACCGTTAGTCACGACCGTTATTTCCTAGACAAGGTTGCGACCAAAATCCTCGCTTTTGAGGAGGGCGGTATTCAGACCTTCTTTGGCAACTACACGGACTATCTGGATGAAAAGACCTTTCTGGCTTCCAGCTCTGCTATTTCTTTGGAAAAACCAAAGGAGAAAATCGAGAAGGTCAGAGAGAACAAGAAGCGGATGTCCTATTTTGAGAAGCAGGAGTGGGCGACCATTGAGGAGGAGATTGCTGGTCTGGAGGAACGGATTGCGGCAATCGAGGCGGAAATGCTAACTTGTGGCAGTGACTTTACCCGCCTATCCGACTTGCAGAAAGAGTTGGATGAGAAAAATGAACAGCTCTTGGAAAAATATGAGCGGTATGAGTATCTGAGCGAGTTGGAGGGCTAGATGAAAGTTCTTGTCATGTCTTATATGGTCATCTATCTTTTGGTGACCTTGGGAGCGGCTTTGTTTAGCTATCTAAAGACCAAAAAAATGAATACATTGCGCTTGTTATTAACGGTCTTATCCATGCTCTTGCTGGCTGTCACGCTTTATTTTTACAGTCAGTCTTATCATGCTGTTCAGATGGTTGGATTTGCTATGGGCTTTACCTTTATCTCCACCCTCTTTCTCTACAATGGGACCAAGGAAGGTAGTAATTTTACAACAGTTATGCTCTTTTCCATTGGAAGGTTTATCTTACATATTCAATTTTTAATTTTGCTCTATCTTTTTAGATAGGGCATTTCTTATAAGTACAAATTTATGAAAAGGCTTTACGCAAACCTTTGCATTGTGATATAATAAAGAAAATACATTTGAGGTGATGATTATGTCTAAAAAAATTATCGGTATTGACTTGGGTGGTACATCTGTTAAGTTGGCAATTCTGACGACTGATGGTGAGATTCAAGAAAAATGGTCCATCAAGACAAATATTTTGGATGAAGGAAGTCACATTGTTCCTGATATTATTGAGAGTATTCAACATCGCTTTGAAACTCATGGTTTGACAAAGGATGATTTCTTGGGTGTTGGTATGGGGTCTCCTGGTGTGGTTGATAGCGAAGCTGGTACTGTTATCGGTGCCTATAACCTCAACTGGAAAACCTTGCAATTGGTTAAAGAGCAGTTTGAATCTGCCCTTGGTTTGCCATTCTTTATCGACAATGATGCCAACGTTGCAGCTCTTGGTGAGCAGTGGGTTGGTGCAGGAAACAACAATCCAAACGTTGTCTTTATGACGCTTGGTACAGGTGTCGGTGGCGGTGTCATCGCTGCTGGAAACTTGATTCGTGGTGTCAAAGGTGCTGGTGGTGAATTGGGCCATATCACAGTTGACTTTGATGAGCCATTTGCATGTACTTGTGGTAAGAAAGGTTGTCTAGAAACAGTTGCTTCTGCGACAGGTATTGTCAATCTCAGCCGTCGCTATGCTGATCAATACGCTGGCGATGCAAAACTGAAACAAATGATTGATGATGGCCAAGATGTAACGGCTAAGGATGTCTTTGATTTGGCAAAAGAAGGCGATGATTTGGCTTTGATTGTCTACCGTCACTTCTCAGAATACCTAGGTGTTGCTTGTGCAAACATTGCTGCAGTCCTCAATCCTGCCTACATCGTTCTGGGTGGCGGTGTATCAGCTGCAGGAGAGTTTTTATTGGATGGTGTTCGCAAGGTCTTTGCTGAAAATAGCTTCCCACAAATCAAGGAAAGTACACAAATTGTCTTGGCAACACGCGGTAATGATGCAGGTGTATTGGGCGCAGCATCACTCGTCTTGAAATAATCGTTCAAAGCAGAGTTCCCTCTGCTTTTTTAAAATCCGCCGTCACAATTTCTTTATATACATATATTGAAAAATGTAGTATTTAAGCGTACAATGAAAATGTAAAGAGAAAGGAGTGTCACCTTATGAAACAGGTAAATATGTCTAAAATAATCAACTATCTGACCATTCTTGGTTTATTGATTTTGTTATCTGCCTTTTTCCTTGATAACTGGATTCGTGACTGGTTTTTCCCGTCTAGCTGGGGAAACGTAGCAACCATGTTGATTCTCCCTCTACTGGGGACTCTAATTCTTATACTATCTATCTATTATAAAAAATTGTGGACTGGTTTGATTAGTATCTTCTTAATGATCTCATTTCCTCTGATATTCGGTATTGGCTACTTTATATTTGGCCCCTAGAAGGAGTAGTTATGAACCTGGCTTTACTAAAAAGATTAAATCTAGTTTTGTACGGTATTGCAATTTTTCTCATCGTCATGCTATTTTTACCAATAGGCCAATGGTTTGATATTGTAAATGTGAATTTTAAACTAACATTTTTCATCATTCCCTTTTTCGGTCTCGCTAGTTTACCAACGGCTATTTACACTAAAAATGTTCGTCAGATATTGTTGAGTGTTCTCTTGGTTGCCTTGTATTTTATATTGTTCAGCCTAATAACTGCCCTATCTGGTTTGTTCCACCTTAATTTTTATTCATTCTTTTTCAAATGAGAACTCCGGTGCAAAACTGGAGTTTTTTGCTAGAATTTGCTATACTAAGACCATGACTAAAGCAGATATTATTTTTAAAGAAAACATTCGTAAGATTATGGAAGAGGGCGTTTTTTCAGAAAATGCTCGCCCACGTTACAAGGATGGAAACGTTGCTAATTCCAAGTACATTACAGGTTCCTTTGCGGAGTATGACTTGGCCAAGGGCGAGTTTCCTATTACAACACTTAGACCTATTCCAATCAAATCAGCCATTAAAGAAATTCTCTGGATTTACCAAGATCAGACTAATGACTTGTCTGTTTTACAGGAAAAATACGGTGTCCAGTATTGGAATGATTGGGAAGTTGAGGGAACAGGCACAATCGGTGAACGTTACGGTGCTATTGTGAAAAAACATGACATCATTTCAAAAATCCTCAAGCAATTGGAAGAAAATCCATGGAACCGTCGCAATGTGATTTCTTTGTGGGATTATGAAGCATTTGACCAATCCGCGGGTCTTTTGCCATGTGCCTTTCAGACCATGTTCGATGTTCGTCGTGTGAATGGAGAAATTTATCTGGATGCAACTCTGACCCAACGGTCAAATGATATGTTGGTAGCCCATCATATCAACGCTATGCAGTATGTAGCCCTTCAGATGATGATTGCTAAACATTTTGGCTGGAAGGTTGGGAAGTTTTTCTATTTCATCAACAATCTTCACATCTATGACAATCAGTTTGAACAAGCTGAAGAATTACTCCGTCGCACACCATCTGAAGTTGAGCCACGTTTGGTCTTAAATGTTCCTGATGGTACCAATTTCTTTGATATTCGGGCAGAAGATTTTGAATTGGTGGATTACAATCCAGTTAAACCGCAGTTGAAGTTTGATTTAGCGATTTAAGTTAATAAACAGTGGTAAGTAGAATTTCGTCCATCAAGAATATATAAAATTGAGGAATTGGTTCTAGTTATAAAATTTGCGCTTGGCCTACTTGGTAAGTGCATTTTTCATGTTTTTTTGATAGAATGATAGGACGGAAAGTGAGAGAAAATGACTAAAAAGATTGTTGCCATTTGGGCTCAAGATGAAAATGGATTGATTGGAAAAGGTGATAGACTTCCTTGGTCATTGCCAGCTGACTTAGCTCATTTCAAAGAAACGACAACAGGTCACACGATGGTGATGGGACGTATAACCTTCGACGGCATGGGTAAACGTGCTCTTCCCAATCGTCACACCATCGTTTTGACAACGGATACAACCTATCAACTGGAGAGTGAACGTGTTACCATTTTACACAGTGTGGAAGATGTCCTAGATTGGTATAACAAACAGGAACAGACACTATTTGTGCTTGGTGGGGGACAAATTTTTACTGCCTTTGCACCTTACATTGAAACATTAATAGTGACAGATATTCATGGTCAATTTAATGGCGATGTGTACTTTCCGAAAGCATTTCCTATGGAGAAATTTCAGCTACAAAGCTCCAACTTACGTCCAAAAGACGAGAAAAACCCGTATGATTTTACAATAAAAACCTATGAAAGAAGAGATGGTTAGGCATGGAGAGAAGTTTATTCGGTTTATTTACAGCATTTCTCTGTGGGATTTGTGTACTTTGTGCGATTCAAGCCTTTCGGAAGAAACGTTTTGGTTTAGCAATTTTATTTTTACTGAATGCTTTTACCAATCTGGTTAATAGTATTCATGCCATTTATGGCTTTTTATTTAGATAAGAGATATGAAAGAGGAATTACATGGCTGTTAAGCATACACATGAGTTTATTTATTGCTCATTTTGCGGAAAAAATCAAGAAGAAGTTAAAAAAATTATCGCAGGGAACAATGTCTTCATTTGTAATGAGTGCGTGGAACTAGCACAGGAAATCATTCGTGAGGAACTGGCAGAAGAAGTTTTGACAGACTTGGCCGATACGCCAAAGCCACAAGAATTACTCAATATCCTGAACAACTACGTCATCGGACAGGATCGTGCAAAACGTGCTTTAGCAGTAGCCGTTTACAACCACTACAAACGTATCAATTTCCAAGATAGCCGTGATGAGAACGATGTTGATTTGCAAAAATCAAATATCCTCATGATTGGCCCGACTGGTTCTGGTAAGACTTTCTTGGCTCAAACCTTGGCCAAAAGTTTGAATGTACCATTCGCCATTGCAGATGCGACAGCACTAACTGAGGCTGGTTACGTTGGTGAAGACGTGGAAAATATCCTTCTCAAACTTTTGCAGGCTGCAGACTTTAACATCGACCGTGCAGAAAGAGGAATTATCTATGTGGATGAAATTGATAAGATTGCCAAAAAAGGTGAAAATGTGTCCATTACCCGCGATGTATCTGGTGAAGGTGTCCAGCAAGCTCTCCTAAAAATTATCGAGGGAACTGTGGCCAGCGTACCACCACAAGGCGGACGCAAACATCCAAACCAAGAAATGATTCACGTGGACACCAAAAATATCCTGTTTATCGTTGGCGGTGCATTTGATGGTATCGAAGAAATCGTCAAACAGCGTCTCGGTGAAAAAATCATCGGTTTTGGTCATAATAATCGTGCTATTGATGAAAAAGAATCATACATGCAACATATCATTGCAGACGATATTCAAAAATTCGGTATCATTCCAGAGTTGATTGGTCGCTTGCCTGTATTTGCAGCTTTGGACCAATTGACAACAGAGGATTTGGTACGCATTTTGACGGAACCGAAGAATGCTCTTGTAAAACAATACCAGACACTCTTGTCTTATGATGACGTCGAGCTTGACTTTGATGAGGACGCCTTGTTAGCAATTGCAGAAAAAGCAATTGAACGTAAGACTGGTGCTCGTGGACTTCGCTCCATCATTGAAGAAACGATGTTGGATGTCATGTTTGAGGTGCCAGGCCAAGATAACGTTAAACGTGTTCGTGTAACAAAAGCAGCAGTAGACGGTAAGGAAAAGCCTTTACTAGAAACTGCATAAAAAATAAAGGGTGGAAACTGATTGTTTTCTACCCTTATTTATGAAAGGTATAAAATGGAAATCAACACACATAATGCTGAGATTTTGCTCAGTGCTGTTTCAAAAGCCCAGTATCCGGGCGATGACATTCCAGAAATTGCCCTTGCCGGGCGATCTAACGTTGGAAAGTCCTCATTTATCAATACTCTTCTAGGAAGAAAAAATCTTGCACGTACGTCAGGAAAACCAGGAAAGACTCAACAACTCAATTTTTATAATATAGATGATAAAATTCGATTTGTAGATGTTCCAGGTTATGGCTATGCTAAAGTATCCAAAACGGAGCGCGCTAAGTGGGGCAAAATGATTGAAGAGTATTTGACGACACGAGAAAATCTACGTGTTGTGGTGAGTTTAGTAGACATGCGTCATGAGCCATCAGCAGATGATGTTCAAATGTATGATTTCTTGAAATATTATGAAATTCCTGTTATTATTGTGGCAACGAAGGCTGATAAAATCCCACGAGGAAAGTGGAATAAGCACGAATCGATGATTAAAAAGAAATTGGATTTTGATAAAAATGATCAATTCGTTATCTTTTCTTCTGAAACTCGTCACGGATACGATCAGGCATGGGATGCTATCTTAAGTAACATCTAATAAACTGTTCAGGAGAAAAATCATGGAACGTACTTTCTTCATCATCAAACCAGATGCTCTTAAGCGTGGACTTGCAGGACAAATTCTTTCACGTATCGAACGCAGGGGATTTCAAATCCGAGATTTAAAAATGGTTACAGCGACAGAAGAGCTAATCAGTCAACATTATGATCATTTGACAGATAAACCTTTCTTCCCGCAATTAGTACAATATATGACGAGCGGGCCGATGATAGCTGGCATTATAGAAGGGCCAGAAATTATCAAATCTTGGCGAGATATGATGGGAGCTACCAATCCAGTAAATGCCCTACCTGGGACTATTCGTGGAGATTTTGCGACAGCGCCCGTTGAGGGAATTGTGGCAAATGTCGTTCATGGCTCAGATAGTGCAGAAGCAGCCGAACGAGAGATCGGTCTTTGGCTGGGAAAATAGCAGAGCAGACACCTAGTTTTCTAGGTGTTTTTCTTATGGAAAATTATCACTAAATCTGATATAATGAGGAGTAATACCCTTGTAGAGGAAGAAACATGAATTTAGAAGATTTGAAAAAACGACAGGAGAAAATTCGTAATTTCTCCATTATTGCCCATATTGATCATGGAAAATCAACTCTGGCTGACCGCATTCTTGAGAAGACGGAAACAGTTTCCAGCCGTGAAATGCAAGCCCAGTTGCTGGATAGTATGGACTTAGAACGCGAGCGTGGTATCACAATTAAACTCAACGCAATCGAACTCAACTATACAGCTAAAGATGGAGAGACATACATTTTCCACTTGATTGACACGCCTGGACACGTGGACTTTACCTATGAGGTTTCACGTTCCCTAGCTGCCTGTGAAGGAGCAATCTTGGTGGTGGACGCGGCTCAAGGGATTGAAGCACAGACCTTGGCTAACGTTTATCTGGCCTTGGATAATGACTTGGAAATCTTGCCTATCATTAACAAGATTGACCTGCCAGCAGCGGATCCTGAACGTGTCCGTCAGGAAATCGAAGATGTGATTGGTTTGGATGCCTCAGAGGCCGTGCCAACATCTGCTAAGGCAGGTATTGGTATCGAAGAAATCTTGGAGCAAATCGTAGAGAAGGTTCCAGCACCGACAGGTGATGTGGCTGCTCCTTTACAAGCCTTGATTTTTGACTCTGTTTACGATTCTTATCGAGGCGTTATCTTGCAAGTTCGGATCGTCAATGGTGTGGTAAAACCAGGGGATACCATTCAAATGATGAGCAATGGCAAGACCTTTGATGTGACGGAAGTGGGGATTTTCACACCTAAAGCAATCGGTCGTGATTACTTGGCGACGGGTGATGTTGGTTACATTGCAGCCTCTATCAAGACGGTTGCAGATACCCGTGTCGGTGATACGGTGACCTTGGCTGAAAATCCTGCCAGCGAGCCACTAGCGGGCTACAAGCAGATGAACCCAATGGTCTTTGCCGGTATCTATCCGATTGATTCCAATAAGTATAATGACTTGCGTGAAGCTTTAGAAAAACTCCAGCTCAACGATGCCAGCTTGCAGTTTGAACCAGAAACATCGCAGGCACTCGGATTTGGTTTCCGATGTGGATTCTTGGGGCTCTTGCACATGGATGTTATCCAAGAACGAATTGAGCGTGAGTTCAACATTGACCTCATCATGACAGCTCCGTCGGTAGTTTACCATGTCAACATGACGGACGGAGAGTCTATTGATGTGGCCAACCCGTCAGAGTTCCCAGACCCAACTAAGATTGCCAACATTGAAGAACCTTACGTTAAAGCACAAATCATGGTACCGCAGGAATACGTCGGTGCAGTCATGGAATTGGCCCAACGCAAACGCGGTGACTTTGTGACTATGGATTACATCGATGATAATCGTGTCAATGTCATCTACCAAATTCCACTTGCGGAGATTGTTTTTGACTTCTTTGACAAACTCAAGTCTTCTACCCGTGGCTATGCCAGCTTTGACTATGAGATTTCGGAATACCGCTCATCCAAGTTGGTGAAAATGGACATTCTCCTCAATGGCGACAAGGTTGATGCCCTCAGCTTTATCGTCCACAAGGAATTTGCCTATGAACGTGGGAAAATTATCGTGGACAAACTCAAGAAAATCATTCCGCGTCAACAGTTTGAAGTACCAATCCAAGCAGCTATCGGTCAGAAAATTGTTGCCCGTAGCGACATCAAGGCTCTTCGGAAGAACGTTTTGGCCAAGTGTTATGGTGGTGACGTTTCCCGTAAACGCAAACTCCTAGAAAAGCAAAAAGCTGGTAAAAAACGGATGAAGGCCATCGGATCTGTCGAAGTTCCACAAGAAGCCTTCCTCAGCGTTCTCAGCATGGATGAAGACGATAAGAAATAAGATTTGATACAAAGAAACACTCTTGCATTTTGTTGCAAGAGTGTTTTCTCTTATTTACGTTTCATTTCACCTTGTGGGTAGTAGGTTCCTTCAGGCATATCGTTGATGAAAATGTGAATGGCTTCTTTGGGAGCATTGGTATTGCGGGATACCACTTCGGTAACTTCGCGGGCTAGGGCAATTTTTTGCTCCTCAGTGCGTCCTTCAAATAAATCAATTCGTACAAATGGCATATAGTCTCTCCTTTAGTTTTCTAGTTTCAGTATAGCACAATTCTTACCTGTTTTCTATAAGTAAACATTTGACAACGCTTACAGTTTTTGCTACTCTATACTTACACAGGAGGTAATGGCTTATGAACTATTTTTATCGTATGATTTTATCGTTCCTACTCGCTGGATTATTTTTATATCTAGTGGCAACTGTTTTTGCCAAAAGTATATGGGAAGGCCCATTATTGATCACATTCTCCTTCTTCAGCTTAATCTATGGATGTGTTATGCTATACAAGTGGAAACCAAAAGCAGCTAAAATTATTTTTGAGTGTGTCGGAAATTTCTTATCATTACCTTGGTCCTAATAACAAACAAGCTCAAATCAGGCTTGTTTTCTTGTTCATACACATATAAATAGAGTATAATAGAATAACATAGGAGGTTTGTATGTCAAAAATAAGTCTAGATTACTTTTCTGAATGGTATCTTGCTAATCAGTCTGATTTACTGGCAAAGGCAAGATTGTTGCAGGAGGAAAACCAAAAATTAGCAGATGATTTCTTGCAGACATGGCCCTTGGAACGGTTGAAGGATATGGATTTGGATGACTATGTGACTGGCAAAGGCCCTGAAAATAAGTCGCTCTGCTACGAATTGGAACATGGGAAATATCGAGATTTGTATTTAGGAATCCGTGGTGGTAATGCAGGAAAGTTTGGGATATATTGGAGCAAGGAACTGGCTTCCTATTGCAATCAGAATAATAAACCGTTAGACCCTGAAGAACTGGATACAGCATTTTCTCGTTTGAAACATGATTTGATTGCGATTATTCAGAGAGGGTTAGCTTTAGAATTTGATCATGCCGAATTAAATTTAAATTCTTTCTTTAATCGTTCGTCAATGGTTACAAAATTACTCTGTATTTATAGTCAACAAAAGGTATTTACAGGTATCAATCTTCAAACCAACCAAAAAGAAATTTGGGGAAAATTGCTTTCGCTTGAGAAGCTAGGTGGAGTTTATAAGCAAAATTATCAGCTAGTGAAAATTCTTACAGAACGGCATCCAGAATTGAATGCTGATTTGCTTAGTTCCATTTTGTGGGACTTTCGCAATGAGATAGTGTCTTTAGACAAGCTAGTGGAGGAAGAAGATATGTTTTTGAATAATCAGTATAGCCCGACCTTGTTAGAGGCAAAGAATGTGATTTTTCGTGGTGCCCCAGGGACTGGCAAAACCTATCTTGCCCAGCAGATTGCAGCTGATGTCATCAGTGGAGGACGTGTCCAAGATATAGAGCAACTCACTGTTGAAGAACAAGAGCGTCTTGGTTTTGTCCAATTTCACCCAAGCTATGATTACACAGACTTTGTGGAAGGACTTAGACCTGTAAATGTAGGAAGCAGTCTTGGTTTTCAGTTACGAGATGGAATATTTAAGACTTTCTGTGAGAAGGCTAAAGCTGGGCAAATATTGGATGCAGATATGAACTCAATTTGGCATGATTTTGTTCAATCCATTGGAAATGATGTAATAGAGCTCAAGAATTTTCATTTTAAAGTCAATAGCCGTCATAATATCACCTATATCGTCCCTGGAGGTTATGAAGCCAGTCTGACCTTAGAAAATGTTCGTGAATACTTGGAAACTGGGAAGTGGGGAGAAATGAACTACCACTCAACCTATAAAACCCCAATTTTCGAAACCTATATCCTGCCAAAGCTAAAAGAAAGCCAACAAACCAGTACAAACAAACCCTATGTATTTATTATAGATGAAATAAATCGGGGAGAAATGAGTAAAATTTTTGGTGAACTTTTCTTCTCACTGGATCCAAGTTACAGAGGACCCAAAGGAGCGGTCTTTACCCAGTATGCAAATTTACATAAGAATCCGACTGAAAAATTCTATATTCCAGAAAATGTCTACATCATTGGAACTATGAATGACATTGATCGATCAGTTGACACATTTGACTTTGCAATGCGAAGAAGATTTACCTTTATAGAAATCACTGCTGAACAATCCGCTGAAAATATGGCCCTGCCTCAGGATGTCAAAGAGCAGATGACACGCTTGAATCAGGTAATTATGACCATTTGTGGTTTGTCCGCAGATTATCAGATCGGAGCTAGTTACTTCAAAGATACTTCTAAGCCAGAGCTAACTATAAATGAAGCTCCGTTATGGACCAATAAACTCCAACCGCTATTGAAAGACTATTTCCGTGGAGACCCGCGTTCTGCTGAAAAATTGGAGCAAGTACAATCAATCTATTTTGGCGGGGAGTAGGGCTGATGGTTCACTATCTTGTCACCGACAACTCAAAAATCAGCCCCAATGTGCTTTTAGAAAACTTAAGTAATCGAACCCTAAAGCAGTTAGCTGGGGAAGATTTCCTGCTTTTTCCGCCAAATGTAAACCAATCTTCAGATCTGAGAGCAGAACAATCTATCTTTGAATTGAGAAATGGACAGTGGTGGACCTGCAATCTGGTTGGTTTTCTTGCAGGTCAAGGGGAGAGTATGACGATTCGGTCAAGGTTTAGTCTTGACGATGGAGATGATTTCTTTCTACAATACATGTTGGAAACGGTCCTACATTACAACGTTACTAAGCATCAATTAAATAGCCAGCGAAATCAATCTTTCTATGACTTGCTTGTCTTTCTATTTCCTTATTACTTGAATAAAGCTATGTCCAAAGGGTTTTATAAAGAATATGTTAAAAATAATTACAACGACAGCCATCTTAGGGGACGGATAGACATTTCACGGCATATCCGACAAAATACTCTTTTTACAGGTCGCATTGCCTATCAAACCAGAGAGTTTTCGTTTGACAATCCTGTAAACCAGCTTATTCGACATACCATTGAAAAAATTTGTCATCACCAAGCCTTCATCCTAGACACTGAACCAACCATTCGAGAACATGTCCAGATTATACGACAACTAACACCTTCTTATTCTTTAATGGATAGAGAAACTGTGTTGCTGAGAAATATCAATTCACCTCTTAGGCACGGCTATTACGAAGAATATGGGCACTTGCAAAATCTTTGTATTCGAATTTTGCAGGAAGAAAAGATTCATTTTGGCAACCAAGACCAAAATATCAACGGATTTCTCATTGATATTGCGTGGCTTTGGGAGGAATACATTGGAAACGTTACAAATTGGGAGCACTATGGTCGTGGTTCAAATTTAAAAACGCTCCATTTGTTTAAAAATCCAGTACATTCGCCCCGTTATCCTGATTTTGTTTATCAAGGAATACCAATCGATACCAAGTATAAACGATTTTTGGATAGTCGTAATGACTACAATCAGTTAACGACTTATGTGCATATTTTACAAGCTAAACAAGGCGGTTTTATCCAACCAAGTACTAAAAAATCTGGTTTGGAAGAAATTGGAGAACTGTCTGGATTGGGCGGAAAGCTATTTAGCTATTACTTCCAAATTCCTCAAGCCTACACTGGATATGATGATTTTTGTCAGCAGATGAAAAATGAAGAAAAACGGATGCTGGAAAAAATCAACTTATAATCGTACAAACAAGCTCAAATCGGGCTTGTTTTTCTATTTCCTAAATGGTCAAATTATGATAAAATGGAAAGAGTGAAATTTTAAGATTGGAAAGAGAAAAGTGGCTCAATTATATTATAAATATGGGACGATGAATTCTGGCAAAACCATTGAAATTCTTAAAGTAGCCCATAACTATGAAGAGCAAGGCAAGCCCGTTGTCATCATGACCTCTGCCTTGGATACTCGTGATGCCTTTGGCGTTGTTTCAAGCCGTATTGGTATGCGACGTGAAGCGGTAGCGATTGACGATGATATGGATATCTTTGGTTTTATCGAAAAAATGGAACCGCGTCCTTACTGTGTTCTCATTGATGAAGCACAATTTCTTCGACGTCATCATGTCTACGCACTTGCTCGCGTAGTCGATGAATTAGATGTACCCGTTATGGCTTTCGGTCTTAAAAATGATTTCCGAAATGAACTATTTGAAGGTTCCCAACATTTGCTCTTATTGGCTGATAAATTAGATGAAATCAAAACAATCTGCCAATATTGTTCTAAAAAAGCCACCATGGTTTTGCGAACACAAGACGGTAAACCTACCTATGAAGGAGAACAAATCCAAATTGGTGGCAATGAAACCTACATTCCTGTCTGTCGCAAACATTATTTTTCACCGGAAATTAAAGATTTACCCTAATTTTTGAAAATGAACTGAATTTGCCTATGACTCTGTGCCAATTTTCATGACTTACATACTACGGCAAAGGAATTGAATACGGGCTACGAACTGTGCCTGTTTCATGACCTACATATTACAGAAAGGAACTGAACACGCCCTACAAGCTGTGTCAAAAAGATAATCTCTCCAAGTGTTTGTAACACTTGGTCAAAATTCCTATTTTGACTGTGCTTGCTTAACGGGCTTTGTATCTTAATAGAACTGAACACGCCCTACAAGCTAACTAGAAGTGTGTTCTCTCCAAATTTTTAGAAAGGAACTGAATTCGGGCTACGAACTGTGCAAAAAAGATAGTTTTTCTTAGGACGCTTTCGTCCTTCGTCAAAACTCCTATTTTTGCTTTGTTCGTTTAACGCCCTTAATATCTTAAAATTATGAACATCTATGATCAATTACAGGCGGTGG
The DNA here is from genome assembly GCF_002760245.1 of Streptococcus suis YS161. GTDB lineage: Bacteria > Bacillota > Bacilli > Lactobacillales > Streptococcaceae > Streptococcus > Streptococcus suis_I. The sequence goes on along the minus strand of NZ_ASCA01000059.1, from coordinate 92,933 downwards.
AAGACCGCTACGAGGAACTTGGTGAGTTGTTGTCCGACCCTGATGTAGTCAGCGATACCAAGCGTTTTATGGAGTTGTCTAAGGAAGAGGCTGCAACTCGTGATACAGTAACAGCCTACCGCGAATATAAGACTGTACTTCAAAACATTGTCGATGCAGAAGAGATGATTAAAGAATCTTCTGGTGACGCTGACCTGGAGGAAATGGCTAAGGAAGAACTCAAACAAGCTAAGGCTGATAAAGAAGTTTACGAAGAAAAGCTGAAAATCCTTCTTTTACCAAAAGACCCTAACGATGACAAAAACATCATCTTGGAAATCCGTGGTGCCGCAGGTGGTGATGAAGCTGCCCTCTTTGCTGGAGACCTTTTGACCATGTACCAAAAGTATGCAGAAGGTCAAGGCTGGCGTTTTGAAGTCATGGAGGCTTCTTATAATGGTGTCGGCGGTATCAAGGAAGTGGTTGCCATGGTCTCTGGTCAATCCGTTTATTCAAAACTCAAGTATGAATCAGGAGCTCACCGTGTCCAACGTGTCCCTGTGACAGAAAGCCAAGGTCGTGTCCACACCTCAACAGCAACCGTTCTGATCATGCCAGAAGTTGAAGAAGTGGAATATGACATCGATCCAAAAGATCTTCGTGTCGATATTTACCATGCATCTGGTGCCGGTGGTCAGAACGTCAACAAGGTTGCGACTGCCGTGCGTATCGTTCACTTGCCAACAAACATCAAGGTAGAGATGCAGGAAGAACGGACCCAGCAGAAAAACCGTGAAAAGGCTATGAAGATTATCCGTGCCCGTGTTGCGGATCACTTTGCACAGATTGCCCAAGATGAGCAGGATGCTGAGCGTAAATCAACTATCGGTACAGGTGACCGTTCAGAGCGTATCCGTACCTACAACTTCCCACAAAACCGTGTGACAGACCACCGTATCGGCTTAACCTTGCAAAAGCTGGATACTATCTTGTCAGGTAAGATGGACGAAGTCGTCGATGCCCTTGTCCTCTACGATCAAACGCAAAAACTAGAAGAGCTTAACAAATAATGAATTACGCTCAATTATTTGCAGCATACGAAGAACAATTAGTCGCAATCGGTGAAGAGGCAGAATCCCTGTCCTTCACCTTTCGTGGCTTAAAGGGATTGAACTTTACGGAATTTCTCCTCCTGCTCCGTCAGGAAGTTACACCGACTGACAAAGAAGAGATTGATGCGATTTTTCAGCAACTTTCCCAGCACCGACCTGCCCAGTACATTATCGGCAAGGCTGATTTTCATGGCTTGGAGTTTGCAGTGGATGAGCGAGTCTTGATTCCAAGACCTGAAACGGAAGAATTAGTTGATTTGATTTTGCAGGAAAATAGCAGAGCAGGTTTGCGTGTATTAGACATCGGTACAGGAAGCGGTGCCATAGCTATTTCCCTTGCAAAAGCTAGATCTGATTGGGAAGTGGTAGCAGTTGACATTTCAAAGGATGCCCTAGCAGTGGCTCAGGAAAATGCAAGAACCAACCAAGTCTCTGTTCACTTTCTAGAATCGGATGTCTTGCAAGCAGTGACAGGGCATTTTGACATCATCGTTTCCAATCCGCCCTACATCTCACCAGATGACACAGATGAAGTTGGACTCAATGTATTGACTTCTGAGCCTCATCTTGCCTTATTTGCGGAAGAAGATGGCATGGCTATCTATAGACAAATTGCGGAGCAAGCAGGGGCATTTTTGAAGGAAAAAGGAAAACTCTACTTTGAAATTGGCTACAAGCAAGGGCAAGACCTAACCGACTTACTCGCTCTGCATTTCCCAAAAAAGCGAATTAGAGTCCTCAAAGACCAATTTGGACAGGATAGAAAGGTCGTAGCGGATGACAATGGATAAACTCCGAACAATTCTTGAAAATGGTGGTGCTGTTATCCTTCCAACTGAAACAGTCTATGGGCTTTTTGCCCAAGCCTTGAATGAAGATGCAGTCAATCGTGTCTATCAGTTGAAACAGCGTCCGAGGGACAAGGCAATGAACTTAAATGTCTCAAATCTGAACGATATTTATTTTTTCAGTCAAAATACACCCTTTTTTCTGGAAAAACTGTATAATAGATTTATGCCAGGACCGCTAACGATTATCCTGAAAGCGAACAAAAACGTTCCTTTTTGGGTTAATTCTGGACTGGATACTGTTGGTTTTCGTCTTCCCAATCACGAACAAACCTTACGTTTGATTTCAGAGGCTGGCCCACTTATTGGACCGTCCGCCAATATTTCAGGAAACGAAAGCGGCAAGAAGTTTTCGGACATCCAGGCACAATTTCCAGTTGATTTGCCTGGCATTGAGGATGACCAAGCTCTGACAGGCATTGATTCAACGATTTTGGACCTTTCTGGACAGAAAGCGCGGATTTTGCGCCAAGGTGCTATCAGCCGCGAAGAGATTCAGAAAGCCATTCCCGAAATAGAATTTGAGGTAGTTTTATGATTCGTCCCATTGAGAAAAGTGACTTGGTAGTCATCCGAGAAATCAATGCTCAATCCTTAGGGTATGATTGTTCATTGGAACAAACTGAGCGACAGTTTTTTAGATGCACGAGCACATTGGGGCATATCTTGTTGGTCTATATAGATGACATAAGTGGCGCAGTGCAAGGCTACATTCACGCACAAGTCTATGAAAGTCTCTATTCGGATACAGGCCTCAATATTCTCGGACTAGCTGTTTTGCCTGGTCATCAAGGACAAGGGATTGGAGCAAGCCTGCTGAAAGCCGTTGAGCAAATTGCACAGAAAGAGGGCTACCATTTTATTCGCCTCAATTCTGCTGAAAGTCGTCTCCAAGCCCATCTTTTCTACGAAAAGAATGGCTATCACTCCGATAAAATGCAGAAGCGTTTTATCAAGCACATTTAGCCCAATACAAAGGAGTACCGTATATGATTTTTGACAAAGTTAACTACAAAGAATTTGATAAAGAAGTTTGGGAAGCTATCCAAGCTGAAGAAAAACGCCAACAAAATAATATCGAATTGATTGCGTCTGAAAACGTTGTTTCTAAAGCTGTTATGGCAGCTCAAGGTTCTATTTTGACCAATAAATACGCAGAAGGTTACCCAGGTCGTCGTTACTATGGCGGTACGGAATGCGTTGACGTAGTTGAAAGTTTAGCTATTGAACGTGCTAAAGAAATATTCGGTGCAAAATTTGCTAACGTTCAACCACACTCAGGAAGCCAGGCCAATTGTGCTGCCTACATGGCCTTGATTGAGCCAGGAGACACTGTTATGGGAATGGACTTAGCTGCAGGTGGTCACTTGACTCACGGTGCATCAGTTAGCTTCTCAGGACAAACTTACAACTTTGTAGCTTACAATGTTGACGAAGAAACTGGCTTGCTTGATTACGATGCAATTTTAAAACAAGCAAAAGAAGTACAGCCAAAATTGATTGTAGCAGGTGCTTCAGCCTATGCCCGTACAATTGACTTTGCTAAATTCCGCGAAATTGCAGATGCAGTGGGTGCCAAACTGATGGTGGATATGGCTCATATTGCTGGTCTTGTAGCAGCAGGTCTTCATCCGAACCCAGTGCCACATGCCCATATTACAACAACTACGACTCATAAAACTCTTCGTGGGCCACGTGGTGGTTTAATTTTGACCAATGACGAAGAACTCATCAAGAAAATCAACTCAGCCATCTTCCCAGGCATCCAAGGTGGTCCATTAGAGCATGTCATTGCTGCAAAAGCCGTATCTTTCAAAGAAGTTTTGGACCCAGCTTTCAAAGACTATGCTCAGAAAGTGATTGAGAACAGCAAGGCCATGGCCGAAGTCTTCCTTGCAAACCCTAACTTTAAAGTCATCACAGGAGGAACAGACAACCATCTCTTCCTCGTTGACGTGACCAAAGTTGTTGAAAATGGTAAGGTCGCTCAACATCTCTTAGATGAAGTTAACATCACCCTCAATAAAAACTCAATTCCTTACGAAAAACTCTCACCATTTAAAACAAGCGGTATCCGTATTGGCTCTGCGGCCATTACTGCTCGCGGTTTTGGAGTAGAGGAAGCTCGCAAGGTTGCACAACTAACTATCAAAGCACTTGAAAATGCAGAAAATGAAACTGCTCTTGAGGAAGTCCGTCAAGAAGTGCGTGCTTTGACAGATCAATTCCCACTTTACGAAGGTTTATAATGGATATATTTGTAAAAAAAGCCATCATACATCAATTTAGTCCTGATGATACAGAGCTGGTCCTTTCCGACCAGCTTTTGACTGTTAGCCCAAAAATAGAAGAATACTTGCGTAAAAAGATTAAACGTGTCTTTTCTGATGAAGCAAAAACAGGACAATTTAACCCCGACAATCCTTTTCTTGACTATTTAGATGGTGACCTACTGACCAACTCTGTCAAGATTGCTAATCTATGGAAAGAAGAATTTTCAATTTCTGAGAATTTAAAAACCAATGACCTCATTTTCATAGAGTTTGAACGAAATGGTGTGGAGCATTTCGCCTTTCTAAGAATTACCCTGCGTGAAAATCTCGCCCATGTTGGTCTGGAAAGCGGAAGTCCTTTAAAAATCACCCAGAATAATTTACCTGGAGCAGGTTCAGCACCTGATGAAGCCTTGATTGTCAATCTTCAAACGCGGAAGTATCATTTGATTGAGAAAAGAATCAAACACAATGGAGCCTTCCTCAATTATTTCTCAGATAATCTTCTGCAAGTCACACCAGCTATTTCTGCAAAGAAATCAATCAAAGCAGTAGAGCAAACTGCACAGAAGATTGCTGACAATTTCCATCAAGGCGATTTTCAATTTCAATCGAAAGTCAAATCAGCTATTTTTAACAATTTGGAAGAAGATAATGAGCTTTCACCCGAAAAATTGGCTGATCAGTTATTCGATAACAACCTGACCGCTCGTTTAAATTTCGTCGATCAACTGAAAGGGGTCATACCTGATAAGATTTCCTTCGATGAAATTGATAGTAGCCGTCAACTTAAGAAATTTGAAAATCAGAAGCTATCTTTATCAAACGGAATTGAGTTGATTGTGCCAAATGCAATCTATGAGGATGCAGAATCGGTTGAGTTTATTCAAAATGACAACGGGACCTATTCTATTCTTATCAAAAATATTGAAGACATAAAGAGCAAGTAAATGAAAAAACTGATACGTACGCTGATACTTCTTTTGCTGATTTTTCTTGGTTACAAATTCTATCAAACCTACAGTGCAGTCAAGCAAGTGATGACCTATCAAACTATGGTACAAGAAGTATTGGCTGAAAACGACACACCAGCTAATGAAGAACTAGTCCTAGCAATGATTTACACAGAAACCAAGGGACAAGAAGCAGATGTCATGCAATCAAGTGAGTCCGCTACTGGCTATGCTAACACTATCACGGATAGTAGAGAGAGTATCAGGCAAGGAATTATCTACCTAACAGAAAACCTACGGTTGGCTGAGGAAAAAGGAGTAGAGGTTTGGACAGCAGTTCAGGCATATAATTTCGGTCCAGCCTATATTGACTATATTGCTGAGCATGGTGGAGAACATACACTCTCTTTAGCTAAAGAATACTCCAGAACAGTAGTAGCACCAAGCTTAGGGAATACTACAGAAGAAACATATACCTATTTTCATCCCTTGGCTTTGCTGAATGGTGGGAAGTTATATGTAAATGGTGGAAATATCTACTATGCTAGACAGGTTCGTTTTAATATGCACCCGATGCGCCTCATTAATTTATTTTAATACCTATCAAACTCATCGGAAATCTGATGAGTTTTTAACTACAGCATTTTTACAAACTAGGTAAAATTGTAGTATAATAAAGAGAATAGGAGACAGAGTGATGAAACGAAATGTATTGATTACAGGTGCAAGTAGTGGCATTGGCAAAGCAATCGCTTATGTGTTTGCTGCTAATGGTGATAATATCATCATTACAGGACGAAGATTGGACAAACTAGAAGAAATTAAGCAAGATATTGAAAAGCAATACCATGTTCAGGTATCAGTTCATTCATTTGATATTACGAATATGGAACAAACAATTGTAAATTGTCAAAAAATCTTAGAAGAAGTTGGACAAATTCATATTTTGGTAAACAATGCTGGTCTGGCATTGGGATTAGACAAATTCCAAGACTATGATTTGACTGACATGATGACAATGATTGATACCAATATTAAAGGATTACTAACTGTGACACGTCAGTTATTGCCACAAATGGTTGAAAATAATGAGGGGCATATTATCAATATTGGATCAACGGCTGGTATTTACGCCTATGCAGGAGCTGCTGTCTATGCTGCAACCAAATCAGCTGTCAAGATGCTTTCAGACGGGATCCGTATTGACACGATTGATAAAAATATCAAGGTAACTACGTTACAACTCGGTATCGTTGAGACTGATTTTAGCCAAGTCCGTTTTCATGGAGATAAAGAGAGAGCAGCGACAGTCTATCAAGGAATTGATGCTCTTCAAGCAAATGATATTGCCAGCTGTACTCTATTTGTTGCAAATCAACCTGCACATGTGCAGATTTCTGATATGACCATTATGGCAACCAAACAGGCAACTGGCTTTACTATTCATAGAGATTAGAGGGGAGATAGCTAGAATGAACAGAAAATATTTAGCACTCGCTCTTGGCTTGCTCACTATCATGTCGCTTTCTGCCTGTCAAACTGAAAAGAAGGGCAGTTTCGCAAGTACCTCAACTGCTGATACCCAGGTTTCTAATGCCAATACAAGCACGTCATCAACAATCCAACGTGAGATTTCTCTTAGTTCTATGGATATAGATGCTCTAATGCAAGGCAATTACGATAGTATACTAGGCACCTGGCAAAATAGCCAAGGAAATTCACTAGTCTTCAATAGCAAAGGATTAGTAGCAGATAGCCAGTCCTTACTTGGCCGCGGAAAAATAACTGATGGAATTTTTGAAACAGGCTATGTAGACGCAACGATTGGCGATGTAACACTATTAATGATTCCCAAAGGAACACAAGCAAATACAACTGAGACAGACACTACTGACTCTACGCGCGATAGAATGATTGTAATAAGCCAAGAAACAACAGCAGACGTGGTAGATGTCTATTATCGCTTGACCAATTCAGCCACTAGCGGTATAGACCCATTAAAAAATACTGAAACAGGCGTACAGTTGGATAGTGGACCAAAAACGATTGATTATGCCAACTCAATTTTAGGCGAAAACAATTGGCGCGTCATTGAAGGAAACTACACGCGCACCGAATCTATTCCTTATAATGTTTTGGAAGGCGATGATAATGCCCGTTACACTATTTACCAAAACGGTGTTATTATCAATGCAGATTATCAAATTGTTTATCAACCATAATGATTCACTAGGAGGTTAGACATGACATTCACATCATTTGAACCAACACGCAATGTGCATGATTTTCATTTGGCAGCCTTTGCCTACTATGATGGACTAGATGTAATCGACCAACTCAAGCCAGGAACACCTGTTCAGCTAGTCGGAGAGCCTTCAAACCCACATGACTCAGAAGCTGTAGCAATCTTTTATCAGGGCACAAAGTTAGGATATATCCCATCGGATAAAAACTCACTAATCAGTCGCTTAATCTATTTTGGACACGGCGATATTCTAGAAGCACGTATTCAGATGTCCAATACAGAAAATCATCCTGATCGCCAGTTTCGAGTCGTTGTAAAACTAAAAGATAATCGTAAAAATGATAGTCGGTAATTTCCCAACCTACCCATTTTCTATTTAACACGGAGCTGTGCTCTCTGTTTTTGTTCTTCAATAATGCTTAAAAAGGCTGCAAACTCCCTATCTAGGCGATGTTGGTAGGCCTTATTTTTTATTGTTAGATCTTCCAGGAACACTGGATAGTTTCCTTTTTTATACAATTCTCCTTGAAAAAAGAAGCGGTCCGATAATTTATCAACTGAAACAAGAGAAGAACGCCAGCGGCTTTTACGAGAATGAGAAGGTTTCCAAGATATTTTTAATTGCTTCTCATAAAAGTACCAGCCCATAATATAGATTTTAGTAATCTGATTTCGTTTTCTGTCTTGATAGAAACAAGGAACTGCATAAACATTTCCATGCTTTGTTTGCAAAAAAGGATGGAAATCTTTTATCTTTTCGTATTCTTTCTTTGGAATAAGGGTTAATTGATTATCCTTAATAACCTTCTTTTCATCAATAGTATATGAATAACGGTAGGGGTCATAAATGGTTGATTGTCCACGCGCTCTATAACGCTCTGCCATTTCCTTAAAAATAGGTAGACGTCCATAACCATCCATCAGACTAGATAGACTAAGTCCTCGTCGATTATTATTTTTCTTCACACCAAGAATCTGGCAGGTAGGCCAATAATTGATAGGAATGGCTCCTAATCCAACCAGAAGACCGGCGCTGTCAAAATGACTGGCAAAGCGTACCTCACGAGTGTGACCAGTCTCATTTTTCAAATCAACAAATACAGGTTGCTTGTCCTGTTCAAAAACAATTATATAATTTCCAGAAGACTCCGTATTTTCTCTAATTGGAACGGTGTAGAAGTGGTGAAAATTTGGTAATTCTAGTAACTTTCCAAGTGTTGATGTTTTCATAACACAAGTATAACAAAAAATATTTTTCAAATCCACAAAAATGTTTAATTTGTTAAACGAAAAATATAGTAAACTGAAACAAGAACAGGACAAAAGTTCCTTAAGGTACCATATTAAACGGTTACACAAGTATATAAATTCTAAGTTTACGACAGGAAAGGCCTTAGTTAGCATATAAATACTAGCTAAAGCCTTTTTTTGTACTTTTCTATCCTTATTGGAGAGATTTTATCATCAGTAGAATAATTTCTTCCAGTTCTTCACGTTTCTTGATTGGAAGTTTGTTTAACTCGTTCAATACATTGTAATTTGTTGTTGAATCCACTACTTGAAAAAAATCAGATACTTCAATTTCAAGAGCAGAAATGATTTTTTCAAGAGTATCAACTTTTATATTTGAACCTTTTGTTTCGAGGTTGGAAATATAGTCTATTCCGACCTCCGCTTTTTCACTTAACTGTTGCTGGCTCAGATTTTTTGCTTTTCGAATTTGGCGAACACGAGTACCGATATATTGTTTTAATGTCATTTGATTTCACTCCCTCATTACTATCTAAATGATACGAGGAAATAAGAGCGAATATAACCAGTCTTTAGACTAAATATTCATTATTATTTTGCGTACAGAACAATTTTTGTGCTATAATAGACTTGAACAAAAATTTTTGTTCATAAAAAATAATTAAGAGGGGAATCATATGAGAAGACCAAAAAAAGTTGTCGGATCTCTTGCTGTAACTGTCGCCATCGGTGCATCAGCAACTCATCTTCAGGTTAATGCTGAAGAAATCGTAACACCTGTTACTGAATCTACTGAAACTGTAGTTACCGCAACACCTACCACTATTTCTGCTGAACAAGTAGAGCAAGCTAAAGAAGTAGCATCTGCAGACGCAGAAGCTGTCAAGACACAAGAAGCCGTTGATAAGGCTACGGGTGAAACCATTGCTACTGAAACAAAAGCTGTTGAAGACTTGACTGAAGCTGTTGCCAAAGCATCAACTGCTCAAGAAGCACTTCCAGCAGCTGAAGCTGAAGTTGCTACTCAAACTAAAGCCGTAACAGACGCACAAACAGCTGTAGCAAAAGCAGAAGAAGTTGTTGCATCACAAGAAGGTGACGTTGTAAAAGCACAAGCAGTTGCAGATGCGGCTAAGACTGCAGAAGCACAAGCATCAGCAAAATTGGAAGAAGCAAAAGCTCAACCAGTTGTAACTGCTGAAAACGTGGAAGCACAAATCGCAGCAACTAAGAGCACGATTGCAACAAAAGAAACTGAAGTGGCACAAACTACAGCAGCCATCACAGCTACAGATGCTAAACTGGCAAGTGCAAAAGAAGCAGTAGCCAATAACAAACCAACAACGGTAACAGAAACTGTTGTAACAAGCAATTATGTAGATGTTACAGGTGCTGACCGTGATATGGAAGACATTGTCCGTGAACAGTTCCCAGATTTGAACCCTGCAGATTATGCCCGTCAATTGGAAACCGTTATCTTTGATGGTGAAGACACTCAGACAATTGTTTTGACACCAGAACAAGCTGCTGAATACAAGGCAACTGGTTCATTCACTTATGTATTTGACGCTAAGGCCGTAGCAGAAGAAGCAGCGAAAGTTATTGCTGAATTGCGTCGCATCAACGGTATCACCTTGACGCCACGCCGTGGTCTCACTCAAGAAGATTTGGAATTGAAAGTGACAGATAGCTTTGTAGCTTTCACCCAAAAGCGTGCTCAAGAGTTATTGACAGATTTCTCACATGGTAGTTCGTTAACAGACCCTGTGAATGGTTATGAAATGTCACGATTGGGTGAGTCGTTAGGTAAAGACTTTTTTGATATGACCAGTGCAGGGTCAAATAAGAAAAAAAATTTGTCTCACGCTGAAGTCGCTTACAATATGATACTTAGTTGGTTTAGTGATTACAACAATGTAGGTGTGGATTTTGGACATCGTCTTCATATGTTACAAGCCACTGGTAATATTGCTATTGGTATAGCAACCGACGGCGACACTCAATATTTTGCACTATTGTCTAATGGAGATGCTCGTACAGTTAATTTCGAGCAATCAGTTGTTAATGGCAAATTGACACAGACCTTCAACGGTAATCGTCTGAAATACTTACCAAAACGTACGTTCAATTACGTAGTAAGTACTGTTGTTGATAACAGTCAAGCCTTGAAAGATGCTGTAACCAAACTTGAAGGTGAAAAATCAGCACTCGTGGCACAACAAGCCCAAGCAACTGAAGCCTTGAATCAAGCGGTTATCTCACTTGCTAGCTTGGAGCAAGCGAAGACAGATGTTACACTTGCAAACACCAAACGCACAGTAGCCATTGCAGAAGCACAAGACGTTTTTGATAAGGCAAATGCAGATGCTAAAGCAGCAACAGCAAACTTGCAACAAGTTCTTGCATCATATGAAGCATCACTTTCAAGCTTATCAACCGCTAAGGGTGACTTGAAAGTCGCTCAAGATAAATTGGCAACAGTTCAAGCTAAGGTAACAGAATTGAAAACCTTGCTTGCTACTCAAGACCAATTGCTTGCAGACTTGGACGCAGCCAAAGCACGCTTGAATGATGCGACTCTTGCTAAGAGCGAATCAAGTGCATTGTTGGCAGAGTTGACAGCTAAAGCTAAAGCATCACAAGCTGAAGCAGACCGCCTAGCAACCTTGTTTGCTTTGCAAGAACAGTTCAACACAGTTATTAGCGGTAGTGATGTAACTGCGACACCAAAAGACGCACCAACAGTTAATGAAAAACCAGCTCTGAATATCGATGATATTATAAAAGCAAGACCAAAAGATGAACAGACAGTATCAGACTTGCCAGTTGTTAAAACCGATACTGATAAAGAGCGAGATTTAACCGTTATTGGCGAAGAGGGCAATGCCGATAAGGAAACAACGGTTGTTGCTCCGACAGTTTATAAACCACAGGCAGGAGTAACTGTTCAACAAACGACTAGTGGGGAAAAAATATCCTATTCACGTGTTGAACGGGCTAAGACATTGCCAAATACAGGCTCAGAAAACAATGGCGTTATGATGAGTATTGGACTTGTTTTAGCAGGTCTAGGTCTCGCAGGAGCAAGAAGACGCAGACATGGGTAATCCATAATAAAATAAAAATCTTCTTACTATTTGTAGGAAGATTTTTTATTGAGTGCAGTTTATCAAAAAAAGAAGCCCAACCTTGAGCTTCTTTTGGAGACAGTTCAAACTGTTTTATCTCATTTAAATGCTTTGTATAGGAGTTAGAATGCTGTTAAATCAAGGATTCTTAGCTAAAGTTACTCTTATATATTATTCCCACTCAACTGTTGCTGGTGGTTTGCTTGTGATATCATAGACGATGCGGTTGACGTGGTCGACTTCGTTTACGATGCGGACAGAGATTTTTTGAAGAACATCCCAAGGTAGTTTGGCAAAGTCAGCGGTCATTCCGTCAACAGAAGTGATGGCACGGATGGCGATGGTGTAGTCGTAGGTACGACCATCACCCATGACACCTACGGAGCGAACGCCAGTATTGACTGTGAAATATTGCCACACATCACGGTCAAGACCCGCTTTGGCAATTTCTTCACGCAAGATTGCGTCCGATTCACGAACAGTTTGAAGTTTTTCCTCTGTGATTTCACCCATGACACGAATGGCAAGGCCTGGTCCTGGGAATGGTTGGCGCCATACAACTTCATCCGGCATACCAAGAGCAGTACCGAGGGCACGAACTTCGTCCTTAAAGAGAGTATTAAGCGGCTCGATTAACTTGAACTGCATATCTTCTGGAAGACCACCAACATTGTGGTGTGATTTGATGGTTTCTGCTGTATCGGTACCCGATTCGATAATATCCGTATAAAGCGTTCCTTGAGCTAAGAATTCGACATCAGTCAACTTGCTTGCTTCGTCGTCGAATACGTAAACAAATTCATTACCGATGATTTTACGTTTCTTCTCAGGGTCAGATACGCCAGCGAGTAAATCCAAGAAACGATTAGCAGCATCTACGCGAATAATATTGAGACCGAACTTGCCACCCAACATCTCCATAACCTGATCGCCTTCATTCTTACGAAGAAGACCGTGGTCAACGAAGATACAGGTCAACTGGTCACCGATAGCACGTTGAAGAAGGACCCCAACAACAGATGAATCTACACCGCCTGACAAACCGAGCAAGACTTTCTTGTCCCCAACAGTCTGGCGGATTTTTTCAATTTCTGTTTCGATGAAGTTTTCCATTGTCCAGTCGCCCTTAGCTCCACAGATACCAAACGCAAAGTTTTTCAAAATATCGTTTCCATATACGGAATGACGAACTTCTGGGTGGAACTGGATACCGTAGATACGGCGTTCCGTGTTTTCAATGGCAGCGTAAGGGCAGTCAGCAGAAAGCCCCACCAAGTGGAAATCAGCAGGAATTTCAGTTACAGCATCCCCGTGGCTCATCAGAACTAATTGCTCTTCAGGTGTGTTTGCAAATAAGGCTGATTCAGCTTTCAAATGGAGATTTGATTGACCATATTCACGATTTCCAGCCTCACCAGCAGGAACAACCTTACCACCCAATTTATGGGTAATTAACTGCATACCATAGCAAATTCCCAAGATTGGAATACCTAATTCAAAGATTTCTGGGTCAATATCAAAGGCATTTTCAGCGTAGACAGAGTTTGGACCACCAGAGAGAACGATACCAATTGGATTGATAGCACGGACTTCCTCAGCTGTAATTTTATGGTTTTTCAATTCTGAAAAGACACCAAATTCACGAATTCGACGTGAAATAAGTTGGTTGTACTGGCTACCATAATCCAATACAATAATTTTTTGGACATCTTGTTTTGTCATGTTTTTCCCTTTCGTTTTGAAAATAATTCAAATACTAGTAGTTAGTTTAACATAAAAGCGAACATTTTCCAAATTTTATTTGTTAAATATCTGTTTTGCAAACTATGAGTGATAATAAAAATGTTAGTGTTCGTATTTTTATTGTTTTTACTCACTTTATTTTAGGTAATCTGACTTCATTGTTTGCCTAGGAGAATTTTACCAATAGAGTGTGGCCTGAATTAGCCAAACGCCTTTATTTTTGGTAAACTAGAAAGAAGAGAAAGGCTAGATAAATGAAAGCAGCATATATCACAATTCACGATAAAATTAAGGAACAAATCGATAACGGAATCTGGAAAATTGGTCAACGTTTACCAAGTGAACGCGATTTAGCAGATGAATTTGGTGTTTCTCGTATGACGCTCCGTCAAGGAATCACACTTTTAGTGGAAGAAGGTATTCTACAACGCAAGATTGGTTCCGGTACTTATGTCGCCAGTACACGGGTTCAAGAAAAGATGCGAGGCACGACTTCCTTTACTGAATTAGTACAACTCCAAGGAAAGACGCCAAGCAGCAAATTATTGTCCTATACACGAACCAAACCTAATGAAAAAGAAGTTGAACAATTAGGTTTATCCCGTGGCGAGTATGTTATTCGGATGGAGCGGGTTCGCTATGCTGATAATGTCCCTGTTGTCTATGAGGTAGCCAGCATTCCCGAACGCTTGATTAAGAACGTTCCCAAGGAAGAGGTGACCAACCATTTCTTCCAAACGCTCATTGATAATGGCTATCGGATTGGAACAAGCAAACAAACCATTTTTGCGCGTTTAGCCAATGAAAAAGTGGCTCAATATTTACAAATTTCTAAAAACCAGGCTATTCTCGCACTAAAACAAGTATCTTATCTCGAAGATGGTCAAGCATTTGAATTTGTAAATAGTCAGTATGTTGGAGAACGTTTCGAATTCTATTTAGAAAACAATTAACATAAAAATAATTATGTAAAACATTTTTAAAATCCGTAATCTTTCTAGTGATGACGGATTTTCTTATTTATAAAATATGGAATTTTTGATATAATAAAGTTTATGGAAATTGAAAAAACCAATCGCATGAACGCCTTATTTGAATTCTACGCAGCCTTGCTAACAGACAAGCAAATGAACTACATCGAGCTCTATTATGCCGATGATTACAGTTTGGCTGAGATTGCTGAAGAATTTCAAGTCAGCCGTCAGGCGGTCTATGATAACATTAAACGAACAGAAAAATTACTGGAAGACTACGAGATGAAGCTACATATGTATTCCGACTATGTGGTGCGTAGCCAGATTTTCGATGAAATACTGAATATGTATCCAGAAGATGCTTATTTGAAGGAAAAAATCGCTATTCTAACCAGTATTGATAATAGAGAGTAAGAGGAGAAGTATATGGCTTTTGAAAGCTTAACAGAACGTTTGCAGAGTGTCTTTAAAAACCTTCGCCGTAAGGGAAAAATTTCTGAGAGTGATATTCAGGAAGCAACCAAGGAAATCCGTCTGGCCTTGCTAGAGGCTGACGTTGCTCTTCCAGTTGTCAAAGATTTCATCAAGAAAGTACGTGAACGTGCCATTGGGCATGAAGTCATTGAAACCCTGAACCCTGCTCAACAAATCATTAAAATTGTTGATGAAGAATTGACGGCTGTATTGGGTTCTGAAACTTCAGAGATTATCAAGTCACCAAAAATTCCAACTATCATTATGATGGCGGGTCTACAGGGTGCTGGTAAAACGACCTTCACAGGTAAGTTGGCTAACAAACTCAAGCAGGAAGAAAATGCCCGTCCACTCTTGATTGCTGCCGATATTTATCGTCCAGCTGCCATTGATCAGTTGAAGACCCTTGGTCAACAAATTGATGTACCTGTATTCGAATTGGGCAATCAAGTTCCAGCACTTGAAATCGTTCGTCAAGGTTTGGAGCAAGCTAAAGCCAATCACAATGACTATGTCTTGATTGATACGGCTGGTCGTTTGCAGATTGACCAAGCCCTTATGGCCGAATTGAGAGAAATCAAAGAGTTTGCTCAGCCAAACGAAATCCTCTTGGTCGTCGATGCCATGATTGGTCAGGAAGCTGCCAACGTTGCGCGTGAGTTCAATGATCAACTGGCTATTACTGGTGTGATTTTGACCAAGATTGACGGCGATACACGTGGTGGTGCCGCCTTGTCTGTCCGTCACATTACTGGTCAGCCAATCAAATTCACCGGTACTGGTGAAAAAATCACCGACATCGAAACTTTCCACCCAGACCGTATGTCCTCACGTATTCTGGGCATGGGTGACATGCTGACCTTGATTGAAAAAGCCAGCAAAGAATATGATGAGAAGAAATCATTGGAACTCGCTGAAAAAATGCGTGAGAATACCTTTGATTTCAACGATTTCATCGATCAATTGGACCAAGTTCAGAATATGGGACCAATGGAAGACCTGCTGAAGATGATTCCAGGTATGGCTGGTAACCCAGCCCTTGCCAACTTGAAAATTGACGAGCGTGAAATTGCACGAAAACGAGCTATCGTATCTTCTATGACACCAGCCGAACGTGAAAATCCTGAATTGTTAACACCTAGCCGTCGTCGTCGTATTGCTAACGGTTCTGGAAATAGCTTTGTCGAAGTCAATAAATTTATCAAGGATTTCAACCAAGCGAAAACCATGATGCAGGGTGTCATGTCAGGCGACATGAACAAAATGATGAAACAAATGGGAATCAACCCAAATAATCTCCCTAAAAACATGCCAAACATGAACGGTATGGATATGTCTGCTCTTGAAGATATGTTGGGCGGTGCAGGAATGCCTGATATGAGCCAACTGATGGGAGGAGCTGGTATGCCAGACATGTCCCAAATGTTTGGAGGCGGTTTGAAAGGTAGAATCGGCGAGTTTGCTATGAAACAAGCCATGAAACGCCAAGCCAATAAAATCAAGAAAGCCAAAAAGAAGAGAAAATAATCTCTTCTTTTTTACTTTTTATTCGAAGAAGGAAGAAGTAAGATACAGCAATATAAAATAGAAGTAGCAAAGCAGGAAAAATGATTTTTGAACCCCAACACTTTCTATTATAATGGAAATATTCGAAAATGTCCTTTCTAGTAGACAATCTTTGTATTGTCCGTTATAATGGAAATATAATAGAAATCAGAGGACAAGTTATGAATTATATCGCATTAATAGGAGATATTGTCAATTCAAAACAGACTTCAAACCGCTCTAGTATTCAAGAAAGGCTAAAACAGCAGCTGAATAGAATCAATCATTCCTTCGCTCAGGACTTCGCATCGCCATTTACCATTACAAAGGGAGATGAATTTCAAGCCTTATGCAAGCCTAACCCTTATATTTTTTGATGATTGACCAAATCCAATTAGCTTTTCGTGATGAGGTGGAGATTCGATTTGGAATTGGCTTGGGTGAGATTCTAACAGCTATCGATCCCAAGCTAAGTATTGGAGCAGATGGTCCAGCTTATTGGGAAGCACGCAAGGCTATTGACTTCATTCATGACAACCATGACTATGGCACCAGCAAAATTGCATTTTCATCTGAATACAAGCAAATCGATCGTGTGATTAACCCCTTGCTAACTTCTAGCGATTTCATCAAAGCTGCCTGGAATCGTTCGCAAACGGATCTGTTTGAGACCTTAATCTCCAAAAAAATCTATCAAGAAGATTTCACACAAAAGCCAATTGCCGAGAAAATGAAACTCAGTCAAAGCGCCTTTACCAAACGCTTGAAATCGAGTGGAATAAAACTTTATTTCCGAAATCGAAAAACAGCTATGGATTTAATCCTGCAGCTCAGTCAAAGAAGCTAATTTTTTTACATAATTTATATTGTGTAAATTTTTTAGAATTCTAATCGCAATATAATTTCATCTTCATCATATTCGCCCGTTTCAACAAAGCCAAGTGATTGATACAAGGCTTTGGCTGGGGTGTTTTGGGATAAAATGCAGAGTTGAATAGCTGAAAATTTTCTTTCTGAGCGGAATTTTTCCAGTAACTGTGTCATAGCCTGACGACCCAAACCTTGTCGCTGATAATTGGAATCAATAAAGAATTCAGAGATGAGATAGGCTTGTCGTTCAGGAAAATCATGGTATAAAATCAAGCCAATCGGACAATCTTGCTGGTAAATCAAATAAGCCTGGCTATCAAACATCCGATAAGCAAAGGCACGTGCCAAGGTCGTTACTTTATCGGCGACAAACTCCGCTTGGTCAGGAGAAACAGATAACGGAACTCGCCAATTATCAGGACTGACAGGAACAAAATCTAGCATAAAAAATCCTTTCGTATTTGTTTGTATTATATTATATTTGATTTTATTTGAAATACCCACATACATCTTTCCGAAAAACTATAATTTTCTTGAAACTTATATAAGATTATGCTATACTACACATATAACTAAAATCAGGAGAAATACATGCGTCGTGAGTTATTATTAGAAAAAATTGATCAGCTAAAAGAAATAATGCCTTGGTATGTCTTGGAATATTACCAATCAAAGCTGGCTGTGCCTTACAGTTTTACAACTTTGTACGAATATCTGAAAGAATATCGTCGTTTTTTTGAATGGTTACAGGATTCGGATTTGGTATCTGTGGAACGGATTGCTGACATTCCGTTGGATATTCTGGAACATCTGACCAAGAAAGATATGGAGGCCTTTATTCTTTATCTGCGGGAGCGTCCCCTGCTGAACGCCAATACCACGCAGAATGGTGTGTCGCAGACCACCATTAACCGTACCCTCTCGGCTCTTTCTAGTCTCTTCAAGTATTTAACTGAAGAAGTGGAAAATGAGCAGGGCGAGCCCTACTTCTACCGCAATGTCATGAAAAAGGTATCCACCAAGAAGAAGAAGGAAACCTTGGCGGCTCGGGCGGAGAATATCAAGCAGAAGCTCTTTTTGGGCGATGAAACTATGGAGTTTTTGGACTATGTCGATAAAGAATACCAGGTTAATCTCTCCAAACGTGCCCTCTCCTCCTTCCAGAAAAATAAGGAGCGAGATTTGGCGATTTTGGCTCTTCTCTTGGCATCTGGTGTTCGTTTGTCTGAGGCGGTCAATCTGGACCTCCGTGATGTCAATCTCAAGTTGATGATTATTGAGGTGACGCGTAAAGGCGGCAAGCGGGACTCGGTCAATGTGGCTGGGTTTGCTAAGCCTTACCTAGAAGCCTACATGGGCATTCGCCAGCAACGCTACAAGGCTGAAAAAACGGATACAGCCTTCTTCCTGTCCGAATACCGTGGTCTGCCTAACCGCATCGATGCTTCTTCTATTGAAAAAATGGTGGCGAAATACTCTGCGGACTTCAAGATACGTGTTACTCCACACAAACTTCGTCATACGCTAGCAACGCGACTCTACGACGCCACCAAGTCACAAGTTCTGGTCAGTCATCAGCTGGGCCACGCCAATACTCAGGTCACTGCCCTCTACACCCATATAGTCAATGATGAGCAAAAAAATGCACTGGATAAATTATAGTTTTACGTAACATAAATTATGTAAAAAACACGAGTAATCTCAAACTTATTCGTGTTTTCAATTAATTATAGCAATTCTTTCAATTTGTCCTGATTGACAGCTGGGTACTGGTCCAAAAAGGCTGAGAGTGTTCGTAAAACGGCAGGAATATAGCCAGTCTGGTCATTCTCCACCTGCAAGACCAAGAGTGGCTCGTGGAGGCTCATACGGAGCAAGAACCAGCCGTCACCATAAGGCTCGGTCAGGTCAAACCGCACTCCTTCTTCGTTTTCTGGGTTAAAAGCAAAGCCTTCGATGCTGGTTTGGCGGAGGTCAGCAATCACCCGTTCACCAAGTGCTCGATAATCTGCCGCTTCTAGTTTGAACCGTACTTCTTGGGTTTCCAGCGGTTGTTTAAGCTGGGCAATCAAGTCGTCCAAGGACTTGCCTTCCGCTTGCAGTTTGGGTAAGAGCATGAGAATCTTAGCCGCTACATACGTTCCGTCATCGAGGAAGTAATTTTCCTTAAAGGCAGCGTGTCCTGAGGTTTCGATAGCCAACTGGCAATCAACTCCTTCTTGATTAGCTAAAATAGCACGGTTGATGACATTACGGTAGCCTGAAATATAGCGAATTTGTTTGCCTCCCAGGCTTTCTATAAAGACCTTAAGGTGTTCAGTCGTTGGGGAATTGGTCACAATACTGGTTCCTGGATGTTCAGCTAGGACAATCTGGCTGAGAACGGCAATCAGGTTGTTACGATTAAGAATTTGACCTGACTTGGTGACTAGGGCGGCACGGTCAACGTCGGTATCAAAGATAATGCCTAGGTCTGCACCTTGCTTCAAGACAGCCTGACGAATGCTTTCCATTGCTTCCTTATTGTCTGGGTTTGGAACGTGATTTGGGAAAGTGCCGTCTGGGTCTAGGAATTGTGAGCCTGTGGTATCTGCTCCTAGCTCTGCCAACACTTTCTCAGCAAAGAATCCTCCCGCACCATTTCCTGCATCAACGATAATGTTGAGATTGGCAAGTGGTTTTTCTTGTCCGTCACAGGCTGAACGAATTTTGCCTACGAGGTCTTGGGAGTAAGGCGTCATCAGGTCTGCGGTGGTCACACTTCCAAGGGTGGAAGCTGGCAAGTCTTCGCTATGTGAGAGGATGAAGTCGATATCTTCGTGCTCTGCTCCGCCATTTTCCGAAAAAATCTTAATGCCGTTAAAGTAATAAGGCAGGTGACTGGCAGTAACCATGACGCCTGCGTGGCACTTGAACTGCGGGTACTGGGTGCTCATGAAGAGTGCTGGTGTGGTGGCCATGCCGAAGTCAATCAACTGAATGCCCAAACGCACTGCTTCTTCTGTGAAGGCGGCGACCAAGTCTGGACCACTGAGGCGGCTATCTCGGCCAATACCAATCTTGAGTTGTCCTTTTTGATAGGCTTGAGCAAGTTCAGGCTTCTGGGTCAGCCAATGAATTAGTCCACGAACCACTTCCTTGATGGCCTGTGGAGTGAGATTGACAGCATATTCATCTGTAGCGATAGCAATTCCACGAATATCCGATCCGTTTTGCAAAACATGATGGTGTGACATAGTAACCTCCTGATTTATCTAGTAGGTTCAGTATATCACAAAATCAAAACGCTTTCAAAAGAAAAAAGTACAGCTTCTACTGTACTTTGGTGATGGTTACTGTGGTGCCGACGTCTACTCGGCTTTCCACGGAAATAGCTAGTTCCAACTGATTCAAGACCCGCTTGGTCAGATACAAGCCAAATCCTGTCGCTTTTTGGTGTTCACGACCATTAAAACCTGTAAATCCCTCGTCAAACAGGCGAGGAATGTCTTCTGCCAGAATCCCAATTCCCGTATCGGAAATGGAAATTCCCCCATTCAATTCAATGGCTACCTTACCACCAGTCTTATTGTACTTGAGGGCGTTATCGAGTATCTGCGATAGGGCAAAGCTGAGCCATTTTCTGTCGGTTTTCAGTAACCAATTTCCATCGATGGTCACTGAAATGTCTTTTTGCAAGAACTGATTGCGGTATTTTTTGACCAAGTCCACAACTACTTCTCTTACCTCCACCTGCTCAAATCGAAAATCACTGGCATGGTTGGTCAGTTTGAGGTAATTGAGGAGATTTGCCATATAATTGTCCAAGCGTAAGAGCTGGTGATTGACATCCTGCTGGTTGAGATTATCAGTCTGGCTCATTAAAGACAGGGCAGCAAGAGGCACTTTCATCTGGTGGGACCACATTTTGACCATAGCTTGCAGGTCCTCTTCTCGTGACTTATAATCCAAGAGCTGCTCCCGCGTCGCCTCCTTCTCCGCTTCAATCAAGTTGAGATAGGCAAGGTCCACAGGCTTATTAAGCAGGGGCAGAGCTTCTTCATAGACATAGTCTTCCAAGGCTCTCATGCGGTTGTGAAACTTCCAGAAAAGGCCCACTGTCAGTAGGATTAAGAGGGTTAGGGACAATAGCAGAGCGTTTTGCAGGAATTCGGTGGGCAGTTGATAGAGAAAGAAAAGCAAGATAAAACTAGTAGCCAGAACAATGTAGGAGAAGTAAAAACTACGGTATTCTCGGATAAATTTTGCTATCATTTGACCAAGTACCCCACGCCACGAACGGTATGAATACGTTCAAAACCGACCTCGCTCACCTTCTTACGCAGTCTGGTCATGTTGACATTGAGCGTATTCTGGTCAATAAATTCTTCATTTTCCCAGAGTTTTTCCAAGAGTTCCTCTTTACTAACAATCTGCCCTTGTCTTTCTAGCAAGGCGGACAAAATCTTGGTTTCCGTAGGTGAAAGTTGAACCTGTTCCGATTTGTTTGTAAATCGTCCGTCTAAACTAAGCTGGAACTGGTCGATAGACAATTCGCTCGATTTGCTGAATTGATTAACCCGACGCAAGAAGGCTCCGATTTTGGCATCCAAAATTCCCAGTGAAAAAGGCTTAGACACAAAATCATCGCCACCCATGTTCATAGCCATGACCGCATTCATCTCATCATCGCTAGAAGAGATAAAAATAATGGGCATGGTCATGGTTTTACGGATTTCCGTCGTCCAGTAAAAGCCGTTGTAATAAGGCAGGCTAATATCCATGAGGACCAGATCTGGCTTGAGTTCCGCAACTTCCTGACTGACTGCCCGGAAATTCTGCACACTGTCCACCTGATAAGACTTACCCAAATGCTGCTTCAAGAGTTGGACAATCATCTCATCATCTTCAACAATATAAATCTTCTCTTTTTTCATCATCTTCATTCTGCAAAAGCCAGGACACAGGTCTTGGCTTTCTATTTATATATTTCTTTCCGATGCCCGACTTCAAGGGCTGTTACGATCAATTTGTCATCTTCAATACTGACGATGACCCTATAATTGCCGATACGGTATCGCCATTGCCCAGAACGATTGCCAGTCAAGGCTTTTCCGTACTGTCTGGGGTTGTCGCACCCGTTGATATGCTTATAAAGATACCGCAAAATCAAACTTGCAACATTTTTATCCAACTTTCGAATTTGCTTTTGAGCCTTAGCAGACAAAATAACCTTATAACTCAATGCCCAACTCCTCAGCCATTTGTTCTAGTGTTATCGGCTCAATGCCATTGGCCAAGTCTTCTTGGTATTCTGCCCAGGCAATATCTGCCACGCGGGCGTCATATTCATCTTCAAGGGCTTCAAGGGTTTTAGTCCGAATGAGTTCTGACAAACTGACACCTTCAAACTTTGCCATAGCCTGCATAAAGAGCTTGTCCTGCTCAGAAACTTTCAATGTAATAGCTGCCATTTTCTCACCTCTTCGAGTATTCCTTTGGTATTACCATTGTAACACCATTCCCCTGAAAAAGCAAGAAATCTCGCACAAGGCGAGACTTCTTCTACCGTTCAATAATGCGGTAATAGGTGCGACTGGTCCACTTGTAAATGACAAAGTAAATCAGAGCGACTGCCAGTAGGGTAATTCCGCTGACGGTATAAATCATAAGCGAAGAGGTGACACCAAAGGTCAATAGCATTTGCTTAAGCATAACAAGAGAAATCACGAAATGCAAGGTCGCCATAGCTAGTGGCATAAAGAAGACCGTAAGTGTTTGCGAGTTAATGGTCTTTTTGACTGCTGTTGCACTCATGCCCACTTCTTGTAGAATCTTGTAGGATTTCTTGTCTTCATGCCCTTCCGAGTACTGCTTGTAGTAGATAATCAAGGCTGCACCCAGTAGGAAACTAATTCCCAGCAAGAAACCTGTAAAGAGGAAACCGCCTCTAAAGCCCATCAGTAAATTGTTGAAATCGGATTTTTGCATAGCATATCCTAGGAATTCTCCGTTTGCATCGTTGATATTATAAGAGTCCCCAGTTTGCTCACCAATTGAAGTAACCTCTTCATCAGTCAAGTCGGTAAAGACACGGTAGTCCAGGCTAACCTGATAGCCTTGCGGATTATTGGACTCATAATACTCACGAACAGTATTCAATACAGTGTCATCACTGACTACCATAACGGCGGCATTTAGCGTATTGGTGATGTCTGGGAAAATAGCCTGGTCAAGATTGGCTACATTCTCAAAGGTATGATCGCCCAAAACAAGCTTCTTCAGCAATGGTTTTTCACTCGGACGCATAAAGACCACTTGATTGGCAGCAAGCTCTGGCAGGTCATTGCCCAACTTCCGGAAATCATCTTGGGTGACGAAGTAGGTAAAGGCTATTTTGCTAAAGTCTGGATTGGCAATGGTTTCTGGACTAATGACAATCTCCTTCCCACCGTCATAGACCAGACCAGCTTGGTAGGTCAGGTAGGACAGACTATCTTCCGCTTTTTCTGGAAAATGGCTGAGCACCGATTGCTGATAGGCACTTTCACCCTGACTTCTATCCGCAACTTTGTAGGTAATAGATGTTTCCTTTGGATAAAGACCACTTGTCATGCTTGACATGCCAGTATAAAGTGAAGTCGTTGTTGCAATGGTCACAAAGGCCATGACTGCTAAGAGGGTAATATTTGCCAAACCAGTTGCATGCTGTTTCATACGGAAAATCATCTGCGACGTGGTAATGAAATGCTCTGGCGTGTAAAAATAGCCTTTGTTTTTCCGCCGTGCCTTCAAATACCAAGTCATAAAGCTGATGTAGAACAAGTAGGTCCCCGCAATAACAAAGAGCACAGCGATGAAGAAACGAAAGATGACAGCCACCCCTGCTGCTTTCGATGAAAGCGATAGGTAGTAGCCAACGCCTAGGCTAATGACACCGAGAGCAGCCAAGAGGAGATTCCCACGTGGCTCCTTCTCACCCTTTTCACTAGCTCGGAACAAAATCAGCGGACTGGTCTTGCCAATAGTCCGAATAGCCAGCAATTCCAAGATAAAGAATATCCCTGCAAAGAGAAAGGCAGTCAGGACAAATGCCAGAGGAGCTATTCCAAAATGCAAATCACTATAATTTGTTAGATTGACAAAAATCAAGTAGAGAACATTTGCGAACACACCAGCTAAGACAGAACCAAGAACCACAACCAGTAAGAATATCATCATCAATTCTAGGCTGGCTATCAAGGCTACTTTTTTCTTGTTCATCCCCAGCATGTTATAGAGACCAAATTCCCTCGCCCGTTGTTTCATCAGGAAATTAAAACTATAAATCTCCATAATGACCGAGAAAATGGTCAGAACAACAACACCAAGACCGATAGAAACGGCACCAGAGCCCATGGTCTCCATAACTGGACTTAGCATGAGTAAGAACATGGAACAAATCAGAGTAAATAGCACAAGACTGGCTAAAACGAATGGAGCAAAAACACCCATGGATTTTCGGATATTTTGCCCAGCAAGTTTGAGGTAAAACATCTACTCACCCCCTAAAAGTGCAGACATGTTGAGCGAAATCTCCTTGGCAAAGTCTTGATTGCTCTTGCCTGCCTTGTACAACTGATGGAAAATCCGACCATCCTTGATAAAAAGAACCCGTTTGGCATGGCTGGCTGCGTTGGCTGAGTGGGTCACCATGAGAATGGTTTGTCCGTCTAGGTTGATGTCTTCAAACAAATTCAGCAAGTCTTCCGAATTGCGGTAATCAAGGGCAGCTGTCGGTTCGTCCGCTAGAACAATCTGTGGCTGGGTAATCAAGCTACGGGCAATGGCCACGCGCTGCTTTTGTCCACCAGAAAGTTCAAAAGGACGTTTTTTCAGCAAATCTTGAATCCGCAGTTTTGGCGCCAAAACTTTCAAACGTTTTTCCATTTCCTCATAGCCAGTACGTGCCAATACCAGAGGTAAAAAGATATTGTCTTGGATGGACAGGGTGTCCAAGAGATTAAAATCTTGGAAGACAAAGCCAAGATTACGCAAGCGAAAATCGGCCAGCTCGCTCTCCTTGATTTTGGTAATATCTTGATTGTTCAAAAGAACAGAGCCACGAGTTGGCTTGTCCAAGGTTGCTAGAATATTGAGCAAAGTCGTCTTACCTGAACCACTTTCACCCATGATGGCGATAAACTCGCCCTCTTCTACCTTAAAATCCACATCTTGCAAGGCACGAGTTTCCTCTTTTGAAAAGCGCGTGCGGTAAACTTTTTCTAAATGATTGATTTCTAATAACATATAAACTCCTAATTGTTTTCTTTGGATAAATTAACTTGATTTAGCATAGCTAATTTTCTTTGGCACTAAATCCCATGAAATTGAGTTTCTAATTATCAGCTTTATAAAAGAAATACATAAAATTGTAAAAGGTTTCTATTTACTATTTTCCAAATTCTTGATAGTTAACTGATAAAAAATAAAACTAAACACAATATTCACTGTAATAAATAAGATAAATTCTAAAAATGTCATATCTTGCAATGCCCTACTCCGTAATCCAATCATCGGTTGAGAGTAAGGGAAAAATTCCGTAAAACTTTCATTGATAAAAATTAATACAAAATTAAGCATACTACCAATGGTAGCAACACCGACTCCCTTACTGAAATTTCGAGTTTTTACAGTGATATATGATTGGAGTGTAATAATTGGAAAGGAAGACAAAAGCGATAAAGCAATCCATTTAACATGTGTGGCTAAACTAAGGTCAAATGAAATGCCGTCAATTTTTGCTGCAACTAAAAAAATCAGCAGCAATAAGAATTGAACTGGAAGAATAAGAAGAAAACTGCTCATTAATTTTCCTAAATATAATTTCCTCATAGAAACTTGATTAGCCTTTAGCATGTCAAGAGTTTTTCGCTCAAATTCAGGAACTAGTAAGAGACCTGCAATAATGGCTAACATAGGAGGATAAAGTAAGGTACTATTGTAAAAGGTCAGTTGTCCCCACAGAACCAAAGATTGAGTTCCGTCGATCAAAACATCACGATTAGCAAAATAGATACCCAATCCTATCATGCTAGAGAAACTCAAAAAGGCAATCCCAATGACTAATAATTGAATTTTCCTTGTTTTTGTCCACTCAGCTAAGAAGTAATCTTTCATCTTAGTTACCTTTCTTTCTTAATATTAGAACCGCCAAAAGGTAGAGTATCAAGCAGTAAATGGCATAACAGACGATTTTCTCAAGCAACTGACTATCTAAATTATAGGTAAATGTGCCATCACCCAGAAATTGATATTTATAAGGCGCAAGACTTCCTGAACCAGTGATTGGGTTAAGTAAACTGGTAAAACCATAACTTTTTGGGTTTAAGATAATTCCTAGAAAACCACCTAAAAGTCCTAGAGCTAGCAGAATCCCCTGTTTTTCAAGAATCATGGCCAAGGTCAGATAAAGACAAATCAATGAAAATATTGCAAGTATCTGCCCAATAAACTGAATACCAATAATCTGCAAAGAAATAGAGATTCCTGCCTGTGTTCCGAAAAGATAAATAATCATAATTTCGATAGCAGACATAATAACAAAGGAAACCAGCATAAAAAAGAATTTATCACGAAAAATGGCTGTTAGGCTTTGACCATTAGCTATTTGTAGTTTAAAGGTCTGCCCTTCATGTTCATTCCCTACAATTCGACTAGCAAACACACAAACTGCAATCGGGAACATAAGTAGATTGACATTCTGATTACTAAACAAGGTTCCAGCCATTCTTAACTCTGGATGTGAAGAGAAAGCAGAGATAAAAGTTGCAATATTCCAAAGTGTGGCAACCAACATCAAAATAATGACAATTGAAATAGATTTTGTTCGTCTACTTTTTAGCCATTCAATGTAAACACCATTCATCTTACGCCTCCTTTGTTAGATTTAGGAAAATATCTTCAAGAGTTTCACTTTCTCTAACCACTCGGAATATTCGGTATCCATTTTCTATTAAATAGCTCACCAGATCTGCTAACCGATCGTTATCCAAATCCCTTAAAGTTACTTGACTTTCGGATGCACTCAAAATTTCTACCGTTCCAAGTTCAACTAAGGTCTGAACAATATTTTTCTGTGAAAAATCACCGCCAATTTCAATCCAAGTATTTGACTTAATAGCTTCAATTTCTCCCTCATAGACAAGACGACCATGATTGATAATCCCAACTCGATCTGCAATGTGTTCAATTTCCGGAAGAATGTGACTGGAAATAAAGACAGTCAGACCTTTTTCTTTGGCTAATTGAACAATTAATTCACGAATTTCATGAATACCAGCTGGATCAAGACCATTTGTGGGCTCATCTAATAATAAGATTTTCGGCTTTTTCACTAAAGCAAATGCTAAGGCAAGTCGCTGTTTCATACCAAGAGAATAGGCCTTAACTAATTTTTTTCGATTTTTTTCATCAGCTAATCCAACGAGCTCCAATGTCGGCCAGATATTATTTTTATCAAATCCCACCATTTTTTGAAACACTAATAAATTTTCATATCCAGTTAAATTAGGATAATAGGACGGTTCTTCTATCATAGATCCAATCTGATTTAGGTATTTTTTGTCATTTCGAATGTCTTTTTTATTAATAAAAATTTCACCTGAAGTCGGAGTGACAAGTGATAGAATCATTTTCATCGTAGTTGTCTTACCTGCACCATTTGGTCCAAGAAAGCCGTAGATTTCTCCTTCTCGTACAGTAATCTTTTCAATATCAACAGTGGTAACGTCTTTGTAAACTTTGTTTAAATGATTGATTTCTAATAACATAGTTACTCCTAATTCCTTATTCACTGTCTAAATCAACTTGGTCAAGAACTGCTTGATAGTCGATTCGGTCTGATTCAGCAATATTATCTTCTAAATCCACCTTATAATAACCATCCTGGACACCGATGGCCCATTCCTTGTTAGAAGTAGTGTAAAGATTATTCAAGGATACTGTCTGTTTCACTGCCCCTTCTTCTTTGATAACAGGCCATTCCATAAACTTAACTTCTGTTCCTTGAATACTATCTTCGGCAACTTCCTGTTTGCTAACGGCATAGTCTTTTCCCTTATAATGAAAGGTTTGATAGCCCTCATCAAAGCTAAGACCTGCTGAAGAGGAAGAGCAAGCGGTTAGCATTATACTGCCCAAAGCCAGCAAACCAAATACTTTCTTTTTCATAGTTTCCTCCCTCTAGTATGCCATAAATCTTATACTTTGCAAATCATGGGCGAGCTCTTCTAAGAATGAGGCTTGTTCCATGAGTTCAGCCTTTTCTTTTTCTGAGAATACTTTTTCTTCTATTCTCTTTGCTTGTAAAAATTTGAATGACATATGATTTCCTTCTTTCTATTTCTTATGAGTCTATTATAGAAAATATTCTTTCTGTACTCACTTACAGTTCTGATTAAAAAACTTACAGCTTTGTAAGGAAAGAAAAAAAGACACCATTTCTGGTGTCTTACAGTTAGTTTTATTTTGTTAGACCAATGTAGGCAATCATATCGTCTAACTCTTCCTTGCTTTCAGTCACTAGAAGGTAGGCATCGTTGCCTTGCAATTCTGCAAAGGCGTCGGGCATGCGTTTAACGGTCTTAATCTTATCAGCAAATTTCTGATAAATATCATCTGCCGAATGAACGTAATCAGTTGTATCTCGGCGAGTTGCGACCAAGCAGTATTGTGAATCGAATCGTCTCTCTTCAACATCACCACCTGTTACAATGTTTGCGTAATCACGGAAAAGGTCAATAGAATGTGCATAGTTATAGGCTTCAACTGTGAAACCGCCTGCCATGCGGTTGTTGTATTCAATCGCGATGTAATCTTTTCCGTTCTTGAAAAATTCAATATGGAAGAAACGTTCTTTCATACCGAAGGCTTTGATAATCGCACGACCATATTTTACTAATTTCGGATCTAATTCTTTTTCAATATAGTAGGCATTATCTTTTTTGCTTTGCATCAATTCAAATGGTGTATGAACATAGGTCAAGCCTGTTTCGAAAACAACATTTCCCTTGCTGTCCACCAATCCATCATAGGTTGTGATAATGCTTGAGTTGACAAATTTCTCAAAGAAATAGGCTGTTTGACCATCCCAAGCTTCTTTAAAGGTTTCCAAATCTGCTTTCTTTGTGAGTTTAAAGGTACCGGATGCCCCAACGCCGTTGTCAGGCTTGGCAATCATTGGAAAACCAATTGTCTTAACAGCCTTATCAACGTCTTTCTCCGATTTGACAACCATACCTGGAACAACAGGAACACCTGCTTTGGAAAAATATTTCTTCATTTCAGACTTGAATTTTGTCTTTTTAAGATGACTTGGCTTAGCTCCGAAAATATTAAATTGTTCACGGAGTGCGGCATCATTTTCAAGCCAATGCTCATTGTGGGATTCTACACGGTCAATAGGGCCATGCTTGTAAATCAAGAATGCAGCTGCACGCTTGACTTCATCAATATTTTCCAAATCATTGACACGGAAGTATTCTGTTAAGGCATTACGAAGTTCTTCAGGCAATTGATCGTAAGGTTCTTGCCCGATACCTAGAACCGTAACGCCTTCTTTTTTTGCCAATTCAATGGTAAATGGTTGAAAATTTTCTGGATAAAAAGGTGAAATAACGAGATAATTCATAGGTAGTCCTTTCTAGCTTATAGTCCGATAGAATGAAGGAAGAATGGCATTTGCTTTCTCCACCACACCCAGTCGTGGGCCACATCTGTTCCCCAAGTATCAAACCAAGCTGGGATATTCTTTTCTTCAAAGGCACGTTTTAGGTTATAGAATGAGTCCAGACCGTCTTGTTCCCAATCGCCCAAACCGGTACAAACGATAATATCAGCTTGACGGTATTTGTCAATAAACCAACCGTCATTCTGATTCCAAATGTAGTCAGATGGTGAGTTTTGATAGACAGCATCATCATTGCCATAATCTTGATTGTTGTTGAAGAAACGAGCATCATAGACACCTGAAAGGGCGATAACTTTTGTGAAAACATCTGGATGTTGCAGGAAGAAATTGAGCGCGTGATAAGCTCCCATAGAGCAACCAGTCGTCATCATCCCATCGAACCAGCCAGTTTTATGTTTGATAAAGGGAATCGCTTCTTCAATCACATAGCGTTCGTAGGCGCGGTGAGCTTCTGCTTTGTCATGAATAGATTTCCAGTCTGCCAACCAGCTTTCACTATCGTAACTCGTTAAGGTGAAAAATTGAACATGACCTGCCTCGATAGATCCACGGCAGGCTTCAATCATACCAAAATCTGCGTATTCATTGTACGAACCGCCTGATGAAGCGAAAACAACCACAGGAATCCCTGCGTGACCATAACGATTTAGATTCATTTCTCGGCCAAGATTTCCAGACCAATGACTTAAAAATTCAACGTGCATCTTTTTTCTCCTAACTAATTCTTTTAATTACCATTTTTCGCTTAAAAAGCGCAAGCAATCTGGCAAATAAGTTGCCCAAGCTTCTTCACTATGGACCGCACCTGAAACGACTTCCAAGGCGATATTGTCCAAATCCACTCCGCCAGCAATCAATTGGCGACAATAAGTCAGTGAAGAGTTGATATAGGATTGCTTGATATTGCCAGCCATGAGCGTTTTATCTGTATCATCCGCCTCTTCAGTTCCAACATAGATGTAGACCCGTTGGTCCTTGTCTAAGTTTTGACGTTCAATATAGCGGTCAAATGCCTCCTGATGTAGCCAGTTGGCTGATGAAAATACTCCTAGACAGCCAATTTGCTCTTGGTAGGCCAATCCCATAAATTGTGTGATGTTGCCTCCTAAAGATGAACCAATCATGGCTGTATGGGCCTTGTCAGACTTGGTGCGATAGGTCTGGTCAATAAATGGTTTGACCACATCCATGACAAATTCGGCATACAAGGTTCCTTTTCCACCAAACTGAATGCCTGGAATGCCCATTTCGCTAAACTTCCAAGCAGCATATTCATGCATCCGTTCAGCACCATCATTGTCAATCGCTACGATAATCATCTTGGCAATATCAGGATTTCGCTTAACAGTTGGAATGACCTTCCATGAATGCCCAGAAAAAGCTTCTTTACTGTATAAAACGTTTTGACCATCATGGAAGTAGACAACTGGATAGGTCGTTTCCGTATTTTCTTCGTAACCTTTTGGCAATAAGACACGGACACGACGCTTTCGACCAGTGAATGGAACATCTAATTCATGGGTTTTCATATCCAAATAAAAATAGGACTTGTTCATATACATCTCTTTCTAAACAGTATTTCTAGTATTATACCATAGTTTTCGTGAAATATTCAGAAAATTTTGTTATTTTAGGCCATTTTTTCGGACTTTCCGAACAAACTAGTTTTTTGTTTGAGTCTCTCCTCGTAGTCCTGTCTGTAGTTTTCCAGTTCTTTCTGTTCCCGACTGGTCAGGTTTTCAAAGATAGACAGTTCAATCCTGCCCTTATCTCGTCTCCAGGTCGCAACTAGTCGTCCTTTGTAGAAAACAACGGGTTTGACAATGCCAGTCAGTGTATAAATCTGGCGGATATGCTTGGGATTAAAGAAAGGATTAGCTTTCTTTTCATAACCTAGCAAAAGTTGGTCAAAGCCTGCAATGAAGAGGCAGTCAGGTAGGGCGGCTTCTTCTAATTCTCCCAGATAAAAGCGTTCTTCCCCTGCTACCTCAACGGTTTTTAAATCTAATTGCTCCATCCAATTTAGGACCGTAGATTTATTTTCCTTGAAATAGTAACGGGCATCGGCTAGGGTGACTGGCCCAAAACCTGCAAAATACCGTCGAGCGATTTCCAGCTCTGCTTTTTCCTGAGAAAGTGGCTGAAAGTCTGTCAGACGATGAAAACGCTTGGCACCGTACTCTTGGTAGACTTCCCCACGCTCGACCATGTAGCGAAAGAGACCGCCCCAGGCATTAAAGACCAGCTTCTCC
Source organism: Streptococcus suis YS161 (assembly GCF_002760245.1). Classification (GTDB taxonomy): domain Bacteria; phylum Bacillota; class Bacilli; order Lactobacillales; family Streptococcaceae; genus Streptococcus; species Streptococcus suis_I. Next base: position 60,577 of record NZ_ASCA01000059.1, on the reverse strand, counting down.
TCTTCCTGTGTCATCTTTTCCCCTCGGCAAAGGACCTTGAGATCCTCACGGGTCATGGGACCTTGTTCAAGGGCTTCTAAAATCAGCTGGTGATATTTCTGCTTGGTCTGAGGACTAAAACCGTCCCGTCCTTCTATCTTGAGATAGTCGGTGCTGGCCAGCCGCCCCTCGTGGATATAGAGAGAAATTTCCGACTTGAGATAGGCATGAACCGTTCGCCGAATGGACCACTGACGAGTCAGCTCCTCCTGCCAGCTCCCCTCATGAAAATCCTCCGCTGTCATACGGTTACGAAATCCGACATGAACATAGGGCTGAAACTGAGCCTGCAAACCGTTGAGGTTTTGGCAGATTTGCTGAACAGACAGGGGTTTCAACAGACCTTGTTTCTGCAGAATAATTCCCTTCCAAGTATCGTGGTGCATCGTATTTTTCCTCCGCTTTTCTAATCCCAGTATAACACAAAAGACACCCGAAGGTGTCCTGTACATTATGCTTTCACAATGGGAATCCAGAGTTCCATTTGGTAGTCTGGGGAACTCATGTCTCCTTCAAAATAGTACTCAAAATCTGGTGCACCTGAATGGCGATAGCCGTGTTCAGGAAAAAAAGTTTCTAGCGCATAACGCCATCCTGCATGAATAGATTGAGGAACAGGACCTGTTAGGGTAAAAATAGCATAGTCAGCTTCGTGAACATCAAGAAGTTCTAAGCCTAACTTAGTCGCTTTTTCACTATCTGTGACATCATAAGCAGCCATATAATTAATCGTCTCGTCCGCTTGAGCTAATGTACAAACTCCAAAGGACTGCCCACTTCCTAGAGCAGCTAACTCTTCATAAGTATGGTTCTTGAACAAGTCTTCCCATACCTGCGGACACACTTCGTTACTGATTGCTGTGCGAAGAAGTCCAGCAACTGTAAAACCAGCCTTCTTTTCAATACGAACCTCCATTTCTTTACCTCCTTGGATGGTTAATGATAGTTGCAAGGGTAAGAGGACCTTAAAAGGCAACCCCTTACGCACTTGACTAGGAGAAATCTGATGAAATTGTTTGAAGGCAAAGGCAAAAGAATCCGAAGATTCATACCCATATTTAAGGGCTATATCTATAATCTTTGCCTGTCCTTCACGAATGTCCATAGCAGCTCGCGTCAACTTTCGTAACCGAACGTATTCTGACAAGGACATATCTGTCAGAATCGAAAAGAGACGACTAAACATGGGAACGGAATATCCTGATATGCGCAAAAATTCCCGTTCATCGATTTCGCTTTCTAAAACGGACTCTAGGTAACGTACGGTTGCATTGAACTCTTTTATCATCAACTTCCCCTTTCCCTATCAGTTTACCATCTACCATCCAAGTTTTCCCGATACTTTTCGTCGGAAAACTATCGGCTTAAACCGTCAAAAACTCTTCCAAGTCTTTGAGGGAACGCTCTGCTATTGCCTCGTAACGCTCCTTCTTGTCGCGGATACGCGGTCCGTCCAGCTCCTTGATGATACCAAAGTTGACATTCATAGGCTGGAAGTGCTTGCTTTCGGTGTGGGTGATGTAGAATGGCAGAGCTCCGATGGCTGTGGTCTGCGGGAAGATGACTGGCTCTTCGCCACGGAAACGGCGAACAGCGTTGATACCAGCAACTAAGCCAGAGGCGGCAGACTCGACATAGCCTTCAACTCCTGTCATTTGACCTGCAAAGAATAGATTTGGATTTTTCTTGGTCGCAAAGGTCTGTTCCAATAAGTTTGGCGAATCCATGTAGGAATTGCGGTGCATAACGCCGTAGCGGACAAACTCAGCATTTTCAAGTCCTGGAATCATCTGGAAGACCCGCTTCTGCTCGCCCCACTTGAGATGAGTTTGGAAGCCAACAATGTTGTAAAGGCTACCTGCTGCGTTGTCCTGACGGAGTTGCACAACTGCGTACGGAGTCTTGTATTCGCCATCACGAGGCCCCTTGTAATCTTCTGGATATTCCAGACCAACTGGCTTCATTGGGCCATAGAGCATAGTTTTGATGCCACGTTTGGCCATGACTTCAATGGGCATGCAGCCTTCAAAGTATTTTTCTTTTTCAAAGGAGTTTAGCGGTGCTTCCTCAGCTGAAATTAAAGCTTCATAGAAAGCGGTGAACTGCTCCTTATTCATGGGAGCATTGAGATAGGCAGCCTCTCCCTTATCATAACGGGACTTGAGATAAACTAAGTCCATGTTAATGGTCGAGCTGTCGACAATCGGTGCTGCCGCATCGTAGAAGTAAAAACCGTCGCCACCATTAAGCGCGTGAATTTTTTCTGCCAAGGCGTCAGACGTCAAAGGTCCCGTCGCGATAACTGTAATCGCATCTTCAGGAATCTCTGTAATCTCGCCACGGATGACCTCAATCAGCGGGTGGTTGTGAATCTCATCTGTGACTGCTTGTGAGAAATTCTCACGGTCCATGGCCATAGCACCGCCAGCAGGCACACGGTGAGCCTCACCAGCACGCATGATGATGGAATCCAAGCGACGCATTTCTTCCTTGAGAAGGCCGACAGCGTTGGTCAAACTATCACCACGGAAAGAGTTGGAACAAACAAGCTCCGCAAACTTGTCGGTCTTGTGCTGGTGCGTTGGCTTGACACCACGCATCTCGTAGAGTTTGACAGGAATGCCACGCTTGGCAATCTGATAAGCAGCTTCTGAGCCGGCCAAACCAGCTCCAATAACGTTAATGTGGGTTTGAGACATGAAACTAATACCTCTAGCCAGAATATCTGACTACTGTTTGGGAATCCCCCAAAACAGAACCTTTCTAAATTTTATACCTATCTAGTATACCAGAAAATGGCTAGAAAAGACAAAACTACCTTCATTGAAATGAAAGTAGTTTCGCCTTTTTACATAATATATTTTATGTATATTCTTTGCTGTTCTATCGCTTATTTACAATAGCTCCGCTATATCTCCAACAACCTCAAAATTCCAACCAAGTCTCCTATAAGAGTCGATTTCTTCCTGACTATACGGGAAAGTATTCAGCAAAATGGAATCCATTCCCAATTCATGAGCAATAGCTATATCGGATGTCAAATCATTACCAACCATAACCGTTTCCTCAACATCAAGATTATTTTCCTCTAAAACCAGTTGAAGAAATGCTGGTTCAGGCTTCTTCATCTTAAAGTCAGAAGAGATATAAATTTTTTCCATCAAATCAGCACAACCTGTTATTTCTATTTCTGGTTGAGTAAAAATTCGTTGAGCATTGGAGAGAATAAATAATCGCACTTCTCTGTCCTTTAATGTCTGTAGACTAGTTAGGGTATTTTCATAAGCTTCTAACTTTTCACGTGAAAGCACGCGGAAAATCGTGGCTGCTACTTGCCCAAAAGTCTCTAAATCAGTCGGCTTATTGGTACTTTGGTTTTCATTTGGTGCATCCGTTAATAGGCGAATGAAGATTGTTTCTAAATCAATTTCGACATACTGATAACTCACTGTTTCCGCGAGAGATCTCTCTGCCTCTTCTACAAAACGATGATAGGCATTTTTCAACTGGCGCGGTCGATAGGAACAACCAAAAGCATTGTAAATCTGTGTTAGCTGATTCCAGACCTCTAGTTTATTCTCATCTGTACGAATGTCAACCAATGTACCATAAAAATCGAAGATATAGTTTTTGTAACTTTTCATGTCTTTCTCCCAATCTTTAGACAGCATTTTTTATATTATACCCCACAACGAAAACGTTTGCAATAATAGAACAAAAAAACCTACCACATCAGGTGATAGGTTTTTATTTTGATTGGAAACTCTATTATTTAAGAGTAACTGAAGCGCCTGCTTCTTCCAATTTAGCTTTGATTTCTTCAGCTTCTGCAGTTGCAACGCCTTCTTTAACCATAGCTGGTGCACCGTCAACAAGCTCTTTAGCTTCTTTAAGACCAAGACCAGTGATTTCACGTACAACTTTGATAACGCCAACTTTTTTGTCGCCAGCAGATGTCAATTCAACGTCGAATGAGTCTTTAGCTTCTTCAGCAGCACCACCAGCTGCAGCAACAGCTACAGGAGCAGCCGCAGTTACACCAAATTCTTCTTCGATAGCTTTAACAAGGTCGTTAAGCTCAAGGATAGTAGCTTCTTTAATTTCAGCAATAATGTTTTCAATGTTCAATGCCATTGTGATTTTCCTCCAATTTAGGTTTTTAAATAGTTTGTAGCACTAAGCAGCTACGCTCTGACGCATTAAGCCGCGTCTTCTTTTTCTGCAACAGCTTTGACAGCATATGCAACGTTGCGAACTGGCGCTTGAAGTACAGAAAGCAACATAGAAAGCATGCCTTCGCGGTTTGGCAATGTAGCAAGTGCTTCGATTTCTTCTTTAGAAGAAACTTTACCTTCTACAGCTCCACCTTTGATTTCAAGAGCATCAGCAGTTTTCGCGAAATCGTAAATTGTTTTAGCTGGAGCAACTGCATCGTTTGAGAATGCAACTGCAGATGGACCTACAAACAATTCTGCAAGACCTTCAAGACCAGCTTGCTCAGCAGCACGACGCAAGATTGAGTTTTTGATAACTTTGTACTCAACTTCTGCACCACGCAAGTTACGACGAAGAACTGTATCTTGTTCTACTGTCAAACCACGAGCGTCTACAACAACGATAGAGGTTGCAGCTTTCATTTGCTCAGCAACAGCATTTACTAATTCCGCTTTTTTAGCGATAATAGCTTCACTCATTTTTTTACCTCCGTTTTTATTTTGGGCTAGGCACAAAAAAATCGCACCTAAACCTAGACACGAAAGTACAAATACGTTTATCTCAATAATCGTTTTGTGCCTCGGTAGGATGTTTATGAGTCCAGCTCCCCTACTGTCTTAGGTCAGTTTTTTTCAAACCTCAATTATCATAACACAGTATTTTCAATAATGCAAGACTTTTCTCCTATTTTTTTAATTTTTTAAACATTTTTTCAAGCAGTATTGCCGTTTAGTTCGTTTTAGTTGTAGAGGTCAGACTTGGAATGTGAAACACGAATTGCTGTGATTTGCTTCGCAAATCTTATCTCCAACCTTTTTACCTCGATTTTTTCATTTCTAAGCTCAGGCTGAAACAGTTCACTGAACAGTTTCACTCCACTGGCCTGTTAAACCCAATCAACCACTGCACTGAGAAGTGACTTTGAATTTTTTGACCAGCCTCGTTTAAAGTTGAAAATAAGGAAACGAAGTTTCCTCGCTTGTCGAAGTAAGCTAAGATAAACTAAACATGACTCTAAAAAACAACTGCCATTCCCTTGAGAATAGCAGTTTAATCTTATTTAATCTTGTCTTCTTCGTAGTCACCATTTGGACAGACAACTTGTTTACCACCACCACGAACTTTTTTCTCAACGAGATAGTGGTCGCATTTCGGACAAGAACGCCCGACTGGCTTGTCCCAAGAAGTAAATTCACACTCTGGGTAGCGATCGCAACCATAGAAAAGACGATTGCGTTTACTCTTGCGTTCAATCACTTGCCCTTTTTGGCAAACTGGACAAGTCACACCGATTTCTTTAGTGATTTGCTTGGTATTGCGACAGTCTGGGAAATTACTACAAGCATAGAATTTCCCAAAACGTCCTAATTTAATAACCATTTCATGTCCACAAACATCACAGTCAAAGCCGGCTGGTTCATCCTTAATTTGGATTTTTTCCATCTGTTCTTCTGCCTTAGATAATTCTACCTTGAATGGCTGATAGAAACCGTCAATGACCTTCTGCCACTGCTCTTTCCCGATTTCTACATCATCCAATTTTTGTTCCATATCGGCTGTAAATTTGACATTGACAATATCTGGGAAAAATTCAACAATCAGCTTATTAACGATTTCTCCGAGTTCAGTTGGTTCAAATCGCTTAGCAGCAAGCTTAACATAATAGCGTTTTTGAATGGTTTCAATCGTTGGGGCATAGGTTGACGGGCGACCTACACCATTCTCCTCTAATGTTTTAATTAAGGTTGCTTCAGAGTAGCGAGCTGGTGGCTGAGTAAAGTGTTGTTCTGGATTTGTTGACGCGCGCACCACCGTGTCACCTTGTTCCATATCTGGCAACATTTTATTTTTATCAGCGTCGTTATAGACAGCCATATAACCATCAAATTTTACTTGGCTACCATTAGCAGCAAAGACAATACCATTTTGACCCAAACGAACACTCATGGTATCAAAAACTGCTGCAGCCATCTGACTTGCGACAAAACGATTCCAAATCAGTGTATATAGTCGCAACTGGTCCTTGTCCAGATATTTCGCAATTGATTCAGGTGTTAAGTTAACATTTGAGGGACGAATAGCTTCGTGGGCATCTTGTGCACCACTGGCATTTTTTACTTTATTACCATGCTTTGAATAGGTAGCACCAAAACGCTCCGTGATAAAGTCAGCAGCTTGTGCTTGTGCAACAGGGCTAATACGTGTTGAATCCGTACGCATATAGGTGATCAAACCTTGGGTACCACCTGTACCAAGACTAACACCCTCATAAAGTTGTTGGGCAACCATCATGGTTTTACGAGTACGGAAATTGATTTTATTAGCCGCATCCATCTGCATAGTAGAAGTTGTGTAAGGCAGAGGTGCATTTCGTTTGCGTTCCTTACGCTCAACCTGTTCTACTAAGAAATCATCCCCATCAAGTCGGGCGAGAATTTCTTTAACCTGCTCATTGTTTTCAATTTTAGTTTTCTTTCCATCTATACCGTAGAATGAAGCCTGGAATTTCTTGCTCCCTTTTTTGAAGGTTGCATCAATTGTCCAATATTCTTCTGGTTTGAAATTGCTGATTTCATTTTCACGGTCGATTATTAATTTGAGAGCAACCGATTGAACACGTCCTGCTGACAGACCTTTTTTGACTTTCTTCCATAAAATAGGTGATATGGAGTACCCTACAATACGGTCTAAGACGCGACGAGCTTGCTGGGCATCTACCAAGTCTAGGTTAATAGCACGTGGCTCCTGAAAGGCATTTTTTACTGCATCTTTTGTAATTTCATTAAAGACAACACGGTTTTTATCGTTTGCGTCCAATCCCAAAATGTGAGCCAAATGCCAAGAAATTGCTTCTCCTTCGCGGTCCGGGTCACTCGCGAGAAAGACTTGCTTAGCATTTTTTGCTTCTTTTTTCAAAGAATTGATGAGTGGTCCTTTTCCACGGATGTTGATGTACTCAGGTGCATAGTTGTTACCAAAGTCAATAGACATACTAGATTTCTTCAAATCACGAATATGACCAACTGAGGCAACAACCTTATAATTTTTACCAAGATACTTCTCAATCGTTTTGGCCTTGGCGGGCGATTCCACAATGACAAGATTCTTCTTGGTTGCTGTTTTTTTCTTAGTTACTGATTTTGTAGCCATTCTTATACCTTACAATTATTTTTAACCTCACAAAGAATATACTATTTTTTAATCAGTGTCAAGATTTTTATTTTCCTATAGGAAAACTTATTTTAAAATTGATAGTCCGAAAGGATGTCCAAACCTGATGTGATGCACTTTGCGCCTTCTTGAATCAAATGATGACAGCCATCTGATTTTCCATCTAAAATAGATCCTGGAATGGCATAAACTTCTCTTCCTTCTTCCAAGGCACGTTCGCAGGTAATCAAGCTACCAGACCGCATTTTTGCCTCACAAACCACCAAACCTTCTACCAAACCAGCGATAATCCGATTCCGTTCTGGGAAATGGTATTTGAGTGGCTGGGCACCCGGTTCATACTCTGTCAGCACCAAATGGTGTTTGCCAATGTAGGTCTGCAAGTCTTTGTTTTCTTTCGGGTAGACCTTATCCAAACCTGTTCCAATTACAGCAATGGTTTGGCCTCCATTTTTCAAACTGGCGATGTGGGCAGCCGTATCAATTCCTCTCGCCAAACCACTAACAATGACAAAGCGGTTATTGAGTTCCTTGATAATCTTTTGAACTGACTGAATGCCATTCTTGCTGGCATTTCGGGTACCAACAACTGCCAGCTTTGATTTTTCCAGCAATTCTAAATCCCCTTGATAAAACAAAAGGACAGGCGGATTGTAAATCTGTTTCAGTGCCAAAGGATAAATGTCATCCAAAATTGAAAATGATGGATACTTATTAAATTCCTCGCGACAGGCTTTTGTATCTAGATTCTTATAATTTTCCATAAATAGCACTGGATTTTTACATTCAGACACTACAGCGACATTTCGCAAGGTCAATTTTTTTCCGTGTTTTTCTTGATAGGCCAAAACTTTATTCACATTAAGATTGGTCAAACCTGCTTTTTTCCATTTAAACAATTCAAAATTATTCATTTTCTTCACCTCATCTAGTCTATTCGCAAGGCAAAGAAAAAATTCTCCCGAGGAAGAATTATTTTTTAGGTATTTCTTTGATAACACGCGCAGGATTGCCAGCCAAAACGACATTATCACCAAAAGACTTGGTCACAACTGAACCAGCACCAACAACCACATTGTTGCCCAAGGTCACGCCTGGTAAGATAATGGCGCCACCGCCAGCCCAGAAATTATCGCCAATGGTAATGGGAGAGCCATATTCCAAACCAGAATTTCGTTCATCAGGATCTAGTGGATGAAGTGGAGTTAGCAACTGTACATTGGGACCAAGCATGGCATTTTTCCCAATGGTAATGGGACAAACATCCAACATGGTACAGTTGAAATTTGCGTAAAAATCCTCACCAACATGAATATTGCTACCGTAATCACAGTAGAAATTTGGCTCCATGTAAATCCGCTCACCTGTAGCTCCAAGCCAGTTTTTCAATCGCTCAGAGCGGGCTTGTCCATCTAGTTCTTCGTTAAATTTTTTCATCTGTTGGCGGGCAAAGGTTCGCATCTCTCTCAATTCAGCATCTGCTGCCATATAAAATTGCCCAGCTATCATCTTTTCTTTTTCTGTTGGCATACCCCTACTCCTTTTTTCTTCTTAATACATATCATAGGATTTCTTATTCTAAAAGTCAATCTTTCTTGACAAGTCCAGCTAAGATTTGGTATTGTTCTTATTAATTTAAACCAACGAAAGAGGGAATCATGCAAGAAAAACATGAACAAACTATAACTTTGACTGCTGCAGAATTGATTGAGTTGATACAAACTGAATCGGTGCAATTGCTAGATGTTCGTGACCCAGAAGAATATTCAGTTGGTCATATTGGTGGTGCTATTAATTGTCCCATGGATCGGATTGCCGCATTTGATGGACCAGTCGACCAACACTATCTCCTCATCTGTAAGAGCGGAAAACGTAGCAAGCTGGCCAGAGAAATCCTGTCATCTAAGGGATTTAAGGCAAATGATATTGCAGGTGGCATGGATGCTTGGGACGGATTGATTGTGAAATAAGGGTATTTCGGAAAGGAAGCATCCTTTTTCTTTACTTTATTTTTTAAAAATTATATAATCTAGTTATCATTACTAGATAAAAGAGAGTAGATAATCATGAAACAAACCATCCCCTACTGGCATGAACTGCCAGACTTGGACCTCTATTTAGACCAAGTTCTGCTCTATGTTAATCAAGTAGTCAATTCTCAGGAAAGCCTTGAACAGAAGAGTTTATACTCAATGAAAATCAACAGTAGCCTAGGAAACGAAGCCGATGATAGAACTGGGGTTCATCAAGGCAAGTTGACAACTGATAATGTTGATTTTCGAAGAGTATTAACGGCTGCCATGATAAACAACTATGTCAAGCACAAGCAGCTCGAAAAACCTGTTAAGAAAAAATACCAAAAACAGCAAGTTGCCCGCTTGATTGCCTTGACTATCTTAAAAAATGTCTTTTCCATTCAAGAAATCAGTCAGACCTTACATCTTCTTCTTCAATATAGCAATTCAGAAACCTTATACAATCATTTTGTTGACTGCATGCGAAACGAGGAAAATGAAGAAACGCCTGACATCATTCGCTACGCTTGTCAATCCGTCAAACTCTACTACAAAACCCGTCAACTCACTATGGAGTTAGAAAGGAGTCACCATGAATCCTAGTTTGAAATTAAGTCTAAAACTTTCATTTGGTGAAGAAGTCGCAAATAGTGTGACACATGCAGTAGGGGCCTTGCTTATGCTGATTTTACTCCCTATTACTGCTATTCATTCTTTTCAAGACTATAACATGACAGCGGTGGTCGGCATGTCTATCTTTGTTATCAGTCTATTCCTCATGTTTATTTCTTCTTCAATCTATCATTCTATGCCCTATGATTCCATGCATAAGTACATTCTGCGCATAATCGACCATAGTATGATTTACATCGCTATCGCTGGGAGCTACACACCTGTTGCCCTATCCTTAGTCGGTGGTTGGCTGGGCTATCTGATTGTTGGTTTGCAGTGGGGATTGACTATTTTCGGTATACTCTATAAAATTTTTGCTAAAAAAATAAACGAAAAATTCAGCCTCTTCCTCTATCTCTTTATGGGCTGGTTGGTGGTCTTTATCCTGCCAGCCATTCTTCAAAAAACTGGACTTATTTTCGGAATTTTGATGCTGGCTGGTGGCTTGTCTTATACTATTGGAGCCCTCTTCTACGCCAAGAAAAAGCCCTACTTCCACATGATTTGGCATCTCTTTATCCTATTGGCTTCAGCACTGCAGTACATCGCCATTGTCTACTTTATGCTATAAGAAAACAGCTTCTAGAAAACTAGAGGCTGTTTTTACTACATTAAACTGATGATCATACCAAGCAGATAAAGAACTGACACGATGCCCAAAAACACCAAATGCACCTTTCGGCTCATGACTACATAGCCTACAAATTCCCGAATGAAGGCATTAAGGCTAAAGTAAAATTTGGTTTTGGCGCCATAGCCGATACATTTGATTTTCAATTGTCGGGCCAATAGCAGAGCTCTGAAAACGTGATAGTAATTGGTTACAAGTGCAAATCGACTGCCAGGTTTCATCAGGGCATAGGAAAATTTCAAGTTTTCTTCTGTGTTGGTCGATTGATTTTCGATGAGAATGTCTTCAGCAGGCACTCCTTTCTCCAAGGCATAATTTGCCATAGCTTGACCTTCAGCTATGAGTTCATCAGGACCTTGTCCGCCTGACATGATGAGCTTACTGCCAGGCTGTTTCTGGTAAATCGCTATGCCTTTGTCAATCCGCGAAGCCAAAAGTGGCGTCACCTTGTCACCAATCAGACCTGCTCCCAAGACCACTACATAATCAAGCTTTCCAGGGAAAAGATTAACCAAGTTGACAAAGCTAGATGTCGTATAAAGCATGCTGATGATAATGGCATAGGACACTAAAAATCCAACATAGACAAACACCATATTGAAAAAACTGATACCAGAAAGGGTGCTTGCTACAGACGGTGCGATAAAGAGATAAAAAGTTAAGCCGATAGCCAATCCTAAAGATAAAAAGTTATGGAAGCGCACACCTTCTCGCTTCAAAATCCGAAAACCATTTAGATAAAGTGTGAAAAGCAAGACAAATGGACCACTTAAGAAGGCTAGTGCCAATACCATTGCCAGAGCGATTGCCAATAACCGCAAGATTTCATTCGTTTCTAAAATACCTGTTGAAACAATCCAAGCCAAAGCCCAGACCAGGATGTTCAAGACAAATAGGGAGATAAAAATCGACCGCCGCTCCCAGAAATAGACGAGAGCAAATAGACCGATAGCCGCTAAAAATAACCAGAAAAAGACTGTCAAGACTAGTTTCCTCCTGCTAGCATAGATTTAATCGGCTCAAAGGTCTTTCGGTGAATGGGCGTAATGCCCAGCTTATTCAAGCCTTCTAAGTGTTCTGCTGTTCCGTAACCTGCATTCTTGGCAAAACCATAGCCAGAAAACTCCTTGTCATAGTCCGCCATCATCTTATCCCGCGTCACCTTGGCAACGATAGAGGCAGCTGCGATAGATAGGCTATTGGCATCTCCCTTGATGATGGAAGTTTGCGGTATGGGCGTGTCCAACTTCATAGCATCGATGAGCAGGTGGTCAGGTTTCTGGCTTAATTTCTCCAAAGCCTCCAACATGGCTAACTTGGTCGCCTCGTAGATATTGACCTGGTCGATGACAGCTGCATCTTTTATTCCCACACCGACTGCCACCGCTCGCTCCATGACTTCTTGGTAGATGGCTTCATGCTTGGACTTAGGGATTTTCTTAGAGTCGTTGAGGTAGCGGATTTTGCACCCTTTGGGCAAGATGACCGCCGCTGCCACCACAGGACCTGCTAGAGGCCCTCGGCCGACTTCGTCGATACCAGCGATGAACTCCACCCCATTTTCATAAAGAGCTTTTTCGTAAGATAGCATAGCTTCTAAGCGAGCATCTTCTGCTGCTTCTTTTTCCAGCTCCTTACGGCGTTTCTTGATAGCAGTCTGGACCCCTGCTCGCTCATCCTGAGATAGTTCCACCCAGACAGGGCTGTCTAGACTGTCCACCTGAGCCAGCAGAGCAGTTACTTCCTTAATCGTTGCCATCTAAGTCACTCACCCTGTCTAATGTATAAGTACCCAAGCGACCGTCCCGAATGTCCTTGACAAAGAGATTGTAGAAACGGTCATAATCATCACGGAAGCCCAATTTCTTGGTCCAGTCCATTATAAGTTCAGGTGTTTCCTGCTCCAAATCCATGCCCTTGAACCGCTCTTGTAGACGTTCTGGGTAGTTGGCTTTGAAGTAGTCCAAACCAAAAATGGTGACTTCGTCCATGGGCAAGAGTTGGTCCTTGATAGCCCCTGTCAGAGCCAACTTAAGTCCAACTTCCTGGTCCTCAAATTTAGGCCAGAGTATCCCAGGTGTATCAAGGATTTCAAGGTCTTTATTGGATTTGAGCCACTGTTGGCCTTTCGTCACACCTGGTTTGTTGCCAACAACGGCAATTTTCTTTCCAGCCAGACGATTCATGAGAGTGGATTTTCCAGCGTTTGGAATACCGATAATCATGGTCCGCAAGGTCTCCTTTTGAATCCCTCTTTCGCGGAGACGTTCAATCTTGTCTTTCATCAGACTCTTGGCTGCGTCGGTCACCTTTTTCACCGTCGCTTGCTCTTTTGAGTTGATAGCAAGGGTACGGATGCCTTGACTTTCAAAGTAGCTCTGCCATTCTTTTGTACGAACTGGGTCTGCTAAGTCGACCTTGTTGAGAATCATGAGCTTGGGCTTGTCGCCGACAATCTTGGTCAGCATGGGGTTTTGGCTAGATAGGGGCAGGCGAGCATCGACCAAAATGGTCACGAAATCAACGTGCTTGATGTTATCCTGCACCTGCCTGCGAGCTTTTGACATGTGGCCCGGAAACCATTGAATAATTGCCATGGGGTCCTCCTAAATATGATTCATTGAAAAAAGCCGTAAAAACGGCTTGTTTTTTTATTATTATAGCAGAAAATCAATATTTTGTCTTACTTGTTCCTCTTAAATTCTCTCCCGTAACTTTTCGACAAAGAGATAGGCTGCGGGACAAATCAGAGTATTTTTTATTGTTAAATTGTTGATTTGATAAATCTTCTTGCGGTCAGTATGCGGAAATTCTCGACAGGCTTTGGGACGAGCATCATAGATACTACATAGATTATCGCCTCCAAGAAAGGGACAGGGCATGGATTGAAATACCTTATCTCCGTCCTCATCCACACGCAAATACATATCCTCAAAAACTGGAAGTTTCATGCGCAAATACTTGGCAATTCGGGTAATATCTGCTTCTGTAAAGAGTGGTCCCAACGTTTTACAACAGTTGGCACACTCTGTACAGTCGATTTCAGAAAATACTTCGGCATGAATATCTTGAACAATTCTATCCAAATTTTTAGGTGCTTTTTTCTTCAAATTTGCTAGAAATTTTCGATGTTCTCCTTGCTTCTGCTGGGCCAATTGCTTGTATCTTTCAATGTCGACGGTCATAAACTCTCCTTTTCGACCACTATTATACCACAAACTAGCTATTGAGCTCTGCTATTTTTCAAAACCTTCTTCAGAAAAAATCCTGCGGGAAACTTCGGCTACAGGTAAACCAATAATGGTGTGAATATCCCCAGAAATACCTGCCACAAAGCGTGGATCCAGCTCCTGAATACCGTATGCACCTGCCTTGTCGAGTGGCTGCTTTTCACGGATATATGATTGAATAACCTCTTCAAGGGCTGGATAATAGTCGACAAAATCAATCTGTGCAACCGTATAAAAAACATCCAGTGAGTGTCTTGTCCGTAGGCAGACAGATGTTACAACGTGATGACTCTTTCCAAAATAGGAACGTAACATGGTTTCAGCTTCTGCCAAATCTTGAGGCTTGTTAAAAATTTGCCCATCTGACACGACGATTGTATCCGCAGAAATGTAGAGATGACCAGTTACCAAATCTATGTCCGATTTGGCTTTGGAAATTTCACAACAGGTTTTTGCAGCTCGAGTGAGAAAATCATCTGTAGCGAATTGTTTCATAAAATGTTCTTCGATACCACGCTCATCCACTTCAACTGATGCGATTTGTGGTTGTAAAAATTCCAATAATTGTTTACGACGCGGGGAGTTGCTAAGCAGAACGTAAGAACTAATCTGCTCACGATCCCCCTCTTTTTGATATTGAAATACAGTTTGCATGTTTATAATTCATTCCTTTCGTTTCACTCAAGGCACAACACTGAATGAAAAAGTGCTGTACTCTTTATTTTGGACTATAATTAAAGTGAGAAGACCTATCACTACTACAAATCACGTGGAGGAGAGTAAGTGAGTAGTTCAGCTACTACCTCGTATGTTTATAGGTGTGGCTCATCCCATCAAACACAACTAAATTGTGATAGTAAGCACGTAAACTTATAATTGGATAAGCAACTCGTTTGTGAAAGGGATGGGCAGTCAAGGGATAGGCTCTTCTCAAATTTGGCGAAGGGAGACCCCTCATGTTAAAAATCATTTACCCCAATTGTTGTGGCATTGATGTGCATAAAACCTTCATCGTAGCGGTTGTTGCCATCACCGACAAACAGGGCATCACGAGCTACCATCGTAAGCGTTTCTCAACCTTTACAAATGGACTAACTCAGCTACGAGACTGGCTGGAATACTATTCCTGCTTTGATGTCTGTATGGAATCTACTGGTAAATACTGGATTCCTGTCTTCAATATCTTAGAAAACGCCTGTAACATCTGCTTGGCTCACCCCAAGTATGTAAAAGCGATTCGTGGGAAGAAGACTGACAAGAAGGACGCACAATGGATTGCCGACCTCTTCAAACATGATTTAGTCGCTTCTAGCTTCATACCTCCGCTCAAAATCAGGCAACTTCGGGACCTCTTTCGCTACCACACGAAGCTCACGCAACTTCAGGTTAGCGAGAAAAATCGGTATCAAAATTGTCTCACGTGGTCTAACATCCAGATTGCAAGTGTCGTTTCCGATGTTTTCGGAAAAAGTGCTCAAGCCATTATCAAGAGCATCCTTGACAATTCGGAAGACAAACCTAATATAGAGCAGCTAGTTCACAAGAGAATGAAGGATAAACTTCAAGACTTAGAAGCCTCAATTGAGGGAGATTTGACACCCGAACAAGCTGAAAAAATCAGGATTATCAAAGCCTATTACGATGCCCTAGCTATTTGTAAAGAGGACTTAGAACAGATGATTCACGAACTAGGAAAAGAATACCAAGAACAGGTGAAGTTCATTCAAACCGTTCCTGGTTTTAAGAAAGAACTCTCTGCTCTTCGAATCATTTCTGAAATTGGAGCAGATATGACTGTTTTTGAATCTGCTGGAATGCTCTGTTCTTGGGCTGGTTTAGTTCCTGTAAACAATGAAAGTGCTGGAAAGAAATACTCCACTCGTATTTCCAAAGGTGGGAGATATCTCAAACCATTTCTTGTCCAAACTGCTAACGCCGTTGTCAAATCAGAGAAGCATCCTGAGTTGCGAAATAAATACCTTAAACTCAAGAAGCGGCGTGGGCATGGAAAGGCGATTATCGCTATCTATCGCAAACTTTTAGTAGCTATTTACCAAGTCCTTCTAAAAAAAGAAAATTACAATCCTACCTTACAAGGCATAACGGAAGTCAGAAATCCAAATAAGACAATGTCTATAAAAGATGCCATTCGTTTTGCACAACAACATGGTTTCAATGTAGCTTAATTTTAAAAATCAGGTTTCAAGACCTCTTTTCAGTGTGCCAAAAATTGGGATAAACAATAAGTCAATTAACAGTTATCTTTTTCAAACTTCCTCCAGTCAAAAACAGAGTCCGAAGACCCTGTTTTCAGATGATTGATTAATTTTCTTTTCTACGACCTACTGCCATGGCCAGTCCTGCAAGACCTAAACCAAACAGGCTGAGCGTCAGATTCATCTGGTCACCAGTATTTGGCAAGACTCCTGCTTTTGTAGTTTTTACTGGACTTGCTACTTCTGGTTTTTTATCTCCTACTTTCGGAGAATCAACTGGGGTCTTCTTGTCCGTTGCTGAAGTATTTTGTACTTGATTAGATGGTGAATCTGGATTTGAGGCTGGATTTTCTGGATCAGTATCCAATAAAATTTCGATAAAGTCTGGGGAGCCATCTTCATCCGTATCAATGCTTGAATTTACAGGAATGATACGTGAATATGGGTTGACAACCTCATAAGCTGATAAGTCAGCTGTCTTTAGGTATTCAGCAAAGACGCTGTCCATTGAAGGACCTTCTTCACGTGCTCCGCCAAGCATTGTGTAGCCATCACCACCAGCAGCAAGGAAGTCATTTGTTGCTAAATAGTACGTTTTTTCAAGATCCAAGGCGTCATATTCGCCAGTCTCTGGATTAAGAATACCGATAAGAAGAACACGTTCTTCTACAGGAAGAGTTGGATCGTAGAATACATTTGCTCCTGAAATGTGTAGGAATCCACCACTAGCTTCAAAGAGCGGCATACCATTTTCATCTAAAAGCATCTCGCCAGTTTCTGGATTCACTTGCAATGTAGATGATAAAGATTTGGTAAACATATCATAAATTTGCTGACCAGTCACAGTGATTTGAGAAACAATGTTACCAAATGGCAAGACTGCAATAATATCACCTTTTGTAACAGGCTGATCTTTAGCAATTGTTGCACGTAGACCACCACCGTTAGTCACAGCAAGGCTAGTTTTGTTTGAAAATCCTGTTTGACCATAGGCATAAATCGCATCCGTCACTGCATTCCCCAAGTTGGTTTCACGAACACGCACGTTTGAGCGGTCTCCGTTTAATTCCACTGGGTTATTTTCAATAACTACTTGAGCATTTTCAGCTTCATATTTTGCTTTAATTTCATCAACCAAGGCTGCGATTTTAGCATTTGGCGTCACGTTCTTAGTATCCTCAGCAGAAATCAAACTAGCTTCACCCAATAATTTATCGGATTTCAAGGTTACTTTACCAATATTGTTCAAGTAAGAGCCTGTTTGATTATAAGTAACGTTATCTCCATAGGTAGTCGCTTCTACCGTGTGGGAATGACCATCAATAACAATAACACGTTTACCAGCTAATTTACTATTTTTAGAAAGTGCTTCAGCAAGAGTTGAGCCTCTCCATTCAACAGGTGTTGTAGAATCGACACCTAGGTGAGCTAGAATGATATAGTTCTTGTAAACACGATTATCTGCTAGAGCACGCGCTTCCACTTCGTCAATCACTTTATTGACTTCTGTGACTGGGTCGGTAAACGTTACTCCCTCAACATTTTTCGGATGGGTTTTTGTAGCAGTTTCAGGTGTTGTTACACCGATAACTACAAATTCATCACCTACAACAGTTGGAGTTTTATCGACGATAGTTGAAGCTTCAAAAACACGAGCGCCATTAACGTAAGTGTTAGCACTCAATAGCGGGAAGTTCAAAGTTTCCTTGTACTTGATTGCTTGATCCATCCCAAAGTCAAATTCATGGTTACCAACAGCCATTGCATCATAGCCGACTTGGTTCATGATATTGGCGCGGTCTTCACCTTTTGTAGAGTTGGAAATTGGAAGTCCTTGGAAGGCATCACCAGCATCTACTACAATTGTATTTTCTACTTTGGCACGTTCTTCTTCAATGACTGCCGCAGCCTTAGCGTCACCGATGACATTCTTTTCTTCAAGAATGCGACCGTGAACGTCGTTTGTGTGGATAATAACTGCCTCTACTGTTTCTTCCGCAGCAGGAACAACAGTTTCCTCCGTTGCTACATTTTCAACTGACGTTGCTGGCTGATTGGTTGTCGTAGCTGCAGTCGTTGTCTCAGCAGCTTGTACTTGTTGAGCTAAAACAAATGGAGCCAACAAGAGTGTGGACATTACAGGCAACAAGATTTTTTTCTTTTTCATAAATAGACCTTTCTTCGGCATTTTTTATATCTCTATTATACACTTTTTATCAAAAAACAAAAACATTAAAATCGCTTACATGCAAAAATAGTTCGAAATAAGCGAATTAGCTATCTAATCCGCTCATTTCCTATTTACCAAATACTATTTGTCCATTTGCAATGGTGTAAAGGACCTGTCCTTTCAGACTATCACCAACAAACGGAGAATTAGCAGACTTCGAGGCAAAATCCGCTGTGACCAACCGATTTGCATTTGGGTCAAAAATAACAAGATCAGCTGGGCCATTTTCAGCAAGATAGCCAGCATCAAGACCATAGAGCTCGGCTGGATTAATAGTCATTTTCTCCAACAATTGCACGAGTGTCAGATGCCCTTCTTCCACCAGATGCGTCAAACCAAGTGAAAGCGAGGTTTCCAAGCCTGTCATTCCTGAAGGAGCTTGCGTAAGGTCCTCTACATTTTTCTCATCTGCGTGATGAGGTGCATGGTCCGTCGCAATGACAGAGATAACACCAGATTTCAACCCATCAATCACAGCCAAGCGATCACTTTCTAATCGTAGTGGCGGATTCATTTTAGCATTGGCACCTTTTGTTAGAAGTAATTCTTCTGTTCGTGAAAAATGTTGGGGTGCTACTTCTGCTGTAACATTTGCTCCGAGACCTTGAACAAATTCAACCACCTTGACCGACTCGGCTTTGGATAGATGCTGGATATGAACACGCGCACCCGTTTCATAGGCAATCATGACATCGCGAGCGACCATGCTGTATTCTGCTACGCCAGTTGCTCCACAAACATGAAAATGTTTTTCAGCTACTTGCTCGTTGAGTCCCAAGACACCATTCAGGTCAGGGTCTTCTTCATGCAGACTGATGAGACAGCCTTGCTCTTTGGCTAATTTCATAGCTTTTCTAACCACGCCAGCATTTGTCAAAGGAATACCGTCGTCCGAAAAGGCCACCGCTCCAGCTTCTAGCAAAGCAGGAAAATCAGTCAGATTTTGCCCATCGAAATGATCTGTAATGGTTGCCACACTATAAATGTGAATAGCTTCTTTTTTAGCGGAATCCAATACTTCTTTTAAGGTTTCAACATTTGAAATCGTCGGATTAGTGTTAGCCATCATGACAACAGAAGTAAAACCACCCGCTGCTGCAGAAAGAGCTCCTGTATGAATATCTTCTTTATGGGTCTGACCTGGCTCCCGAAAATGCACATGAACATCGACCAAACCAGGAGCAACGACTAATCCTGTCGCATCAATCACTTCTTGTTCAACATCTTCTGAAATCGACTCCGCAATCTTAACAATCTTACTTCCGTCCATCAAGATGTCGCAAACCTTGTCTAAACCAGATTGCGGATCCAATACTCGACCATTTTTCACTAATAACATTCATATTCTCCTTTGTAGTACCAAAGCCATTATCATCTACTATCGCAGCCAATCAATTCCTGTTCTGCCTTGTGAAGTCAAGTAGGCATTTGCTTGTGAGAAGGGCTTGCTTCCGAAGAAACCTCGATAGGCTGAAAGAGGGCTTGGATGAGCAGATTCGATAACCAGATGTTTTGGATTGGTTATCAACGCCTTTTTCTTGCGAGCATATGCACCCCAAAGAATATAGACAACAGGCTGGTCTAAGCTATTGACCACCTTAATAACAGCGTCCGTAAATGGCTCCCAGATTTGCCCTGCATGTCCATTTGCCTGACCTGCTGGAACAGTTAAACAAGCATTGAGCAAAAGCACACCTTGTTCCGCCCATGCTGTCAAATCATGATCTTGCTTGACGCCAATATCATCCGTCAATTCTTTTAAGATGTTTTGGAGAGATGGCGGAGCTGGTACCGAGTTTGGCACAGAGAAGGACAAGCCCTGAGCTTGACCAGGTCCGTGATAGGGATCCTGTCCCAAAATAACTACTTTAACCTCTTCCAAATCCGTTGTTTGAATGGCAGCAAATACCTTCTCACGAGGCGGATAAATGGTTCCACCAGCATAAACATGATCTAAAAACTGATTGATTTTACCAAAATAATGCTCTGGCAACTGTGCCTTTATCAATTCGTGCCAAGCTGAATGTTCCATAAACTGCTCCTAGTTTGAACTTTTCTCTTTAACAATATAAATCGGACGTTTCTTCGTTTCCAAGAAAACTTTTGCCAAATATTTACCGAGAATACCAATGGTCATCAACTGCAGACCTCCCAAAAATAGGATGATACAAATAGTCGACGGCCAGCCAATTGTAGGATCTCCGAACACCAAGGTTTTGAAAACCACAAAGACCATTAGAACTAGCGACAATAGGAAGGTGAAGAAACCTGTATAGGAGGCAATATTCAAAGGTGTATCTGAAAAATTGATGATTCCTTCAATAGAATAAGAAAGCAATTTCCAGAAAGACCAACTAGTTTCGCCAGCGACCCTCTCAACATTTTCATAGGGCAAGTATTCTGTTTCGAATCCTACCCAAGCAAAAATTCCTTTTGAAAAGCGATTGTATTCAGACACTGATAGAATGGCATCTACCATGTGACGACGCATGAGACGGAAATCACGGGCACCGTCTACTACCTCGACCTGGCTGATTTTATTCATCAATTTGTAGAATAATCTTGCAAAAAAGCTACGAATCGGTGGCTCACCATCTCGACTGACACGACGGGTTCCAACGCAATCTAAATCTGGATTTCCATCCAACATAGCCTTCATTTCCATCAACATTTCAGGTGGATCTTGTAAATCAACATCCATGACAGTCACTAGCTCACCTTGCGCAGCTTGTAGACCTGCATAGAGAGCAGCTTCTTTCCCAAAATTCCTTGAAAAGGAAAGATAGCGAACAGCTCGGTCTTGACCAGACAATTGGCGTAAAACCGTTAATGTCCTATCCTTTGAACCATCATTGACAAAAATATACTCAAATTGTTCCCCCATCTCCTTACGAACTTTCTCCATAGCATCGTAAAAATAGGGAATTGCCTCTTCTTCATTAAAACAAGGCACGATAACTGAAATCATCTATCTCTCCTCATACGGTCAATTATTGTATTCTCAAAATACGTTAGAGACTATTATACCATTTTACAGGATAAGTTCCCAGAAATCGTGCGTGGGCTTATTTTAAATCTAGTCTTCCTGCCAAGTTTCTTGATTTTGACGGAACTTTTTAAGCAGATTCAAACCATCTGCATTGATATATCCCTGTACTTTTGCGACCTTGATTAACTCTGAATAATTGCTAAGCGTCACCAATTTCACGCCAGCATTATCAAAATTACGATCTGCCTTTGGCAATTCATAGGTAAAGATTGCCACAACACCAATAACGTCAGCGCCTTCACGCTCAGCTGCTGCTACGGCATCTAGAACAGACCCTCCAGTAGAAATCAGGTCTTCAACGACAACCATTTTTTGTCCCTTGACGATGCGACCTTCTAATTGGTTCCCTGCACCATGGTCTTTTGGTTTGCTACGGATATATGCAAATGGCAAATTCATCCGATCTGCAATGATAGCACCATGAGGAATACCTGCTGTGGCAGTTCCGGCAATCACCTCAACCTCAGGAAATTCCTCTTCAATTCGTTGAACAAAGCCATCTTCAATCAGATTTCGAGTTTCAGGATAAGATAGTGTAATACGATTATCTGTATAGATAGGGGATTTGATACCTGATGCCCATGTAAATGGCTTTTCTGGACGCAGATGAACTGCCTTAATATCCAATAAGTGTGATGCGATTTCTGTTGCTAATGTCATAATAGACCTCCTTCTAAATGCGTACCATTACAACATGACCATCCCGCCGAATAGCCTGTCACTCCTAAAGTATTGGTTCAATCTATGAACCCTATAAAATATTTATCCCTGTTGAATTCTTACAGACTTCTCCTAGTCCACCATTTCAATCCATGAATCAAAATACTGTTCAATGAAATTGGTTTTCTCTTTTATTTCTGTCACGGTAAGTTTTTCATCAAGACCTGTCAGAACCCATTTATCCTCAACATCATCTCTGCGATGTATAATCGCGACCAATTTCCCCTCGAAGGATGTCAAGGGCTGCCGAACAGCTTTGGAAATGATGTAAACATCTTGCTCTTCACCATCTCCAGCCAATAGATTTGGGACGTAGCCGTAATTAATGGGGTACTGGTTGCCAAATTTATCAATATACCCGAGAGGTCTATCAATTATAATCTGATAAATCTTATCCACGATTCCACTCCTCTTTAATAGACAAATAGGTCTGGTAAGGATGTTCTGATTTTGTAATCGGGCGACCTACTACGATGTAATCACTACCGATTCGAGCAGCATCTGCTGGTGTCATAACTCGTTTCTGATCGCCTACTTCACCGCCAGTCGGACGAATCCCTGGCGTCAGGCACACAAAATCAGAACTTGTAGCATCTTTAATCAAAGCCACCTCATGCGCTGAACAAACCACCCCATCAAGACCAGCTTCTTGTGCTCTTTGAGCATAATGAACAACTGCTTCCTGCAAACTAGTCTGTATATTCTGGTCCGTTCTCATCTGCTCCTCTGAGGTAGAGGTCAACTGAGTGACCG
This sequence comes from Streptococcus suis YS161, assembly GCF_002760245.1. Lineage (GTDB taxonomy): Bacteria > Bacillota > Bacilli > Lactobacillales > Streptococcaceae > Streptococcus > Streptococcus suis_I. Next base: position 37,636 of record NZ_ASCA01000059.1, on the reverse strand, counting down.
CTATTAAAACAGCATCCTTACCCAATCCCCTTCGTGCTGCCTGCATCATCTCAACACCACCAGCAGCGTGAACGTTGGTCATATCCACACCGAGTTTTGCCAAGACTTTCATAGCCGACTCGACGGTATTAGGAATATCATGCAGTTTCAAATCTAGAAAAATACTGTGACCGCAGCCTTTCAAATAATTGATAATACCTGGTCCCTCCGCATAATACAACTCCATTCCAACCTTTACATAGAGTTTCTCATCTGGTGGGAACTGTTCCAAAAAAGACTGGACTTCTTCTTTACCTGCAAAGTCAAGGGCAATAATTGGTCTTGTTTCTTTCATAAAATCCTTTCATTTACACAAAAATCCCTGCCAAATCGGTCAGGGATGTGCACGAATTCAGCTTGAAAATCACTTTCAAGCATATTACATGACACCTTCCTAGCCTCTCTGGACTTAATTAAAGGAGATATTTTCTTTATATTACTCTTTTATTTTACCTTTGTCAACGCTTACCCAAGCTTTCTCTAACTTCTTGGCGTAAATTTTCTAATGTGTCAATCCCATAAACATCCATACGTTTTGGTAAATCCTTGATAATAGTTGGACAGGCAAATGGGTCTGTAAAGTTGGCCGTTCCAACCCCGATGGCTGAAGCTCCTGCAACCATCATCTCTATAGCCTTGTCCGCCGTATCCACACCACCCATACCAATAATTGGTAAATCAGTCATCTGAGCAACCTGACGAATGAGTTTGAGAGCAACCGGAAAAACTGCTGGACCTGACATTCCTCCTGTACCATTTGCCAAGATTGGTTGTCGAGTTTTGAGATTGAATCGCATACCAACCAAGGTATTTATCATCGTCAAGCCAGTCGCTCCAGCATCCTCAGCAGCCTTGGCCAATAGAGTTATGTCTGCCACACTTGGTGTCAACTTAACGTAAACAGGTACAGATGAGGCTTCGACTGCTGCTTTTACTGCTTGATAGGCTAATTCTGGCACCTGTCCAATCAAGAGACCATTATTTCCGTGGTCCACATTGGGACAGGAAATGTTCAGCTCGATAGCTTTTACGTTTGGAGCCTTTGAAATTTTCCCTGACACATAGGCATATTCTTCATTGGAAAAGCCAGCTACATTGGCAATGATTGGCAAGTCTGGGAAATGTTGCTCTAACCATGGTAATTTTTCGGATAAGACCGCCTCAACACCCGGATTTTGAAGTCCAATGGCATTGAGCATACCTGCCGGCGTTTCAGCCACACGGGGAGTCGCATTGCCATAACGAGGATGACGGGTAGTCGCCTTAATCATAATGGACCCAAGCTGGTTAAGGTCATAATAATCTGCATACTCCTGACCAAAACCGAAGCAGCCAGAGGCTGGAATGATGGGATTTTTCAAGTCCAAGCCTGGTAAGGAAATCGCTAATCGTTTTGTCATATCAACCTCCTACAAAATTAGACTACCTGTCGCAAAGACTGGACCTTCCTTGCAGACACGCTTGTTCTCGTGTTCTTGTCCCTCTTTGGGTTTGACAACACAGGCATAGCACGCCCCCATCCCGCAAGCCATCCTAGCCTCCAGTGAAATGTAGGCATGAGGATGTTCCTGAAAGCGTTGATCAACATAGTTCATCATAGCTGGTGCCCCACATGAGTAAATGGCTGCAAACTCGTTTGTCAGCTCTTCAACAACCGTTGCGACATTCCCCTTACGCCCATAGGAACCATCATCCGTTGTGACATAAACTTGACCATACTTGGCTAGTTCCTCTTCCAAAATGACGGCCTCTTTGGTGGCAAAGCCAATGACTGACGTGACATTGACACCACGGTTCGCCGCCTGTTTCGCCACTTCCACCAAGGGAGGAACACCGATTCCTCCGCCAATGATGAGAATGCGGTCTCCTTCTTTGAGAAAGTCTACTTCAAACCCTTTCCCAAGCGGTCCCATAACATCCAAATACTGCCCAACAGTCATTTTCGAAAAGACTTCCGTCCCTTGACCTTCCACTCGGTAAATAATCCGACATTGAGACTTATTCCGATCAATCTCGGAAATAGAAATCGGTCTCCGCAAGAGCATGGAATCATCTGGAATACGAATATGGATAAACTGCCCCATTTTCATATCTTGGACCATATCACCCTGCAAGATCATAGCAAATATACGTGGAGCAAGTTGGACTTGGTCCACCAGTAACATCTGTTCTTTTAAAATCATCTTTTCTCCTATTCTATATAACAATGACACAGAAAACAAGAAAGTCGATATAGAGAAAAAACCTTGCTGGCTAGCAAGGTTACACGAAAAGAAGGCAGTATTTGCCCTATTTATCACGTTCCCTTCTTCGCCTCTCTGGACTCAGTTAAAGGATATATTTTCAGCATTATACATTTTTTAGAATAATTTGTCAAATCATGTTACAATAGAGGTATGAGAATCCAACAATTATACTATATTATCAAAATTGCAGAAACAGGCAGTATGAATGAGGCTGCCAAACAACTCTTCATTACCCAACCCAGCCTTTCCAACGCTGTACGAGACCTGGAAAAAGAAATGAAAATTAAAATCTTTTTCCGTAATTCTAAGGGCATTACCCTGACAAAGGATGGCATGGAGTTTCTTTCCTACGCTCGTCAAATTGTTGAACAGACCGAACTATTGGAAGACCGCTATAAAAATCCGAATGCAAAACGCCAACTCTTCAGCGTCTCTTCCCAACACTATGCCTTTGTGGTTAACGCCTTTGTCTCACTTTTGAAAGAAACTGAGATGGAAGACTATGAACTCTTCCTACGTGAAACACGGACCTGGGAAATCATTGATGACGTTAAGAATTTCCGCTCAGAAATCGGAGTGCTTTTCCTCAACCATTTCAACCGTGATGTCCTGCTGAAACTTTTGGATGACAATCGACTATCCTATACAACTCTCTTCACTGCCAAACCACATGTATTTGTCAGCAAAACCAATCCTTTGGCACAAAGAAAGTCAATCACTCTCGATGATTTGGTAGATTTCCCCTATCTCAGCTACGAGCAAGGTATTCACAACTCCTTCTACTTTGCAGAAGAAATTCTAGCCCAGGAACACCATAAAAAATCGATTGTCGTATCTGACCGTGCCACACTCTTCAATCTCTTAATCGGTCTGGATGGCTATACAATCGCAACAGGTATCCTCAATTCAAATCTTAATGGAGATAATATTGTATCAATTCCTCTGGAATTTGATGATGAAATCGAATTGGTCTATATCCAACACGAAAAGGCATTGCTGTCCGACATGGGAGAAAAATTCATCAATTACCTACTTGAAGAGGTAAAATTCGACCAAAAATAAATACAATATTATTACAATATTATATAGACTAACACAAAATAATATGTTATAATATGTTTATGAAAGCCGTTGAAAAGAAGTTTGAAATATTTCAATTTCTGTATAGGAAACGCTTTCATTTTTTTATAATTTATGCTATAATAGACATATCATATATATTAAGGAGTGGTTAGATGGCTCAAAATAAAATGTTAGCTATGATTCTTGCTGGTGGACGTGGAACACGTCTAGAAGGGTTGACAAAAAAAGTCGCCAAACCAGCAGTCGCATTTGGCGGAAAGTACCGCATTATTGACTTTCCTCTCAGTAACTGTGCCAACTCAGGTATTGATATTGTCGGAGTTTTGACTCAGTATGAGCCTGTTCTCTTGAATTCATACGTTGCACAGTCTCAACGTTGGGGGCTTGATGTACAAGGATCTGGCGTCTTTGTATTACCACCGAGTGAAAAAATCGAAGGTTTCGGACTTTACAAAGGTACAGCCGACGCTATTACACAGAACATTGATTTCATTGATCTTCACGATCCAGAGTACGTATTGATTTTGTCTGGTGACCACATCTATAAGATGAACTACGACAAACTCCTTGATACACATATTCAGAAAAAAGCAGATGCTACGATTGCGGTTATCGAAGTTCCAATCAAAGAAGCTTCACGTTTTGGTATCATGAATACGGATGAAGATTACCGTATTGAAGAATTTGAAGAAAAACCAGAAAATCCTAAGAGCAATTTAGCATCAATGGGTATCTATATCTTCACTTGGAAGACCTTGAAAAAGTACCTTCAAGAAGATGATAAATTGGACACTTCATCTCACGATTTTGGGCACGACATCATTCCGAAATACTTAGAAGATGGCCGCACTCTCATTGCCCATCCATTCCGTGGTTATTGGAAAGACGTAGGTACCGTTAACAGCCTCTGGGAATCCAATATGGACTTGATTGATCACGCTGGAGATTTGGACCTTTCTGACCGCTCATGGAGAATCTATTCAGAGGATAAGGGATCTCCTGCCCAAGTCATTGGTGCAACTGCAACGGTTAAATCTGCCTATATTGATAAAGGGGCAGTTATTGATGGTACAGTAGAACATTCTGTTATTTCAACAGATGTACAGGTCAACCAAAATGCCGTAGTAAAAAATTCTGTCGTCCTGCCTGGTGCTATTATCGGCGAAGGTGTTGAACTTGACTACGTCATCGTCGCTGAAAATATTAAAATTGCCGACGGAGTTAAACTCACAGGAGACATCGACCATATCCTCTTGATTGACAAGAATGTAACCAAGTAAGAAAGGACTGCTATGCTAAGAAATACTCTCGGAATTGTAAATATTGAAGGAAACAACGTACATTTTGGTGACGTGATGAAGCACCGTGGCGTACAAGCTTTCGGTTTCTTAGGTCGTTATCGCCTAATTGACTTTGCTCTATCCAATATGTCAAACTCTGGAATTACAGAATTCCAAGTATACATGCCTGCTGAAATGCGTTCAACAATTCAGCACGTTGGTACAGGAAAACACTATAATATCAACAGCAAACGCGGTACCCTTCGCTTGCTCAATAGCGCAACAGACCCAAATAGTGTCTATCGTCACGATATTAATGCCTTCACAGAAAACATCCACTACATCGAAAAGTCTACAAAAGATTATGTGCTAGTTGCTCCATCTTACTTCATCTATAGCCAGGATTTTTCAAAAGTCATGGATGACCATATTGCAACGGATGCTGATATTACCGTTCTTTATAAAAACGTTTCAGATGCTAAAGAAAATTTCATCGGCTGCCAAACTCTCAAATTTGGTGAAGACCGTCGTGTCGTAGCTTTTGAGGAGAACCACGGTAAATATAAAAACCGTCCCGTTTCCCTTGAAGCCTACATTATGAAACGGACTACATTTATCGACTTGATTAAACGTGCTAACAAAGTGTCGTCTCTCTACTGGTTAAAAGATATTTTACGTGATACAGTTGACCAGTACAAGATTATGGGCTATGCACATCGTGATTATGTCGCATGTATCAATACGACAGCTTCCTACTTCAATACTCAAATTGAATTGATTGACCAAGATACCCGCAAACTCCTCTTCAAACATGATTGGCCAATCCATACCCAAACAAGTGATAGCTCACCATGTTTGTATGGTCCATTGGCAGAGGTCAAACGTAGCCTAATTTCAAATGGAGCGAACATCAATGGTCAAGTCGAAAATTCAGTCATTGACCGCGATGTTATCATTGAAGAAGGTGTTGTTATCAAAAACTCAATCATTCTCAATGGCGTGACAATCAAGAGTGGGGCGAATATTGAAAATGCAATTATCGATAAAGCAACTAAAATTATTCACCCAATTGACATCAAGGGAAGCGAAACTTCGCCTTCATACTTGAAACCACACCAAATCATTTAGGAGCTAACATGACAAAAAAATCTGTTCTCTTTGTAGCATCTGAAGGACTTCCATTCATCAAGACTGGTGGTTTGGCCGATGTAATCGGTTCCTTACCTAAAGAATTGGTAAAACAGGGGTTGGACGTCCGAGTGGTACTTCCTCTCTATAAGAAAATTGCTATCAATAACCATGCTGATTTCGATTACGTATCAAGTTTTGATGTGCGGGCTGGCGATATCCAATCTATGGCAAATGTTTACAGTCAGGTTGTTGATGGAGTAACATTCTATTTTATTGAGCACCGCGATTTCTTTGAACGCGATGAACTATATGGATACGACGATGATGCCATGCGTTTTGGCTATTTCCAACATGCTACATGTCGTCTGTTAGAAGCACTTCATTTCTTCCCAGATGTCATGCACACACATGACTGGCACACTGCTGCCCTTCCATTCCTTTGCCGTACTTTTTATAGCTACCGCGAAGAATTCCGCAATATCAAGCATGTATTCACTATTCATAACTTGGCTTTTCAAGGTATTTTCCACAAACAAGCACTTTGGTCAGCGCTTGGCATGGACTATAGCTACTATTTGGATGGTATTGCACGTTTTCATGATGAATGTATCAGCTTCATGAAGCTTGGTATCCTATACGCTGACAAGGTTACTACAGTTTCTGAAACTTATGCTCGCGAAATCCTAACGGAAGAATTCGGCGAAAACATGCAACATGTACTAGAGTTGCGCAAATATGACTTGGTTGGTATTGTCAATGGTATCGACTATGACAGTTGGGATAGTCAAACAGACCAGTACCTTGTGAGAAATTATAGTCTTGAAACGATTAAAAGTAAAAAGGCTAATAAACTGGCCCTGCAAGCACAATTTGCCCTTCCACAAGATGAGAATGTCCTATTGATAGGTATCGTCTCTCGTTTGACATGGCAAAAAGGGTTCTACCTCTTGACCGAGGTACTTGGCCATCTTCTTCAAGCCCATGTCCAATTTGTTATCTTAGGCAATGGTGAGGAAGACATTGAAAATGCCTTTAATCACTTTAAACATGCTTATCCTGATAAATTTGCATTCTACCGTGGTTACAATGAACCACTTGCCCATCAAATTTATGCAGCAAGTGATCTCTTCCTCATGCCTTCTATGTTTGAACCATGCGGCATTAGCCAGTTGATTTCAATGCACTACGGAACACTCCCTCTAGTGCGTGAAACAGGTGGATTGGTTGATACTGTAGCACCATACAATATGTCTACCAAGGAAGGAACTGGTTTTAGCTTTGGAGGGCGTGACGCTTACAATATGCGACAAGTCTATGATTTAGCCCTTCAAACCTACTATGACCGTCCCGATGACTGGTATGCCATGGTTGAACAAGCTATGAAGCATGATTTTAGTTGGACAGCTTCGGCAGAGAAATACATCTGGCTCTACCGTGAAATTAGTGGTTAGGAAATAAGATGAAAAAATAAACTGAATCGGAGTGCGACCAAGGTCCACTCCTTTTCAACAAGGAGATTGCTATGACAGAATTTACTGACCTAGATTTATATTATATGAATGCTGGTGAGCATACCACTCTTTACGAAAAAATGGGTGCTCACATTATAAAAGAACGAAACAAAATTATCGGAACTCAATTTCGTGTCTATGCCCCAAATGCCAGAGAAGTATTCTTAGTTGGCAACTTTAACGAGTGGCAACGCAGTCACTCTATGGAGCGTGAAATTGATGGAGTGTTTCAACTTTATGTAGACGGATTAAAATCCCTTGAAGATTATAAATACCTGATTATCACACACGATGGGCGTGAAATATATAAGGCTGACCCTTATGCATTTTTCAGCCAAGTTCGTCCAGACACTGCCTCTACAACCTACAATTCGCGTTATAAATTCAAAGATGACATCTGGATGTATAATCGTGTTAACTATGATTTTAAAGAACAGCCAGTATCCATCTACGAGGTGCACTTAGGTTCGTGGAAGCAAAAATTTGCTAATGAAAATGAAGGAGGAGCTCCTGTAGAAGCTTTCAATAGTTATAAGGAAATTACTCCACTTCTCATCGAACATATCAAGGAAAATAACTACACACATATTGAATTATTGCCAATTACCGAGCATCCTCTCGATGCGTCTTGGGGCTATCAGGTAACAGGCTACTATAGTCCAACTAGTCGCTATGGCAAGCCAGATGAACTTAAGTATTTAGTTGACCAATGTCACCAAGCAGGAATCGGAGTGATTCTTGACTGGGTACCACTTCATTTCTGTAAAGATGCTCATGGGCTCTACCAGTTTGATGGTAGTTGGCTATACGAATACTCCTACGAACAAGACCGTGAAAACCACCAGTGGGGGACTGCTAATTTTGACCTTGGAAAAGGACTGACTCGTTCTTTCCTTCTTTCCAATTTAAAATACTGGTTGGAATATTTCCATTTTGATGGCATCCGTGTTGATGCACTATCTTATCTCCTCTATTGGCGTGGTGAAACAGATGAGGATAAGATAAATCATTCCGCAATTGACTTTATCAAACGTGTCAATGCCATGGTCCATACCGACTATAAGGGAGTCTTGATGATTGCTGAAGACTCTTCAAGCTTTCCTAAAGTCACACATTCTCTAGAAGATGGCGGTATTGGATTTGATATGAAATGGGATCTGGGCTGGATGAATGATACACTAAAATTCGTGGAACGCCCTTCTATTTATCGAAAATATCACTCAAATGAAATCACTTTTGGTATGTACTATAACCAAAACGAGCAATTCTTACTACCACTTTCGCACGACGAAGTTGTTCATGGGAAGCACTCCATTATCGAGAAGATGAATGGCGACTACGAAGATAAGTTCCATCTGGCTCGAGTCTACTACAGCTTTTACTTCGCCCATCCTGGAAAGAAATTACTCTTCATGGGAAATGAATGGGGTCATATCCGTGAATGGCACGAATATACAGAAATGGACTGGGGACTGCTACAATTTCCAATCCACCATTCTTTCTATCAAATGATGAAAACATTATCTACTTTCTATAAAGAACATGATGCTTTCTGGAAATATGACTACCAAGCCTATGAAAAAGGATTTAATTGGGTAAAAATAGATGAAGAAGCAAGCCTGTATGCTTTTTCTCGCACTAGTGATGTGCAAGAAATCTTGACTATTCATAACTTTAATGATCAAGAACTATTTGACGTACACTTGGATTTGCCAGCTGAGAGCGAATATAAACTTGTCTTCTCATCTAATGCTATTCCAATGGACACATTTAGCCTCTATCCCGATGAAAATGGAGCTAGAATTACTGTACCACGTTTGACCAGTTTTTATCTAGAGCGTGTGAAATAATTATCTATAAAAAATGGAGTATTGAACCGACCCCAATTTTCTGTCTAACTTTTGGGGTGTGGCTCACTTACTCCATTCTTTTTTGCATGCAAAAACAACCATCGTTTCCGATGATTGTTCATTTCTCTTATTCAACACTTGTATATGTTGCAGCTTTCTCAAGGAAACTATCAAACTCACCACTTGCTTTTACTTCTGCGATAACCTTGTCTATCGCAGTTTTTAGTTCTGTACTACCTTTTGGCAAAGCAATGACTTTCGAATTCTCATCAATCGTTGGAAATTCAACGGATGCAACGGCTAAATCTGAATTCTGTGAAACATAACCAGCAGCAACTGGAGAATCCATTAAAATAGCATCAACTTTTCCTGATTTGAGCTCATTTACAGCTTCACCCATCAAGGTTAAAGAAATTATGTTAGCTTGACTAATGTTTTCCTGTGCGTAGGATTCTTGTGTTGAACCCTTTTGTACCGCGAGAGTTTTCCCGCTCATAGCATCAATTGAAGTGAGTGAATTGGCGCTATCTTTTTTGATAAGTAATACATCAGAAATTTGATAGTAACTTTCAGAGAAATCAAAAACTTTTGCACGCTCTTCTGAATAAGATAGACCAGCAATTGCAATATCAGCTTTGCCATTTTGAACGCTAGACAATACATTGTCAAAACTCATTGCTGAAACTTCAAGCTTGACCCCAAGTTCGTCGGCTATTTTTTGAGCCAACATGATATCTGCACCAACAACTTCATTCTTTCCATCAACTAGTGCCTGAAACTCGAATGGAGCATAGTCTGGACTAGTTGCCACTACCAATGTACCTTTTTCTTTAATTTTATCTAATGCGGATTGTGATGACGTCGAAGAACAAGCTGCCAATGTCAGTCCTGCTAAAACTGTTGCTGCTAATGCCAAGATTTTTTTCATATTTCCTAAATACCTTCTCTTTATTTTAATAAAATACTTATTCTAAAAAACAGAAGCTTATTGATTTTCATTGTATTTTCTTGCAGTTTTTCAGAATGTATTCTCATTTTAATTCATTTTTATACATTTGTCAAGAAAATATTATTTTTATTCAATTTAATCGTATAAAATTTAATTGTTAGCAATGGATAATTCATAGGCTTCTTGAACAAATTGATCCATCTGTCCAGATTCCACTAGTTTTGTAATGACAGAGTCAACTTTTTCCTTTAAAGCTGTACTTCCTTTTGGCAAGGCAATAGCATAGGCATCTGAATAGCTACTTTTTATCTCAGTATCTAAAATAACCAAGTCATCATTTTTGGCAACATAGGCTTTCGCAATCGGCTCTTCAAAAATAACTGCTTCTAGCTTCTGTGATTTTAATTGATTAATCAGCTCTCCGTTCGAAGCTAGAGCAATAACCGTGGAAGACGGAAGCTGTTCTTTAACAATTTGTTCTTGAATAGAACCTTTTTGTGCTCCTATATTTGCCTCTGCTAGAGAATCAAGCGATGTATATTGTGCAAGATCCTCTTTATTTATAATAACTTTATTGGTTGAGGTGTAGTAAGGAATGGAAAAATCATACACTTTTGCACGCTCTTCAGTGGCTGAAATTCCTGAAATGGCAATATCCGATTGCCCTGACTGGACATTGTTCAAAACATTATCAAAACTCATCGCTGAAAATTCAACTTCTACACCCAATTCTTGACCAATGGCTTTTGCAAGCTCAATGTCAGCTCCAACGATTGTATCTTTACCATCAACCAGTGTTCTAAACTCAAATGGTGGAAATTCTGGATTCAATGCAACAATTAGTTTTCCCTTTTCCTGAACATCCTTCAAAGAAGTATCTTCTCGAGTAGCATTTCCACTACAAGCACTTAGACCTACTGTTGCCAACAAAACCAATCCCGTCATAATATATTTTTTCATCATCATATTCTCCTTTAAAATAATCCTGTGCATACTTATACCGTTTTTTTATATAAAACATCGGACTTCCATTGTAGTAAAATGCATATTTTTTCTCCTTTTTTGAAAGATAAAGACATTTTACGTCATTTTTATACATTTGTCAACTAGTTTGTTGTATTTTTATTCAAACAACATAAAAAAGAAGCTATTTCTAGCTTCTACCTAAAATTCTTGTCCCACTCTCCATCGCTTCCTTTTTGGGTATAAAAGAACTCGGACAAATCTGGCTCATCCATGACTTTTAAGATTTCAAGTAAGTCATAGGCCAAATCCATCTGAGGCAGGTCCGACTTCTCGACCCAACGCACCTCACCTTCTTCAGTTGATCGGATAGTTCCTGTAAACTCTGTTGCCTTATAGAGAAATACAATGTAACGATTCCCTTCCTTATCCGGCCAATGTTTAAGACCAACCAAACGAGCATCTGTGACTGTTAAACCCGTTTCTTCTTGCACTTCTCTAACAACCAAATCATGGAAATTCTCGCCTTCTTCAATATGTCCCTCTTATGTCAAGTAACTGACACTATTTATTTACTAGATTTCACACTAATTGTATCACAAATCAACCTATCAAGAAAGAGACTTGATACGATTCAAGTCTCCTCTTCAACTATTTATAGATAACTGTAAAAAATCCGAGGCAGTCAACAACTACTTTTTCAATGTGAGTGCTAACTATTTCTTTTGTTAACCTATCATTACTCAACAACTGAAATGTATTAACTTCTTTCAGCTGTTCTTCTAAATTCCTAACAGTTTTGTCTATTACCATTTTCTTAGTAATGTAATCTTCCCTAGTCATCAGGCTATCCTTGTAGTCTTGGAAAAAGGATAGTTTTTGTCTCTTTAATCGCTCAATCTCTCTAAGAACTCTAGTCTTAGAAGCTTTTGGGCGGGACTTATCCTCCTCATACCCAAGTTTCTCCTTGATTGCTTGCTCAATCTTGTCTGCTCGGCATGACTTCATTTTTTCTCCCTGTCCTTTACAATAGCGACAGGAAAAATACTGATAACCTTGATGGTTATATGAACCAATCAAAGAATGGTCACAATGCTCACAACGAATCAGTCCTGTTAAAATGCTAGGAATTTTCGGAGGATGAGAGTGTTTTTTCTGGATAACCTTCTTAGCTTTTAATCGAGCAACTTGTTCAAATAGTTCTGATGAAATAATCGCTTCGTGATTGTTCTCAATCCGCTCCCACTCTGATTTTGGTCTGAAAACATGCTTCCCCCTTACATACGTCCGAGTATTAAACAGATAAGTTCCCTTATAGGCTTCATTCTTTAAAATTTGACCAACGGTAGTGCTACTCCAAACATTTCGTTTTTGCTCAGTTGTTAAACGGAGTGACTTTGCGTAACGTGCCTGACTGATTTGCATCTTTCGTTCTGCTGGAGTAATGACTTGTTCTTCATTCAGGAGTCGAGCAATTGTTTGGTAACTATTACCATCAAGATACAAGGTGAAAATCCGTCGAACAATTGGTGCAACTGTCTCGTCAATAATAATCTTGAAACGGTCCTCTGGATCCTTGAGATAACCAAATGGGGGCAACCAGCTCATGTTTTTGCCCGAGCGTTTCATGCTGTTCATCGCACTCTTAACCTTTTCAGAAACATCCTTGGCATAGAAATCATTGAGGAGGTTTCTAAACGGAACATCAATATCCAGTCCATTTTGTTCAGATGTCAAACTATCATATTGGTCATTTATAGCTATGAAGCGAACTCCGAGAAAAGGGAAAATATTTTCTAAATAATTCCCTAGTTCCAGATAATCACGCATAAAACGAGACAAATCCTTAACAATGATATGACGGATAATTCCCGACTTTACATCAGCCATTAAGCGTTGGAAAGCAGGCCGATTAAGACTTGTTCCTGAAAAACCATCGTCCACAAACTCCAAGCGTTCCCAATGATTAAAGTCTGATGACTGATCAAGGTACTGATTCAAAAGATAGCGTTGGTTGGTAATGGAGTTACTTTCGTCTGTCCCGTCCTCATCGACGGAAAGACGAAGGTATAAAGCCATTTTAGACATGGTCATCACCTCCCATCAGGCAGGTAAAAGTTACTATCACAGACTTATCCACTTCAACATCTATCCGTTCTATCACTTCATTAAGCAGTTCTGCCGTTAAAACTGATTGATTTTGGCATTTAGCAAGATGTTTAACCCAACTGACCTGCTGACTGTGTTTCTCCTCAATTTTCATCGCTAAAGCCTCATAATGGGCTATTTCTGTTGAGAGGGTTTCAATTTTTGAGGTAATCGTCGCCTTTTGAGACAAATAAGTCTCTCGTTCCTGAGCCTCAAGGCGGTAATTCAGATAAAGCTCGCTTTGCTCAGCTTGTAGACTAGCCAAAGTCCTTTGAAATTTTTTTATTTTCTTTTGGCAATCTCTAAGATATTCATTCCTCTTCATTTCTAATTTGGGCAATAAGTTTTTAACCGTGCCAAGCCGATTCATCTCTGCCTGAACCAAGCTCAACACAATCTTATCTAAGGCTTGTTCACTGATATAGACAGTTTGTTTCTCTGAAGGTGCTGAACCATGAAGATATTCCATAAAGTAATAGTAATCATACTCTGATTTGGAATTTGAGAAATGCTTACAGTACCTTCGCATTTGAGTTGATTGCCCCTTGACATAGATAAGCCCCTTATAACGATTAGTAGTACGAGGTTGAGTCTGTTTTCTTATGGAACGACGTTCCCTGATTAGTTTTTGAAGTGTTTGATGCTCTTCTTTAGTAATATAAGCTTCATGACAATCATCTACTTGAATAAAATCTTTCTCAGTTAAGGTTTTATTATGCCGACGTTGAATGAGACTGCCATAAAACGCAGGATTTTGTACCAGTCGCTGAAGATTAGCACTTCTCCATTGTCGGTTGTCTTGTTCTGTTCTATATACCTTTCCTGTTTGTCGATAAGTATCTGGAATAGCGATTTTCTGCCTGTTCAAGTATTTTGTCACTTGATTCACAGACTGACCTGCCAACAACTTCTCAAAAATATCGGACATAATTGGTTGAACCACTGAATCAATGGTCATTCGATTACCACCATCTTGTTTACTTAATTGGTAACCATATGGGGCAAAACCAGCAATGAAATAACCTTGCTTTGCTTTCTGAATATGACTAGCGGTAACTTTCTTGGAAATGTCCTTAGAATAGAGGTCATTGACCAAATTCTTAATTTCCACCTCAAAAGATTTTTTATCTTCCAATCCATTGAGAGTGTCTAGATTATCATTGATTGAGATAAAGCGAACCCCCATAAAAGGGAATACTTTATCAATCAGTCGTCCCATCTCAATGTAGTTACGACCCAGACGGGATAAGTCCCGAATCAAGATACAGTTGATAATCCCTTTTTTGAGGTCTTCCATCATGTCCTGGTAGGCAGGTCGATTAAAGTTTGTCCCAGAATACTCATAGTCGATGTAACACTTGGTTACAGTTAACCCTTTCTCCTTGGCAAAAGCTCTAGCAAGACTTTCTTGCGTCTCTAAGGACTGCGACTTGTTTCTCCAGGTTTCAGTACGTTCTTTGGATAGGCGAATGTAAATGCCCGTACGATAAGTTTGAAGTGGTACCTCATCTATCGTTTCCTTACGGTAGCGGTTCTTGGTACGTGCCATTAGACCACCTCCGTCTCTCGATGAGAAAACTGCTGGAGGAGTTCTAGTTCTGCCACATCATGAAACACTAAGGTCAACTCCTGATTCACATGAATGACAATGCGGTCAAGCAAGGAAACTAGAGTGAGGCGATTGAGCTCTCGGTTATTTTGTATGGTACTCAACTGGTCTAACCACTTCTCCTTATCCTGAAGTTTATCATACAGGATTTGAGCTAACTCTTTCTTTTGAATGATTGTGTCTTCAATTTGATTTAGTTTTTGGCGATAGCATCGCTGAAACTCTTGGTATTCTGTATCATTGATCAAACCGTCGTCTAAATCCAAATACAAGGACTGGAGCAACTGTTCGTACTTCTTGCGATTCTCAAGTAGAGAAGTAAAATCGACTTCCAAAAACTGTTCTTGATTAACATAATCAGGAACTGCTTTAATCAGATAAGACTTCCAGTCAAGATGTTGATGAATAAAGGTCGATACTAAGTCAAGTAATATCACTTGCTTGACTGCATGGCGACTACATCCTCTTCCGTTATTGTAGGTGCTACAAATATACTGAACAGTCTCTTTATCCTTGTAGCGGAGCTTTCGTTGTACAAGCTGAGCTTGACAGTCGCTGCAAAATAATAATCCTGCAAATAGGTCAGGCAGCTTCTTCCCATGTTTGACATCTCTGAGTAAGAGATTATTAGCAAGCTCAAACGTACTTTTTGAGATAATCGCCTCATGTGTATCATCAACTCGTACCCAATCTGCTGGATTCACAGCTACAGACTTTTGTGACTTGTAATTGAGTTTGGTTTGCTTCCCCTGTTCCAAACTACCTGTATAGACACGATTTGTCAAAATACGATTGACCATTTTCGTGTCCCACTTGTAGTTATGACCATGAAAACCTTTAATCTTTTCTTGACAGGCTTTCTTACGTTGTAGAGGCGTTTCTACCCCAGCTTGATTAAGAAACCCTGCAATAGCGTTTGACGAATATCCCTCTAATTTAAGAGTAAAGATTTTCTCAATAGTAGGGCGTACATTCTCATCAACCACTAGATGATTCCGTTGCTTTTCATCTTTGCGATAGCCATAAGGGGCAAAAGCTCCAATAAACTCGCCCTTTTGTCGTTTAGCTTTTTGAGTGCTTCGAACTTTGGTTGAAATGTCTCGACAGTAGCTATCGTTAATTAGACTTTTAATGGGCATAACCAAGTGTGTTTCATTTGTATCAGCAGTCATACTATCATAGTGATCATTAACCGAGATAAACCTAACTCCCATAGCAGGAAAAATTCGCTGAAGGTATTTCCCAGTCTCAATATAGTCACGACCGAAGCGTGACAAGTCCTTAACAATAATAGTATCAATTGTCTTATCATTCACCATAGCCATCATACGGTTAAAGTCAGGGCGGTTAAAGGTTAAGCCACTAATACCATCATCCATAAATTCTTCTAAAATGGTGAAATCATGATTTCTGGCATAATCTCTCAAAAGTGAGCGTTGGTTGATGATGGAATTACTTTCCACATTATCCCCATCATCTCGTGATAAGCGTAAATAAATACAGGTTTTTGTCATATGTATCTCCTTAATCAGTATTTAGGTGCTTACCGATTAAGGATTGAGGTTCTACAACTCTATTTTACATCATTTCTAAAAACATGTCCGCTAAAACCTCAAATTTTTTCAAGCTTTCGACCTAATAAATCATCTAAAATATCCGTCAGACTAAGTGACTTATTCGTCACTTGCACCGTCACCTTATAACCCTCAATCACAACCTGCGGTAATTCCGCACCTGTTTGTATTTTTTCCATAAACGTTTTTCCTTTACTTCAAAATATTGACCTCAGTGGGAAGAACTGGTTAAGTCCTACATGGGGATTGCACCCGCTGTCCTTTCTCGATGGCAGCCTGAACGTTCAGAAGTATCATTATCCTCATTTGTCTCATGGCAGATAGGTAACCAACCTATTTTATAGCCGATAATTCTCGCTCATCTCACGGCGTACCAGGCTAAATTGCTCCACAAATGATTAAAGTCCCACCTTGGTTTATTCAGTTGTCAATGAACAAACAAGGAGAGACTTCTATTTTTGTATTCTTTTACGAAAATCTGTTAGATGTAACAAATAATCCGTGCTCACACTATAAAGATTTGAAAGCTTAATCAAAATATCTACTGGCAATTCTCTGGTGCCACTTTCTATTCTAGAATAAAAGGATTGACTACAACTCAAATAATTTGAAATAAACTCTTGACTATAGTCAGAATCCTCCCTCAAATCTCTTAGTCGCCTATACATTCGTTCACTCCTAATGAAATTATAATTAAGATTTGAACGAATCTTAAATTTTATGCCAAATTGGCATAACAGATAATCCTACTCTGGAGAGAAATATCCTAAAAGTTCTGCTTTATGGATTGCCTCCTGCCTATTATTAACACCTAGCTTTGAAAATACATTTGCCAAATGATTCGAAACAGTCCGTTTGCTTAAAAATAAGGTTTCACAAATCTCATCAATTGTTAAACCATTTCTGACCGATTCTAACACTTCTATCTCTCGTTCAGACAAGATATCCACGATTTCTTCTACCGAAAAATACTTTTTTCCACTATATATACCTTTTAATTGAGTAAGAAGCTTATCTGGATCGATACTTTTATCAATAAAAGCATAAGCTCCCATCTTCTGAGCTCGATATTCATAAATTTTTTTGCTATATCCTGTTAAAATAACGATTTTAATACCTCGTTCTTTTTTTATCATTTCTTCTGCCAAGGCTAATCCATCTGTTTCATAAATACTAGTCAAATTAATATCTATCAAAATGATATCGTATCGACTATAATCAATATCATCTACTGATTGAAAATTTTCAATTAAATCAACATAATCAATTGTTTCTG
Organism: Streptococcus suis YS161; assembly: GCF_002760245.1. GTDB lineage: Bacteria > Bacillota > Bacilli > Lactobacillales > Streptococcaceae > Streptococcus > Streptococcus suis_I. The sequence goes on along the minus strand of NZ_ASCA01000059.1, from coordinate 19,977 downwards.
ATAGCTCTAAAATCATTTTTATGCTCTGACTAAACAACTTGTGATCATCAATTAATAAAATTTTCATAGCATAACTCCTTATCTATTGGTAATTGGATTTCTACTTGAAACATAGCATCCATTGTCTGAATTTCTATTGTTCCACCTAAAACACTGACACGATTTTCTAAATTCTTTAACCCATAACCAAGATGGTTACTAGAAATATCATAATCATTTTTACAAGATAAATAAATAATATCGTCAGATACAGAGAGAGATAACGAAATAATATGGCCTGACGAATATTTAACAGCATTGGTCACTAACTCTTCAATAAAGCGATAAAGAATCTTATCATACGGTTCCATTAGAAAAAAATCAGACTGAAAATCTGTTTCAACTTTTTTCATAGTCTCATATCTCCTCAATATTCTATCAATTAATGATGTATATTTTTTAGTTAACTCCTCATTGCCACTACTCATTGGTTGATAATAATCCATTCTCTCTCGGATACGTTGAACTAGTTCATCTGAGACATATCCAATCTGAGTTCTAAACTTCTCATCTTCTCCATATTTATTAAAATTTTTAATAGCCATCACGCTTTGTAATACTTCGTTATGAAGAAATTCTGCGAATTGTTGCTCTATATCTTCATTAGCTAACAAATTCTTCACCATCTTATTTCTTTTCAAAAATAAAACTTCTAAATAATCTTTTGCACCCGTTAGCCGCTTACCTCTAAATAATCTAATAAATTCTTCCGTTAGAAATCCAACTATCAGCACAAGTAAATTAAAACAAATAAAACTTTGTTTTAAGTCTAGCCTTACAATAATAAATGTAGTAACCAAAAGGATACTTACCCCCAGTAGTACTTTTAAACTTGCCTCAATATATAATAGTTTCAACTCATCTATCTTTTTTTGAAAACTCATATAAATTGTTTTCAAGTGGAACGCAACAAGTACCAAAAGAATTTCTACATACCATAAAAAGTTTAAAATACCAATATCAGTCGTATTAATATATAAAATAATATAAGTAACTGGTAGGAAAAATGAAAGGAAGGTTAAATTTTTCCTCTGGTAATTTAAAAAAGATTTCAACTCTTTTTTATACATCATTAACAGAATAATAGGTAAGTAAGAAATGAAAAATGATGTAAATATAGATAAAAATAAAAAGAGGGGCTTGCTAAAAAAATAAGATATCTCTGTAATAATTATAACAATAAAAGTTACAAAAAATAGTTCCTCACCTATTTTTTTACCTAACAAAATAATAGATACTGAACTATAAACTAATAGAAAAGAATTAATGGGATGAAGTAAATCTAAAAAATGGAATAATGTGTGTTCAACATTCAAATTCAGAGCCAATTGCCAACTAATTAAAAATAGCGATAGTAATAGCCACAACTTCAATTCACTATATTTAAACTTTAAGAAATTACAAATGTAAGTAGAAATAATCAACAAAATAATAAAAACAACTGCAAATTTTTGAGTAAAAGTTGATGAAAAGTCAAATGGAATTTGAAGGTATATATAAATCATTAATATAAAATGATTTATTAAAGTGATCCACCATAACAATAGTGAGTTATCAGAAATATTCTTTAACCACGTCTTCATATTTAAAATTTCCTACTATGATTTTTTATTATCATTATATCACAAAACCAGAATAAGGATAGCTAATATCCTATTCTGGTTTTCACTCATCGGGTCTGATTACTAGCCTTTAAACAAACTTTATAGGTAAAATAGATATAAACTGCAAATAAGCCAATCATAAACAATAAATATTTTGCATCAATGACAACTGTCGTATTCGCGAAATTTTCAAAGTAGCCTAATAAGCTGTTACTAAGTGAATAACTCAATGGAACAGCTATTAGCAACGGGATTAGAAAATAGGCAAGAATCTGTTGAAAAATAATTTTTTTATTTTGCTTTCTTTGATTTCCTAGTAAATAAAGTATATTGTAATCATTAACGCTTTCTAATGCATTTGTAGAAGCCTGCAACGACAGAATACTCAATGTGATGACTGTAAAAATAACTCCCACAAAAATTAGAACTAACACAATGACTCCCATAAATCCTAGATATAGTTCTGCTGATCGAACTTTTGTTTGATATACAAAATCAGATTGATTTCCTTCTTGATCCGTAAAATAATAATTTTCAATCCAGTTCTCTAAAAATGATTCAACATTTCGTTTATCAATCCCTTTTTTATATAAGGCTACATAATGTAAACTGTTAACAGTCAATTTTTTCGCTACTTTATCAGGAACGATCAATGTCCCTCGATCATTATTTTCTACTGTAGTAACAAAATAAACATTTTCCAAAGCACTTTTAGAACTTGACCTTAACTTTACACCGGAAACAGTCAATTCGTTATTTTTAGAGAGAAATTCCCTAATCTGCTTCCTAGTGCCTTTATAGTTTGCATTTATTAAAAATTCATTGTCTGACAAACTGACTTCTTTTTTCCCTTGAAGTCTTAATAAAGAATTGTAATCAGTAAGCGAAACAATATTAACGAACGAATCTCCTAATTCTTTATCTAAATCCCATAAATTGCTTGTATCAATAATATCTTTATAAGTCAATTCACTTATATAAATTGGATACTCAAACTCTTTATCAATAATCGAAAAGTCAAAACCATCTTCTTTTAACTTACTCTTTACATCTATATTGTTATAATGGTATTTTTCTCCCTTAAACATCTGCACATCAATATCATAAGGAATAAATTTATTTAAATCATTACTCAATGAACTGTAGGCGCTACCACTAAAAATCAATAAGCTAGTTGCTAATGTCAAGGAAAGCGATAATACCGATATAGTCACCGAATTACGATCTGCCTGTTTAGATAGTTGTCTGAGTTTAAATGAATTATATTTCTTGAAATACCAATTTGGCAATGAATAAGTTAAGCGGATCAAAGAATGGCTTAATGTACTGTAAAAAATAAATATAACTAATACAAACAGTGTTATAAGTAACATTCCCCAATTTCTAAGAATTGAAATATGAGTATAGTCTGATAGATAGACACATCCAAAGCAAATAACTAGTGCCGATAAGATAAATAATAGCACTTGCCACTTTGTTTCTCCTTTCGAAAAAATAGAACTTTTAACACCATTTTCTTGAATAAGAGAAATAATAGCTTGCTTTCTAAAGGTAAATATGTCCATCACACCAATAATTATACTTGTTGCTAAATATGATATTCCTAGTAAATTCACTGATTTCATGTCTAGGAAAAACATATTACCAAAATAATTCCCCATAAAAAAATTAGAGGCAATATGTGCTAGAACAATCAGTACTCCTAACCCTAAAATAAATCCTGCAAGCAAAGCAAACAGATTAACAACCATTGTCTCACAGAAAAGCGTTCCTACAATATGACGTTTTTTCATCCCCAATGTTGCGTATAGACCTAGCTCTTGTTTTCTTCGGCCTAATACGAAACCAGTGGAGTAAACAACTAAAAAAGCAATTGTACTCAATACAACGTAAGATAATAGCCCCATATATTGTGTCATAATGGTTGTCATCATCTCCTTAGCACCTGATAAACTTTGCATGACAGGATGACTTGGCAAAGCATTAAATGCATAGAGTAGACTATAAATTAACGTCAAACTAAGAAAGTAAACTGTGTATGTCTGTAAATTTCTTTGAACATTTCTAAGAATTAATTTTAGATACATCTTACTTCTCCTTATCGTGTATGTTTATAAATTTCTTGTAAATATTCTTCATTTGATAAAGAGTGGCGGTACATATCTGCTGTAACTTGCCCATCCTTTAATAGAATAATCCGTGATGAATACTTAGCTGCTGCTGGATCATGTGTCACCATTAAAATGGTAATGCCAAAATCTTGATTAATATCTTGCAGAAGAGCCATTAAATTTTCTGAGTTAGCCGAATCTAAAGCACCTGTTGGTTCATCTGCAATAAGCAGTTTAGATTCGTCAATTAGAGCACGTGCAGTTGCAACACGCTGTCTTTGTCCTCCTGATAATTGATTGGGAAATTTATTTCGTAATTGACCAATTGATAATTTTTCTAGGATATTTTCTATTTTTAAATGACAATCAGAAACTTTTTTTCCTTGAATCTGTAACGGTAAGACAATATTCTCATAAACTGTTAAAGTTTCAACTAAATTATAAGATTGAAAGATATAGGAAATATTTTGTGAGCGATAGTTTGCCAACTGATTATCTGTTGCATTGATTATATCAAATCCCTCAAAGGAAATATCACCTGACGTCGGCTTATCAATTGTTGAAATACAGTTTAACAAAGTTGTTTTTCCACTGCCGCTTGCTCCCATGATAGCAAGAAATTCTCCTGTCTTTACAGAGAGATTAACATCCGATAAAGCATGAACTAGACTATCTCCCTCCCCAAACTCTTTATTTAAATTTTTTACAACTAATTGTGACATAAGTATTCCTCCATTTCTATTTTACAAGACTATTATAATCAATCTGATCTTTAATATCATGAGTAATTCGTGCATAATCTCTCTAAAGACAAATAAAAAAGCCATAAACTAGTATGGCTTTTTAAATATACATCATTTCCGTTCTTTCCGTTTTTTCATAACGTAGACGACACCAATAATGGATACTCCTAAAATAAATACGGGAGCATAAAACTCCAGTGTTCCAATAATTCCTTCCATCTTACCCTCCAATCTTGTTCATTCTATCCACAGCGGACATTTGGTGATATACATTCATAAGAAAAAGTGAAAGCCCACCCACAGCGACCTTGACTAGTCATTCGAACTGCAGTTCTGAATCCAGCTGCGGAATTACCTGATAGTTCTTGATTGTCAATTTCATGACGCAAGCTATCAACTTCTACATAATTTTCTTTCATTTTGTTCCTCCTATAATTTATCATTTAACTCTATCTCTGTCAACTATAACAAGGAAAGTTTACACATCTCAAGAAACATATATACTTCCTAAATTAACAATTAACATTATTACTTGTACATTCATAAGAACATGTGAAACATCGACCGCAGCGACCAGCCAGAGTCATTTTAAATGCTGAATACCAGCCTCCTGCACCAGAAGTTCCTTCCAATTCTTGAGTGCTAATTTCAAAGTCTAAAGTGTCAATTTCTGAATTATATTGCTTATATAGTTGTTCCCATTCATTGAGCCCTTTCCCTGAAACATTCTTTAAAAATGTATCTAACTCCTGAGAATTATTGACATTATTAAATAGTTTTATCCATTTATCTGTAATTGCTGACATAGTAATTCCTCCTTATAATTACTTTAAGATTATCAAATTTTCAAGTAATGATAATGAGTATTCTATGCACTTTTGAGATTGAGAGAAATCTATTTTTAAAAATTTATATTTATTGTCATCAACAAACCTTTTTACTCCATTGAAATATTATCTCGTTGTTTGAGTTTAAGAGTTCCTCCTATATTTAACACTTTTACAAATGTTTCTAACTTTCTGGCTAATCCCTCATATTCATCAATTTCTTTACCAAATTCCTGTTGCATTATCAGTATGTCTTTATTAAGCTGATCTAGAGTTATCGATTCTGTCATGTTCATTTTAGAGAAGTCGTACTTAGCTAATTTCTTACTTTCGTGATCCTCACTCTTCAGATTAATAAATACTTCTGCCATCTTGTTCAAGGTGGCGATTTTTTCTTGTGTTTCTTCCAGCTTCATATCAAGCTCTGCAATTTCTAATACAAACTCATCTTTGATTTCTTGGTATTGTTTGTTTGCGTTAGACAGTCCAATCATAAGATTAATTTCAGAAATCTTCTCTTGAAGACTTTTTAAAGTTGGTCGTCTATAAGGGAGTTTTTGGCTATCGTTTGTCAATTGCCTGATTAAAGTTCTCCCTTTGATAAAACAATTTTTATCCGAGTTTACTTTGTTATAGACAAAGTAAGAGGACGTTTCTCGAATGTAAACTTTATATTTTTTCTGATTTTCTCCTTCTAGGATATCCAACTGATAGTTGGGAATAAAGATGAGCCCACTTTGTTTGATACCAAATGAAACCTTGATATAGATACCATCATCAACTAATTTCTCAATCTGATTATCCGTAAGTTCAACTTCAAACTCATGAACGGCATCTCGTTTTTCCTTGTATTTCTTGAAGGCTTCCTCGATTTCTTCTGCGGAGACTTTCTCCTTATGCTGCTTCTCTCGAAAAGTCTGATAATCTTCCTGAATATTTTCTAATGCTTGAATATCTCTTGCCTCTTTGTCTTCAAAGTAATGGTTAAAAAATGGAATGTCGTACAATTTCTTATCACTAACTTTTTTATGGCTTAGAGTAATCTTTTGACCATCTTCTTCTAGGGTAAAAATCACATTTTTTTGTTTTAACTCTATGGTTAGATTCAACTCTTTTGCTCTTACATGCAATTCTTCTAGTGAATGAACAGACTCTAATAAAAATTCTAAACGACTTTCAATCTCTTGTTTGGCAAAATGTGTTCTTAAAAATTCTTCATCATATAAGTCCCGTTTACTAAGTTGGCGACCTCGAATTGGTTTTGTCATTGTTCTATCAGTCATCAAAAAACGACTATGCTTCTGACTAAAATCAATCTGGACATGCAGCTGCTTTGCTTTCTCTAAAAAATCATCAAACGCTTTAGATTGCTGCATCAAAAAATAGAGACGTTGTTTCAATTCAAACTTATGACTAAATTCCCTATATTTTTTATAATCTCGGTAGGAATAACGCTTCTCAATAATTTTTGCACCAGCCATTTTAGAAATACGATCAGAAATCATCCGTAAGTTCCGCTCCTGGGCATAATCCCATTTGAGTTTCTTATCTGAATTGAGATCAACAGAATTGATAAGTATATGATTATGGGTATGTAACTTGTCTGTATGAGTAGCTACGATGAAGCGATAATTTCCACCAGTCAATTCTTTCACTGTTTCATAGCCAATACGATTAATTTCTTCAGGAGTGAGGCTGTCCTCAGGAGAAAAAGATTGAATCACATGATGGGCATGAATTTTTTGTTGTTTTCTTTCCAAACGGTCATTTCTCGAATCATACAATTCATCATTATTGATGAAATTGATATTGTACATCTTGACCATCTCTTCATAAGTTGGAAAGTCCAAGTAATTACTCATTCCAAAATCAGAAACGAATTCAAGATTATTGGTCTTCTCAGGATTGAGAATATATTTGATTAAGCGTCTACGATATTTTTTCCCATGAGTCGCAAAGTGTTTAGTGACTACCATGAAACTCCTTTAGCGCTTTAACATTCATATGAAACTCTTTCTCAACTTCAGAAATCATCTCGTCAATCCCTTGACTCAAACTTTTTAGTTGTTCCTGAGAAATGAGATGACTTTGGTTAATCGCACGTGTAATCTGATTGATGTTATTTCCAATCCTTCTCAATTCAAAAACGAGTTCCTTATAATTTGAAGTGTCAATTGTTAAAAATGTCATGTTTGGATTAAGCAATACTTTTCTAGCATATTCGGAAAAATTTTTACTCCTACTTTCTGCAATACGATTATTCAGTTGTTTTAATTCACTATCTGTTAAAAAGACTTTTTTCAAGTTGGTTCTGTAACGATATTCCATACTAACCTCTTATCTCATATACTTATCACGAAATGATTGACTTAGAGAATGTGATTGGCTTACTTCCACAATCAACTCCTGAACACAGGTCAATAAGATTGAAACATGCTCTTGAGTCACTTGATGATTTTGCTTAGCGATGACTAGTACCTCATATAAATCACGGCTAACCTGTTCTAACTTTTGTGATTGCCATAGGGAAAACCACATCTCAATACTTTTGTCATCGTCATCAGTTTTAAAGAGGTTATGCCGAAGAAATTCTGAAAAACTCTCTATCTGCTGATCTTTCATCATCTCTTTTATCTGTTTTTCTTCTTGTCTCGTCATTCTAAACTGCTTTCTAACGAGCCTAATATCTTGTTTCATTCTATCCATCCTTTCAAATCAGGCATTGTCTGACAATGTGAGGCAGCCTGACATTGTCAGACACCCCTCGAAAGACCTAACTCGTTCCTTGTTCGGTCTTTGCGAGCTCAGTTATTGTGTCCACAATAACCTAAAATCTAATCGCCAGCTGAACCCAAACCTTACAGGTTGGTCAGCCGACGATAAGAAAACATGGTGGCTTCGCCCCCAAACCCCCAAGAAAAAGTCAAGGGTTGATTTTCTAAAACTAGATAGAGTGTAACAAGAGAGAGCTGAAAAAATTATCACAGGAAAAGAAAAAGAGCCATTTGGCTCTCGAAAAATTTCTGAAATGAAATAGCTTAACCTAAAACTTCAAAATCATCACTACCATCGGCTTCACCTGTTAGACACGTGAAGCACATGTAGCTCCCTACCAGTGCACTCCCTGCTACCCAAATAGGAGATCCACAATTCATACACCTTGCCCCTCCTTCTTTTTCTTCAAGTACTGCACGCAAGGTTTCTTCAAGCTCTTTGGGATTGATGTCTGGATTATTATTGATAGTCAATTCGACAAATTCTTTGATTGAAATAAGATTCAATACTTTACCTCCGTTCTAATCTATTTTTTAGTCCGTGTCCATCTAAGCACTTATCATATCTTTATTGCCAATAAATCCATCCAATTTTTTGGAAAACCATAGTGTCTCAAATCCACTTGTTCTTGATTACTTTCTTCCAGAAGCTTTTGTAATTTTTTATTCCAAAAATTCTTAGTTTCTATGGACATTGACAAGATAAGATGTCTCATTGCTATAAAATAGATAAATAGTGTCTTGCTATCATTCTCTGAGTCTGTCACTAGCAACTCTCTGTCAGAATGATGAAAAGCTGGCAGTGTATGGTGTAAGCGACCATATAATCTGCCATTGTGTGAGCAAATATTCCTAAGATAACGAAGAGCGTTACACCAAGACAATAAGATTTTAGCTGGAATGTTATCATCCTTGTCCAAGGGAAGACTAATATAGGCAGCAACCTTATTTCGATATTCTGGTTGTAGGGCAACGAGGAAGGACGCTATATTTCCAAATGTCATTAAACGAAAAACGGTCCAAGGTAACACGACCCCATATTGGTTAATCTGATTCTTGATTGTGGCATCATCTTGTTTTTCCAAAATCAATCGTGACAAATGATATTTTGTTTTCAAAACAATATCCAGCCTCTTAGGATTTTCTTTTCGGTATTTAGATTGTTCTGAATAATAGAGAGTATCATCTTCAAAAATATAAGAAGTTTTATTGTATCCAATCGTCAGAGCATCAGCTGTACTCTTCTTCAAAAAAACTTCGATACGCTCCAATATCTCTTGAAGAAAATTTCTAAAGTAGCTATCAAATAAGTAAACTCTTTTTGCTTCTATGTATTTTCTGTCCACCAACTTCCCATATTGAGAGAATGATTGGAAGTCTATATCTCTTAAAAAGTCAATACAATCCTGTTTATAAAAATCATCATTCCCATTGTATTTGAAAGACCAGTTAGAGTTTTCTTTCATATGGACATATAACTGTTCTTCAGTTAAAGCCGGCTCAAGAGAACATTTTAATTGAGTTGGTGCTAATACTGGTCTATAAACCAACCTAGTTTTATCAGTAATATCTAAATCTAACGGCAAATAGTCCTTAAAATTTATTAATTCAAATACATTATTAGGCATAAAATATCTCTCCGCAATATGAAAAAAGGCCACCTAGTTATACATTGCTGTACCTTCGATGACTTCTAATCTAACTAAATTATACCACAACACCTCCTACTAAGCAAGAAATATTTTTACTTCGTTTGATTCAACGATGACACATATTTCAAAAAACAGGCCAAAATAATTGGTCTGTTATTTGTTATTATTGCTCTCTCGCCTACCTTGTCTAAATCTCTCAATGTTTTTTTCCAATTGTTCCGTGTCAAGTTTATTTTTCGCTTCTTGGATCGACTTATCAAGACTTTGTTCCTCATCGTTTATAACGCTTTGAGATAATTCAACGTTCCTATCAGGCTTAAAATTTGTATCAAAAACCACATCTAGGAGTTGTTCTACTTTGGTTAATTCAGTATCTGACATCTCAGATAGTCGATGAATCAGTCGTTTAAATTGATCCTGGTTCTGTTTTTTCTTTTGAAAAAATTTCATTATCTTCTCCTTCAATTGTAAAAAGGTAGCCCGCATAGGACTACCTGACTTATAAATCATCAATGGCTACTGAAATAGCCTGCAACTTTTTATTTTGGATTTTCTTTTCATCAATCAATTGATGAAGTTCTTCAATTTGCTTTTGACAGGCTGAAATATCCTTGTTATTTTGTGCAATGGTATCAGCCAAGTGTTGTTTATAGTCACTTGTGATATTTACCTTCTTCGGCTGACTTTGTTTAACGGTTGATGCGAGCGTTTGGTCATCTTTATATTTTGACTCCTTTTGTTGTTGTTCAAAAGCAGCCACATAGTCTACTTCTTCAATTGGTTTTTCATCCTGTTTATGGAAGAGTGCTGCGATTTTAGCTCGTTCTTCATGGGACGATGTTGGTTTCACATCGTCTAGTGGCTGATCAAAATTCCATGTTTTACTCATTCTGTATCCTCATTTCTGTAATTTGAGTGTAGTGTGGTTTCTTTACCAAAGGCTTGCTCTAGTGCTTCATGAAATGACAACTGACTAGATTGTTGCCGTTTGATAAAGGTACTGTACATAGCTGTTTGTAGTTGGTCTCGATAGTGTTCCAATTTCTCAGTCTCACGTGAGACTTTTTCTTCTTGTCTAGCTACTTTTTCAGCCAGACGTTCAATCACACTCATAGGGTGTCCTCCTTGTCACTTTCTAGATTATGATAGTGGACTTGATTTTGTTATCACAATTCCATAGCACGCTCTCGTTTAGGTGGAGGATGATTCTTATTAACTTGTGCTTGGGCTGTTTGGATACAATCACTTAAGGATAGTTCACTCTGCTGTTTCACAATATCATTCCAATCTGACTTTGTTTCAAGTCCTTGCAATGGTGGTAAATCTTGAGAAAGCGGAAGTCCTTTATCTGACAGTTTCTGACAAAATTCTCTTCCTGCCTCATCGTTATCAACAGCCAATGTTAATGCATTTGAATGAGTTTGGTAGAAGGTTGTCGTCTCTTGTATTGCCTGAAGATAATGACTAAGTCTGCTTGGATTTACTGTATCTAGAAATGCCAATTTCCCCTGTTCCTCTGCTGCTAGACGCAAGGTCTGATAAGCAATCACAGAAAGTTTTAAACCTTCCATTGAAATCAGGCGAACATCGGATAATTGCTTTTGGTAAAGCTGATAATAACTCATCATATCGATAACTGATTCACAAAAAATGAGTCGCTTAGGATTCCCAATATCGAAACTAATACCGACATAGCCATGAGATCCTTTCATGATTTTTTTGAGATAACCTCGATCGTGTTTTTCTTCATTTTTGACGAGACCTTGAAGGCTTGCGGCCTGTAAGACACCATTATGGTCATAGCTTTTAAACACTAAAACTGACTCCGCTTGATAAGTAGCTTGAGCAAGCAATCCTTGTCTACCAAAGGTATTGATAGTCTGATCACTTAGGCCACGGATGTCTTTTAAGTAAATACGTGCTTGCTGAAAGGGTTCTTCATGCAAATAATATTGAAACGGTTGATAAGTTTCTTCTATCAACTTAGCTTGTTCAAAATCCCCAGTTTCAAGATAGGATACAGCCTCTTTGAAAGTAACGCCTGCCACTAATTGAACAAAGTCTATCACATCCCCTTGTATATCTCTTGAAAACCATTTGAAAGTATTGGTATCCGCAAAAATCCGAAAGGAATCATGGTCTGGGTGTTCATAAATGTGTCCTGATAAACGTCTGAAGGAATAACCCAGACTTTCAGCCACATTTAAAATGGCCTTTTGTTTTACTGCTTTAATTCGTGTCATCTTGTCTCCCTATAAAAAAAGCAGAAGAATGTCTCCTGCTAGTTGTTCTCACTTGTTGTAGTTCAGTCGGTCATTTTTTGCGGACAGTTCATACATGCTATCCTTTTCTGTTCTCTGCTCCTGCGTTTGCTCTCGTTTGATTTCTCCCTCCGTATCTTCTTGGCACAAGCAGGACAATACCTTGATGCACCAGAGCCCGGGACATATTCAACGCCGCACACCGTACAATTTTTAGCGGGCATTGCTGCCCACCGTTTTGTAGGTATGATATGTAATTCATCGACAAAGCCGATGAATTTATAGTAAATCTTGATTTCCTGCTTCACTGTTCCGTCTGCCATCTTCTCACGCTCCGAAACAAGTATCTTGTCTATGAGTGCGTTTATAACTGTTGCATCCAGTTCTTTTAAGCCTTGATAATTTCGGATAAGGGCGAGGAAGTCACGGATTCCCCGTGATTTCTCGTAGCTTTCATTAAGAGTTTCCGTCACCTCTTTCAGCCTTGCTTCAATTTCAAGCTGCTCTTTCTGGTATTTCCCCGACATCATCTCAAAATTCCGCTCGGTAATACGCTCCATGACCTTATCCTCGTAGAGAGAGGAAAACAGCCTGTCCAGTTCCGCAAGGCGTTTGTTCAGCTTCTTACGTTCTTTCTCTAATGCTTTCGCCCTGCTCTGGTCTGTTTCCGTGAGCCGCTTTTCTATGGCCCTGACCGCCTTTTCATCATTCACTGCCATATCCGCAAAACAGTTGATGTCGGCAAGAACGGCATTGAATAAATCCCTTGCTTCTATATTGTGGGCACTACACTCGCTTCTTCCGTTTCTTGCATAATTATTACATGAATACTGTACACAGTCGATAATCTCTGGGCGTTTCCTCCTGTGTACGTTCATTGCCCGCAGAGCACATCCGCAGTCCACACACTTGATAACGCCTGCAAAAATATTTACAAATCCTCCCTTGTTCTGTGGAAGCCTACGACTTGTAATAAGCTGTTGGACAATATCAAATTCCTCCTGCGTGACTATTCCCTCATGGGTATTGGGTATCACTTCCCATTCTTCGGGCAGCTTAGAGGGGCGTTTCTTGCTTTTCATATTGGCGGCAATCCGTTTGTAGCCTACAAGATTTCCCGCATATATCGGGCTTCTTAAAATGCTCCTCACGCTGTTCCCACTCCAAATATAGCGTTTGTCCTCGTTCCCCTCAAAATGACGTTCAAAGCCTGTTTCGCCACGCTCCGCCGCATAAGCGGCAGGGCGTAGGATATGCTGTTTATTAAGATGTCTGCAAATTTTGGCAACTCCATTCCCTTTTAATGCAAGGTCGAATATCTCTTTTACAACATGTGCCACTTTATCATCTATCAGCAGATGGTTGTGGTCGGCAGGGTCTTTGATATAGCCATAAGGGGCGGTAGTTCCCATGAATTTCCCCTGTTGAAACCTCGCCCGATATGCCGATTTTATCTTAACAGATATGTCAGCGGCATACATTTCGTTTAAAATGTTGCGGAAAGGCGTGATGTCCATAGCAGATTTATTCAAGGTATCTACGCCGTCATTGACCGCTATATACCTCACGTTATGCTCTGGGAAGAAAACTTCCAGATATAACCCACAATCAAGATAGTTTCTCCCCAGACGGGATAAATCTTTCGTAATCACGCAGTTTATCAGACCGCTTTCAATGTCTTTTATCATATTCTGGAAACTTGGTCTTTGGAAATTTGTACCAGAATAACCATCGTCCACATACGTTTTTGCTATGTGCCATCCCTGCTTTTTCACATAATCCGTGAGGATGGATTTCTGTGTCGCAATGCTCGCACTCTCGTTATCCGTACCATCGTCTTTAGATAAGCGGCAATAAATGCCGACTAAATAGATTTTCTTTTCTTCTTTGATTCCTGCCATACTGTAAAACCTCCGTATCTGTCCTATCTGTTTTCATGTCCCATTGCGTACATTCTAAGCGGACAGCCCCTCATTGTCGAAGGTGTCGCCCTCGGCAATCTTCTTCCGAATATCCTCGGAGATAATCGGGACAAACGCTTCTGTAACGGTCTGTGTGCCGACATATTCACGGCTGATTATCATCTGCACTGGTGCTTTTGGCACGATACGCTTTCTCTTTTTATCTGCTTTCTTATCCTCGCCCATACTTAAATCTTCCTTTCCAGACAGGGCAGGGAAGAGTTTGGAAATGTCCCCGCCCTGCCAATCAGATACCATTAATCCTCGCTGTTTAATTCTTTCTGTAATGCTTTAAGGAGTGCCGCCGCTTCATCAGCGTTCAGCGTGATTCCCTTGCCGCACTTTTCACGGTTCGGGGAAAAGCTGCGGATGTCATACTTCGGCTCTTTCCCATTCCATGAAATGAGATTGATTTCCTTTGTGTAGCCACTGTCGCCCGTAGACAATACTGCGATTTCCTTTACGATTTCATACTGGATTTCTCTCATTCTCCATACCTCAACTCTCTGTATTTACTTCCCGAAAAAAGAAGATTAGCGGCTGTCACGGTTGCGTTTCCTCTGCAACTCACGCTCCAAAAGTTTGATGATGGTTTCCTCCATCTGCTTCGGCGTTGTGTTCTTCGGAAAGTATTTTTTCAGCTTGCTTGTGTTGATTTTCAAGGTTTCTTTCTGGTTGCCCTTTTCCTCCGTCATAATCGCAAATATCGTATCCATGTCAAGCCGCCCGCTCTGGCTTAACTGTTTCATCCGCTGTGCCTGTGAGAGTGAGGGCGTTGCTTCTTCGCTCTCCATCGTGGCAAAGAGGTTTTCCTGCTCGTCTTTCTTCAAGAAGGACAGTTCCACCGCAGGCGTGAGGGCGATTTTCCCCTCGTCCACCATCTGCAAAATCGGCGGTATCAGTTCCGTCAGGCGGATAAAACGCTGCACGGTCATCCTGCCCACGCCGAAGCCCTGTGCCACCTTGTCGTCCGTCCGCAACTTCGTCACAACTTGTGACGAGGTTAAGTCTGTGCGGAAACCCTGCCGCTTCATGGCTTCGGATTTCATCTTGTAAGCAAACGCCCGCTCCGATGGCAGGATATTCTCACGCTGCAAATTGCTGTCTACAAGGGTGATGATGGCTCGGTCACGGTCTAAGGGCAGGACAAACGCAGGCACGGTATTTATCCCTGCAAGTTCAGAAGCACGGACACGCCGCTGTCCTGCAATCACTTCATAACCGTCCCCGTCCTCTTTCGGGCGTGTGATTATCGGCGTGACAATGCCAAATTCCTTGATGCTTTCCGCTAACTCTGACAGTGTTTCATCTTCTGCCACATGAAACGGATTGTCGGGGAACGGGTACAAGTCTTTGGTCTTTAACACCTTAAAATCCTGTTTCTTCATTCACATATCTACCTTTCTTTCGCTCTGCTTCTATGATTTTTCTGCAATTCTTCCAACACTTCGGGCGGTATTTTTGACAGCAGCCGCCCCATCTGCTCGTTGGTTCTCTGCAATTCAAATATCTTCTGATTCGCTTTCTGCACCTTTAGTTCCTGCTCGTACTTTTCATCACGCATACGCCCCGCATAGTCTGATTCCTGCCCAATTCTCTCTTTCAAACTGTCGATATACGCCTGCTGTTTCCCGATTTCCTTAGAGAATTTCTCCACGTCTGGCAGCCATGCAGAGAGTAAATCTAACGCTTTATCCCTTTTCTTCCCTGCGTTAAAGGCGTTGATGTCGGATAGGGCAGACACGATTTCTTCATACTGTTTATCAAGCCTGCCGCCTAATTTATAGAGCCATGTGGGGACGTGTTTCCGCTTGGTTTCCATTGAGGACTGCCCCCGTTCAAGCTGATTCCACCGTGAGGACATCCGCTCATGGTAGGCGGTCTGCCACTCGGATAATGATTTCTGGTTGCCTAAGATAGCTTTCGCTGACAGCTTATTGTCTGGCGTAATCGGCACAAAGCAGAGGTGCATATGGGGCGTTCTCTCGTCCATATGGACGACAGCGGAGAGGATATTCTGCTTTCCAACACGCTCCGAAATGAAGTCAAGAGCCGTCTGGAAATACGCTTTTTGTTCTTCGGGCGGTAACTGGTTCATAAATTCTGGTGAAGCTGTGATGAGCGTTTCCACCATCATCACGCTGTCTTTCCTTGTCCTGCACCCCGCTTCGGCTACCATGCGGTTAATCTCTTTCTTGTAGGTGTACTTTGGTGGTGCTATGAGATGGTAATTGTTTTTAGAGCGTTCCATATCTATATCTGGGTTGCTTTTGTAGGCTTCTTTCTTCCGCTCGTTGTGGCGTTCACAAGCCGCAACGCCGCCCGCTTTTCGTTTCTGGAAACGCAGGATTGCATAAGGCATAGGCGGATTCCTCCTTTCTTTCGGCGGGTGACCGTCCTTTGGGGTGACAGCGGTGACGGTGGTGACAGCAGTTTTGGGATACCCCCTGCCGACTGCCGCAACTGTCACCCTCACCCCCTGCATGACGGTCATGTCGATGATGACGGTGTTTTTGGGATACCCCCCTCGCAAGAGCCGTCACCGTCATGCCGCCATTCTTTTATCCGAAGCCGTAAGGCGTAGGATAGCAGGGCACAGCCCTGCCTTAAGGGAGTCCAGAGGGAACGTCTGGCACACGACTTTGCAGGGCAAAGTGTAGTGTGTTACACCCTGTAAACGCAGTCGGAAAAATCGGAATGATTTTTCTGACCGCAGGGGTGGTTTTACACGACCGAAAAGGGCGAGTAAATCTCACGCCTGCATTTTGCGTTTACGGGGTGTTCTCCCGTAGGGATGACAGCGGCAGGGTATCCTAAAATCACTGTCACCACCGTCACTGCTGTCACCCGCAGGGCAGAGCCGCCTGCTTTACATGGCTTTAAGCGTCAATGACAGTAACAGGGGGGTATCCTAATATCGCTGTCACCACCATCACCGCTGTCACCCGCCCTCCTTGCAAGGGCAATCCGCCTGCCGTCTTTCCTGCGGCTGTACTGGTAGCAGATACGGTTCTCGCTTAAAAATGTGGTGCGGTATTCATTCAGCCATTTCGTAATCACCGTGGGTATGGTTTCCGTTTCCCCCATAGCGGCTAACAGTTCCGTTGCCGTGCCTATCCATTCTTCCTTATCCCTCATAAAATCCACCAACCGAAAAAGGACATCTGGTATCGTTTCTTTCGCAAGCTGCTCCTGCGTTTTCCGCTCCACAAGCTCCCAACGGCAATCACGGAAACGCAGCGTGTATTCCTGATAAGGCGTGTCCCTGCCCGTCACATACAGCTTGGCGGTGTCAGACGCACGTTTCTCCTTTTCCAGAACAAAGGTAGCGTCCGCACTCCCCGTTAATCCTGTCGTCCCAGACACCTTGTTGAACACGTCGCTGTCATTCTGCTTTCGGATGTGGTGTACGACAATGACCGCCAGAGAGTGCCTGTCGGCAAAGTCTTTGATGAGGGAGATGTCCCCATAGTCGCTTGCATAGGCATTGTCTTTTGAAGCTGTACGGACTTTCTGCAAGGTATCAATGACAATGAGCCTGCTGTCTGGGTAATCTTTCAGATAATCTTCAAGCTGCACGATAAGACCGTCTGACAGCTTGCAGCTTGCCACGGCAAAGTGGAGCCGCCCGCTTGCTTCGTCCGTCAAACGAAATAACCTGTCCTGTATGCGGCAGAACGTGTCCTCAAGGCAGAGGTAAAGCACATCGCCCTCCATTGTCGGCATATCCCATAAAGGGATTCCCTGCGACACGCATAAGCATAGCTTCAGCATGAGCCAGCTTTTGCCTATCTTCTGTGAGCCGCAGAACAGCGATAAGCCTGTCGGGATAAGGCTGTCCACCACAAAGGATGGTTTCTCAAGCGGTTCATAAAGGAGCGTTTCGGCGTTGACTGTCTGTAACTTCTGCATGGCTTTCCTCCTTTCGGGCGGTGTCTTTGTTTTCGTTGCACATAGGCGTTGACCTCCTTAAAAATAGATTTACTCCCACGGAAAAAAGTGAGAGTATGTAATGCCGCCAATCCCACACAAATAAAAAACAGATTTCTTTTTCGGGCGGTGTCGGTCACGGTTGGAGATATTTCTTCAATTTCCGCCTTTACTTTCTCCTTTGCAATCGCAACAGATTTCTGTATTGCCGAAGCGGTGCAATGCTCCATAGCGGCGATTTGGTAAAAATTGAACTCATACTCGTAGTAGAGCAGGAAACGCCGCCTTTGTATCTCTGGAAGGCTCCCAACCGCCTTATAGAGCGTTTCATTCCGTTCTTCCTCAACCATGCGTTCATCAAGGCTCTTAGGCACACGCAACGCCCGTCTGTAAAGGGTTTCGTCCCATACCTCGTTAAACTCCCTGTGCCGCTCGTCCCATTAGAAAAGATTCCTGTTCCTGCGCTCCATCTGCCGAAACTCCATAAAGAACTGTTCCGACACTTCCAACTCGTGGGATTTGCCCTGCCCGTCCTTAAAGCTGATAAAATACCTTGTGCCGCTTTCCGTGGATTCCTCCCGAAGCGTGTATGCCTTAACCCTGTATGCCATCCTGTTGTCCTCCTGCAAAAAATGAGTGAGGGGATTTCCATCCCTCACCCAGTAGCCCGCAGGATGGCAGGCTGTTTTAGAAGCTATAAAATTTTCCGCAGCTTCTTCCGCAGATGGTCTAACCTCGCATAGATGGCACCAGTCGTCAAATGCACAAGCGGGGCAATCTCCTTTGTGGAATACCCCTGCATTTTCAGCAGGACGATTTTCAAGGTACGCCCGTCCACCGTGACTAATACTTGATAGAGATTTTCGCTCTCAATCTCGTCCAGTAACTCCGCAACTGTATTCACCTCCGCTTGCCGCTCCCTGTCTGCCATGTCCTCAAGGTATTCCGCAACGTCATTCGTCCATCGGTAAAACCGCCTGTTGGAATTGAAGTCTGCCCTGTCCGCTATGCGTATCTGCTCAATGGTCGCTTCATCAACGCCGCACTCACGCAGCAGCTTTTCCTCCGCTTCTTTCCAGATACGCCATTTCCTGTCCTCCCGTCCGTGGTTGTATGCCATTCTTTCTTCCTCCAATCAGAATTGATTGAGAGGGCAGAGAAAAGCCCCCTCATTTTCCCAAAGGAAAAAACAAGGGGGCTGAACGCCTTAAATTTTAATTTTCTATTATCTTTCTTAGTTTTCTTAGGATTCTGGCTTTGCGTTTGTTCACAACGCTCTGGGTTATGCCTAACCTCGCCCCGACTTCACGCTCGGAAAGTCCGTCAAAAAAGATTGCCTGTATCAACTCCTGCTCACTATCCGACAACAAAGGCAGGGCGGCTTTCAGCCTGTCCACCATAACAGCATTGACAACGGTTTCCGCAATGTCCGCCGCTTCATCAGCGATAAAGTCCAGAGGATTCCCCTCGCTGTCCGTAAATCCGTCCAGAGATAGCAGGCTGTTCCTCGCATCTAATTTTTGCAGGTAACGCCACCGCTCCCTGTCACGGTAGAAGTCCGCATATTGCTCCCTTACGACTTCAAGCAGACAACCTTGGACGGGGATAAACAGCTTGTCCATATATCCCTTGTCGGCTTGCCTGCGGCGGCAGAAATCCGTATAGGACAGTTCCACATAGCCGCCGCTTTCTTTGATATATACTTTTCTTGGTGCGTATTTCACCGCTAATACCTCCAATCTGAATTTTTGAAATGTAAAAATCCAGATGGAGAGGCGGGGAGCGGCAACGCACACCAGAAACAGCCCTGCGGCACTTTCCAACAAAAAACGACAAAAGAAAAACCGCAAAGGCTCTGTGACCTTCACGGTTATGGGAAATACAAATTCTGTTGTATGGAGATTGTACTTCCACTTTCAAGGTGAGAAGTACCGCTGCACTGGCAGAAATTTTTTTAACTGGTTTCCTGCCATTCTCTGATATGCTATGTATTGATAAATTTTACTTCGTATGAGCAGATGAATAACCGCCCGAAAAAAGAACATAAAAAAATCCCTCCAAATTTAAAAACAAAT
>NZ_ASCA01000058.1 GCF_002760245.1 Streptococcus suis YS161 | reverse complement strand
AAATATAATCTCGATCGTACTTGGTCACGCCATCGACTTTTGAAGTAAAGTTCTCTTCTTGTTTCTCATCTACTAGCTGCCTCTCCTCCTCGTCCTCAATAAGGAAATCACTCCCTTCAGTTTCACTATATTCAGTTTCACTTCCTTCAGTCTCACTAGGGGCTGAATATAAGACCGGCCCCGTCTTTCTTTGAGACCCCCCTAGTGTTTTTTTAACACTAGCCCCGTCTGTATGTAAGACTGGGGTAGTTTCATGTTCTAATTCCCCCAAGTAAATTTTATTTGCCATTCGACCTTTTTCACTAGAGGACTGTTGGACTTCATCGATTAAGCCATATTCGCGTAATATTTTCTTGATAGAGAGTAGTTTTGACTTTGAACAGCCTAAAAGTGCCATCAGATTTGAATTGGAATAAATCAAATAAATAGCCCCATCCTCATCAATCCAACCTTTACTCAAAGACAACTCCAACCGATCCTTTAAAACCGCGTAGGCTACCTTAACCTCCAGCTTCATATCCTTATAACGTTCACTCTCAAACAAGACTTTTGGGAGTTTATAATAACGCTCTGATGTCTGATATTGATTAGCGGTAATACGTTTCATGATTGTCCCTCCAAGACTAATATTCCAACATTTCCAAATTCATCAAATCGGATTAAACCTAGTTGTTCCAATTCATCAATTAGCTGAGTTGCTTTCACAATATCAACTCCTAAAATAGTCACGAGATGACATATCACGATTTGGCGTGATGACTGTTCCTTCTTTTTCATGAATTCCTCCTGAAAATAAAAAAACGAGAACACTTATTAAAATGTTCTCGCTGAAATATTATATTTTATGACGTATCTATTTTTTGTCTACGCAGTCGACATCCAAACAGACGTTCACATCAATGTACTTTTTTTGAACCTTTTTTATGTCAAAATCACTCTTTTCAATAAAGACAAAATGCTTGAAAAAGTGCTTAAAATAAAGGATTTTTACCCGTTGCTTCGTTGTAGCAACACTACGCACTCCACGTGTGCTGAGAGCTTTCTTCTATACTAATAGACGAAAGGGATTGAAAGTTATTTTAGAATGATACTGTGGAACGGAATTTATTTACTCTTCTTTATAGTAATTACAGCAGCTATCACATAAAAATGGATAGTCATAATCACTAGGTGTACCAAAATCATAGCCGCCACAACGCTCACAGCCTGTCACCTCATTTATTTCTCCACAGTTCAAACACTTTCCTCTGTCAGTAAAAGCTTCGTCAATACATATCCAATACTCTCCACACTCTTGACATGGTAAATCTAAAATTGGATAAGAACCACCGTCTTTAATAATGGAATATTCGGAACTTCCCACCAAATCCCTATAGTCTATAAAATCACTATTTATTATATCAACCATTTTACTACCTAATCTAGACAGTTCGTGCTCTGAAACACCATCCATCTGGACCGGCATATAAGTACCTTGAAACTCATCGAATTCAACCTCTCCATTAGTATAGGACACTCTTCCAATTGATTCTGAACTTGAACTTCCATCTTTTTTATACTTTAAATATAGGAAACTTTCGGATCCTTCATAGGCGTTAATATCTGTATCAGCCTCAAAACTAATTAACTGACCATCTATTTTGTTTTCAATTTCGAATACAACACTATTTGAATTAAAATTCTTTAGTTCAGTATAATCGCTGAAATTCAAATACTCACTGAATCGGAAGGATTCTTCAATCGAATCATAAAGTCGACTAATATCTTATGACCTCCAAATTGTTCTACAATTTGATTCTACCACAAAAACGCAAAAAAGGCTGTAACCACAGTGGGTTCCCACTGTCGTCACAGCCTTTCTTTACTCTATAAATCTACCTCAGTTCCTTGCAGGAAGCGAACCGCGATTTCGCCTTTAAGTCCTATCGAGATATCGTTAAAAGGTATCAGATAGATTAACTGGTATTTTTTTAGCTTTAGTTATCGGAATCCAAAGCTCCATTTTAGCTTTCTATATCGTTTGGGTAAAATTTTGCCGATAACGATTTGATACTGTTCATTCATCATTTTACCACAAAAACGCAAAAAAGGCTGTAACCACAATGGTTTCCCCCTGTAGTTACAGCCTTTGCAGACCATACCGCCCCAAAACAGGTACAACTTCAAGCCCTCATATCTAAAAAAACTGTTCTTACTTTCCTCAAGCTCCCGGATCTTCTGCTTCATCACGCTCGTAAGTGTATCAGACTGCTTCTCAAGAAGCTTTGTAGCCCTCTGTATAGCCTCTATATTCGCCTGTAACGCCTTTCTAACCTCTTGGACGGTGTTTTCCTTAACCTCATCTTTCAGGCTCCCAATCTCGCCCGATATAGCGTCTTGAAGCAATTCGTTGCTGTTCTTCAGCAGCTCTACGCTCTGCTTCAGCTCGCTGATGAGCTTCCTGTTCTGCTCTGCGTCTCTCTGCCTGTTCTGCTCTGCCCTCACTTGTTCTTGATTTGACTGCTTCATCAATTCCTCGCAGTTCTCGCTCGACATCGCCAACGCTTCTTTGAGCAGACTGTTTTCCAGCTCTGTCCGGCTCTGTCGGTTTAACTCTTGAAGCTGCTCTCTTGGACTGCTCTGCTTCTGCTGTTCGTGCATTTCTCTCAAACTCATGCTCCATACTCTCCTTTCCAAAATCCATATTGTAGTATTTTTCCAGCTTGTTATCCCTGATTTTACAAGCCTTTTCTCCTGCCTGTTCCCTGGCTAAGTCGGTATATGTGATGTACTTGTGGCTGTCCTGCCAGTCCACCCCGTACCCTCTTTCATTCATCAGCCGGATAAAGGTTTCCCGGCTGGTCGCTGTTTCCTTACAATCCAGCACCGCAAGGGCAATATCCTGCACATAGCTTTTGACCTTTCCCTGCTCTGCCTGTTTCAAAAGCTGGTAGGTGTCTTTGCTCCATGCCACCGTTTCTTCCCGGACTTCTCCAGCAAATGTCTTTCCTTTCTCCGGCACATGCAAGCCCTGTTCCCAGCTCTGCTCGTTGCACCGTTCCTTTAAGTCTTTAAGGTCGTGCTTACTCAGAGGGTAATTTAGGGTATAACAAAATAACCCACCCGAATATCGTTTTTTTTATTTGGTGAGTTTGTTCTTTCAAATACGAAACAAAAAGAGCCGATGATTCGTGAATTGTTCCACAATTTCATCGGCTCTGCGTCTTAAGCGTCTGGCTCTTTGATGACAGTTATCTTCAAGTTGTCAACTTTAATCAATCTTTCTTGTCTGCATTTTGGACAATAAAGGGGATAATTCTCCAAAACAGTGTCCTTCCTAATTTTATTACGGGTTTTGCTCCCACAAACAGGACACAATATCCATTCGCATTTCATCATAATTAGTCTCTAATCCTTTCAAATCTCATTTTATATGACTTTTGCAAGCTGTTAAGCTAACTTGTGGAACATATGCCGAACCTTATCTATACGGCTATTCGGGCGGCGGGGTTGGCAAATAAATTTACCAATAGCTGGCTGGTATCCTTTTAACTCTGTCAAGCAGACTCCCTGCCCATTTGTGAAATAAGTTAAATCGTTCCTGTATTCTTGAATACATCTAGCAGGGATTTCTCCTTTCAGAATGACCTCGTCATTCTTTATCTGAGTACTTACAATATCTGCACAATACCTTGGAGCATCATGATACGCCCGTGAGAGATATTCCTGCGGTGCATAAATTTCAAAGTGGAGATATGGCTCTAATAGTTCTGTCCCTGCTTTTTTTAAAGCCTGCTCCAATACGATAGGGGAAAGCAGCCGAAAGTCTGCGGGGGTACTTACAGGACTATAATACAATCCATATTCAAAACAGATTTTACAGTCTGTCACTTTCCATCCATACAGCCCCTGCTCGCAGCCATAAAGAACCCCCTCCATAACCGCATTTTGGAACGATTGATTTAAATATCCAAGTGAAACTCTGCTTTCATACTGCACTCCGCTTCCAATAGGGAGCGGCTCTATGGACAACCCGACAGAAGCCCAGAAAGGATTTGGCGGGACTTCTATGTGGATGGTATATTCTGCTTTTCTAAGCGGTCTTTCCATATATATAACAGTAGGCTCTTTTATTTCTGCCTCCACATGATATTTTTCCTCAAGGATGGCACAAATGACTTCCATCTGCACATTCCCCAAAAAAGAAAGTATAATCTCATGCGTTGTAGTATCCACATAATATTTTAAAAGAGGGTCGCCATCTGAAATTTCTGTAAGTGCCCCAAGCAATATTTCCCGCTGTTCAGATTTCTTTACTGCAATCGTTGTTTGGAGCATAGGGAGAGGATTTTCAATAAATTTTCTCTGCGGCAACAGCATTTCGTTCCCCAAAATACTGTTTAGCTGCAAAACATCATTTGGTAAAATTACAATATCACCAGAGCAGGCTGTATCGGATGAATATAATTCACCGTTTGTCGGAACACACATCTCTGTGATTTTTATTTTCTCTTTTTCAGATATTTTAATAACATCCCTCAAATGCAATGTTCCGCTATATATACGCACATAAACAAAACGCCGCCTTTTCTCTGAATATTCAATCTTAAAAACCTGCCCGCATAGTTCAGATTGACCTTCAGGCGTTGATGAATAAAACTTACTGGCAATCACTTCTATAAGCTGCCGAATCCCCAGATTGTTTTTAGCACTTCCGTGATAAACGGGAAATAACGTTCCGTTTTGGAATCTCCTGTTTTCTTCCTGTTCCAGTTCTGACATTTTAAACGGTTTCCCTGACATATATTTCTCTAATAGTTCATCGTTTCCCATAATTACCGCATCCCACTGTTCCATATCGTCATTGTCCGTTACATTTATATGGGGATGCTGCCCAACCTTTTGCTTCACTATAATTTCCGAAGAAAGCTTTGCTTTCATTTCTTGATATACCATTGGCAAATCAATCCCCTCTTGGTCAATTTTATTGATGAAAAAAATTGTCGGAATCTTCATTGTCTGTAGTGCATGAAACAGTATACGGGTCTGTGCCTGTATGCCATCCTTTGCAGAAACTAATAATACTGCTCCGTCTAATACGGATAAAGAACGGTATACTTCCGCCAAAAAATCCATATGGCCTGGCGTATCTATAATGTTGACTTTTACATCCTCCCACTGAAAAGATGTCACTGCTGTCTGGATAGTGATTCCCCTTTGACGCTCCAAATTCATTGTATCTGTCCTTGTTGTGCCTTTATCTACGCTCCCTGGTTCTGCAATTGCACCACTGGTATACAATAAACTCTCCGTTAATGTTGTCTTTCCTGCGTCAACGTGAGCCAGAATGCCTAAGTTAATTATTTTCATGTGATTTTCCTC
>NZ_ASCA01000057.1 GCF_002760245.1 Streptococcus suis YS161 | reverse complement strand
GTCGTGATTGAGTAGGCCTTTGACGTTTTCCAAAAATAGAAAACGTGGTTGGATTTGTTTGGCCGCTCGAGCAATCTCAAAAAAGAGAGTCCCTCGAGTATCTTCAAATCCCAGTCGTCTTCCTGCGAGTGAAAAAGCTTGGCAAGGAAATCCCCCGCAGATGATGTCCACTTGCCCTCTAAATTGTCTAAAGTCATGGTCTGTGACCTCTTTAATATCATGGTATTCTATTTCCCCTTCTGTGTTAAACATGGCTTTATAAGATGTTCTGGCGAATTTATCAATTTCACAAAAGCCCAGGCATTTATGACCCTGTGATTCCATCCCTAGCCTAAAACCGCCTATCCCAGCAAATAAATCTAAAAATTTCATTTTTCCTCTCTTTCCAACTAAAAAAGAGCCTTACACTTGTAAAACTCTTGCCTATATATGATCATCCATTTCTGGTGCACGGATGATTTCAACAATCAAAATGACGATAGAAATCAGATAGATTCCACCTAGTATCCACCAAATCAACTTAATCACCTCCCTTTACTTCTTGTCGTCTCAGTTGCTTGGTCCACTCTGACAGCACACCATTAAATACATACTCAGCTATTACTTCCGCTGACCGAGCAAATCGCATATGTTCCAATGCATACTGATAACGGTCACTAAAATAAATCATGGCATAGTCACTAGCTGACTGAGATAGACCCGACTGTCTTAACTGGTCATGAACCAAACCCCAAATATAATCTCGATCGTACTTGGTCACGCCATCGACTTTTGAAGTAAAGTTCTCTTCTTGTTTCTCATCTACTTGCTGCCTCTCCTCCTCGTCCTCAATAAGGAAATCACTCCCTTTAGTTTCACTATATTTAGTCTCACTTCCTTCAGTCTCACTAGGGGCTGAATT
>NZ_ASCA01000056.1 GCF_002760245.1 Streptococcus suis YS161 | reverse complement strand
CCTTTACTCAAAGACAACTCCAACCGATCCTTTAAAACCGCGTAGGCTACCTTAACCTCCAGCTTCATATCCTTGTAACGTTCACTCTCAAACAAAATTTTAGGGAGTTTATAATAACGCTCTGATGTCTGATATTGATTAGCGGTAATTCGTTTCATGATTGTCCCTCCAAGACTAAAATTCCAATATTTCCATATTCATCAAATCGGATTAAACCTGTTTGTTCCATTTCATTTACCAGTTGAGTTGCTTTCTCAATATCAACTCCTAAAATAGCCACGAGATGACACATCACGATTTGGCGTGATGATTGTTCCTTCTTTTGCATGAATTCCTCCTGAAAATAAAAAAACGAGAACACTTAGTAAAATGTCCTCGCTTGTGCGATATGATATTATAAATAAAAAATAAATTTTTCCTCCTTAATGACAGATTGTAGAACACTCAAATCCTTGATTTGACAGCGTTTTAAGCACCTGTCATTATTATGACACAATCCCCACCTGGAAAAGCAACACCAGACCAACGATAACGCTTGGGATCTCGAATCTGTACAACGACCTTCCCTTCCTTATCTTCGATTAGACACATGTTGGTCAAAGTGACCATTTCTTTTCTAGCCATTTTCTCCCTCTTTCTGTTTTAAAATCATTCTATATTCTGTGCGTTCTGCGCCTAAATTGACTGTTTTTTTGACACCATCAAATCGGAACCCCACTTTTTCATAGAAGGTAATGGCACGCGCATTCCCCTCCAAGACCCAGAGAGTAATGGTTTCGTAGCTCTGCAATTTTTCCAAAGCCGCCTGCATGAGCTGGTAACCAATCTTCTGATCATAATAGTCCGCCAAGACATAGAGGGCGTAGAGCTCCCCTGCACCTTGCAAATCCTCCTGACTAGACGAGCCGTAACAGGCAAAACCAACCACCTTATCATCCATCACAGCAATCAGGATATTCTGAGGATACCGAACTGCCCAGTCTTGACAGCGTTCTAAGGTGTAAGTATTCTTTAAAAATTCCTGAGGTAACAAGTCAGCATAGGCCTCCTGCCATGATTTCCAATGAACATAGGCCTTACCTAGCATTTCACTTTTCGTTTCCAGTGGTTTAATCATCATCTAATGTACCTCCGAATTTTTCCTCTAGTATACATTAAAAAACAAGTTGGCACAAGACCCAATGTCATTAATTTAACTAACCTATCACGTTTTGTGGTGGGTTAGTTAACTTAATGACATTGCCGTCAACTCTTTCTTACCTTTTTTATCAAATCTAACAGCTAATAACAGGAGAGACACTCCACCCACCACCAATAGTCCGGTTTCTACAGAGCCAGTATTTGGCAAAACTTGAGACGTGCTTGTCGATGGAGTAGATGCTGTGCCAGTAGCTGGACGATAGATCAGGTAATAATTTGCATCCGTTTCCTGAGCTAAGCCAGGCAAGTCACGAATAATCAACTCCTTTTCTGCATCTGTCAATTCTTGCTCTGTCACATAGGAATAATTGATAGACTGAGCACTAGCTGACGGTGCCGCTGCGACCGATGACGCCAAAAACAAACTTGCTACAGCTGCCGAGACAAGTCCAATTGACAGTTTCCGAAAACCGAACCGCTGTCGTTTTTCACCAAAAATATTTTTTATAAAAACTCCCCCTATTCCCTAAATAGTATAGAAACCATTATAACCTTTTATAGGGACGAGGCTGGGCAAAAAGTCCAAAGCCACTTCTCAGAGTTCGTATCAACATCTCAGCGCAGTGGTTGATTGGGTTTAACAGTCCAGTGGACTGTTAAAGGTTGGAGATAAGATTTGCGAAGCAAATCTCAGCAATTCGCATTTTACACTCCAAATCTGGCCTATACGACTGATGCGAACAGAGTTCGCTTCATCTCCAACCTCAAACTGTCTCCCAGACAGTTTGAGCTGTGCAGGGGTGGGAGTGAAACAGTCTGGGAATAGACTGTTTCAGCTCAACAACTTAAAACGAAAAATTGTTGACGAACTCTTCTTATGAATGGTTGAGTTCTTTCCCACTCCCAAGTCCACAAGTAAAAATTTTAAGTATTATAAAAGGTGGCAGGTCAATTTCTACCTGCCGCCTCTTGTAATTTCATTCTACTTAAATCACTGAACCTAGTAACTCTTACTACGTATTCTTCAACTCAATGACCATGTCACGAATCTGGGCTGCCAGTTCAAAGTCAAGTACTTCTGCTGCTTCCTGCATCTGACCTTCCAGTTTCTTGATCATAGCCTTGCGTTCGTCTTTGTTGAGGGCATTGAAGTCGACCACTTCTTCCTTGTCCTGATTGATAGCCTTGGTCACGCTTATCAGGTCACGGATTTCTTTCTTAATGGTCTGTGGAATAATGCCATGCTCTTCATTATAAGCCATCTGGATTTGACGGCGGCGGGCTGTTTCGTCCATAGCCTTGCGCATGGACTCGGTGACCTTGTCCGCATACATGATGACATGACCTTCAGAGTTACGGGCCGCACGACCAATTGTCTGGATGAGCCCTCGTTCATTACGGAGGAAACCTTCCTTGTCAGCATCTAGAATAGCAACCAGACTGACTTCTGGCACGTCAATCCCTTCACGCAAGAGGTTAATCCCTATCAAGACATCAAAGACGCCTAAACGCAAATCACGAATAATCTCCGTACGCTCCAAGGTCTTAATGTCCGAGTGCATATACTTGACCTTGACACCCATTTCTTTCAGGTAGTCGGTCAAGTCCTCTGCCATTTTCTTAGTCAGGGTAGTGATAAAGGTCCGCTCACCCTTCTCAACACGGGCATTGATTTCACCCAAGAGGTCATCCATTTGACCCATGGTTGGACGGACTTCCACTTCTGGATCCAAAAGCCCTGTCGGCCGAATAATCTGCTCGACAACGGTATCAGTCTGCTCCATTTCATAATCACCCGGCGTCGCAGATACATAGACAATCTGGTGGACATGACTCTCAAATTCTTCCCTGCGCAGCGGACGATTGTCCAGTGCACTTGGGAGGCGGAAACCATAATTGACCAACATCTCCTTGCGTGAGCGGTCACCATTGTACATCCCCTTAATCTGCCCCATGGTCATGTGACTCTCGTCAATCATAATCAGGTAGTCTTCAGGGAAAAAGTCCAGCAGAGTATAAGGAGGCTCGCCCTCGCTTCGCCCGTCCATGTGTCGTGAATAGTTCTCAACTCCGTTGGTGTAACCCATTTCCCGCAGCATTTCGATATCGTAGTCGGTCCGTTGTTTCAATCGCTGAGCTTCTAAGAGTTTTCCTTCTGCCTCAAAGACCTTGAGCTGCTCTTCCAGTTCCGCCTGAATCTTGGCAATGGCCGTTTCCATGTGGTCGTCGTTGGTCACGAAGTGGGTGGCAGGGAAAATCGCCAAGTGGTCCACATCGCCCAAGACCTTACCTGTCAGGCTTTCAATCTCACGAATGCGGTCGATTTCATCCCCGAAAAACTCCACACGGAAGGCGTGTTCATCACGAGAAGCTGGAAAAATCTCCACCACATCCCCACGCACACGGAAACGTCCCCGTTGGAAGTCAATGTCGTTGCGCTCAAACTGGATATCTACCAGAGAATTGAGCAACTGGTCACGGGAAATCTCCTGACCTGGTCGCAGACTGACCACGCTGTCAGAATATTCCTTGGGCGAACCCAAACCATAGATACAAGAAACCGAAGCTACAACAATAACATCGTTTCGCTCCAGCAGGGCTGAGGTTGCTGAGTGACGGAGTTTGTCAATCTCATCATTGACCGAGCTATCCTTCTCAATATAGGTATCGCTGGACGGGACATAGGCTTCGGGCTGGTAGTAATCGTAGTAGGACACGAAGTATTCTACCGCATTTTCTGGGAAGAACTCTTTGAACTCACTATAAAGCTGACCAGCCAAGGTCTTGTTGTGGGCGATAACCAGAGTGGGCTTATTGACACGGGCAATGACCTGACTCATGGTGTAGGTCTTACCAGTACCAGTCGCCCCCATGAGAATCTGGGCTTTTTCGCCCCCCTCGATGTTATCAACCAAGGTTTCAATGGCTTGGGGCTGGTCGCCAGATGGGGAATATTTCGATACAAGTTTAAATTGGTTTTCAGTATTTCGATTAATCATACTTCTATTTTATCATAAGTTCGACTAATGGAGAAACATTATAAACCATTCACAACTATGTCCAAAATATTAAATTTTCTCACATTTTAATGACTTTGTATGTTAGAACTTCTAACATTATAAAAGCCTCGATTTTGCATTAATTTTCAGAATATGATATACTAGGACAGTTATTTTATAATAGAAGGAGTATGGAAATGAAGAAAAAATTACTCATATTATTGGCAAGCATTCTGCCAGTATTCTTTATTTTTACTGGCGTTAAAGCTGACGATACTATTGATATCGTATTTGACAATGCTTACGCCCCATTCGAGTTTAAAGACTCAGATCAAATTTATAAAGGATTAGATGTTGACATCATCAACGAAGTAGCCAAGCGCTCAGGTTGGACCATGAATCAAAGCTTCCCAGGATTTGATGCAGCTGTAAACGCTGTACAGGCTGGATCTGCGGACGCCCTAATGGCAGGTACAACTATCACCGAAGCGCGTAAGAAAGTATTTACTTTCTCAGACCCTTATTTCGACACCAAAATCGTTATCGCTACCACAAAAGCAAATACCATCTCTTCATATAAGGACCTTAAAGGCAAGACTGTCGGTGTCAAAAACGGTACCGCAGCCCAAAACTTCCTAGATGAAAACAAAGACAAGTACGGATACAACGTAAAAACTTTTGATACTGGCGATTTGATGTATAATAGCCTTTCTGCTGGTGCTGTTGATGCAGTCATGGACGACGAAGCGGTTATTCAATACGCTATCCAACAAGGTCAAGACCTAAGCATTGACATCGAAGGCGAAGCAATCGGTTCATTTGGTTTCTCTGTAAAAAAAGGTAGCCAATATGAATATCTTGTTGAAGACTTTAACAAGGCTTTAGCTGAGATGAAGAAAGATGGCACCTACGAAACAATCATGAACAAATGGTTAGGAACTTCTACCACTTCTGCCGAAAGTACAGATTACTCATCTCGTTTAAGCTTAACAGGAAACGCATCAGCTAAAGCAACACCTGTCAAATCAAGCTACACAATTGTGGCAGATTCTTCTTTTGCTCCATTTGAATACCAAGATGAATCAGGTAACTATGTCGGAATCGATATGGAATTAATCAAGGCAATCGCTGAACAACAAGGATTTACCATTACCATTCAAAACCCTGGGTTCGACGCTGCACTAAATGCTGTTCAAGCTGGACAAGCTGATGCAGTTATTGCCGGTATGTCTATCACAGATGCTCGTAAGGAAATCTTTGACTTCTCAAACGCCTACTATACTTCAAACATCCTATTAGCTGTTAAAAATGGTAGCGACATCGCTTCTTACGAGGACTTAAAAGGGAAAACTGTTGGAGCTAAAAATGGTACTGCTTCATATAGCTTCTTAGAAGAAAACAAGGCAAAATATGGTTACACCCTAAAAGCCTTCGACGAAGCTTCAAGTATGTATGACAGTTTAAACTCTGGTTCTATTGATGCTCTTATGGATGACGAAGCCGTTCTTCTATATGCCATCCAACAAGGTCGCAACTTTGCAACACCAATTCCTGGCGAAAAATCAGGTGAGTACGGATTTGCCGTTAAAAAAGGTGCCAACCCAGAATTAATTGAAATGTTTAACAATGGCTTAGCTACCCTAGTTGAATCAGGCAAGTATGATGAAATCCTTAATAAGTATTTCAACTCAACTGAAGAAGCAAGCACAACGACTTCAACTGTTGATGAGACAACGATTGTTGGTCTTTTGAAAAACAACTACGGTCAATTGCTCTCAGGTCTTGGTATCACAATTGGACTTGCCCTTCTATCATTTGCTATTGCAATTGTCATCGGTATTATCTTCGGTATGTTTGCTGTCAGCCCTGTTAAAGCACTCCGTGTTACTTCATCTGTTTTTGTAGATGTTGTTCGTGGTATTCCGCTCATGATTGTCGCTGCATTCATCTTCTGGGGTATCCCAAACTTGATTGAATCCATCACAGGTCAACAATCACCAATTAACGACTTTGTTGCTGGTACCATTGCCCTATCCCTCAACTCTGGTGCCTATATTGCTGAGATTGTTCGTGGTGGTATTCAGGCAGTTCCAGCTGGTCAGATGGAAGCATCTCGCAGTTTGGGTATTTCCTACGGAACAACCATGCGTAAGATTATCCTACCTCAAGCTGGTAAAATTATGTTGCCTAACTTCATCAACCAGTTTGTTATTACTCTGAAAGATACTACTATCATTTCTGCGATTGGTTTGGTCGAACTCTTCCAAGCAGGTAAAATCATTATTGCACGTAACTACCAATCCTTCCGTATGTATGCAATTCTTGCCATCATTTATTTGGTAGTTATCACACTCTTGACTCGCTTAGCACGCAAACTCGAAAAAGGAGGCAAATAATGGCTCAATTAAAAATTAACGTCCATGACTTACACAAGTCTTATGGTAAAAACGAGGTCCTCAAAGGTATTACTGCTAAGTTCTATGAAGGCGATGTTGTTTGTATCATCGGTCCTTCTGGTTCAGGTAAATCGACCTTCCTTCGTACAATGAACTTACTTGAAACCATTACAAGTGGTCAAGTAATAGTCGATGGATATGACTTAACCGATCCTAAGACAGATGTTGACGCCTTCCGTTCAAATGTCGGAATGGTATTCCAACACTTCAACCTCTTCCCTCATATGTCTGTACTTGACAATATCACATTTGCGCCAATCGAACACAAATTGATGGACAAGTCTGAAGCTGAAAAGGTCGGCATGGAATTATTGGAAAAAGTAGGATTGGCAGACAAACGCGATGCTATGCCAGACAGCCTTTCAGGTGGTCAGAAGCAACGTGTTGCTATCGCTCGTGCCTTGGCTATGAACCCAGACATCATGCTCTTTGACGAACCAACTTCTGCCCTTGACCCTGAAATGGTTGGCGATGTACTCAATGTTATGAAAGACTTGGCTGAGCAAGGTATGACCATGTTGATCGTAACTCACGAAATGGGCTTCGCCCGCAAGGTCGCTAACCGTGTTATCTTTACGGATGGCGGTGAGTTCCTTGAAGATGGTACCCCAGAGCAAATCTTTGATAACCCACAACACCCACGTTTACAAGACTTCCTAGATAAGGTATTGAATGTGTAGATATGCAAAAAGCCTTTGACCCAAAGAGTCAAGGCTTTTTTAGCATTTCATAATACAATTACAATATCATCTTGTAAGACCAACCTTTCTTTGTCTTTTCAACAGCTTCAAAGCCACATTTCTCAAATAGTTTACGGGAGCCCGTATTCCAGTCATAAATTTCTTCGACAAGTATTTCCTCAAGACCCACTTCCCTTGCACGCTCGATCATTCGCTGTAATACCTTAGTCCCGATTCCCTTTTTCCAATACCGCTTATCTCCAATGGCAATGGCAAAATCATCTGCAAACAGCGTCACATCACCAATTGGGATAAACTGATCGTCTTCAAAAATTTCAATAAAGTAACATTCGCCATTTTTAGACAAATAATCATACATACGATTGAGCAAGTCAAGACTATAACGTTCTTTATCGCCATCAACAAGCCAGACCAATTCTAGATCTTGGTGCCATTCAAAAGCAAAATCATGCTGACCATCATACCGACGTAAACGGACTTGTTTGTCTATTTCTAAAATATCTGCTTGCTTAATTCCAGTGATTGCCATTTCGGATCCTCTCTCATTTACAATAAGTTCATTTTAACATACATCTCTATCAATATCAATAAATGTTATAGCATGCTAATTGACAAGATTTTATCAAAATGCTATACTGAAATAAATAAAGCATGCGAGGTAAGGAGAAATGGACAATAACAAGTAAACTCAATCTAAGTTCTATACTTATTTAGTAGTTTTCTTGCGTCCATTTTTCTGTTTCCTCTATTCCTTGAATAGGGTCTTTTTGAGCAGATTTCGACACACTACTAAATAGGTAGTGTGTTTTTTCTTGTAAAGGAGGCCCTATGCTACTAACCACTCAACATTTATCTCTCGACCATCAAAAAGATTTAAGAACCTTGGTTCACGACCTAAACTTCATTGTCAACCCTGGCGATAAAATAGCCATCATCGGGGAAGAAGGAAATGGCAAATCCAGTCTATTACTCACCTTGATGGACTCAACTCTTGTTGCTGACTACCTGCTTCAATCAGGCAATATTCAACGAAATTTTTGCTCACCAGTCTACATTCCCCAAAGTCTTCCACTGGAAATAGCAGAGCTAACCTTGAACGACTACTTCTTCGGAGATATGGACAGTGACATTGATTACGGCCTACTCTACCTCTATGCTGAGCAACTCCAGTTTAACAGTGAGCGATTTGCCAGTCAACAATTGATTGGAAGCCTGTCAGGTGGCGAAAAATTAAAAATTCAGTTAATCAAATCTCTAGCAACTCCATCTGATATTATTTTTCTGGATGAACCATCCAATGACTTGGATTTAGATACCTTACTTTGGCTTGAAAACTATATCATCACGAACCCTAAAACCATTCTATTTGTTTCCCATGATGAAGACTTTCTTAGCAAAACAGCCACAAAAATCATTCACCTAGAATCGGTTAAGAAGAAAACACTTGCTCAAACCAAGGTTGAAGAACTGGACTACCAGGATTACGCATTGAGACGCCAACAAGCCTATCAGAAACAAGTCCAACAAGCTCGGAACGACAAAAAAGAATTTGACAAAGCTATGAACAAGCACCTACGTCAAAAATCACAGGTTCGTCATACCTTGCTCAACACCCATGATGCCACACTAGGACGGCTCATAGCCAAGAAAATGAAAAATGTCTTATCACGTGAAAAACGCTATGAAAGAATGAAAGAAAATCTCACACAAGTTCCTTTTCATGAAGATGCTATTTCCCTCTTCTTCTCAGACATTTCACCACTACCAGCTAGAAAACAAGTGCTTCACTTAGAAAACTTCCAATTAAAGGTTGACGAGCAACTACTCGTTCAAAACATCCATTTCAACATAAATGGGCAAGATAAGATTGGTATCATTGGACAAAATGGAATTGGTAAATCCAGCTTTCTAAAGATAATCTATAAAGAATTCAGGCAACGAGCGGATATAAACTTGGGCTACATGCCCCAGCACTATACAGAAGTCCTTGATGAGTCTAAAACTCCACTTGATTTTTTATTAGAAAATGGCAATCGTGAGCAGGAACAACTTATCTTAACACATCTAGCCAGTCTGCAGTTTACACGACAAGAAGTTCATCACAAGATCTGTGAACTTTCGGGGGGACAAAAAGCCAAGTTACTCTTGTTAAAAATGGTTCTTGATCAAGCCAATTTTCTCTTATTAGATGAACCAAGCCGAAACTTCTCTCCTACTTCTCAGCCATATATTCGTCAACTATTTGCCGATTATCCAGGTGGCTTGGTATGCGTATCACACGACAGACGCTTTTTGAAAGAGGTTTGTCAAAGAATCTACCGACTAACTGAGAATGGACTGGAAGAACTAGAACATATATAAAAAAGGAAACTGGCACACACGCCAAATTTCCTTTTATTTATTCATAAAGAATGAAATCATGCCATTCGATTCACAACCTATAATTTATCAAGAGCAAGTTGCAAATCTTCAATCAAATCATTGATATTTTCAAGACCAACAGATAGGCGGATTTGATTTGGTGTTACACCTGCTGCAATTTGGTCTGCTGGTGCTAATTGAGCGTGCGTGGTTGTAGCTGGATGAACTACTAGTGATTTAGCATCGGCAACGTTTGCTAGATTAGAAAAGATTTCCAAACTATCAATAACCTTACGCGCTTCTTCTGCTCCGCCTTTTACTTGGAAAGAGAAAATAGAGCCAACTCCCTTAGGCAGGTACTTATCCGCCAAAGCCTTATAAGGACTATCTGGAAGTGATGGATAATTGACCGACTCTACCTGAGGATGACTAAGTAAAAAGTCAACAATTTTTTCAGCATTAGACACATGACGCTCTACACGGAGAGACAAGGTTTCTAACCCTTGTAAAAGTAAGAAAGCGTTGAATGGAGCAAGGGCAGCACCTGTATCGCGAAGCAATTGTACACGAACTGCTACAATAAATGCTGCAGCACCAATATCACGAGTATAACTAATGTTATGATAGCTTGGATCTTCTTCAACAAATTGCGGAAACTTACCAGATGTCGCCCAGTCAAACTTGCCGCTATCGACAATCACACCGCCAATGGTCGTACCATGCCCACCGATAAACTTGGTTGCTGAATGGACTACAATATCAACACCATGAGAAAATACATTAATCAAATATGGGGTTGCGAAGGTATTATCTGAAACAAGCGGGATATGGTGGTTGTGTGCAATTTCTGCTAATTTTTCAAGATCAGGAATATTGATAACAGGATTTCCCAAGGTTTCAATAAATACCAGTTTTGTATTATCTTTAATCGCAGCTTCTACCGCTTCAAAATCATCAATATCTACAAAGCTTGTTGTAATACCATAGCGAGGAAGGGTTTCTTTGAATAGGTTAAAAGTCCCACCATAGAGTGTCGTTGCCGCCACAATGTGATCTCCAGCATGTGCTAGCGCTAGAATAGTGTATGTGATGGCTGCCATTCCTGAAGAAGTGGCCAAGGCACCAATCCCACCTTCTAAGGCTGCTACACGATTTTCAAAAGTAGAGACCGTCGGATTCGTGATACGAGTATAGATATTCCCCGGTTTACGTAAAGCGAATAAATCTTCTGCTTCTTGAGCATCTTCAAATACATAGGAAGTGGTTTGATAAATCGGTACTGCACGTGATTTTGACGCGGGGTCAACTTCCTGCCCAGCATGGAGTTGAAGGGTTTCAAATGAAAATTCTCTAGTCATAAAGGTACTCCTTTGATCTTTTTCTGTATTCTACCTCATTTTTACCATCTTGACTAATACTTAAACATTAGAGATATGTATAGTTAACAACTATAGCCACTAATCAGTTATCCTATAAGAAAAATTTTTCCATATTACATGGATACTAAACAAGCACTTAAATGACTAAAATGTCAGTCAGTAAAACTGCAAACTTACATTCCAACACAAAAAAGATATTCTCGTAAAGTCGGTATGATTGGTCATGCAATCAATGGCATAGAGGAAGCTATGTTTGCAATGCTCTATGAAGCTGATCGGACTTATTATCGTTGTCAACATTGCGGTTACCGATTTTCTAGAAAGGAGAATCGTTTTATTTCTAACATCGAATAACCTCCCTGATTTTAATAGCTATAATTCAAAAACATTCACTCCAATTTTTATTAGCTGAAATATAATCCTATAAACGCATCAGTAGACTTCTTTCTTTAAGATTCTAAGCTGATGCGCTTTTTATTTATCTGTTACTCCAATCAGCATGAGATGTTTTCCTACAACTGCATCAGTTAACTGACTAACTTAAAAATTCCTGTCCAATTTAGAAATGCCTTTCGACGCATTTGTTCGATTTCACAGCGAAATAATCCTGCTAATGTTGCTCTATTTAAAACAATATCATTCTTACGAGAAAGGCTAGTTACTTTATTTACAAGCGTCTCGACTTCTTCACCATCTCTAATTCCCATATCCCATAACTCTTGAAGTACCGATTTTTTATACATTTTCTCATATTCTGCCATACCTTGTAGAGTCCAGTAACGTTCATTATTCTCAACTTCTAACCATTGCCACACAATTTCTGTATCAGCTACATTAGGTTTTTCATGCTGACAGGATAGACAGAGGACCATCTGATTAGCCAGGCTCGTATCCTTGCTCCATTTGCTTGATACAATCTGACACACAGCTACACCATGAGAACTTTTACATCTCCAGCATTTTCCTTCAAGCAATTCATCAGCGCTCAAAATTCCTCTTTCTATCAAAGTATCATTCCAATACTCTGCAACTTTCGATACTTCAGCTTTCTTATTCAACAAATCAAACATTTTCATTCTCCTACTATAATTACTTTTCTAATATCTGTGTCCGAACCATACTAGCCTGCAACATTGCTAACTCCACTACACAAGAATAATGACTCAAATCAAGATTTTCCAACAAACGATAAGATACAAATAACTTCGGTTGTAATCGTGTGAGAGGTTTTGACCATATTACCGCTTCTGACTGGAATTGTTTGAGTGCCTGAAAATAAATCTGATTGACTGTAAGATAGGCTCTACCATTTAGTAAATATGCGTAATCTTGTATTAAATCTCTACAAAACGAAGCTACCCAAATAGCTGCGGTCTTCTCAGAATCAGTATCGTAATCGGCTAATAAGTCCAGCGTAATCAGACTTCCTTTTCCAAAATCCTTCGATTTCTGATCTCGCAATTTTTCAGTATTTATCGGAGTCGTCAAACCAAAATGATTAGCATAGGTTTCCCACTCTTTATAAATATCATTCCAAGAAATCTCTGTCATCCTTTTCATTTGCGACTCCTATTTTTCTTTTTGTGAGATTATCATAACACCGTTTTGATTTTTTGTCAAACATGTTAAACAAAATTTGCAAAAAATATTTTTTAATGGTATAATTGGTTAAACAGATAAGGAGACAACCATGATTTTAGGTGATATTTTAAAAGAATACCGAAGCAAGAATAAATTATCAATGGATAAATTCGCTGAATTATCTGGTT
Organism: Streptococcus suis YS161; assembly: GCF_002760245.1. GTDB lineage: Bacteria > Bacillota > Bacilli > Lactobacillales > Streptococcaceae > Streptococcus > Streptococcus suis_I. The sequence goes on along the minus strand of NZ_ASCA01000056.1, from coordinate 89,432 downwards.
TAACAAAAGGTTATATTTCTATGTTGGAAAAGAACCAGCATCCCAAAACCAAAAAAGCTCTCCTGCCAACGATGGATACGCTAGAAAAAGTCGCTAAGGGCATGGCTATATCGGTTGGTGAGCTAATCGAGCAACTAGATTCCAATCAGGATATAGCTTTAACGATTACTCCTTCCCAATTTAAACTCTTTCAACAGCCTATTCATCCAGAGGTTCAAACCTTGGACAATGAATTAAAAGGTGATTTCCATGCACAATGGTTAACTTTTGGTCAAGAACAGTTATCAGCTATGCAAACTGCCTCAGTTACTCCTGCTGCTTCTATTCTTCACTTGGATGACTATCGGGAGCGAATCGAATTACCTGTTCCTGGTAAGGTTTCTGCCGGTACAGGTTACTGGCAGGATACAGATATGAACAATCTTGTATCATTCTATAACGATGAGATTCCAGATAACCAATCTTATGATACAATCGCTCAGGTTGTGGGAGATTCTATGGCTCCGCATATCGAGGATGGAGACTATCTCTTCATTCGCCTAACTCCTCATATTCCTCTAAATACGATCGGAATTTTTTCAGTCAATGGGGAAAATTTTGTTAAAAAGTTCAAAGGTGACTATTTGCAATCACTCAATTCTGACTATGATGATATCTATTTTAGCCCAGAAGACGATATTCGGCCTATTGGTCAAGTTGTAGATATTTATAGTCCAGATTGATTTCTAAGCCTAGTTAATCACTAGTTATATTGGCTACATTCATCCATCTGGTTTTGGAAAGTCTGTTCGTATAGCTGGCGTTTTTTCCTACTGAAAACAAACTGAAAAGCACAGTAAAAGGAGGCTATGACAGCCTCCTTTTTATATGTCAAATTGGAAAAGTCCATTACCAGATAGTTATTTGACAACAAGTTAATGATTAAATAATTATTCTGCTACCCTTATGTCTTTGATTGTCCTCTTACTATTTGTCTAAAGTGTGGAGATTGCTTATTATGATGAAAATCGCTAGAGCTTTTTGTGATTTTCTAAGGTTATGTTCAAAAGTTACAACATCTTGAACACATAGTAGTTACGACACGAATAACCTTAGCCTACTTCTGATTGAACCGGGTAGCAAGGCTAAATAATGAGTTAATGCTATGCATTTGACAATGGATATCACAAATAGATATAAAACAGGGATAACGGACTTTTCCCCTACTAGCATCCCTCTCTTTTTATTAGAGAAAGATGGCTAATAGTATATACACTTCTACGAACGCTAAAGAACTCCTTTCAACAATTCAGATGGCGTTCAACATCTTAACTAACTATTTCCTTTTTTCAATTAGATTATACCACTATTATAAAACGCTTTCAAATAATTATGTGCTCCAAAGTCAACTTTTTTGCTTTTCTTTTTCCTTGATAAAGTTTTCCCACATTTTTTGTTGCGGCTTAGCAAATGGGTAGGTAGGAAAATCTTCTACAGAAACCCATTTCAATTCTTTTGATTCTGGAAGGTTAAGTGTTTCTGCCACACCTTCTACCATTTCTATCTGCCATTTGCGGTGACTAAAAATGTGCTGGACGATGCCAAATTCTTGCTCTTGCCAATCAACAGTCAGACCATAAAGTTCCGTAAAGCTCTGCCGAATATCTGGCTGAACAACTTCTTCTGCAACTTCAAAGAGAGAGACTTGTTTGTCAACGATTGCTCCTTTTTCCAAAAGCGGAAAAGACCAGAAACCTGATAGAAGACCTGCTTCATTATTTTTTTCCAATAAAAATTGATTGTCTTTATTTCTGATGAGAAATCCCTGGTAGGCCACGGGAATCGGCTTTTTCTTTGGTGCTTTGATTGGATACTTATCCATTGTACCGTTTAAGTAGGCTGCGCTAAAGGCTTTGACTGGGCTGTCCTGGGGACGTGGATTAACTGGCGATTCAATATCCGACCCTAGATCCATCAGAGCTTGGTTGAAATCGCCCGGTCGCTCTGGATCAATCAATAGCTCCATCATCGCTTGGAAAATCTTGCGATTGGCAGGAAGCCCAATGTCATAATCAACCTCAAACAAGCGGCTGAGAACCCGCATCACATTGCCATCTACCGCTGGTTCTGGCAAATTAAAAGCAATACTGGAAATTGCTCCAGCAGTATAGGGACCAATGCCCTTTAGGCTTGAAATGGCTGCATGCGTGGTCGGAAATTGCCCATCAAAATCTTCTACCATTTGCTGAGCCGCCTTTTGCATATTCCGCACGCGCGAATAATAGCCCAATCCCTCCCAGAGTTTGAGAATGACCTCCTCTGGTGCTTGTGCTAAATCACTAATCGTAGGCAAGTGATGGAGAAAACGTTCATAATAAGGAATGACCGTGTCTACTCTTGTCTGTTGAAGCATGATTTCAGAAACCCATATAGCATACGGATCCTTGGTCCTTCTCCAAGGCAAATCACGTTTATTGGCATCATACCAATCTAAGAGTGCCTTGCGAAAAGCTTGAATCTTTTCCTCCGGCCACATTTCAATTCCATATTCTTTCAAATCTAACATACATCTAGTATAACACAAAGAAAGGGAGCCAGCTTTTGCCAACTCCCTTATATCGTTTATAATCAAAATCAAACTAGCTCCAAAGGTTTGGGGAAACTTTGGAGGTTGGAAATAGAACGAACGAATTTGTTTTTCTAAATCTAGCCAAGACTGTCTGCTTTTGATGTTCGAAGAGTTTTATTCTACTTTTCCTGTTACAAACATGGTAAAACTTGCTGAAGTAAGTAGCTGTTTATCTTGATTTTCTATCTTAACTTCGACGACCTTTGTTCTACTTCCATCATGTGTGCAAGAGCCTATTACTGATAAGGTATCACCAAGTTTAGCTGCCTTCATATAATGGATATTGGACTGTAGGGTGACAGAATAAGAACCCCGTGCTACCGTTGTCAGACCTGCAACTGAATCTGCCAATGTGAAAAGAAAGCCTCCATGTGCCATACCGTATGGATTGAGAGATTTTTCCGTCACCTTTGTAGTCAGTAGCACCTCTTTCTCATTGAGCATTGTAGCTTGATAGTCATCTAAAACCGTAATCGGTTGTAAGTTTAATTTATCTAACACTTTCATCCTCCTCTGTCTGCTGACTTGTTTGCATTTGATAATAAACGCCTTGTTCAGCCATCAACGCTTCATGGTTCCCTTGTTCAACAATTTTTCCATCCACCATGACCAAAATCAAGTCAGCTGATTGAATGGTTGATAGGCGATGAGCAATAATAAAACTGGTCCGTCCTTCCATCAATTTGGCAAATGCTTCCTGTACTAAAATTTCTGTCCGTGTATCAATAGAGGAGGTCGCCTCATCTAAAATCAGGATTTTAGGTATCTTGACAAAGACACGCGCAATAGACAAAAGCTGACGTTGTCCCTGGGATAAGCCTTCTCCTCCATCTGCCAAAACCGTATCGTAACCCTGTGGAAGCTGACGAATAAAGAAGTCTGCATTAGCTGCCTTTGCCGCCTCAATGACCAATTCCCGCGTGGCATTTGGATAGCCATAGGCAATATTATCATGAATGGTACCAGATTTGATCCATGTCTCCTGTAAAACCATCCCAATCTGTCTGCGAAGATCCTCACGACTGTATTGGCTAATCGGAACCCCATCTAAGACAATCTGACCAGCCGTCACATCGTAGAAACGCATAAGAAGGTTAATCATGGTTGATTTACCAGCACCAGTAGGTCCAACAATGGCTACTTTTTGTCCAGCTTTGACATCAATGTTCAACTGTTCTATCAGAGAACGGTCAGGGCTATATGAGAAAGACACATTGTCAAAGGAAATAGCTCCCTTCAACTCCTCTGAATCAATTTTCCGCTCAGCCTGATCGTCAATGCTATCTAGAGCCAAGATAGCAAACAGCCTGTCTGCACAAGCTAAGGCGCTCTGCAATTCCGATAGGACCGAAGAAATATCATTAAAAGGCTTGCTGTACTGACTAGCATAATTGAGGAAGGTTGTCAGAGATCCCACTGTAAAATTTCCTGCCATAATTCTCAGCGCTCCAAGTCCTGCAAGTAAGGCATAAATAATAGCATTGATAAACCGCGTACTTGGATTGACCGTTGAAGAGGCAAAGATAGCCTGTTGGGAATAGGTTGCATACTGGTCATTCACAACTTGAAAACCTTGCGTAAATTGCTCTTGAGCATTGAAAGATTGAACCAGTGTCAATTGACTGATGGACTCTTCCAAAAGCTGAGATTGCCTCCCACGTGCCTGAGTCTGTTGCCTATAATAACCATAGGATTTCTTAGCGATATAGCGTGCCACAAGCAGAGAAACCGGAGTCAGGGCGACAACAAGCAACATCATGGTCAAGTCAAGCCTAGCCATAGTGAAAATAGTTAAGAAAATGGTCAAGATACCAATGAAAAATTGATTGAAAATCATCAAGAGACCATTTGTTAATTGCTCACTATCACTTGAAAAACGAGCCACCAAATCACCGACTGATTGACGATCCAGATAAGATAGGGGCATCTGGTGCAGCTTCACATAGACCTGTTCACGCAAGTCGGCCACCATTCCGTAAACCAAGCGATTGGTTACCAAAGGTAAGTACCATTGCACCAGCGTATTAAGCAAGATAACCATCACCATTTTGCCTAAGATACCGAGCAAGACCTGACCATTTGCTATCAATACTGCATCGACTGCCTGACCAATCAAGATAGGCAGATAAACTGTCAGAAGGACTTGCACCAAAGTTCCCACCAACATCAAGGACATTCGAAGGGGCTGGTGTAAAACCAATCTGACCAGTTCCTTAAAACTAGATTGTCTCATAGCTATCCTCCTCTCCTTGTTGTTGCGATTGGTGAATTTCTTGATAAATAGCAGAGCTTCTCAGTAAGTCCTCATGGCGACCAAGCCCAACTTGACGCCCTTGTTCTAAGACTAAAATCTGATCAGCTGTCCGTAAACTATTGGTTCTTTGTGACACCATGATTAAGTTCTGACCTGGTAATTCCTGGCGAATAGCCACTAATAATCGACTCTCCGTCAAATAATCCAGAGCAGAGGTCGCATCATCCAAGATTAAAATCGGTGCTTTCTGTAAAATAGCGCGTGCAATGGTCAAACGTTGACGCTGTCCACCAGAAAAATTCTTCCCAAAGGCTTCGACTGGGCTATCCAGACCACCTTTATCCTCTATGAAAGATTTAGCCTGTGCAATTTCTAATGCAGACCATAGGTCACTATCAGATATTTCTTCCAATCCTAAAGATAAATTAGAACGTATAGTTCCAGCAAAAAGCTGAGCCTGTTGCGGAACGACGGCAATTTGCTGCCGCCACTCTTTTAAATTCTTAGGACTTTTTCCATCAATGAAGAGAGAGAGCTGATTTGTTGGCACTGAATAGAGTGCCTGCAATAAATCTACTAGGGTGGACTTACCTGACCCAGTTCCCCCGATAATTCCCATAAACTGGCCTTTACGTAAGTCAAAAGCAATGTCAGACAGGGACTCCTCAGCAGATTTTGGATAAGAAAAGGAAAGATGACGCACAGAAAAGATAATCTCCTTATCCTCACTAACCACTATTGGCAAACTAGACTCTACATCCTCAGATGTTTGGTCAAAAACCTCTTGAATACGTTGCGCTGAAATATAGGTCTGGTTGAGAGTAGACACGACCATAATCATCTTGACCAATTCAACTAAAATTTGAAGAAGGTAGTTGATAAGAGCGACCAACATCCCCTGTTCCAACAAATTGTGTGAAATGGCTATATTTCCCTGCCAGATGAGAATGAGTAAGGTGCCGTTGACCACTAAAAATGTCAATGGCGATAAAAGACTAGACCAAAAACCAGCCTGCAACTGTTGCTTCTTATAAATCTGATTTATGCCTTGAAAAGCCTTAATTTCCCGCTCTCTTTGTCCAAATGCACGAATCACTCGCCAACCAGTCACTGTCTCACGTACCTGCCCCACCAAACCATCTAATTCTTTTCGTATCGATTGATAAATACGGCTGGTCATAACAGAAATGACTGTCACTATAAAAATCAATAAGATAATCATTCCTAGAAAATAGGCAGATAGACTTGGGCTAATATAGAATGCCATGATGAGCGAACCAAATACGACAATTGGAGCACGTAAAAACAAACGAAGAAAAGTATTAATACCCGTTTGAATTTGTAAAGTGTCGCTAGTCAATCGTGTCAGCAAACTGGATGAGGAAAGAATATCTCGGCTAGACTTGGGAAGGGAAAGAACCTTCTGATACAAGTCATTCGTCAGCTCTTTAGTCACTCCAACCGCTGCTTTAGCTGAATAATATTGCGCTATTAGTGAAACAATAATTCCAATACATGCTAGACCAACCAGTAAAAAAAGCATAGCAACCAGGTTTCCCTGGCTGCCATTTGGAATAATTGTATCAACGATATAGGCGATAATTAATGGTACCAAAAGCTCAAAACAAGCTTCCAATAGTTTAAAAACTGGACCTAATATGGATTCCTTAATATAGTCCTTAAAATATCGTGATAAAAATTTCATATTAACGGTGCTCCAAAGCCTGAACCGCAGTAATCAAGGTCAAGTTGTAAACATCATCAGGGTTACAACCACGAGACAAGTCGTTTACAGGCTGATTCAAACCTTGTAAAACAGGACCTACCGCTGCAAATCCACCCATACGTTCGGCAATTTTATAACCAATATTACCAGCTGAGATACCTGGGAAGATAAATACAGTCGCTTGACCAGCAACACTCGAACCTGGTGCTTTTAATTTACCTGTGGTAGGAACAAAGGCAGCATCAAATTGCAATTCACCGTCCAAATCCAACTCAGGACGCAATTTTTGAGCAATTTTTGTAGCTTCAACAACTTTATCTACTTTAGGACCAGCACCAGATCCTTTTGTTGAATAGCTGAGCATTGCAACTTTTGGATCAATACCAAACATTTTAGCAGTACGTGCTGAGTTGATAGCGATTTCTGCCAAGGTTTGAGCATCTGGATCAATGTTGATAGCACAGTCACCAAAAATATAACGCTCTTCACCTTTTACCATCAAGAAGGCACCTGATGTTTTCGATACACCTGGCTCTGTTTTAATGATTTGAAGAGCTGGACGAACTGTTGAAGCAGTTGAATGAATCGCACCAGATACCATACCTTCTACTACGCCCATATATACCAACATAACACCAAAGTAGTTAACATCTTTCAACAACTCATGTGCCTGCTCTTCTGATACCTTACCTTTACGGCGCTCTACCAAAGCAGCTACCATCTCATCATATCTATCATAATGAGCTGGGTCAATAATTTCAAAACCTTCTGTAATCCCTTCAATGTCAAGGTAAATCTTAATACGATCTGGGTTTCCAAGCAAGACGGGTACTACATCCGACTCATTTACCAAACGTTTTGTAGCCTGCAAGATACGTGGTTCTTCACCTTCTGGCAATACGATACGTACTTTTTTACCCTCTAGCTTTGTAGCTAATTGCTCAAAAATTTTCATGAACAAACTCCTTAAATTTATTTACTTATTAACTGATTGATAACAGCCTGAAAATCCTCAGGAAGCGGTGCTTCCAAATCAATCCTTTCGGCTGTAAAAGGATTGTCGAAGGCCAAATTATGACAATGCAAGGCTTGACGTTCTATCCCACATTCCAAACTTCCACCATACATATCATCTCCTAACAATGGAAATCCAATGTGAGAAAAATGAACACGAATCTGATGAGTCCGTCCAGTATGTAGTTGAATATCTACTAAATGAATATCTCCCCACGATTGCACAACACGATAGGAAGTATGAGCATATTTTCCATTCTTTGTCACACAACGGGTAATGATGCTATCTTCTGGACGACCGATAGGGGCAATAATATCCCCTGTCTCTTCTAGCTGCCCATTCCCCTTCACCAAAGCATAATAACGTTTATGAATAAGCTTTGCCTGCAACTGCTTATCGAGTCGTGCATGGGCATAGCCGTGCTTGGCAAACAGCATAACGCCTGATGTATCCCTATCCAGACGAGTCACAATATGAACCTGCTTATTCTCATAATTCTGCTCAATAAGATAACCTTTTACAAAATTTGCGATTGTGGATGAATGCAAGGCAGAAGGAATGGAGGCGTAGCCAACTGGCTTATTTATCGCCAGAAAATGATCATCTTCATAGACAATATCCAGCGAAAAGGAAATCGGTTTCAAACTTCCCGTTAAATCCTCCTCAGCTGGTATGTCAATTGTAACCCTATCTCCAATATCAAGCAAGTAAGTTGCATTGCGTTCGATACCATTGACCCAAATATTGCCACCAGTGTACTTGATTTTTGCCAACAAGCCCTTTGAAACACCGTGTTTTTTAAGGAAAGTCTTTATTTTCGTATGCTGGTCAGCAATGAATTCAAACCGCATTACTCCACCTCTCCAATAAAGGCGTCCTTAACCCGATTCCAAAAACTAGTATGGCTCGGTGTTGCAACAAAATGAATCTTACTATTGTCTATCTGATACTCTATACTTTCAATACTATCATAGACAAAAGTCTTATTGTCTACCGCAATCGAGTAACGGTCACTATGCTTTGGTTCAATCACAATCTTGTCTTTTTTAGGGACAACAACGGATGAACCTAAGGTGCGGTAAACACGATTGTTCAAACTTGCCACTTCTGCAATCTGCAATGCCTCGATTGTTGGATGTAAAACAGCACCACCTAATGACTTGTTATAGGCTGTTGATCCTGTCGGCGTTGAAACCGAAATTCCATCCCCTCTGAAGCGTTCGAAGGGCACATTGTTAATAATAATATCTGCGACCATGGTCTTAGAAAGACGTTTTACTGTCGCCTCATTTAAGGCACGCGCCTCGACAATGCGACCATCTGTCATCTTGACCTTAACATTTAAAATCGGATACGATACTCTAGCACCTGTATCAAGCTTAAGATTTTCAATCAACTTGTCCACTTCAAAATCGCGATAATCTGTATAAAACCCCAAATGGCCCGTGTGAATCCCTACAAAACGTACACGATCAATCAACTTTTCATATTTGTGAAAAGCAGATAAAAGCATCCCATCTCCACCGATAGAAATGACAATATCTGGATTTTTAGGAGTCAAAATAAAATTTGCTTCTTTTAACTTTGTCCATAATTCTTTGGACACCGCTTCACTCTTAGGATTTCGACTAGCGAGCAGAGCGATTTTTTTTCTACCTGTATTCTTCATCTGTATCATCACTGTTGCCCACACCGTCATTCAGTTTGCGATAGGCAGGATCAAATAAGGCCTGCGCTTCTTGAATGTCGTTGCGGATTTTTCGCATCTCCTCATCTAATTCATAGGCAATTTTTGCTGTAACTTCCAAGCGTTTCTTGATTTCTTCTGGAAAATTCCCCTTATATTTATAATTCAGAGAATGTTCAATTGTAGCCCAGAAATTCATGGAAAGGGTTCGAATCTGGATTTCTGCCAGAACCGTCTCGTTGCCATTTATAGTATCCACAGGATACTCAATCACCACATGATATGAACGGTAGCCAGAGGCTTTCATATTATTGATATAATCCCGTTCATGCACAATTTGCATATCCTTGCGTTTCCGCAAAATAGCTAATACTTCTTCAATGTCATCCACAAATTGAACCATAATCCGAAGACCGGCAATATCTTGCATATCTTGAGCAAGATTTTCCAATTTAATATGTCGCAGGGCCATTTTTTCTTTAATGGATTCAATCGGTTTTACCCGTCCTGTGACAAACTCAATTGGAGAATGCCTATTAGCCTTGCGATACTGCTTGCGAATCCCCCGCAGTTTGATTTTCAATTCACCAACTGTCTGAATATAGGGGTCTAAAAATTCTTCCCAGTTAAAGTCCATACGGCCCCTTTCTTGTCAAAACTTTTAAATTGTATTAGAATAACACAAAGACTAATCTATTATAACACATTGAAAGGGTTTACTGCATGAAAAACCACCTTGAAATTGAGTATAAAACCTTACTGACCAAATCCGAATACAAACGCCTGCTTACTGACTTTTCAGATGTGAGCCCAATTCTTCAAACAAACCACTACATTGATACCCCAGACCTAGATATGAAGAATCACCGCTTTTCACTCCGTATTCGTACATTTGAGGACTCAGCAGAACTAACCTTAAAAATTCCACAAGAAGTCGGCAATCAAGAATATAACCAAGTTCTAGACATCCAAACTGCTCATGATTTACTGGAAAATTTTCAACTACCAGCAGGACAAATTTCTGACATTATTTCTGCAACCGAAATTCCACTTGATAAACTTGCTGTCTGGGGAAGCCTCACGACAAAACGCTATGAGAAACAGACATCTATAGGCCTTATGGCCCTCGATGAAAATGATTATGTGGGACAAAAAGATTACGAATTAGAAGTCGAAGTGACCGATGCAGATGCAGGGAAAATTCTTTTTGATGAATTCCTTAAGAAGAAATCAATTCAATTCAAATATGCTAGTAGTAAGGTCGCACGAACTGCTGCCCACATGAAATAACTATAAAAAATCAGCCAATTAAGGTTGATTTTTTAGTTTCACTACTGAAAATTTTTCATTTTTTTGATAGAATAGAACTATCTATTGTAAAAAGTACTTTTATGTCATCATAAAAGCTCAGTGTGTAAAAGGAGTTACTTTAAAATGGTACAACCACTCGGTGAACATAACATTAAATTATTCTCACTCAATAGCAACCGTGATATTGCTGAAAAAATTGCTGATTCTGCTGGAATTCCTCTTGGAAAGCTGTCTTCTCGTCAGTTTTCTGATGGTGAGATTCAAATTAACATTGAAGAATCTGTACGTGGCGTAGACGTCTACATTATCCAATCAACAAGCTATCCGGTCAATAATCACTTGTGGGAATTATTGATTATGATCGATGCTTGTAAACGTGCTAGTGCCAACACCATTACAGCTGTCATCCCTTATTTCGGCTATGCTCGTCAAGACCGTACCGCTTCTCCACGCGAACCAATTACAGCGAAATTAGTTGCAAATATGCTGGTTAAAGCTGGTGTCGACCGTGTATTGACTCTTGATTTACACGCTTCACAAATTCAAGGTTTCTTTGATATTCCAGTAGACAATCTCCTTACAGAACCACTTTTTGCAGCCTACTACATGGAAAAAGGACTCTGCGGAGAAGATGTCGTCATTGTGAGTCCTAAAAATTCTGGTATCAAACGCGCGCGTAATATCGCTGAATTTCTAAATGCACCGATTGCGATTATCGACTACGCTCAAGATGATTCTGAGCGTTCTGAAGGCTATATTATCGGTGATGTTGCTGGTAAAAAAGCTATTTTGGTGGACGATATTCTCAATACTGGTCGCACTTTCTCACAAGCTTCAAAAATTGTCCAAGAAGGTGGTGCTACTGAAATTTATGCAGTTGCCAGCCACGGTCTCTTTGCAGGAACTGCAGCCCAACTCTTAGATGAAGCACCAATCAAAGAAATATTAGTTACCGATTCTGTTGCAAGCAAAGAACAGCATCCTAAAAATATCGCCTTCCTAACAGCTAGTGACTTGATTGCAGATGCCATCCACCGTATCCAAGAACATCAGCCACTCAGCCCACTTTTCAAATTTACTAGTCCTGAAAAAGAAAACTAGGAGTAACTCTTTGATTTATTTAGATAATGCAGCAACCACTGCTCTATCTCCTACTGCACTCCAACGGATGATGGAAGTGGCTCAAGAAAATTATGGAAACCCCTCCAGTATTCATCAAAGCGGTCGGAAAGCCAATCAATGTCTTAGACAAAGTCGTCAAGAGATTGCTCAGATTCTCTCCGCCTCTCCCGAACAAATTATTTTCACATCTGGAGGCTCCGAAGCTGATACTTTAGCTATTCAAGGCTATGCACTTGCGCATCAATCCAAAGGAAAACACCTGATTACTACGGCTATCGAACACCATGCTGTCCTCCATACCATGCGGTATCTAGAGGAACGGTTTGGGTTCGAGGTAACCTATATCCAACCAGTCAACCAAGTAATCACCGCTCAACAAATTCAGGATGCCCTCCGGCCAGATACTATTTTAGTCAGCGTCATGTTTGCTAACAATGAGACCGGTCAGCTACTTCCCATCAAGGAAATTGGAGAGCTCCTAGCCGATCATCAAGCCGTCTTTCATGTAGATGCTGTCCAAACAATTGGAAAAATTGCAATTTCTCCCTCTGACTACGGAATTGACTTGCTCGCGGCCTCTGCCCATAAATTCCATGGTCCAAAGGGGATGGGATTCCTGTATAGTAAAGTTCATAGATTTGATTCCTTGATCCACGGCGGAAAGCAGGAACAGCAACATCGAGCAGGTACTGAGAATCTCCCTGCTATTGCTGCTATGGCGACTGCCCTAACAGAACAATATGAGTCCTTAGATACGCATCATAAGCATGTCAGTGAACTGCGACAACATATTATCGAGGGGTTGTCTAGCTTAGACTATTATCTCAATCAGACTGGACCTCATCTCCCTCATGTCCTTAATATCGGTTTTCCTGGTAAACTTAATGAACAACTACTCATGCAACTAGATTTGGCAGGTATTGCTGTTTCTAGCGGTTCTGCATGTACGGCAGGTGTTGTCCAAAATAGCCATGTTTTAGAAGCTATGTATGGAAAAGACTCCCATCGTCTGAAAGAATCCATTCGTATCAGCCTATCTGAAATCAATACAAAAGAAGAGATAGATACTCTTATCATCGAACTAAAGAAAATACTTGGAGGTTAAAATGGCATTCCAACAATCAGTTACCTTAAAAGATTGTAATTTTACTTATCACATTAGCCCTGCTATCAAAAAATATACACTCCGTGATAACACCTTTGAACAAACCAAAGCAGGTCACTATCAGCTTACACGTCTTCTGGAAGAAATTCCAAATTCAAACCAAGGATTCCTCTTGAAAATTATTATCAATCAAGACCTAACTGGTTTTAAAATTAACATTACCGACAAGTCTGGTCTTCATCTGGTAAACATTTTTAAGCCAGAAAGTAACAAGGTTATTCAAGAAAAATTCTATTTCCTCATGGATAGCTTGATTGACCGTGACATCTTTACAAAAGAGGCTTAGTATGATTGAAATTCACTATCTTGACGCTTACAAGCAAGAACGTATCCAAACATTTGAGAATAAAGATGCAGCCATTCTGGCTTTTGCCGGTTGCTTAACCCTCCCAGACTATTATCCAGTTACCAACATTACACAAGACGGACAAGCTCTGGATTACAAAGGGACAATCGGGGATCTCTATCGCTATTTACAAACACTAGATTAGACAGTTTCCTGTTTAATCTTTTTTTAAAATCAATCTGTTGATTTTTTCACAAACTTGGACTAGAATAGAATAAAGAACTGTTTAATATATAAATAATCGATAAAGCGTATTCTATCGAAATAAAGGAGTCTAAAGTGAAAAACGATAAAAAATCTGATATTCCACGCGCTACTGCCAAACGTCTATCCCTCTATTATCGCATTTTTAAACGTTTCTATGCTGGAAATATTGAAAAAGCTAGTTCAAAAGAAATTGCCGAAGCTATCGGAATCGATTCAGCTACCGTCCGCCGAGATTTTTCCTATTTTGGAGAGCTTGGTCGTCGTGGCTTTGGCTACAATGTCAAAGAGTTGATGGATTTCTTTGCGGATATTCTAAATGATACCTCCATCACCAATGTTATGCTTGTTGGTGTTGGGAATATGGGGCGGGCCTTGCTACACTATCGCTTCCACGAACGAAATAAAATGAAAATAGTCATGGCTTTTGAAGCAGATGATAATCCAGCTGTTGGAACGACAGATGAAAATATCCCAATCCATGCAATCTCAGAGATCAAGGAACGTATCAGCGAAGCAAACTCTCAGACAGCCATTCTAACGGTACCCAGCATCAAGGCACAAGAAGTGACCGATATTCTTGTTGAAGCTGGTGTCAAGGGGATTCTGAGCTTTTCACCAGTGAACTTGTCTGTCCCAAAAGATGTCGTTGTCCAGTATGTTGATTTGACTAGTGAATTACAGACACTACTCTACTTTATGCGAAAAGGATAAGCAATGAAAAAACCAGTTATTGGTATTTCTGGAAATGAATATAAAACAGGGGATCATACAGAACCCCTGCTTTCTTATACCCAGACTTGCCTCGTACAAGCTATTGAAGATGCTGGTGGGCTCCCACTCATCCTTCCTGTTACAGAGCCAGATTTGGCAAAATATTATATTCATCTTATTGACAAACTCATCCTAACAGGAGGACAAAATGTCCAGCCAAGTTACTATCACGAAGAAAGAACTATTGACAGCGATAATTATCTACCAAAGCGTGACGAGTTTGAATTGGCCCTCATAAGGGCTGCCCAAGAAAATCAGAAACCTATCTTCGGTATCTGCCGTGGTCTACAGCTCTACAATGTAGCTCAAGGTGGTAGCCTTCATCAATCAATTTCTGAACATTGGCAAGACATAGACGGACAAGAAGTCAGTCAAACGATTCAACTGACTCAAAATAGTCCACTTTACGACATATATGAGTCCGATCCGAGTGTGAACTCATTTCACCGTCAGGCTATCAAAGACTTAGCCCCTGACTTAGAAATCATTGCACTATCAGATAATCAACAGATTATTGAAGCAGTTCATTCAGCCTACCCAACTAAATTTTTAGGGGTTCAATGGCATCCTGAACTACTCTACGGTAAACGTGAGATTGAAAAAGAACTCTTCCACTATATTGTCAATAAACTTTAAAATAACTCACTTTCTTCTCTAAAAGAATAGTAATCCTTATTTCCAACAATTAAATGATCTAATAATACCAGTCCTAGCTTTTCGCAGGACTCTTTTAAATTCTCCGTAAATAGCAAATCATTCCTACTAGGTTGTACTGAACCCGACGGGTGGTTATGAACGATGATAATCGATGTTGCCATACATTTTACTGCGTAATGCAAAATTTCACGTGGTTCTGCAATACTACGATTAACACTCCCAATAAAAATCGTTTTTTGACTGATAATCTGGTTCTGTGTATTGAGATAAAGTGCAACTAGATGCTCCTGCTTCTTATGCCCGATTTCATGAATCATCTTACGTCCCAACTTCTCACTTCCCAAAATTCTCTCATTTAAGAGTAGCTCTGATTGATTGATACGTTTTCCAAGTTCAATCATAGCCTTAATTTCAATCGCCTTGACGCGCCCAATTCCAGTCAAACTTTGCAATTCTTCAATTGATAGTTCTCTTAGAGCCGCTAAACTCTCCAAACGATTCAATAATTTATTGGAGAGAATAGAAACAGGTTCTTTTTTTGTCCCAGTTCTAATAAAAATTGCTAGTAGTTCCTGATTACTGAGACGCTCAGCTCCAACTTCTACTAAACGTTCTCTAGGTAGAATTGCCTCTTCTTTAAATTCAATTTGATACATAATTTCCTCCTCACCTATCTATTCGTAAAATCTTGCAAAAAAAGAAGCCATATAAAACCAAAGATTATCTCCCCAGTCTTATACCACTTCTTTATCCTTAATATATAGATGTTTTATTGTCCATAATCATACTGATTATAACTCTTATTGAAGGAATCTAAGATGTCTTTTGCAGTTTCATTATATGGAGTTGTTGATTCAAGAACTCCTTTTACAATGATACGTTGCGTTGCATTATAGTCCGTACATGTTACCAACGTAACTTCTGTACGTCCTTCTACATCATCAATGACATAGACACTTTCAGGCGAAACAATTTCCACACTATCAATAACGTAGGTGTAAACATTGGTCTTGTCAGTAATATAGATTTTCATGCCGTTTTTAGCACGATCAAGCGGTGAAAAGAGAACATCTGCCGCACCAGTTACACCAAAAATATGGTGGCTGGCCAACGCATAATTTCCTTTCCCCATCTCTTGGTTTTCCTTCATAGTACCAGCTCCATACATGAGCGAAGTATTGAAGACCCCTTTAAAAATAGGAAGGTTGATACCAAGCTCGGGAACCGCAATTCCACCAATTACAGGTAAGCGTTGTGCATCCCACTGAGCTGCTAAAATAGCCTCTGTAGAAATAGACTGAACCTGATCGAAATCAAATGTTGTTTCAGCCTGTTTATTCTTTTCGATATCCTCTGTCGTAACATTGCTAATCTGGTATTTATTCGTATTCCAGCCGATAATAAAATTACGGATAGAGGTGTTGAATATCAACGCTAGGGAAATCAGTATCAATACAACTGTTAAAAGATTGCGCCAAAAAGAACCTTTACGCTTCTTCTTGTTTTCACGTTTTGACATGACTATTTATTCCTTTTCTTCTTTAATTTCGGCAGCATCTACCAAGGCAAAGGTCATGATTCTCGCTTCATCATTCAAGCGCATCACTTTTACACCCATGGTTGAACGACCAGTTTGAGAGATATTGGCAACACTTGTACGAATAATAACGCCAGTATCGGTAATAACCATAATATCTTCATCACCAGATACCGTTGTCAAACCTGCCAGAGAACCATTCTTCTCAGCAACTTTAAGAGTCTTGATACCCTTACCACCACGACCTTTGGTTGGATACTCACTGGCTGGTGTACGTTTACCAAAACCTTTTTCCGTCAATACGAGTACTTCTTGGTCATCAGAAATCATAGTAGCGCCAACTAACTGGTCTCCCTCGCGTAAATTGATACCACGAACACCTGTTGCTGTACGTCCCATATTACGAACATCTGTTTCAGTGAAACGTACAGAATAACCGAACTTAGTCCCCATAATAATGTCTGCTTGACCATTTGTTAAGAAAACATTGATAAGTTCATCGTCTTCTTTCAAATTCAAAGCTTTCAGACCGCTCTGGCGAATATTGGCAAATTCTGACACACTAGTCCGTTTTACAACACCTTGGCGGGTTGCAAAGAAGAGATAGCTATCTGCCTCCTGGTCCTTAGTTACATTGATAATGGTTTGAATTGCCTCGTTTTCTTCCAATTTAAGCAAATTGACCACTGGAAGTCCCTTTGCAGTACGACCATATTCTGGGATTTCATAGCCTTTGAGACGGTAAACACGTCCCTTATTAGTGAAGAAGAGCAAGCGATCATGAGTGCTTGTAGAGACTAATTCTCGTACAAAATCATCATCCTTGACGCCAGTTCCTTGAACCCCACGTCCTCCACGCTTCTGAGCTTGAAACTCATCCTGTGCCAAACGCTTGATGTAGCCTTGGTTTGACAAGGTGATTAAAACATCCGTTTCTTCAATCAAGTCCTCATCTTCAAGGGATAGAACTTCACCAACCATCAATTCTGTACGGCGTGGGTCAGCATATTTACGTTTGACTTCTTCTAATTCGTCTTTAATAATCTGAACAACACGCTCAGGCTTAGCTAGAATATCAGCCAAATCCGCAATCAAGGCCACTAACTCATCATATTCTGATTGAATCTTGTCGCGTTCCAAACCTGTCAAACGACGGAGACGCATATCAAGAATAGCCTGACTCTGACGTTCAGAAAGGTCAAATTTCTCCATCAATTCAGCTTGAGCAATAGCATCAGTTTCTGAATTACGGATAATACGAATGACTTCATCAATATGGTCAAGAGCAATCAGCAAGCCTTCTAAGATATGAGCACGCGCCTCAGCCTTTTCTTTATCAAATCGTGTACGACGAGTGACTACTTCTTTTTGGTGTTCAATATAAGACTCTAGAATCTGACGTACAGAAAGGATTTTCGGTACACCATTTTGGATGGCCAACATGTTGAAACTAAAGTTGGTTTGAAGCTGTGTTTGCTTGAATAGGTTATTCAAAATAACGTTAGCAGAAGCATCACGACGAACTTCGATAACAAATCGTACACCCTCACGGTTGGATTCGTCTCGAACAGCAGTGATTCCTTCAATACGTTTTTCTTGGACTAATTTAACAATATGTTCTTGAACCTTGGACTTATTGACCATATATGGAAACTCTGTAACAACAATGCGTTCACGACCATTTCCATATTCTTCAATCTCTGTGCGGGAACGAAGAACTATTGAACCTTTACCAGTTTCATAAGCACGGTGAATTCCAGATTTCCCCATAACCAAGGCACCTGTCGGAAAATCTGGTCCAGGCAAGACTTCCATAATCTCACGTGTTGTTACCTCGGGATTGTCCATAACCAGCTTAACTGCCTCGATAGTCTCGCCCAAGTTGTGTGGAGGAATGTTGGTAGCCATACCAACGGCGATACCGGTCGTTCCGTTAACCAGAAGGTTAGGGAAACGAGCAGGTAAAACCTCTGGCTCACGTTCACTCGCGTCATAGTTATCCGCAAAATTTACCGTGTTCTTGTTAATATCACGAAGCATTTCAAGCGCAATCTTGCTCATGCGTGCTTCTGTATAACGCTGAGCGGCTGCTCCGTCGCCATCCATGGAACCAAAGTTTCCGTGACCATCAACTAACATGTGACGGTAGCTCCACCATTGCGCCATACGAACCATGGCTTCGTAAATCGCACTATCTCCATGCGGGTGATATTTACCCATAACATCCCCTGTGATACGGGCTGATTTTTTATGTGGTTTATCCGGTGTAATTCCTAATTCATTCATCCCATACAAAATACGGCGATGAACCGGCTTCAGACCATCACGTACATCAGG
Source organism: Streptococcus suis YS161 (assembly GCF_002760245.1). Lineage (GTDB taxonomy): Bacteria > Bacillota > Bacilli > Lactobacillales > Streptococcaceae > Streptococcus > Streptococcus suis_I. The sequence continues at coordinate 70,689 of NZ_ASCA01000056.1, read as the reverse complement.
CAGAGCACGTGAAACGATAACACTCATCGCATAGTCGATGAAGGATGATTTCATCTCATTGGTCAGATTAACCGTTACTAAGTTTTTATCTTGCATTATATGCCTCTTTCAACAGTCATTGTGCTTCTATTATACCATATTGGCGAATAAATTTCTTTGTTGGAAACTAGCATGTAAACATTTTCAAACGCGCTTTCACAAGTGACAAAAAGCTTAAAACATGCTAGAATGTATTATGGTCGGGATGAAGTCATCCCCAAATAAAACTAAGGAGATGTTTAGCAATGACTGCAACTAAACAACACAAAAAAGTAATCCTTGTCGGTGACGGTGCCGTAGGTTCTGCTTATGCTTATGCTCTTGTTAACCAAGGGATTGGTCAAGAATTGGGTATCATCGATATCAACAAAGACCGTACTCAAGGTGATGCAGAAGACTTGAGCCACGCATTGGCCTTCACATTCCCTAAAAAAATCTACTCTGCTGAGTATTCAGATGCTCATGACGCAGACTTGGTTGTATTGACAGCTGGTTTGCCACAAAAACCAGGTGAAACTCGCCTTGAATTGGTAGAGAAAAACCTTCGTATCAACCAACAAATCGTTACAGAAATCGTTAACTCTGGTTTCAACGGTATCTTCCTTGTTGCTGCTAACCCTGTTGACGTGTTGACTTACTCAACTTGGAAATTCTCTGGTTTCCCTAAAGAGCGTGTTATCGGTTCTGGTACTTCTCTTGACTCAGCTCGTTTCCGTCAAGCATTGGCTGAGAAAATCGGTATCGACGCACGTTCAGTTCACGCTTACATCATGGGTGAGCACGGTGACTCAGAATTTGCAGTTTGGTCACATGCCAACGTTGCCGGTGTGAAATTGTACGACTGGTTGCAAGATAACCGCGATATTGATGAGCAAGGTCTTGTTGACTTGTTTGTATCTGTTCGTGATGCAGCCTACTCAATCATTAACAAAAAAGGCGCAACTTACTACGGTATCGGTGTTGCACTTGCACGTATCACTAAAGCAATCTTTGATGATGAAAATGCAGTACTTCCATTGTCAGTTTACCAAGCTGGCCAATACGAAGGTGTTGAAGATGTCTTCATCGGTCAACCTGCTATCATCGGTGCCCACGGTATCGTTCGTCCAGTCAATATCCCATTGAGCGAAGCTGAATTGCAAAAAATGCAAGCATCTGCTAAACAATTGAAAGACATCATCGATGATGCTTTCGCTAACCCAGAAATTGCAGCTGGTGTAAAAAACTAATTATATAAAATAGTAAAAAAGGTGAGCAATAGCTCGCCTTTTTTACCTTCTAATATCATAACGTAACATAGCAATTCCATCTGTGACAGTGGACTCTACCAAGAGCAATTTCTTTTCTTCCAAAAGTGAGGCGAAAAGTGGAATACCGTCACCCAAAATAGTAGGAATAATCCCAATAATAAGGTGATCAATCACTCCCGCCTCTAAACAGTCCTGAAGCAGACTTGCTCCACCAAACAACCAAATATCTCCACCTTCTCTAAAACGAAGTTCCATAATCTCCCCGATGATATCCCTTACGAAACGCACATTACCATAGTCCGTCTGCTCGGTATGACTCGCAACGATAAATTGCTTTTCCTGATATCCTTCAATCATTTCCAACGGACAATCTTCTAATGATTTTCTCCCCATCACAACTGTATCACAGTTGTTAAAGAATTTTTGATTATCAAACTGTAAGACTGTATCATATTTATCGGTACCATGTCCTTCAATCCAATCGTAGCTCCCATCCTTACGTGCAATAAATCCATCTGAACTCATTGCAATATTTAACACCAATCGTCTCACAATTAACCTCATTTCATACCTTAGTGACAAACTATTATACCAGTCATTCTCCCTATTCTCAACCAAAAGTCCCTCTAACTCCTCTTCCTTTGAATAGGACAATTATTCATTTCCTGTACAGCAAAGAACATGATAAAAAGGTACACTGGACCTTAAAAAAATTGAAGAAGTTTGCGAAAGATAGCAAGTTATTAAACTCTTATAAACATTGATATTTCGGCGTTTCTGAGAGTTTTTAATTTTCAACATAAAGAAAAAAGATTGAAGAAAATGAACCGCACCCCAAAAGTTAGACAGAAAAAATCTAACATTTGGGGTGCTATTTTCATGAAATTGAGCTATGAAGACAAAATCGAAATCTATGAACTACGCCAAAGTGGTCAGTCTATCAAGAACTTGTCAAACCAATTTACTATTTCAGAATCTGTTATCCAATATATGCTTCGACTGATCGATAGGTATGGAATAAACATTGTCAAGAAAGGTAAGAACACTTATTATCCTCCAGAACTCAAGCAGGAAATGATTGATAAAGTACTTCTTCAGAAGCAGTCGAGTCTGTCAGTCTCACTTGATTATGCCTTGCCAAACCGAGGAACACTCCCAAACTGGATAGCACAATACAAGAAAAACGGGTATACTATTCTTGAGAAAACAAGAGGGAGGCCACCAAAGATGGGGCGTAAACCAAAGAAAACCTGGGAAGAGATGACGGAGTTAGAGCGACTTCAGGAGGAAAATGAACGGCTTAGAACGGAGAATGCCTATCTAAAAAAGTTGAGAGCGCTTCGTTTAAGGGACGAAGCCAGAGAACAAGAAAGGCTCAGACAGTTAGAGAGATGGTCGCAGAAGGATTCCGACTAAATCTACTGCTGACGATTGCTCAATTAGTTCCTTCTACCTATCATTATCAAGTCAAACAACTGGACAAACCAGATAAAGATAAGGACTTAAAAGCTGAAATTCAAGCCATTTATGATGAACATAAGGGAAACTATGGCTACCGTCGCATTCACCTTGAGCTAAGAAATCGTGGATTTTCTGTCAACCACAAGAAAGTACAAGGGCTGATGAAAGAGTTAGGTTTGACTGCTCGTATTCGTAGACGCAAGAGATACAAGTCTTACAAGGGTGATGTGGGCAAGAAAGCTCCTAATCTCATTGAGAGAGCCTTTGAAGGGTCTAAGCCTTTTGAGAAGTGCTATACAGATGTGACGGAGTTCGCTCTACCAAATTGTGCTGAAAAACTCTATCTTTCTCCTGTTCTCGATGGCTATAATAGTGAAATTATTGATTTTACCTTATCCCGCTCTCCAAACCTCATACAAGTCAAGACCATGCTTGAGAAGGTCTTCCCTGAGGAAACTTACCCAAATACCATTCTCCATAGTGACCAAGGTTGGCAATACCAACATGAAGTCTATCACCGTTTTCTTGCAAGTAAAGGCATACGTCCTTCCATGTCTCGCAAGGGAACCAGCACAGATAATGGCATGATGGAATCCTTCTTTGGTGTCTTGAAAACAGAAATGTTTTACGGATTTGAGAAAAATTTCAAGTCTCTGGATCAACTGGAGCAAGCCATCACCGAGTATATTTTTTACTACAACAATAAACGCATTAAAGCAAAACTAAAAGGACTTAGTCCTGTTCAGTATAGAACTAAATCCTTTCAATAATATTTTTTATCTAACTTTTTGGGGTCAGTACAAAATTATCCAAAATGGACTTTTTCTTCAATCTGAAAGGTTCGCTGGACCTTATTCGCTTTCGTATTTTCAAGCTCATGATAAAAAGGTCCACTGGACCTTTTTATTTAGATTTGATATAGTTGATACCGTCTGCTTTAGGAGCGACTGCTTTACCAAAGAAAGCAGACAGAGCAATAACAGTAATCAAATATGGTGCAATTTGAAGATAAACCGTTGGAATATCTTTCAATCCTGGTAATTGTCCACCCACTACTGCCAAACTTTGCGAAAGACCGAAGAATAGACTGGCGAGCATAGCGCCAATTGGATTCCACTTACCGAAAATTACAGCTGCTAGAGCGATGAAACCTGAACCTACGATTGTTGTTGCAGAGAAGTTGATATTCACTGATTGAGCACTTACAGCTCCACCAACACCACCAAGGAAACCAGCAATCAACACACCTGCATAACGCATAGCGTAGACATTGATTCCCAAAGTATCCGCTGCCTGCGGATGTTCACCTACTGAACGAAGGCGCAAACCGAACTTGGTTTTATAAAGGATGAACCAAGCAAGAAATGCTGTTGCAATAGCTACATAACCCATCAAGCTTGTATTTTTGAAGAAAATTTCACCAATGATTGGAATATCTGCCAAGATAGGGAATGAAAATTTACCAAATGATTCAGTAATACTATCAGTTTGACCCTTATTATAGATAACCTTGACTAGGAAAACTCCCAATGCTGGAGCCAAAAGGTTCAACACCGTACCTGATACAACGTGGTCTGCACGGAAATTAATCGTCGCCATCGCATGAATAGCTGCAAAGACAACACCAGCAAGACCTCCTACAATAACAGCTAATAATGGAGTAGCATTACCAAATGTCCCTGCAAATTCGATATTGAAAACAACACCAGCAAAGGCACCGATAACCATGATTCCTTCTAGACCAACGTTTACAATACCACCGCGTTCAGAGAAAACTCCTCCAAGACTGGTAAAGATTAAGGGTGCTGAATAAATCAACATTTGCGAAATGAGTAAGGCAAGAATTGAAACATTCATCTTATTTCGCTCCTTTCGCTTTATTTCTAGATTTTAATAATTGTTCAAAAATAAATTTCACACCGATAAAGAAAATGATTGATGCCGTAACAACGTTGATCAATTCAGGTGGAATCTGTGCACGTACCATACCTGGGGCACCGACAGAAAGAACACCGAATAGAAAGGCAGCCAATGGAATACCTAACGGTGAATTAGAAGCTAAAAGCGCTACTGACATACCATTAAAACCAATATCCAAGTTACCGCTTTGGATATAAACGTTTTGGAAAGTACCCAAACCTTGGATAGCTCCCCCAAGACCCGCAAGAGCACCTGAAATAACCATAGATAGAATAATCGTACGTTTCGCAGACATACCCGCATAATCCGATGCTGTTGGGTTAAGCCCCACTGAGCGAATCTCAAAACCAAGAGTCGTTTTGGTCAATAGGAACCAAATCACAAAAACTGCAATAATGGCAAAGAAAATACCAATATTCATACGTGAGTTATCTGTCAATGCACGGAGCCACTCTGTTTGGTAAGAGGCATTTGCTGACACGTTAACTGTCGAGTCTGTATTCTTCATCAAACTATCTGCAAATACATCACGAATGATATAGTTACATGAATAGAGTAAGATGTAGTTCATCATAATCGTAACGATAACTTCACTTGTTCCCAAATAGGCACGTAGAATACCTGGAATAGCTCCAGCAATACCGCCTGCCAACATAGCAATCAAGACTGTTCCCAAAATCAAAACTGGACGTGGTAAGTCAGGATTTGCCAAGGCAAACCATCCAGCAAAAACCCAACCAACATAGGCCTGACCAGACAAACCAACGTTGAAGAAACCTGCACGACTAGCTACTGCGAAACCGAGAGCAGTGAAAACAAGTGGTGCCATTGCACGGAAAATTTCACCAATTGATTTGATATTACCAAAAGCTGAATAGAATAACTCTTCATACCCCCAAATTGGATCGTAGCCAAAAACAAGCATGACAATCGCTCCAAGTAGGATACCACTGACCACAGCCATTAATGGAAGGGCCAAATTCTTATATTTATTAAGCATGTTCTTCTCCCTTCTCAATATGTCCACCTGCCATCAAGACACCTAACTCTTGTTTATTGGTCTTAGCAGGTTCAACAATACCATGGATGACACCATCATGGATAACAGCAATTCTATCTGATACATCCAAAATTTCATCCAATTCGAAGCTGACAACAAGAACAGCCTTACCCTTATCACGTTCTGCAATGAGACGCTTACGAATATACTCAATAGCACCAACGTCCAAACCGCGTGTTGGTTGGCTAACAATGAAAAGGTCTGGGTTGCGATCGATTTCACGCGCGATGATAGCTTTTTGCTGGTTACCGCCTGAAAGAGCCTTGATTGGGACGAGTTCACTCGCCCCACGAACGTCAAATTCTTCCATTAACGCGCGTGCTTTTTCATTAATGATATTATAGTTCAAGATACCATTTTTTGAAATCGGTTCTTTATAGTAAGTTTGAAGCGCAAAGTTCTCCGCAACAGTCATCGGAAGAACGAGTCCATCACGATGACGATCTTCGGGAACGTGGCTCACTTGCATTTCTGTAATTTTACGTGGAGTTTTACCAACTACTTCCTCACCTTTGATAGTGATTGAGCCAGATTTTACCTTACGTAAACCAGTGATTGCCTGAATCAACTCACTTTGACCGTTTCCGTCGATACCGGCAATACCAACAACCTCACCTGCTCGAACATCAAGCGACAAGCCCTTAACTGCTGGAATACCACGGTTTTCATTGACAACCAAATCCTTAATTGACAAAATAACTTCTTTAGGGCTCGCTTCAACTTTCTCTGTTTTAAAGGAAACGGAACGTCCAACCATCCACTCAGCCAAATCTTGGTTTGTTGCTCCTTCAACGGCAACTGTTTCGATTGATTTACCTCGACGAATAACTGTTACACTATCGGCAACTGCACGAATTTCATCCAATTTGTGCGTAATCAAAATAATAGATTTACCTTCTTCAACCAAGGCTTTCATAATTTTCAAGAGCTCTGCAATTTCCGCAGGGGTCAATACAGCTGTCGGCTCATCAAAAATTAAAAGGTCTGCTCCACGGTAAAGTGTTTTAAGGATTTCTACACGTTGCTGTGCACCCACAGAAATATCTGCAACCTTTGCAGTTGGATCAACTTCAAGACCATACTTAGCAGAAAGTTCTTTAATTTCTGCGATAGCTTTTTTAAGGTCAATCACGCCACCTTTGGTGGTTTCAGAACCAAGAATGATGTTCTCAGCAACTGTGAAAGCATCAACCAACATAAAGTGTTGATGCACCATACCAATCCCCAATTGGGCTGCTTTGGATGGAGAGTCAATCTTCACGGATTGACCGTTGATAACAATTTCACCGCTTGTAGGTTCCAACAAGCCAGCAAGCATGTTCATCAGAGTAGATTTACCCGCACCATTCTCACCAAGAAGGGCATGGATTTCACCACGTCTGACATTCAAATTGATGTGGTCATTCGCTACAAATTCACCAAATATCTTAGTGATATTGCGCATTTCAATGACATAATCCTTCGTCATAATCTATTATCCTTTCTGACTATAGCCTTCTGAAAATTCTTCAGTACCACTTTAGTACCTTAAAATTCTTCATCAACTATACCATTTTTGTCAGTAAAACCTACCATAGCTGATAGGCTTTACTGAGAAAAATCTCAGCCCGAAAACGGCGACCCCGTCGGGTCGCCGAATCGGAATTGTCGAAAAGAAATTCATTAAGGTTTTTCAGGAACTTCTACTTTACCATCCAAGATAGCTTGCTTAGCATCTGCAACTGCTTTAGAAGCATCTTCTGAAAGGTTAGTTTCTGCCAATTCAACACCTTTATCTTTCAATGAGAATCGAAGTACTTGACCACCAGGGAATTCACCTGCAACAGCTTTAGTTGCAATATCTTTAACTGAAGTACCAACTTGTTTCAATGTTGAAGCCAATACAAAGTTAGAAGACTTACCATCTTTAGAAGTGTATTCACCTTCTGCTGATTGGTCACGGTCAACACCGATTACCCAAACTTTATCTGCTTCATTACGAGTTTCATTTTCTGCTTTAGCAGCAGCAAATACACCGTTACCAGTACCACCAGAAGCGTGGAAGATCACGTCTGCACCTGCAGCATATTGAGCAGCTGCAAGAGTTTGACCTTTAGCAGCATCACCAAATGAACCTGCATAGTCAATTGTAATCTTGATGTCTTTGTTTACAGACTTAGCACCCGCAACGAAACCAGCTTCAAAGCGATCGATGATAACACCTTCCATACCACCGATGAAACCTACGTGGTTTGTCTTAGTTGACTTAGCTGCAGCAACACCAGCAAGATATGATGCTTCATGGTCTGCGAAACCTACGCTGACTACATTGTCTTGATCTGGAACAACACTATCCACGATTACATAGTGTGTGTCAGGATTATTTGGTGCAACCTCAGCAATCGCACTCTCCAAGGCAAAACCAATACCGAACACAAGATTGTAACCACCAGCAACAGCTGAATCAAGGTTTGTGATATAATCTGATTCACTAGCTGATTGGAAGTAATCGTAGCCATTACCTTTAGAAAGACCAGCTGCATTACCCCATTCTTGAAGACCTTCCCATGCAGATTGGTTGAATGAACGGTCATCAACACCACCAATGTCAGTAACGATAGCAGCTTTCACAGATGTGTCCGCTGATGAAGATGCTTCTGAGCTACTGCTTTTTGAAGCACGGTTACCACATGCAGCCAAAGATACAGCCGCAACAGCTGCTAGACCAAGTCCAACAAGTTTCTTGTTCATTTCTGAACCCTCCTAAAAATCTTTTTGCAACTACATTGTTGCAGAGTAATATTGCTACAGTCAAATGACTGTCATACAGACTAGGTTAAGTCTGTAAAAGAATATGGAAGTAATTCCCCGACTGTCATCTCGACTGTCGATTTATCTTTAGCGACCAAGGTCACTTTTAAATCCTTATCAAAAAATTCTGCCATAACTTGGCGACAAGCTCCACAAGGAGATATTGGCTTTTCTGTTTCGCCATAAATAATGATTTCAGAAAAATCTTTCACACCTTCAGAAATGGCTTTGAAAATAGCTGTCCTTTCAGCGCAATTGGTCAAACCAAAGCTTGCATTTTCAATGTTTACACCCGTAAATATTTCCCCTGTCTTAGCTACAAGAACTGCACTAACTGGAAACTTTGAGTACGGTACGTATGCTTTTTGACTGTTTTTTACAGCTAATTCAATTAAATCAATAGTCTCCATCCGCCTGTGCTCCATTCATGATTGCCACGCCTGATGACGCACCAATACGAGACGCTCCTGCTTCGATAAAGGCAATGGCATCTTCATACGAACGTGCACCACCTGAAGCCTTCACTCCCATGTCAGGACCTACTGTTTTTCTCATTAAGGCAACATCCGCTACTGTGGCACCGCCTGTAGAAAATCCTGTAGATGTTTTAACATAGTCCGCACCAGCTTCTTGAGATAATTGACAAGCTTTCACTTTCTCATCATCAGTAAGAAGGCATGCTTCGATGATAACTTTGACTAGTTTATCACCACTTGCTGCTACAACAGCTTTAATATCCTCCAAAACCAAATCGTAATTTCCAGTTTTCAGAGCACCGATATTGATAACCATGTCAATCTCATCTGCTCCATTTGAAATTGCATCTTTTGTTTCGAATGCTTTTACAGCAGGTGTGTTTGCTCCGAGAGGAAAACCAATAACCGTACAAACTTTTACATCACTATCTTTCAAGCTTTCAGCTGCTAAAGCAACCCAAGTTGGGTTAACACAGACACTTGCAAAATCATATTCTTTTGCTTCTGCCAAAATCTTTTCAACCTGCTCTCGTGTTGTCTCAGGTTTCAAGATTGTATGGTCAATATATTTATTCAATTTCATGGTTTTCTCCGTATATTAAGAAATAATCTCAATGATTTCTTTCGTTTTTACACTCTCTTTATCTATTTTAACATTTTTTTTGAAAATTGTAAGCATATTTTCCGAAATATTTTCATTTGCGTAAATTGTTGCTACGTTTTCTCCTTTGGAAACTGGCTCACCAACTTTCTTATGGAACACAATTCCGGTCTCATAATCCAAATCGTCTGTCTTAACAGCCCGACCTGCTCCAATTCGCATAGCAAATAGTCCGAATTCCAAGGCCGGAAGTCCAACAATATAGCCGTCTTCATCTGCCAAGACATCTACTTGATGTGAAACCTGAACTGGACGATATAAGTCTTCTAAATCACCACCCTGAGCTACAACCATCTCTTCAAATTTCTTGAGGGCAGCTCCGTTTTCGATATGCTGGCGAACTTCTTCTACTGTCTTTTCAACATTTGCCAAACCAAGCATGATTTGAGCCAGTTCACAGATGAATTCTGTCACATCTTCTCTGCCATTGCCCTTCAGAATGTCGACAGCTTCTAGAATTTCCAAACGGTTTCCGATGGAAGTACCTACTGGCTGAGACATGTCAGTCAAAACAGCAACTGTCTTACGTCCAACCGCCTTGCCAAGGTCCACCATGGTTTGAGCTAGAACCCGCGCTTCTTCAACGGTCTTCATGAAGGCACCTTCTCCCACTGTTACATCTAGAAGAATCGCATCCGCACCTGCGGCAATTTTCTTAGACATTACCGAGCTGGCAATCAGTGGAATAATGTCAACGGTTGCTGTCACATCTCGAAGGGCATAGAGCAATTTATCAGCTTTGACAAGATTGTCTGACTGTCCGATAACTGCAACACCAGTATCTTGAACTTGCTTGATGAAATCTTCTTGACTAACTTCAATCTGGTATCCTTTGATTGACTCTAACTTATCCAAGGTTCCGCCAGTATGACCAAGTCCACGACCACTCATCTTTGCAACTGGAATATCAAAACTTGCTACCAATGGCGCTAAGATGAGTGTGACCTTATCTCCGACACCACCTGTAGAATGCTTATCTACCTTGATGCCTGGAATTGCAGACAAATCAATCTGTTCACCCGTTGCAACCATAGACATTGTCAAATCAGAAATCTCACGTGTTGACATCCCTTTGAAATAAATCGCCATCGCCAAGGCTGACATTTGATAATCCGGTACTGTCCCAGCTACATATCCATCAATCAACCATTTGATTTCTTCAGACGATAGTTCTAAGCCATCACGCTTTTTTTGAATTAAATCAACTGCTCTCATTCTCTCACACTTTCAAGGATGTAGTAACCCTTGTCTTTCTTTATAATCTGGCAGTTGCCGAACACCTCTTCCATCTTAGCCTTGGCACTCGGTGCACCTTGTTTCTTTTGAATGACAATGGTCAAGGTTCCGTTTGCCTCTAAGCGTTGAAAGGCTCCAGCAATTACTTCATGTACAACCGATTTTCCGGCCCGAATAGGTGGATTTGAAACAATATGATTGAATGTTTCGTCCACGTTTTCGTAGATATTGGATTGATAAATTTTAGCGGTAACACCATTCCTCTCAGCATTTTTTGTAGCTAAATCCAAAGCTCTGCTATTAATATCAATCAGTGTTGTCTTGGTGCTGAACACCTTAGCAAGTGTCAAACCAATTGGTCCATAACCACAACCAACATCCAACACCGATGCCCCTTTTTCAAAATGAAGGGTTTTTAAAAGCACTTGACTACCATAATCAACCATCTTCTTGCTAAAAACACCTGCATCTGTCATGAAAGACATTGGGGTGTCTAGTAAGTTTACGTGGATTTCATGAATATCATGTGCTACTGTAGGATTTTTTTCGTAATACATATTGGACATGTACTTATTATAACATTTCCTAAAAACGTTTTCAAGAGTTTTTCTTACATGAAAAATATGATAAAATGAAATCGATATTGAAACGCTTACCTATAGGAAGAATTATGTATGAAAAACGAGTTTTTAAATTTTGAACAAATTGACCGAGCCACTTGGCAACAACTACACCGTAAGACTACCATTCCACTTAGTCAAAGCGAACTAAATTCTATTAAAAGTTTTAACGACCGCATTCAATTACATGAGGTTTCTGACATCTATCTTCCTTTGGTTAATCTTATCCATATCTATCGGAAAGCACGCAAAGACCTAAATTTTACGAAGAGTTTATTTCTACAAAAGACTATCAAGCCACAACCATTTATCATTGGCGTTTCCGGAAGTGTTGCTGTCGGCAAATCAACAACTAGTAGATTGCTGCAAATTCTTATCGCTCGGACATTTAAACACGCCAAGGTTGAATTAGTGACAACAGATGGTTTTCTCCATCCAAATGCGGTCTTAGAAGAACGGCAACTGTTAAATAAAAAGGGGTTTCCTGAGTCCTATGACATGGAGAAATTGATTGATTTCCTTGATAAGATAAAAAATGGCTACGACTGCCAAATTCCTGTCTATTCACATGAAATCTATGATATTGTCCCCAACAAAACTCAGGAAATTAAGTCTCCAGATTTCTTGATTGTTGAAGGAATCAATGTATTTCAAAATCCACAAAACCAGCGCCTCTATGTCAGTGACTATTTTGACCTATCTATATACGTTGACGCTGATGTGGAGCATATTGAAACCTGGTACTTGGAGCGATTCCAAAAATTATTGACATTGGCAAAAAACGACCCTAACAACTATTACCATCGTTTTACCCAGATGACGTACCCTGAGATTCTATCTATTGCCCAGAATACTTGGAAAAATATTAATCTAGCTAACTTAGAAAAATTCATTGAACCAACCAGAAACCGTGCTGATATTATTCTTCATAAGGCCGAAAACCATGAGATTGATAAAATTTATCTAAAAAAATAAATTTCACTTGTCAAAAACACTCTTTTCAGATATAATGGTATAGTTAGTACAAGAAAGGGTGGAGGTGAAACCATTGGCAAACATTAAGTCAGCTATCAAACGCGCTGAATTGAACGTTAAACAAAACGAGAAAAACTCAGCACAAAAATCAGCTATGCGTACTGCAATCAAAGCATTTGAAGCTAACCCATCTGAAGAGCTTTTCCGTGCTGCTAGTTCAGCAATCGATAAAGCAGAAACTAAAGGTTTGATTCACAAAAACAAAGCAAGCCGCGATAAAGCACGTCTTGCATCAAAACTTGCTTAATTAAAAAAGAAACCTTTGGGTTTCCTTTTTTTTATTTTTTCCATCATAAGGAGGCGGGACAAAGTGGAACAGTTTTCCCTCGAAGAATAACATCATAAACTCGTCAACCACAAAGCCCTCACTAAGATTATACACCTAGTGAGGACTTTATGTTTGTTTTCATTATTCTGTGGGTGAGGGCGGAGCCACCATGGATGTCTTTCCCGCTCCCTATTTTTTATTATTAGGGAAGAACACGCTCCTAGAGATTCAAACTAATTCCTTAAAACCAATCTGCTAGTTCAAAAGTATAGGTTTGGTCATTATAATAGTACTGATACTCTCCTACATCGCCCAAAGCCTGAAAAATAGCATTATTTTCAGTAGAGGCCAATGTAATCATTTGTTGCATTGCTTCTGCTGTTCCGAATTGCAAGACTACTTTATCCGTACCTTGTAGTCGCTGGTCAGTGAGGGACTGTAAAACTGCAGCTTCATCAAAACTTGTGAAATAAACTCCCTTTTGAACATAGTAATTCAATGAATTATCTGTACACTTTGGATAGGTCAATGCTCTAGGTTCGTAATATTGTTCTTCTCCCCAGTAGTCGAGTAGGTCGGTATCAACAATCCTACTTCTCTCTAATATTTCATCAGGGACACATAGATAATCGTATGAAATATCTGTATGCGCTTCTCCACTTATAGCTTGATCAAAAACTGGATCTCCCCAAGTCGTATCAACACCATAGTATTGTCCATTTATCTTGACTAGATTCCAAGCATGCCCAAACTCACCGTTTTGCCCATTTTTTGCAATCCCTGTGACATAGATACAATCAATGCCTACTTTTTTACATAGATATTGGAAGGTGCGACTATAGCCAGCACAAACGGATTTCTTATCTAATAGCACACTGGTAATTCCTTGGCTTCTCCACGTGACAGAGTTGGTTTGTAGGGCTTCAAGGTCGTATTCCGTTTGCTTTATAATTACCTCGTAAAAATATTTAACCTTCTCATAGTCCGACCCTGTTGGTGCCTGAGCAAGTATCTTATTCACTTCCTCTTCTATTTTATTTCGTGTAGGAGATAAATCAGTCGGATACGCTGGCTCTTCTAAATCCAATATATCAACTCCGCCACTCATTGCCGCTTCATCTGTTAGCCAGTAAAATTCTGGATAATCATGAGCGACAGAAAAATAGACGCGCGAATATATTTCATCGTTAACAGAATCAATATCAATCACTTGCATCCGCTTGCTGAGTCCATTAACAAATTGGAGATAGACACGACGTTCCTTATCAGTATCCAATTGTTGGTAGTAGAAATTTCCTTGAACCTCTTCTTTTAATGCTGTTAATTCTGCTTCTAGTTGCTTTTTTTCTTTAGAAAATTCAATTTTAGTTGCTTCCAAACGTTCACTCAGCTCTTGTCCTCCTCCTGAACAAGCAGAAAGGACTGTCGCCGACAATAATATGGTTAAAACGCCACGAGAAACTTTCCTCATATTTACCTCCATTCTTGTTTAAGTATAACATAATTAGGAGGCTTCTGACGAACTACACAAAAAAATTAGACTAGAATTTTCCTAGCCTAATAATATTGTTTTATTTAGGTAATCCTACCTCAAAAATAGTTCCTTTCGGTTGGTTATCTCTAACAGAGATTTTCCCACCTAGTGTCTTGATAATTTGCTGAGCCAGCGATAATCCTAGACCGAAACCACCTTTTTGACGTGTTCTGGCCTTATTAACTCGATAAAAGCGATCAAAGATTTTCTTCTTATCGGCATCGCTGATTCCCAAACCATTGTCGGCAACTGTGAAGTAGACAGATTTATCCTTGATATTAGCTGTAATTTGAATTCTGCCATCATCGTCGGTGTACTTCATGGCATTGTCAAATAAAATGGTAAGCAACTGTTTAATCAGGACCTTGTCTGTTCGAATCGGCTGATGAATCAAATTATTAACTGTTAGTGTTTTTCCATTTTCTTCGGCAATCATAAGGTAATTAGCAAAGATTTCATCAAAATAGTTGGGTTGGACATCGATCATATCGACTTTTAAGCCATCATCACGACGAGCCAAATTGAGCAGGTTCGTTGTCAATAATCGCATATTTCGGACTTCTTCTAAACTAGATCCGATGCTTTCACTACTCTCTAAAATCGTCGCTTCGGGATGGCGAAATAGGCTCTCCAAGCGATTTTGGAGAACAGCCAACGGCGTACGCAACTCATGACTAGCATTTTCAACAAAGTCTTTTTGCTTTTGATAGCTAATTAGAATTGGACGCATGCTAAGATTTGATAGGTAAATACTGGCTAAGATAGAAATGAACCAAGCTGAAACCATAACAATAGCAACTGTCGATTCATAGGTCTCAATGGAGGATTTTATTTGGCTGACATTCACTAAAATTGTCGCATATTTTATATCATAGGACGAATAATAACCTAGTTCATCTGTAGCCAGCTCAATCGTCACATAGCGATAATCTTCAGACATACCGAAGCTTGATTCAACCGTTGCTTCCTTAATCTCGCCCAATTTTTCCTTATCTAACGGTAGGTCGGCCAAACCAGTAAAAGTATCCGGATTGACCATTTCTCCACTTTTACTATAGAGTAAGACATGAGTATTGATACCTAATTTCAGCTGTTCTACATCTCTAGTATTTTTTTGATTTTTAGGAACAGGCATGCTATCTGAGCTAGAGCTCGTCGTTTCTTCACTAGTTGGGCTATCTTGAAGTATAAAGACAGAGTTAGGCTCATAGGTTCTTGCGATTGCAAAACCAACAGCCATCGCTGGCTCTTCCTTAATCCGTTTCAAGGTATTATCTGAATTTTGATACATAGTTGAACGCATTAATTGAAAAATGATAGCTGTCATCAAGCCAAAAATCAGGGTAAATACTGCAAAATAACGGATAAAGAAGGAAAATTTATCCGTATACACTAATTTTCTGATTCGCTTAGGCATTTTTTAGAATGTACCCGACACTACGCAGGGTTTGAAGATTTTCCCCAAAGGTCGTTCCTTTCAACTTTTTCCTAATTTTAGAAACATATACTTCTACTACTGAAATAGTAGTGTCACTGTCAAATCCCCAAATACGGTCAAAAATTTGAGTTTTTGGTAAGATAACATTTTGATTTTGCAAGAAGTAGACTAGTAGATCGAATTCTTTTCCTAGCAATTCAACTTCTTCGCCATTTACAGTTGTGGAGTTTGTCGATAAGTCAACAGTCACGTCTCCAAAAATTAGTGTGTTTTCATTAAACTTGCCCGCTCGTTTTAATAGAGCTTGAATTCGCATCTTCAATTCTTCTAAATAAAACGGTTTTGTCAAGTAGTCATCAGCTCCCAATTCAAAACCATGGCCTTTATCCTCTAGACTTTCCTTGGCTGTTGTAATCAGAACAGGGGTCGTAACACCTTTTTCACGTAACTCTTTCAAAACTTGGAAGCCATCTTTTTCAGGCAACATCAAATCCAAAAGAATCAAATCATAAACGCCTGTTTCCGCCTCATAAACGCCCTCTTCGCCATCAAAAACCTGCATAACATCCGCAAAATCATCTAAGAAATCGAAAACAGAATTTGATAGGCTTAAATCATCTTCCACTAACAATATTTTAATCATCATATACTCCTTACGTTTCGGTTTAATAAACAAACCAAAGACCTGGACACAGGGCATGGTCTTTAATAGAAATGGTTAGATAAAGTCCCACGTGACCATCTAAAAATGAATGATCGGGTAGGCTTTATCTGACTATTTATTGATACGTGTTCATTATATCATGGAACAAGTAGAAACCAAAATCTCAATGTTTATTGATTAGAAGAACTACTATCCCCTGAAATTTGATCTTTAATTTCTTGATTCTTCTCTTTTAAAGCATTCACTTCATCAGAAGAAGTACTCGAGTTTGACTGGGTTGCTCCACTTGTTGCATCAGGAGGGGTTGTACCTTGGCTAGGGTCTCCTTGACCTGGTGGCATGCCTTGGCTAGCTCCACCTTGGCCTGGTGGCATACCTTGGCTAGTTCCACCCTGACCTGGTGGCATGTCTTGGGGAGCTCCACCTTGACCTGGTGGCATACCTTGGGTATTCGCAGATGCGGCTACCTGTCCATTCGTTATTGCAGAATTATTTTGCGCCAAACTTGCCTGACTTTGTGTTGAAACTCCTGTTGAGCTTTTCGAAATACTCATTCCCCCTGCAAAGCCCAAGGTAGCAGCCGAAATAGCAACTGCAGCTAGTACTGTTTTTGACTGTGACTTAAATTGATTAATAAATGACATGAAATTCCTCTTTTCAATGGAATATTATCAGAATGAGGCCCACTAAATAACTCCTCTTTACCTGATGATAATAGTATAGTATTAAAAACTTAAACCAAGCTAAAGAAGTTCAGCATTTTTATAAAGGTTTATTACATAAAAAAGAAGCCCTCTCGGACTTCTGAATTACAACTCTGTAATATCACCTGTGCGTAGATAAACAACCCACTCACAAATATTTTTAGCATAATCACCGACACGTTCCAAGTAGGTTAAAACTTGGTAATAGTCGCGACCAGCAACCAAGGATTCTGGATTCTTTTTGATTTCTTCTGTTGTTAATTCTTGGATACTTGAATAAAACTCATTAACAACCTCATCACGAGCAGCTACTTCATATGCGACTTCCAAATCCGCATCACCAAGATAAAGCTCCAAAGTTTCTTCAACAAGTTTTCGAACTTCGCGGCCCATCTTCTTCACTTCATCTTCAACTACTGGAATACGGACTTCGCCTTTCATACGAATAGCAGCTTTTGCGATTGAAACTGCGTGGTCTCCCATACGTTCTAAGTCACTTGTTGCTTTCAAGACAGTGATTACACGACGTAAATCTGTAGAAACTGGTTGTTGCAAAGCAATAATTTCTAAAGATTTCTTTTCGAGTTTAATTTCAAAATCATTGATTTTTTTATCTGCTTCGATCACTTCTTTCGCCAATTCACGATCATGAGTTGTAAAGGCACGAACAGCATTATTAATTTGAGCCAAAACTTCATTTCCCATCGCGTAAAATTGGTTGTGGAGTTTTCCTAATTCTTCTTCAAACTGCGCTCTTAACATATAAACCTCTTTTCTTTTTAACAGGATTAACCAAACTTACCTGTAATATAATCTTCTGTCTCTTTGTTTGCAGGGTTCATGAACATTTCTTTTGTAGAATTGTATTCGATTAAATCTCCATCTAAGAAGAAACCAGTTCTATCTGAAATACGAGACGCTTGCTGCATTGAACGTGTTACCAATACCATGGTGTACTTATCCTTCAAACCATACAAGGTATCTTCAATCTTACCAGCTGAGATAGGGTCAAGTGCTGATGTTGGCTCATCCAACAAGATAATTTTAGGACTAGTAGCCAAGACACGCGCTACACAGACACGTTGCTGCTGACCACCTGAAAGTCCAACTGCTGAGTCATGCAAGCGATCTTTGACCTCGTTCCAAATAGATGCACCAATCAAGGAACGCTCAACTGCTTCGTCCAAGACCTGCTTATCCTTGATACCGTTAATACGTAAACCATAAACGACATTCTCGTAGATAGACATCGGGAATGGGTTCGGTTGTTGGAAAACCATACCGATTTCCTTACGAAGATCTACCGTATCTGTTCGAGGACTGTAAATATTTTTCCCATTGTAATCAATAGCACCAGTCAAGGTCACTTCTGGGTTCAAATCGCCCATGCGGTTAATAGCACGCAAGAGAGTTGACTTACCAGAACCTGACGGACCAATCAAGGCTGTAATTTCATTTGGATAGAAATCAATTGAAACACTATTCAAGGCCTTTTTCTTATTGTAGTAAACAGATAAATCTTTTACTTGTAAAATAGGTGATGTCATAGTTTTCCTTTCTATCCAAAGTGACCAGAAACGTAGTCATTGGTTGACTTGAGTTTTGCATTTTGGAAGATATTCGCTGTCTTGTCGTACTCAATCAAGTCGCCAAGATAGAAGAAAGCTGTATAATCACTTGCACGAGCCGCTTGTTGCATGTTGTGCGTAACGATGATAATGGTGTAGTCTTTCTTCAACTCAAACATGGTTTCTTCCAATTGCATGGTTGCTATTGGGTCCAAGGCTGAAGCAGGTTCATCCATGAGCAAGATTTGTGGTTTCACAGAAATCGCACGTGCTATACACAAACGTTGCTGTTGTCCACCTGACAAGGTAAAGGCTGACTTATGCAAATCATCTTTCACCTGATCCCAGAGGGCTGCTTGTTTAAGAGAAGTTTCAACGATCTCATCCAAAACTTTTTTATCTTTCACACCTGCACGCTCATGGGCAAAGGTGATGTTGCGATAAATTGATTTTGCAAATGGGTTGGGACGTTGAAATACCATTCCGATATGCTTACGAATTTCGTAAACGTTCATGTCTGGTCTATTGATGTCGATTCCTTCATAAAGAATTTGACCGGTTACCTTAGCAATATCAATAGTATCATTCATACGATTAAGACTGCGAAGATAGGTTGATTTCCCACACCCTGATGGTCCAATCAAGGCTGTAATTTTATTTTTTTCGAACTGCATATCAATGCCCTTGATTGCTTCATTTTTACCATAGTAAACATGAACATCTTTTGTCGAAAGGGCGATATTCTCCTCTGGAAAAGTAATGATATGGCGTTCATTCCAGTTGTAATCTGCCATTTTTTCTCCTTATAAGTCAGACTTCTAGGCTGCTGAAGTCATTTTCGCATGAAGTTTCTTACCGATATAACGGGCAGAAAGGTTGAAAATCAAGATGAAGACCAAGAGGATGGCTGCTGAACCAGCTGACACTTGAGTTGCATCTGGAATTGTACCTTCGCTGTTTACCTTCCAGATGTGAACCGCAAGGGTTTCTGATTGACGGAAGATAGAAATCGGACTAGTAATGCTCAATGGATTCCAGTTTGACCAGTCAAGAGCTGGAGCTGACTGACCAGCCGTGTAGATAAGAGCTGCTGCCTCACCGAAGATACGACCAGATGCCAAGACGATACCTGTTACAATCCCTGGAAGTGCTTCTGGAATAACAACATGGAGAACAGTTTCCCAACGTGATAGACCAAGAGCCAATCCTGCTTCACGTTGTGTATGGTGAACGTGACGAAGGCTGTCCTCTACGTTACGTGTCATCTGTGGTAAGTTGAAGACTGTAAGAGCCAAGGCACCTGATAAGATAGAAAAACCGTACTCAAACTGAACAACGAAAATCAAGTAACCAAACAAACCAACGACAACGGACGGTAGGGATGATAAAATCTCAATACAGGTACGGATAAAGTTAGTCAATGGACCTTTTTTAGCATATTCAGCCAGATAAATACCTGCACCGGTTGACAAGGGAACAGAAATTAAGAGCGTTACAACCAATAGGAAGAATGAGTTGTAGAGCTGAATTCCAATACCACCACCAGCTTTGTAAGACGAAGATTTACTTGTCAAAAAATCCCAGCTTACATGTGGCAGACCACGTAGCAAGATGTAAAGAATCAGTGATGTCAAGATAACGACAATCACACCAGCGATGGAGTAAAGAATACCAGTCGCCAATTTATCAAATTTTTTAGCGTGCATAGTTTTTCTTACCCTCTCTCGTAATAAATTTCATAATCATGTTAAAGATAAGGCTCATCAAGAGCAAGACTAGGGCCAAGGACCATAGGACGTTGTTCTGAACAGTTCCCATAACCGTATTACCGATACCCATTGTCAAAACAGAAGTCAAAGTCGCTGCTGGCGTTGTCAAGGAAGTCGGGATAATCGCAGAGTTCCCCACTACCATCTGAATAGCCAAGGCTTCACCAAAGGCACGCGCCATACCAAAGATAACGGCCGTAAAAATACCTGGCTTAGCCGCGTTCAAAATAACACGCCAAATCGTCTGCCAGCGAGTTGCACCCATTGCCAAACTTGCTTCGCGGTAGTGACGAGGTACTGCACGCAAACTGTCAACCGTCATAAAGGTTACTGTTGGCAAAATCATAACGAAAAGTACAAATACACCCGACAAGATACCAAAACCTGTTCCACCGAAGATTGAACGTACAAATGGCACAACTACTTGCAAACCAATGAAACCATATACAACCGATGGAATACCAACCAAAAGTTCGATAACCGGTTGTAAGATTTTTGCACCACGTTTTGGTGATATTTCTGTCATGAAGACCGCTGCACCGATTGCGATAGGGGTCGCAACAACAGCTGACAGAATCGTAACAATGAAAGAACCTGAAATCATTGGCAGGGCACCAAATATTTTCGAGCTTGGTTCCCACTTGCTTCCAAATAAGAAATCAGTGATGCTCACACCGTCAACAAAGAAAGTCGATAATCCACGCTGCGCAACGAAAATCAAAATCATTGCAACAATAAAGACAATCAATGATAGACAAAGGAATGTAATTACCTTACCAAACTTCTCTAATCGAGAGTTTTTAGATGGAGACGATAACTCTTTTGCTAGTTGTTCGTTTTTCATGCTTACTCCTTCTCAGACACCGTGCCATCAGCACTTTTCACAACTTTCATATCGTTGATAGAAATGTATCCCATACTTTCAACGACACCATTTTGAACTTCATCTGACATCATGTAATCTAAAAATTCTTCTGTCAAATCAGTCGCTTTTCCCATCGTATACATATGCTCATAGGACCAAATTGGCCAATCATTTGTTGCTACATTTTCAGCAGTTGGTTCAAAACCGTTTAACTTAATTGTTTTAACGGAATCATCTAGATAAGCAAATGATAGGTAGGAAATTGCACCTGGTGTCTGAGCAACAATAGATTTTACCATACCGTTAGAATCTTGTTCTTGACTCTGAGCTGCGGTTTGTCCATCCATGATAACACTATCAAAGGTCGCACGTGAACCTGAACTAGCTGCACGGTTGATGATTGAAATCTCCAAATCCTTACCACCCAGTTCTTTCCAGTTGGTAATCTCACCAGTGAAAATCTTACGAAGATCTTCTGTGGTAATATTATCAACTGTGACTTTTTCATTAACAATCACAGCAAGACCTGCAACGGCAACTTGATGGTCTACCAATTTGCTGGCATCAATCCCCTCTTTTTCCTCAGCAAATACGTCAGAGTTACCAATCTGAACAGCTCCAGACTGAACTTGTGACAAGCCAGTACCTGATCCACCGCCCTGAACGTTGACGGATTTACCGATATTGACACTACCAAATTCATCTGCTGCTGCCTCAACAAGCGGTTGAAGCGCTGTCGAACCTACGGCTGTAATAGACTCTCCTCGATCGATCCAAGAAGAACAACCTGAAAGAGCCATACTACTCAAAAGAAACAAAGCTGCAATTCCAAGCTTCTGCTTTTTTTTCATTTCGTTTTTTCCTTTACATTTTTCAGTGGAATCTCCTAAAATTAACTCTGTGTTTTACATAGAATTTACAAGTTATTTCCACTCATCCACTATATCATATAAAAAGACAAGTTGCAAAAAAAATCTGCTGATTTATTTTAAAATCTCAACCCTTTTGGAAAGCCGTTTTTAAGCGTTCCAGATACAATTTTTGCGAAACCAAGACCGTTCCCCTGAACTGCTACCTGATACCAGCCATTAGCTAAATCCTTGGACACAGCTATTGTATGTCCAGCAGTATAGGACGAGAATTCTTCTGAGCTGATTTCCACTCGATTTTTAACCTCCGAACTATGGAGTGCTAGACCTAAAGCAAAACTTGGTTCAAATCTTTTTTTCTTATACGTCCCCAAGTGAAGACCATTTCGAGCAATCTTTACTTTTGACAAATCAGGAAGGCCGTGTGGCAGTAGGTAGAGATTGTCCCCAAAAACCTGCAGTAAACCATCCAATTGAACCCTTAAATGCTTCTGTTCAAATTCTTTCCAGAGAGCTTGCTGTTCTTTATTCAAATTGGATTTTCCTGGTTTTAATTTTTTCTGACTGGATTCTCCTAGAAATCTAAATTTGGCAACGAACTGACCTTCTCCTGCAAAATGGTGGGGATACATACGAGCAACTTCTGGATAACCGACTCCTTCTACCATTCCATTGATTTTAGGAATGTCTATTAGTTCCAAATCATACTGTTCTAAGAGCCACGTCACTACTTCTTCATTTTCCTCTGGTGACCAAGTGCAAGTAGAATAAATCAATTGACCACCTGGAGCCAACATGTTCAAGGCCGATTCTAAAATTTCACGCTGTAAGCTTGCACATTGTGCTGGATAATGTTTGGACCAATATTGAATCGCATCGGGGTCTTTTCGAAACATCCCTTCACCTGAACAGGGAGCGTCTAGGACAATCATATCGAAATATCCTGGAAAGACCTTTTCCAAGCGGTCTGCTGATTCATTTGTTACAACAACATTTCTCGCTCCGAAACGCTCAATATTTTCAGCCAATATTTTTGCTCGTTTGTTAGAAATTTCATTACTAACCAAGAGCCCCGTATTTTCTAAGTATGAAAGCAAGTGAGTAGACTTTCCTCCTGGCGCTGCTGCCAAGTCCAAGACTTTCATCCCTTTTTCCGGGGCTGCAATCTGACCGACAACCTGTGCAGCTGGCTCTTGTGAGTAGACTAAGCCAGTTACATGTTCTGGAGACTTCCCTGAAATCTTACCATAGTATGACCAAGTCATATTAGGGATTGGTTGCTCAAAGTCCAATTGGCTTTCTTTAAGAGGATTTGTGCGAAATCCTGAGATTGCGTCTTGTTCAAAACTCTCAAAAAATGCTTGGGCTTCACTACCAAGCAAATGATTATATTTATCTATAAAATCCTGTGGTAATTGCATTAGAATATATACCCCTTCACTTCCTCAAGATGGGATTCTGATACTAGCATGACAAACTCTCGCTTATCATAGGCCAGACTCGGACCATCAAAACTTAACATGACTAAGCCTAAAGAGGAACCAATAATACTGGCTGCTGCGTAGTCCCATGGACACAGATAAGAAGCATAGGCAAATAATCTTCCTTCCAGAACGTGGGCGAAACCAATTCCAGCACTTCCTACAGATCTTGTACCTAAACTTTGATTTGCTAATTCTGCCACTCCATGTGCATTGGCTGCATACAACTTTGCATTGATTCCTATCAAACTCTGGCGAAGAGGGCGCAGCTCTGGTTTCTTTAAGCGTTCTTGATTGCAATAAACAGGGAATGAATCTCCTCCATGGAAAAGTTTGTCTCGCATGACATCATAAATGATACCAAACTTTCCTACTCCATTTTCAAAATAGGCAATCATAATGGCAAAATCAGTTTTCTGAGCAATAAAATTTGTGGTGCCATCAATTGGATCAATAACCCAAACATTTCCCTCATGAATAGAAGAAACGTCTCCACCTTCCTCACCTAAAATCCCATCACCTTGATAGCGAGATTGAATCTGTTGAGTCAGCATTTCTTGCACTTGTTTATCAAGGTGTGTTACCAAGTCTGTAAAGTCACCTTTTTCTTCAATCTGAAGATCATCATGTAAATGCTGTCGGAGAAAATTTCCAGCTTCCAGGACAATCATTTGGGCAAAGTGATACTTAGTTTCCAAAACGAATAACTCCTTTCCCTTTATCTCGAGCAGCCTTAACAACTCGATAGGTTGAATAACCAGAAACTGCTTCAAAGTCACGATCAATTTGACGTTCCTGTCCCTTACTTTTAACAACATCTTTGAAGCTTTTATAACTAGCTAATATAGCTACCGCATCTGCTCCTTTTTCATAAGCTGCCTCCACCTGATTCAAAAAAGAAAGCACGGAGGAAATCTCCTCTGTGCTCCACGAAAAATCAAGTGGATATGAATAATTTTTGTTCATATCAGTTATCTTTCTTATCCTATTTCTGCTCTCAATGTAGCATTTTTTAGTTCTTGTTTGCGATACTTCCGCGGAAGAAATGCACGAATTTCATCTTCGTTAAAACCAATCTGCATCCGTTTTTCGTCCAAAATAATCGGACGTCGTAAAAGACTCGGATAGGTTTCAATTAACCCAATAAGCTGCTTCACAGAAAGCTCATCAACATCAATATCTAGTTTCTGAAAAACTTTTGAACGGGTAGAAATCAAGTCATCTGTCCCATTTTCTGTCAATGCTAAAATGTTCTTTAATTCCTCAGCAGTTAGAGGGCTAGTCATAATATTGTGCTCAATAAAAGGGACTTCGTGACTTGTCAGCCAAGCACGAGCTTTACGACAACTGGTACAACTCGGTGACAAAAATAAAGTAATCATGTCTTCCATCCCCTCTAAAAACATTTTTCTTCTTATAGTATACTCTAACTTAAAAGAGTTTTCAATAGTAAATCTAATCTCTTCCCTGTAATTTTTCCAAAGATTCTATTTTTTTCTCTAAGCGTAGCAATATTTCGTGTTGTTCATCAATTTTTGCCATCAAGGTATCCAACTTCGTTTCACGCTCTGTTTCAGAGAAAAAACGAGTTATTGTAGAGGTAACCATACCAAAAGTACAAATACCAACCAACATCAAGAGGATGGCTATAATTTTAGAAATCGTATCTTGGGGGACAATATCTCCGTACCCTACAGTTGTCATCGTTACAATGGACCACCAAAGTGCATCAAAGAATGATTTCCCTTCAATCACTGATAGTAAGACACTTGCAACTAGAACCGCTGAGATATTTAACATCAACACTTTGGATAAACTGTTGGTATGCAATAGCTTGTTGATTGTATCCCAAAATCGATTAGACAGGGCAAATATTCTCGTTACTTTGACTAATCTGAAGAGTCGTGCAAGTCTTCCCAAGCGAAGAAAACTGAAGAATAAATCGAATGGAATAATAGCAATTAATTCTAAGATATGGTCCTGTACATATTCAAGTATGTCATCCGCATAATAAAGCTGAGCAAAATAATCGCAGACAAAAACAAACCATAAGAGCAAGTCTAGTACCCGATACCCACTAGAATTAGCAATATTAGCATCCATCAACTCAAGTACGATAAGAAATACATAGACTACAGCTATGTAGGTCATAGCCTTCTCATAAAAAGGATGACGAATCAATCGTTTAAGCATATTTCTCCCATTGCAAGGCAAATTCCTCATCAGATTTCATCTGCTCCATCAAACCTTCAATCCCATCAAATTTAACCATATCTCGAATTTTTTCAAGCCAAAAAATAGTTATTTTTTCTCCGTAGATAAAGCGGTCAAACCCAAAAATATGAGCTTCTATCCGCATCTCCGTTCCATCAAAGGTCACATTTTTCCCAACGCTTGTCATAGCTCGATAGCGTTTTCCATCTACTTCAACATCAGCGACATAGACTCCCTCAGATGGTAAATGGACACGGTCAAAAGGAGCCAGATTTGCAGTCGGATAACCAATAGTGCGCCCTCTGGCATCTCCATGAACAACAATACCTTCTGTCATAAATGGATAACCTAAAAGTTGATTAGCTAGAGAGACATCCCCTGACTGGATAGCTTGGCGAATGCGAGTTGAAGAAACTTTCTCTCCGCCCAGGCTCACTTCACTTACAATTTCTACCTGACCATCAAATAACTCTGTCAAATCTTTGACATCTGCTCTGCAATTTCCAAAATGATAATCGAAACCTGCCACTAAGACTTGTGCGTTCAACCCCTTGATGTAGCGTTCTAAAAACTGCTGAGGAGTATTGCTTGCAAACTCACTGGTAAAATCTGTCAAAACCAGCTGGTCTACACCGTATTGCTCCAACAAGTGGTAACGCTGATCTTGACTGGTCAAATGCAGTAAAAGTTCTGGGCTAAAGCGAGAAAAAGCCAATCGAGGTGACTCTGGAAAGGTCAGAACAGTTACTGTCAATCCTTTTTCATCTGCAACTTGTCTAGCACGGTCTAAGAGGGCCTTATGCCCCAAATGAATCCCATCAAAGTAGCCTAGTACTAAAACCGTCGGCTCCTCTTGATTCAATTCACTATAATCTTTAATTGTTCTAATGTTCATGTTTTCTATTTTATCACAGTTATTGAGAAATTTCTTAGACCAAAACCTTGCTCGGTTTATACAGCTGGTCGCGTTTTTCAAAAATAGCAATCAACTGACCATCATAAAAGCCTGCTAAGCGCTCTGCTTCTGCATCCAATTCTACAAATCGACCAAATGTAGCATCTTGCACCTGCTCTTCTTTCAATTCTACAACAGGTAAATCTCCGATACCACGTTCAATAGGTTGGAGAAATGAAAAATTATTTTCAGCTACCAGCGAAGAAATTTCTTCCAAAGTTAAGGCATCCGCTAGGTCCATTCCTGCTGAACCAGTTCGTTCCAACTTAGACATGTGGCTGGCGTAGCCTAACTTAGCCCCTAAGTCAACAGAAAGAGTACGGACGTAGGTGCCCTTTCCACAACGAACTCGGAAGGTAAATCGTGCACAATCATCTGCCAATTCAATAGGACTTGTACGTTCAAAACTATATATATCAATTTGGCGTTGGGGACGTTCGACTTCTTCACCCGCCCGTGCGTACTCATAGAGCTTGCGGCCATTTACTTTGACGGCGGAATACATAGGCGGAATCTGGGTAATGGTCCCGACAAAACTAGCCATAGCCTCATCAACTACCTGCTCTGCTATGTCCAAAACCGGTGTCCGCTCGACCGTATCGCCCGATGCATCTTCGGTCGTGGTCAAGTAGCCGAGGGTAATCTCCCCCTCGTAAATCTTACCCTCTTCCTGCATATACTCAATCATGCGAGTGGCCTTGCCGACTGCAATTGGCAGAACCCCAGTCACATCTGGATCTAGCGTCCCACCGTGTCCAATCTTCTTCTCCTGCAGAATCTTTCGGAGTTTAAAAACTGCATCATGCGAGGTCATCCCCGCCTCTTTTTTTAAATTAATAATTCCTGAAATCATGTTCTCATTATAACACAAAGGACCGCTCTTGTGGGCGGTCTGGTAACAATCACTCATCGTAAAAACGATAGCTACCAAAAGTTGTTCCAATCAACTGTTCAATCTCCTTATGAACACGTCTCATGGTTTCAGAAAGTACTGCATCACGCGGAACTGCTTCATCAATCCCTTCCTCAGCCTCTTCATCATAGCCATACGAAAATACCAATGGGGCATCATGATACCCTTTATCACCTAATTTTAGTGTAGGCCACTCCAACAGCTTAATTTCTTTCAAAAATTCTCTAAATTTTTTTGCCTTGCTGATACGAATAGGGATATATTCCAGTTCATTTTCAACTTTTCCTTCTTTATCAACATGCTGTATCAAATAGTCGTGTTCATTTAGACTAACTGCTACTTCTACACTTCTTCCCTCAATATAATCTGCTCTGAAGATAATTAAATCTATATTCTCATATATGCGTTCAAATTGTTTCATTTTCTTTCCTTTCACAATTACATACAAGATTTTCTAAATATCCCGATGAAAATCGCTGTCAATTTCAAAAAATGGTTGGATATTTTGGACGTATTCCAAGACGCCCTGAAACTCTCCCTGGTCATCACGCACGGCCTTATAGACCACATAGACAAACTTGCCCATACTCTCGGACTTGAACCACATGGTCACCTGGTCTTTTTGCCCTGTGCGGAGCAATTCAAAAATCTTCTTGACCTTGTCTAAGATTTTGGGTGGATGGCAGAGCTCCACATGCCGTCCTATCTGGCTTGGCGTCCGCTTGAAAATCATGTCTTCTACAGGGTGGCTGTCATTATAATATTGGAAAATATCGTCCTTGTTGACAAAAGTGAGTTCCAGCGGTAAATGGTTGAGAATGAGATTGGCCTGCTCGACAGACAAGTAGCCATTACCAAAGGTCTGAGGACTGGTCCTGTCCTGAACAGATTCTGATTTCTTTTTCGGTGTGAAGGTAATGGTAAACTGGCCTTCTGGCGTATCGATAATCTGCTGGTTTGGTCCAGCTGGCTGCGGAGTAAGACTGTCAGCTGCCTGCTTTGCTATTTCCCCAAAAGTCTCCCGATGAGGTACCCACTTGACTGTCGGCTTGACGATGGCGTAGCCGTAGGCGTCGCTGTCCTCTGCCACTTGGAGCCAGTCGTCCTGGGTGAAAATCTCCAGCAAAATCATGAGGAGAATAGCTTCCTCCTTGAAAATCATCTCCTCGAATTCCTTGGCGAAGCTTTCAAAGTGAGTACGTGTCGCAGCTAGGTCGCCTCCTTCAAGAGCCTTGCGGGCCGTCTTAAAGAGGTCGCGAATCTCGTCGTCCACGCCCCACATGACCTTAGGCGGTGCATCGTGACCGTAGCGTTCCATGATTGGAAAAAAGATCTTTTCCTTGCGGGTATAGTGGTTTTCAAACTGACCGAGGAGGCCAAACTGGCGTGTCAAACCTTGCTGGAGCTGATCTTGTAGTTCCGCATCTTCTGTCTGCTCATACTGGTCAAGGATACGGCGGATGCGTAGGAGAGCCGCCCGCAATGCTAGGTTTTCCTGCTTGAAGACATAGACTGGGTGTCCTTCCTGGTCCATATCCGCCACCTCCACATCTGCAATGGCTCCTTTGAAAAGATTGGCGTGGATATTGCAGAGGCTCATGACGTCTTCAAAAGTGATGCCTGTGTCGCTGGACATGAGTTCATGCTCCATCATGGAGATTTCCAGGGCAGAAACTCCCGTGAAATGCTGATTAAACTGGTCCTGAACAGACTCTGGGCTAGCACCATTGTGCAGGTCCAAGAGAATATTCTTCAAAATATCAATCCGTTGTTCCGTCATTATTCTCCTCCTATTACCTCATAGCCGTTGCATTCCAAGACCTGTTGAATACGGTCTAGTGGAATTTTGGTCATCTTGGAGCCTGTTTTAAGACTGGTCACCTTACCAACGGTGTTGAGCATGGCTGGATTAGCCAAGGGCTTGAAACCAAGCTCCACCAGAATCTCCTTGACTTCTGGGTGCTGGTGGATAATCTCTGCAACAGGCAGATTTAGGTCGATGGTGTTCATTAAAAATTCCTCTTAAAAAATTGCTTGATGGCTTGAGCCAATTCCGCTGGTTTATGAACATTTAATTCATGTCCTCCGCCCTCTATGATAACCAGCTCAGCCTGTAGTATTAATTTGTTCAGTTCATGTGCAGGTTTCAGATTGGGTTTGTCCGTTGAGCCACAGATTAGCAAGGTGGGCCGACTGAGTTGACTAATTTCTTTCCTTAAATCAAGGCGACGCATACTTTTCTGCAATGCTAATAACTGTGCCTTATCTAGCCCCTGCTTACGATAAAAGGGCTTGGGAAGCAAGGACATAATCACGATTTGAAGACCAAACAACCAATTCCCCTCTAAGCGATACTGGGCCCCTGAAACAACCAGCCCTCGGCACTTAGGCAAGTGATTGGCTAGTGACAAAGCCAATACACCACCTAAAGATAGGCCAAAGAGTACAAAAGATTCCCTTTCCTGTTGCAGTCTTTCCAGTAAAAGACTGCAAAGGCGTTCAAAATTCTTTGCCTTGGGCAATTCCAACACATCAACCTCAAAATCGGTCAAAGAGTTTTTCAAGTCATCGTAACTGGCCACAGTCTGACCTAGACCATGTAAAATAATGAGTTTCATCTGATTTTCTCCCGTATTTGCCTCATCTGCTCTTCAACAAATCGTTTTGCTAACTGCTTATCAATTACTGCCTCTAATCGTTCTCCATTGTAAACTGCTAGAGTATCTTCTAGCAGAGTTTGGTAAATAGGATGACAAACTGTAAGTTCCCACACCCCACCTTCTCTTTTGGATAGAATGATATTTTCATCAAGGTAGGCAAGAGTTCGACAGAGATTTTATACCACGTCAACAGATTGTTCCAAGACCTTATTGTCATAATCTTGAATGTCAAACCAAATACTGTTCAAGTAATCATCTCGCCTTGGCTCTTCAAACAGTTGTTGTATAGCTGGACCATACAAAACAACTCCTCTATGCCAGATAACCATAATATGTGCAGTTAAATCTTCATCTCTTCCACGAATATTATAACAATATTTTTCTATGTTTTCATGTATAGCTTGAATATGCATATTTGAAAAATGTAATTCGTAAGGGACAGGATAATTACATGATTTAAGACTATCTTTCAATATAACACTCATCTCCAATCCTTTAGGAGGGGATTTGGGTAATAAGGCATATAGAGATTGAATAATTCCTATTTTCTCTGTCTGTGTTAAGGAATGTTCAACAACTACTAGAAAATCTACATCGCTGGTTTCCCAAGTAAAACTATTCAATGCAAGCGAACCATGCAGATAGATACCAACTAGATTTTTTCCTAATTCATTTTGAAATATGATAGAAATTTCATTCAGTAATTCATGAATATCATTCTCTCGCATCTTTCAACGCCTCAAACTTAGCTTTCATGGTTGGGTTATTGCGGGTTAGTTTTTTGACGGAGACATCGTCTAGTTTATTATTGGCTAGACGAAGCTGGTTTTCGCTGGTGGTCAGGGCTGCCTTGACAGCTTCCATTCGCTTGATTGCCTTGTCGATTTCATCAATAGCCTTTTGGAAATTGTTGCTGGCCGATTGATAGTTTTTTGCAAAAGCATTCTTGAAAATTTCCAAATCTTCTTCAAAATGAGTAATATCGATATTCTGCTCCTTAACCAAGGCTAACTCCTGCTTGTATTGCAGACTATTAAGCGCAGCATTTCGTAAAATTCCGATTAATTGGATAAAGAACTGTGGTCGGATAACATACATCTTCTCATATTCATGACTAACATCCACAATCCCTGTATTGTAATAGTCATTGTCCGCCTCTAGCATGCTGACTAATACAGCATATTCGCATTTTTTCTCCCGACGGTCCTTATCCAACTCCTTAAAGAAATCAGCATTTTTATGCTTGATCTTGGTCGTATCTGCCTCGTTTTTCATTTCGAACATGATGGAAATAAATTCCAAGCCCGACTCGTCAAAATCACGGAAGATGAAATCTCCTTTTGAACCGGACGCTGATACTTCGTTGTCCTTCGCAAATTTGGCACGTGGAAAAGCATAGGAACGAACCTTGTTAAACTCCGCCTCAGCAAACTGCTCCAAGCTCTCTCCAATTGCCTTAGTAGACTGCTGGACCTTGAAATTTTTGTAAAATTCCACCTGCTCATCCGCCGCCTTGAGCCGTACTTCGTACTCCTGACGAGTGGTCGCCAGGGCTAACTCTTGCTTTTGTTCCTGCAAAACCAAAGCATTTTGTGCCGCATCCCGCTCTTTTTCCACCTGAGCTACCGCCTGCTGCAACTCCAAGTCCTTGGCAAGACCGATTTGCCCCAACTGAGCCTTAAGCTCTTGGATTTCTTGGTCTTTTTGGGAAATAGCAGAGCTGATTTCCAGTTCCGTCTGACTAGCAAATTTATCAAGTTTTGCGGTCAGTTCCAGAATCTCCTTGTCCTTATCACTCAATCTAGCCTGCAAATCATTTTCAGCCTTCTGGCTTAATAATTCTCGTTCCCGCTCCAATCGTTCATGGATTTCCTTGTCAAACTCCGCACCACGCACCTGGGCTAAAAGCTGACTATATTCTGTTTCATTGACCTGAAAGGCCGTCCCACAATGGGGGCAAGTAATTTGATGCATATGCTCTCACTTTCTTCTTTTCAAATAAGATATTAATTTATGTAAAACCGTAGCTACTCCCAGCGCCAATAAAAAATAAAAGAAACGAACCGCATTTCTAGCATCTGGAAGTGATAGAGCCCAAAGGACAAAAATCGTTATGGCAGTCGGCCATCTCCATCCTCAGGTCATCTTCCGTTTGATAAACCATTCCATCCAATCTTCATTAGAATTTAATCGTGTTTCGTAATATTCTTCTTTCAGTTGTTCCCACCACTTTTTCATAACAGCCTCCTTTCAAATCACAAACCTTCTAATTCAAGCTCCAGAAAAGTCCTCCACTTTTCCTGCAAGGGTTGACGTACAGGCGACTCCTGACCTTCTAAGACTTTTTTGATACATTCATTTTGCACCAACCATCCTGTCATGTCTTTTTGAGCATTGGCAAATTCATTACCAAAATCTTCTGGAATTCGTTCTTCAAAAGTAATCAAGGTCTGATTTTCTAGCTGAGACAGTGTAAATGAAACTGTTGCTGAATCCCACGTGTAGGCAATTTTCTCATTTTTTCGGTATTCCAGTAAATCCATGGTTTCATGGAAGTCTTCCATTTCAAATACCAACTTGTCGCCCTCCACCCTCAACTGCGGAAACCAGCGGACAAAACCACTATCTGTCGCCAACAAGTCCCAAGCTTCTGCCAAACTAGCTGGAACAGGGTAGGAAATAGTTAACAGATACATCTCGGACTCTTTCTGAACACTAATCTTCATACCATAACTCCTCTTCTATTCCCCTATTATACCAAAAAATACTGGTCCATAACCGATATTTCCATTGTCTCTATTCATTAAGCATAATCAAGCATGAGTGCTATTCATTCCAAAGGATCGAAAAACGGTATCTTGAAATCTGAATTATTTTTTATAACATCTTTCATAGACAGTCCTTACCTTTGTTTACCTGGCTCATACTCCATGTTTTGTATCCCCTAGCAATGTTAGACTTTCCTGCCACATAATGAACATTGTCATTTTTGAAACAATTCTATTTTTTACACTCTCATTTCATCTATCCGCCACCCAATTTATTTTACAATATAGAACAGAGTTTAGTATTTCAATCACTCCTCTCTCGTTTTGTGCTATACTAGATGTAGTGAAAACAAGGAGGTAACTATGATTAAACTAATCGCTCTTGACATGGACGGAACCCTCTTAAACGAGAATAAAGAGTTGATGCAGCCACAAATTGATGCTATTCATCAGGCTGTTGAAGCGGGCGTCAAGATTGTTCTTTGTACTGGTCGGCCCTTGGCTGGTGTTAAGCCTTTTGTAGAGCAGCTCGGCTTTGACACCGAGGAAGAATTTATCATTGTCAATAACGGCTGTTCAACCCATTCGACAAAGGATTGGAGCCTGATTGACTGGGAAGAACTATCTATCTCTGATATTGATTATCTTTCCACTTTTATTGAAAATGATGATGTGCAAATCTCTCTCTTTGACGAGGAAGATTACTTCGTTCTGGCAGAAAAAGCCAATGCACGTGTCAACCTAGATGCTGGTTTGGTAGGAATGATACCCCAGCCCATCGATTTGTCAGAAGCTAGATCTGGCAAACACCGTTTCTTTGAAGCCATGTTCGTCGGTGAAAAAGAGCATATTGATGCCTTTGAAAATCAACACAATCCTGTACTCAGCCAAGGCTATTCCACCGTTCGTTCACAGGACTATCTCTTGGAAATTTTGCCAAACGGTGCAAGCAAAGCCACGGGTTTGAAAAAATTGGCAGACCGCCTCGGTATCCTTCCTGAAGAAATCATGGCTATGGGAGATGCCAACAACGACCTGGAAATGATTGCATTTGCTGGACTTGGTATTGCCATGGGCAACGCTAACGAGCAGGTCAAGGCGATTGCTCAGGACATCACAGATACCAATGAAAACAACGGCGTTGCCAAAGCCATTGAAAAACATATTTTGAACAAATAAGGAGACACTATGAAATACCCAACACTCTTAGACCGCTTTTTAGTCTATGTTAAAGAAAACACCCGCTCTGACGAAAACTCAACAACTACTCCATCTACTTATAACCAAGTCGAGTTTGCACAGAATATCCTTCTGCCTGAAATGAAACGCATCGGCTTACAGAATGTCCACTACCTGCCAAATGGTTTTGCTGTGGGAACACTACCTGCCAACGACCCAAATTTGACGCGTAAGATTGGCTTCATCGCCCACATGGATACAGCGGATTTCAACGCAGAAGGTGTGAATCCTCAGATCATCGAAAACTACGACGGCAATCCCATTGCCTTGGGAACTTCTGGCTATGAATTGCATCCAAAAGACTTCCCACAACTTGCCAACTACCAGGGTCAAACACTGATTACTACAGACGGTACCACCTTGCTAGGCTCTGATGATAAGTCAGGAATTGCAGAAATCATGACAGCGATTGAATTCCTAGTCCAAAATCCTGACATCAAGCACTGCGAAATCCGTGTCGGCTTTGGTCCTGACGAAGAAATCGGTGTCGGTGCAGACAAGTTTGATGTGGAAGATTTTGATGTTGACTTTGCCTACACTATGGACGGTGGACCGCTGGGCGAACTCCAGTACGAAACCTTCTCAGCAGCGGGTGCTAAGATTGACTTCCTTGGACGCAATGTCCACCCAGGTTCAGCAAAAGACCAGATGATTAATGCCTTCCAGATGGCTATTGATTTCCACAATGCCCTTCCTGAAGCAGACCGTCCTGAAAAAACTGAAGGTTACGAAGGTTTCTTCCACTTGATGAACATGGAAGGAAGTGTCGATACTGCTTCTACCACCTACATCATCCGTGACTTTGAGGAAGCAGATTTCCAAGCCCGCAAACAACTCATGCTGGACATCGCTGAAAAGATGAATGCCAACTTTGACACTCCACGTGTCATTGTCAACCTGCATGACCAGTACTACAATATGAAAAAAATCATCGAAAAAGATATGACTCCAATTAACATTGCTAAGGACGTCATGGAAAATCTAGGTATCAAGCCACTGATTGAGCCTGTTCGCGGAGGAACAGACGGCTCTAAGATTTCCTTCATGGGCATTCCAACGCCAAATATCTTCGCAGGTGGCGAAAACATGCACGGTCGCTTCGAGTTTGTCAGCTTGCAAACCATGGAAAAAGCTGTTGATGTGATTTTAGGTATTGTAGCTTACAAATAAGAAAGAAAAGTAGGTTTTCTGAAAAAATCTACTTTTTTCGAAAATTGTCCGATATAACTATTGTATTATTGAACTAATACTGTTATAATAGAACCATCAAAAAGAAATGGAGTTTTATTATGACAGAAGAAACATTAGCACAGGGAATTCTCATTGGCATTTGGGGTACAACACTACTATTTTCATTTATTTGGTATATTCTTGTTGCTATTTCCAACTACATCCTCTTCAAAAAAGCAGGCTATGCTGGTTGGAAATCATTGATTCCAATCTACAATCTCTATATCCAACAATGCATCGCCTTCGGCTATGAAAAAAGATGGTTCATTCTATTCTTACTGATTCCACTAGCAGGACCATTATATGGCATCTATCTCGTTTACAATTTTGGTCGTAGCTTCGGTTTATCAGCTGTACAAGCTATCTTCTATGTTCTTCTTACACCTATCTTTAACCTCTACATCGCCTTTAATGATGGAAGTCGTTACCAAGGTCCACAAGAATTCTTTATTGATTAATGTACAATCAAGCCCCCGCACACGCGGAGGCTTTTTTAAACGAATAGAAAAATAAGAAGAACCATCATGACTAGGCTGACCAAAATAGATAAGGAGTTAACATTGGCAGGTTCAGCTGATCGACTACCTAACTTTAATGCATAAATTGGGGACATGACTGAAATCGGAGAAACGAGACAGACCAGCAACATGATTTTCATCGTTTTATCAATAGGTAGAAGAAAATAAATGACTCCTGCTATTAGAATATTCGCACCCAGCCTCAAAGAGAGAAGATAGGCCAATCGACTAATTTCTTGCCAATTCAATTTTAAATCAAGCAAGATTCCCAACATGAGCATGGCTAAAAAAGGATTGGCGTTACTGGCTATCGTCAGCGCAGAGATAAGTTCGCGTGGAAGTTTGATAGAGCAGACTGCTAACGATAGGCTAACTAGATAGACTACTAGTGGAACTGAGCGTGAAAGATTCTTTATAAAAGTTGCAACGGTCATTCTTTCCTGCTCTTCATCCACACCAGCTGCGATACTGTAATTCCCACCTAGAACCATGATTGCATTCCCCGCATCAAATACGATGACGCTTAGTAGACTAGATAGCGGAAAAAAAGCTTGCACAAATGGGAGTGTAAAGGTTCCGATATTATAGCCTGATAACTGCATAAGACCGACGGAAGTCTGTTGACCAGACTTCTTCGCTTCCCAGTATCCCACCATATCCAAAAAAAGATTACAAAGAATTCCTAATATGAAGGGAACGTATAAATCTATAGATACTTGGGCTGTCGCTGAAGCTACAAGGAGAGAAGCTGGTAGCGTAATATTCATCACTAAGCTAGAAAAGATTCTTGCATCTTCCCTTCGAACAATCCCTTTGACTTTTAATGTATAACCTAAACCGATAACAAAGATAAAACCGAGAGCACGGGCTAATAATTCAAGTTCATTCATGAAACTAGTATAGCATATAGAAAAGAATTTTGATGATATATAAAAATTTTATATAATCGCTTGATTTTACTAAATAATAGGTATATAATTTATATATAAAATAATTACATAAAGATAAAGAGGTGAGTTTATGTACTACCCCGTATCCTCTATCTTGATAGAATTTCTGGTATTAGCCATCGTGGAAAAGCAGGATTCCTACGGCTATGAAATCAGCCAAACCATCAAGATAGTTGCTGATATAAAGGAATCCACACTCTACCCTATTTTGAAAAAATTGGAAAAGGCTGGCTATGTCACCACCTATACCCAAGAATTTCAAGGGAGAAAGCGGAAATACTATACCATCACTCCTGCTGGACGTGAACACCTCCCCTTCCTGCAGGGTGAATGGAATAGCTACAAAGACCATATTGACGGAATTATAGAAGGGAGCTTACGAAAATGACACGCGCAGATTATTTGAACCAACTGGAACAAGCATTATTTCAACTTCATCCAAGTGCCAGACAGGAGGCTCTGGACTACTTCAATGAATATTTTGACGAAAAGGATAACGATGAGGAAGCTATTATAGAGCTAGGAACACCTGATGAAGCAGCAAAAGAAATCATTGCCAATCTACCTGAAGATGCCCTAATCACCGAGAAAGACCAAGCAAGTCTACATTCATCTAAACCATTTGATTTCAACTTTGATTTTGACTTTCAATTTGACTGGGAGAATTTTTTCAACAATTTCAAACATTCAGCCTATCAAGCTAGGGAAAGAATTGAATTGACGGCGAAGATTGTAGAATTACCTGATTTTTCAAATCTACAGATTATTCTCGAAGACCAAGCGCTTAGTGTGCAAAGCTATGAAGGTGATAAGGTAGTATTACACAATCCATTTTCTGAAGAAATGTCCTATCAGGCTTTTGACTATCAACTAGTTCAAGATAGTTTGTACCTATCTAGCAAGCCACTCCCAGACCACCTCTACTTTTCCAACCAGCAAACCAGCTCTGCTATTCTCAAAATCCCTAAAAGACTCCTGCCCCTTACTAGTCTCAATCTGAAAACGAGAGATAGTAGTCTGACGATGGCAGATGTGCAGGCGAGCGAACAGCTGGTCATCAATGCAGAAGATAGCAGCATCAGCATGACGAAAGTGAGCTGTCCAAGCTCTGCTCTACGGTTAGAAGACGCTACACTAACTATCTCAGATGGACAGATGAGCGAGTTAAAATTGGAAGCCAGCGATGCTGTTATCACTCTCTCAAGCATGAGCCTTTCAGATGCAAGGATAACATTAGAAGACTGTGTCTGGAAGTTGAAGGATTTTGTCCTTGAAAAGAGCCTTAACTGCCAGGCTGAAGATTCTGTCTTAACCTATAAACCAAGTACAGACATCAGTTTGGACATCTGGGAGGAAGATTCTAGCCTTAAACTTCCAAAAGATAAGGCGTTTACAATGATGAAAGAGGGTGACATCACTCATCTCAGCTATAGGCAAGAAAATAGCCCTGCTCAGTTGGTTATTCATTGTCATGACTGCCAGCTTAGCATAGGATAAAGGAGGTTCCCATGAAGCGCAAGGAATATTTACAGAAACTCGAAAAACATCTCAAACACCTGCCAAAAGAAGATTTTCAGGATACCTTAGACTATTTCAATGAGTTTTTCGATGAGAAAGAAAACGACGAGCAAGCCATTAAAGAATTAGGCAGTCCAAAAGAA
The DNA here is from genome assembly GCF_002760245.1 of Streptococcus suis YS161. Lineage (GTDB taxonomy): Bacteria > Bacillota > Bacilli > Lactobacillales > Streptococcaceae > Streptococcus > Streptococcus suis_I. The sequence goes on along the minus strand of NZ_ASCA01000056.1, from coordinate 31,873 downwards.
GCAGCCCGTGAAATTCTAGCCAATCTATATGATAAAGAGAAGATTGAGGATAAGCCAAATACCCGCAATATGGTCTGGCTGACCATCCTCTCTATCCTTGCCGCACCAATCGGCATCCCCCTAGCCATCAGCTTGATTGCCCTCTTCATCACCCTTCTCCTGCTCATCTTCAGTGTCTTCCTACTTCTTATCTCACTCTGGATTGTCCTCCTCAGCCTGGCGATAGCCCAGCTACTCCTCGCCTTTGACCTCTTCACACTATCATGGTCTACCTCCCTGCTCTTCACAGGCCTGGCCCTCATCTGCTTGGCCCTCACTCTATTGGGTAGTAAATTCACTCTAGACCTTGGAAGCAAAACCTTCTTGCTTGTTTTACATTGGATACAAAGAAAAATCCGCAAAGGAGGCTACTATGAAACAGCTTAAACCATTTACGAAAATCAGTCTGAGCCTGCTAGGTCTTGGAGCCGTTCTAAGCCTCATTGGCTACCTGGCTGGCGGTTGGACAAATATGAAAACTGTTGCAGAAAACTATTTTCAGCCCCAAACAGCCAGTTTTAGTAACATTAGGGCTATAGAAGTTAATGAAAGACTGTCCATTATGCCCTCGCCTGACAACCAATTCCACCTCCACTACTATCGAAATCAGCATAAAGATATCGACCTCCTCAGTCACCAAGTCCAAGATGGAAAATTAACTATTTCTAGTGCTTTTCAAGGCATCGTTACTTATGATGGTTTACTCGAACCTATCTTACATCTTGTCAATGACCAGAATGTTGCCTACTACCAACCTGTCTTACAGGTCCCTAAAAATAGCACAATCGAAACACTCTCAGGGAGCATTCAAGGGGATGTCTATCTGGATAAAGTGACTATTCAAAATCTTGAACTCACTGCAGAAGATGGGGATATGTTGATTGAAAACAGTCAACTCAGCTTTGCTCATTTGTCACACCTCAATGGAGAAGTAGCAATCAATCAGTCCACATTAACAAGTCCAGCGGACATCACCGATACTACCGGAAGTATTCTAACTGTTGAGGATGGTGATTTTAAAGCAGAAAACCTAAAACTAGAGGGAAAGCATGGCATCAGTAATTACGATGGTTCAATCGACATTTCTCTTCATTCCAAAACAAAAACTGACATCCATATAGATGCCAGTCAAAATAATCTGGGAATTGACCTTCCAACCTATTCCAATCCCCAAGCCACTAATTACCTCTATATCTCTACACTAGATGGAGAACTGAATATTCAGTAATTGCAAAAAGCCCTCCTCACGGAAGGCTTTTTAACCTATTTAAACAACAAAATAGAAATTAATGCCAAGATAGCTGGTCCACCTTGGGTTAAGATGATTTTTGGACTAGAAGTCGCTGCTCCGTAGCCTGCTGCTCCAATAACAAACAAGACAAAAATAGTTGTCACTTCAAGGTTGCCTGTGAAAATTCCATAGATAAGGAAGACGGCCAACAAACCATTATAGATTCCCTGGTTTTTAAATAGGGTTGTCACAGACTTACGTTGTAATTCTTCCTTCTCCATATTGAATACGCGACTAGTAGAGCCTGAATGGGTCGCAAAGGTTTCCAAATACATGATATATAGGTGCTCAATAGCTACGATACTAGCTAGAATAGTGGTAAAAATAGACATAACGTCTCCTCTCAAAAAATTATATATATAGGTAGATTTTGCAAGCCAATCAACAGTTTATCAAGAGTGGCTAGGAATTGCTCGCTCTCCTCAACAGTTAGAATCTGATTCATCGAAGTTTTGATAGCTTGGTGGTGGGCAGAAGGATTCGTGATTAGCGCTTCCCTAGCCTGCTCAGTTGGCCAGACAAGTACTTCTCTCTGATTTTCAGGATTTCGCTTGCGAATGATATAGCCGCTCTCCTCCAACAATTTGAGATGACGCGTAACCGCTGCGCGGTCTATCTGAAGCCTCTCCTGCAAAGCCAACTGATGCAGGGGTGCATCTTTTAGTAATGTTTGCAATATTGAATAGCGTGTCAAACTGATTCCCAACTGCTTTTCAAAAAGATGGGAAATCGTCTCATCTGCCACTTTCAATCTGTATAACAAATCTTCCATTTCTTGCATTATCTACCTCTTTTGATTGATTAATCAATCATTGATAAGTCAATTATACTACAATCCGAACAATTTTCAACTATTTTGCCTATCTATTAAAAAAAATATATTGCCTACACCTATATTTTGTTATAATTAAGAAAATAACTAGCAGAGGGATGGGACTTACTTATGGAAAACACTCCTAGACTAAACTTGGTCATAGACGTGCTCATGCTCGCTGGTGCGATTTTGGCACAAAGCGGTGCAGAAATTCACCGAGTTGAAGATACCATGATTCGGATTGCACATTCACAAGGAATTGAACAGGCCAATGTCCTTGCCATCCCTGCTGCTATCTTTTTCTCCATCGACCATACGAATATTTCGCGTATGAAACGCATTGTCAATTCAAATTACGACATGCAGAAAGTTTGTGACGTCAACCAAATCTCCCGTTCCCTAGCCAATGAAGAAATCAGCCTAGAAGAAGCATGGAGCCAATTAAATGCAATCAAACAACAAAAGCCACCTTATAACAATATCCAAATAACCTTAGCTGCCGTAGTAGCCGCACCATTTTTTACCATCATGTTCGGAGGTTCTCTTTTAGATGCAGCAGGTGCTGTCCTCGCAACAGCTTTAGCTTTCCCTATCTCACTAATTGTCGATCGCTATATTGGCATTGATTTTGTCACCACCTTCGTTGGCGCCTTTGTCTTCTCACTCACCTCTTATTTATTAAGCGCAACCACTACTCTCCCCATTAATCCTAACCTGATTAATGCAGGGGCAGTCATGCCTTTTGTACCAGGGATTGCTTTTACAAATGCTGTAAGAGACCTCATGACCAATCATATCAATACAGGGATGACCAAATTTTTCCAAACAGCGCTTATTATCTTATCGCTCGGTGCAGGTACAACTGTGGCCTTTATGCTTGTGAGGTAATCTATGACACCAGTTCACTTCTTATTACAGGCACTCGCCTCTTATATCGCTATCGCAGCCTTCTTAATTGTTCTCAATGTTCAAAGAAAAATGCTGGTCCCTGGTGGACTCCTAGGCATGCTTGTTTGGCTTATTTATCTTTTACTATTGGAACCAACAAATGTCTTGATTGCTACCTTTTTCGCGGCAATTATCGGATCCTGTATCAGTCAAATCATGAGTATTTGGTTAAAAACACCCTCCGTCATCTTTTCATTGGCTATACTTGCACCGCTTGTTCCAGGCTATCGAGCCTACATGACCACGACTTATTTCGTTTCTGGAGACCACGCTCAAGCCCTAACCAATATCACTACCGTCTTAACTTTAGCCTTAGTCATTCCCATCGGTATGGCCAGCGGAACAATATTATTGCGCCTTTATAAGGTTCTTCGAACCGGCAAAAAAGCAGCCTAACCCCTTGAAAATAAGGGGCCTTTTTGTTAAAATGAAAACTTATCAAAGGAGATGCTATGAACCAAAACGTAACCAATCTAAAACTTGCTGAACGCGGTGCTTTGCTATCTATCGGTGCCTATATTATCTTATCAGGTATCAAACTCGTTGCAGGACAACTCTTTCATTCAGATGCCTTACGAGCAGATGCCTTCAATAATATTTCTGATATTATCGGTAATATCGCTGTACTTGTTGGACTAAAAATGGCACAGAAACCAGCTGATACCGATCATAAATTTGGACACTGGAAAATGGAAGACTTGGCAAGCTTGATTACATCCTTCATCATGTTTGTCGTTGGTTTCCAAGTACTCTATGATACCCTCCAAAAACTAATCAGCAATTCTTCTATCGAAGTAGACATTATGGGGGCCATTGTCGGAATTTTTTCTGCACTAGTTATGTTAGCTGTTTATTTATATAATAACCGCTTGGCAAAAAAAGTACGTTCCAAGGCCTTAGAAGCAGCTGCCAAGGATAATCTATCCGATGCAGTCACTTCCATAGGAACTTCTATCGCGATCTTTGCTGCGGCTTTCAACTTCCCTATTGTCGATAAAATTGCAGCCATCATCATTACCTTCTTTATCCTAAAAACTGCCTACGATATTTTTATGGAAAGCTTCTTTACACTATCTGATGGATTTGATGAAAACTTATTGAAAAAGTACGAGGAAGATATTCTCAAACTCCCAAAAATCGTTTCTGTCAAATCACAACGTGGTCGGACTTATGGAGCCAATATCTACCTTGATGTTGTTTTAGAAATGAATCCAGACTTATCCGTTTATGAAAGTCATGAAGTGACTGAGCAGGTTGAGCAACTCCTAACACTCAAACATGGAGTTTTTGATGTGGATATTCACGTAGAACCATCTGAAATTCCACACGATGAGATGTATGAGCATGTGTACGACAAACTCTTCCGTTTTGAAACAGAGATACAAGCACATGCTAATGGGTATGAAGAATTGATTGACGACCAGTATCTCTTAATTGATGCCAAAGGCCGCTATCGAAATAAAACTCAGATGCTTGTCGACCACCCCATCCAAACCACGTATTTATCCAATTACCAAATGACCTCCATTAGCCAAAAATCAAAATTAGTTACGTTTGAAATTGGTGATTATGTTCATACGTCACTTTGGCGCCGTCATGAAAATTGGACGGTTGTATTTCATCAAATATCCAAAAAAGCCTAGTCATTGCGACAAGGCTTTTCGTTTGGATACATAAAAAGAGCACATGGCTCTTTTGCTTTACCTACTAAGCACTGTCATTCAACCTTTATTTTTTCCAATATTATCTATGATTTTCGATAAAAGGAGAGGTAGTATAGCTATAAAAACTTGCCCTCTTTCTCCCCACACAAATAAAACGACTGCAAGAATAGCTGAAAAGATTGCTAAACCTATAGATATTAGACGATATATTTTCTTATTATTCATAGTACTACTCCTTTACTTCATAAATATTTTACAATAGATTTTAGTTGAAAGTGTAAAAGAAATCCCAATCATGATACTAGCAAAAATTATGATACTTATGACTATAAGTAACTGATTTACTGAACTAATCCAGTTAATAAAAATCATGCCGAAAGTCGTTTTCTGAAGACCATACACCAATCCCATAACTAACGATAGTACCAATATATTGACAATCGTATTTCCAAAAGCACCAAAGGCATATACGGAAGGAAGTAATAAGGCAACATACATAATTCCAAAGAATATTCCAAGCAAAGCCATAATAAAATGTAGATTAAGACTGTATTGATTAAACATGATATGGGCAGCAACACTTAAACTCAATACTATGGAACTTGCAAAAAAAATAAAAGAAATACAAAAGAGATACCGTGCTAAAATTACCTTAGATTTTGAAATTGGGAAGACTCCTACAAATTGATTCCAACCATTCTCACTATCTGATACCACAAAAGTTGTGGGAAGAGAAGCTAAACTTATTGGTAACACTATTAGTAAAAAAATTGTCCCCGATTCTCTTGCAAAGATTGTAATTAAGAATAAGGCTAAGCAGATAAGAATTCTATTGATTATCTTTACTTTATTTAAAATAAGTTGCGCATCTTTATATAGTAGTCCTTTCATTTATTTGTTCTCCTTTGACTAAAAATAGTAAAATTTCCCAAAGCGTTGCATAATGACTCTCGCCTTTATTCTTGTCAGATACAACCACTAAATATCGAACACTAGTACCCTCTTCTAATTTATAATAAATGTCTCCTTGCTGCATGTTATCCTTTATTTCTGTTTTAATCATAAATCGGTTCAGTAAACTTGCTCTATCTCCCTCTAGCAGAATCTCCCCGTTATGGATAAAAATAAAATAATCTGCTGCCTGTTCTAAGTCACTCAAAATATGTGAAGATAAAACTACGGTCATATTCTCTTTTTTAACACACTCTTCTAAAATAGATAAAATCTCTCGCCTAATAATAGGATCCAAGCCACTTGTGGCCTCATCTGCAATTAATAGTCTAGGGCGGTGAGCAAGAGCAGCCGCAAAATTAAGTTTTACCACCATCCCTCTGGAAAATTCTATAATCTGTTTTTGAGACGGTAAATTAAACTTTTGAATAAAAGTATAAAATAACTTTTCATCCCAACTAGGATAAATCATGCTCATCATTCTTTCAACTTGCTCCACAGAAAATGAAACTGGAAAAAAGTTTTGTTCTAAAATAACCCCTATTTTCGATTTAATGTCTTGTTCATGCTCTGGATAAGTTTGTTCAAAAATCCTTATACAATCCTTTTCAATCTGTAGTTGATTTAAAATCAAATTCAGTAAAGTAGATCTACCAGAGCCATTTTCACCAATCAGTCCAATAACCTTACCTTCTGGAATCTCTAAGTTACGGACTCGCAATTGAAAATTTCCATACTGCTTTGTTAAATTTTTTATATTAACTATTGATTTGGTACTCATGATAACACCTCATTTAAATTATAACATCATGTATAAAATCGTTAAGCCATTCCCTAGAAAAATAAGAATCGACAATAAAATATTAACTTTATTTGGTATAGTCGAATGAATTAGCTTTCAGACAAGGAACTGAGGCGCAGGCTATACTAAAGTATGGCAAGACGAAAGTGACGATGTATCAAAGATATAGTAGAGTGAATTAGAAATAGGACATGCCTAAGTTTGTCAATTTGAGAACTCTAAAGTTATTTTAGGAGTGGGTTATTAACACTATAACTCAAAATTGTCCTTTTCCTAATTCAAACTACTATAATTCAAATGACTATACCTTAAATTTGGTTTTTAAGAAAAAGAGCACATGGCTCTTTTTCTTATATTATTAGTTTTTTACTGCATCGGTTGCAACATCCTCACCAAACCATTTTTGGGAGATTTCTTGGAATTTACCTTCTTTATATAATTCAGCAAACGCCTTATTAATGTTTTCTACGAGCGTCGTATCTGATTTACGAGCACCGACTGCAAAGGCTTCATTTTCAAAACCTGCATCAATGATGTTGTAATCTGAGATAATTCCCTCTTGTTGCAAGTAATAATTTGCATACACACGGTCAATCAAAAGGCCATCAATACGATCGTTTTTCAAGTCAATCAAGGCTTCATTGAAGGTCGCATACTGACTTGCATCGTTATTTTGAACAATATCTTTCAAAATAGCTGGTTGTGATTCAAATACTGAATAACCAGATGAACCTGCTTGTGCACCTAAAATCTTATCCTTCATATCAGATACTTGGCTAATATTGGAAGATTTTTTGGTTACAAGAACTTGTTGGTTATCCATGTAGGGATTTGTGAAAAGAACTTTTTCCTTACGCTCATCTGTAATAGAATAACCATTCCAAATTAAATCAATATTCCCGTTATTCAATTCAGTTTCTTTCAAGTCCCAGTCAATTGGTTGCCATTTTACAGTAATTCCATATTTTTCAAAGACTGCATTAGCCAAGTCAATATCGAAACCTGTGTAAGAACCATCTGTCTGTTCAAATCCCATTGGGACAAAGGTCTTATCAAAGCCAATCGTAACGGATTTTTCAGACTCGTAGGCGGTCCAATTATCAGACTTAGTAGCCGAATCATTGGAGCCACAAGCAGCAAGAGTCAAAGAAGTTACAAGAGCAAGAGCTCCAAGCATCATTTTTTTAATATTCATCATCATATTTGTTCCTTTTCTTAGTGTTTCGGTTCAATTTTGATGATTTCATCTGCGATATTCTCAGCAAACTGCATATCATGGGTGACCACAATTTGCGTGATTCCAGTAGCCCTATTTTCAAGAATCAGTTTCTCAACTTCTTTTCTTAATTCAGGGTCTAGGGCCGAAGTTGGTTCATCATAGCCGATAATCTCAGGATCAATCATCATCGCACGCGCCAAGGCCACACGTTGTTTCTGTCCGCCCGATAATGAAAATGGGTAGGCAGTTGCGTGGTTAGCAAGTCCAAGAGTATCCAAGAGTTTAAGGGCCTTGTCTTCCGCCTCTGAACGCGACATATTTTGCGTTTTCATAGGAGAGAGAACCAAGTTTTCCAATACGGATAGGTGCGGGAAAAGCTGGAAGTCCTGGAAGACAAAGCCCAGCAAATGTCGTTTTCCCAACTCCTCTAACGGCAGTTCTTGACCATTATACATCAAAGTTCCTGAATCAATAGTCTCTAAACCAGCCAACATTCGTAAAAGAGTTGTCTTACCTCCACCAGATTGACCAACGATGGCAACAATTTTCCCTTCTGGAATGACCAAATCATAGTTGGAGAAAATCTGTTTATCTTCAAAGCGTTTTGACAAATTGCGTAACTCTAACATGACTTCCTCCTATCTATAATAATCAAATTTCTTTTCTACTTGTTTAGAAATCAGTGTTACCGCACCGATCATCAATAGGTAGATTGCACCTGCGATAAACATAGGTGCCAAGCTGGCATCACGATTGGCAGCAGTACGACTAGCCAACAACAAATCGCTAACCCCAAGTGCATAGACCAAAGAAGTATCCTTTACCAAAGTCATGACTTCATTGAAAACACTTGGCAGGACAATTTTCACAACCTGCGGTAAGACAATGTAGCGAATGGTCTGAACAGGGGTAAATTTCAATACCTTAGCAGCTTCGTACTGACCTTTTGGAATAGCTTCAATACCACCACGGAAAATTTCAGAGAAATAGGCCGCATAGTTGAGCGTAAAGGCCAGAATTACAGCAGGCATTCGGTCAAATGTAATACCCACACTTGGTAAAACGTAATAAACAAAAATTAATTGTAAAAGCAAGGGGGTTCCTCGCATAATTAATACATAGAAATGCAATAACCATTGTAAGGGTTTAAATTTAATCTGCATTAAAAAAGCGAAAACAGCTCCTAATGGCAAGGATAATATCAATACTAGAAAAAATACTTGCAAGGAGACTGCAGCACCATTTAGTAGACTGGGCAGAACTTCCAAAACATAATCCATAGAATTCTCCTAAAAGAGTGATTAGGTAATAGTATATCAGAAAATATCTTGTATTTCAAAGGATTTTTCAGAATTTTTATAAAATTTAATGCAATTTCCGAATATTTTTCTGAAAAAACGGATTTGGCTACCCAAATCCGTTCATATTTATTCAACTGTTACAGATTTCGCCAAGTTACGTGGTTTATCAACATCCAAACCGCGTTGCAATGTCGCATAGTAAGCAATCAACTGTGTCGGAACCACCATAGCAATCGCTGACAAGAATGGATGAACAGTTGTAACAGTGATGTCATCTTCTTCCTTAGCTACTGCTTCATCTACAATTGTCAAGACATTGGCACCACGCGCCACCACTTCCTGAATATTTCCTCGAGTATGGCTTGCAAGGTGTGGATGGTTTGAAATCAAGGCCAAGACAGGAACACCGTCTTCAATCAATGAAATGGTACCGTGTTTCAATTCACCGGCCGCAAAGCCTTCACATTGGATGTATGAAATCTCTTTCAATTTCAAACTTGCTTCCATAGAAACGTAGTAGTCACTGCCACGACCGATATAGAATGCGTTGCGAGTGGTTGATAAGAGTTTTTCAACTTTTTCAGCAATCACTTCTTTTTCTGACAAGCTGGCCTCGATAGATTGAGCTACGATGGACAATTCATGCACCAAGTCAAATTCTTTCGCGTAGGCATTGCCATTTGCATCACCGACAGCCTTAGCCAAGATTGCCAAAGTCGCAATCTGTGCAGTGTAAGCTTTTGTAGAAGCTACCGCAATTTCTGGTCCTGCATGGAGCAACATGGTGTAAGTTGCCTCACGTGATAGGGTCGAACCAGGAACGTTGGTTACAGTCAAACTTGGAATGCCCATTTCATTAGCTTTAACCAATACTTGACGGCTGTCAGCAGTTTCACCTGACTGGCTAATCATGACAAAGAGTGGCTTTTTGCTCAAAAGTGGCATATTGTAGCCCCACTCAGATGAAATTCCCAACTCTACTGGTGTATCTGTCAATTTTTCCAAGAAGTCTTTTGAGGCAAATCCTGCGTGATAGGAAGTTCCAGCAGCCAAGATATAGATACGGTCAGCTTCTTGTACTGCCTTAATAATATCCGCGTCAACTGTTACCTGACCAGTTTCATTTGTATAGGCGCTAATCAATTTACGCATAACAGTTGGCTGCTCATCAATTTCCTTGAGCATGTAGTATGGATAAGTTCCCTTACCAATATCTGACAAATCAAGCTCAGCTGTATAGCTGCCACGTTCAATCTCATTTCCATCATAGTCCATGACTTCAACACTATCTTTTTTCACGATAACCAATTCCTTATCGTGAATTTCCATGTATTCACTTGTCTCACGAATCATAGCCATGGCATCTGAGCAGACCATGTTATAGCCATCACCAAGACCAATCAAAAGTGGAGATTTATTTTTGGCAACATAGATTGTATCTGCATCCGTAGCATCAATCAAGGCAAAGGCATATGAACCTTGGATAATCTTCAATGCTTTTTTGAAGGCTTCTAGAGTTGACAAACCTTCTTCTGCAAATTGACCAATCAAGTGTACAGCAATTTCTGTATCTGTCTGCCCTTTCAAGTCATGACCTACAAGATACTCTTCCTTGATTTCTGCGTAGTTTTCAATCACACCGTTGTGAACTAGGATATGTCCAGCAGTTTGAGAAGTGTGAGGGTGAGCATTGTTCTCAGTTGGTTTACCATGAGTTGCCCAGCGAGTATGACCGATTCCTGTTGTTCCTTCGGTCTTATCACCAACTTTTGCAGACAATTCTGCAATGCGACCTACTGCTTTTACCAAGTGAGCCTGCTCACCACCCGTCACAAAAATACCTGCTGAATCATAACCACGGTATTCTAATTTTTCAAGTCCTTGAATCAAAATATCAGTTGCGTTTGTATTTCCTACAACACCAACGATTCCACACATACATATCACCTACGATGTTTGTTAACATCGGCTTTCATTTCTTTAAAAATTGGTCTAGTCTAATTTATATCTAAAAAGACCAGTGAAATCAGTATATAACAAGTTTTTATCCTTGTCAACATTTTAATTGGTCTAGTCTAATTTCAAAATACAGTTCCAGTCATCTCAACACAATAAAAAAGCTGATTCTACTGAACCAGCCCTGTCTTAATAAAACCAAATTCTGAAAGTGGACTAATCCGAAAAGTCAGTCTACCAACAATATCCTCACTAGAAATCAAACCAAAACTACGACTATCCTGTTGATTCGTTCGTACATCATTCAACACCAAATAGTGCCCCTCTGGAATGACGTTGTACTTTCCATTTGTCAAGGTTTCCAATGTAAAGTCATCTGTATAACTTTCTTGTGAATGAGGTGTTTTTAAATAGTTCTCTGTAACGATAATATCATTACGATAGAGAACATCGTCCATATAGGTAACCGTCTCGTTTTCCAAGGCAATCACACGACTTACATACTCTTTTCCCTCATGGTTATACAAAATAAAATCTCCATGAATCGGGCGGACATTTCGCACCGTCATGATAAAGTCATTTTCCTTCAAATAACTATTTGCCATCTCAGGGGTAATCGTGACCGGCTCAAGTAACCAAAATCGTAGGCCAATGATTCCCAAAATCAATAAGACCAATAAACTGATTTGTTTTATTAAATCTCTTTTTACCATAATCTCTCCATTTCACTAGTATTATACCACAATTTAGAGCCATTAGTGTCTGAGATGCTGGTAAATCTCTTCAGCAATAACTTGATTTCCTAGCGGTGTCAAATGAAGACCATCGCTATAGTATTCAAGATGTCCCTCCGTCACAGTGTAAAGGTTAATAACTGGTAAACCAAGTTCGTTTCCGATAGCTGGGATAATTTTTTGTAATTCATCTTCAATAATTTGATTATTCAATCCAAAACGACTGGTTGGTACGTAAGGTGGGATGACTAAATAAACATCCGGCTGGCTTGGTAAATCCATATACTGCTCTGCCATTTCCCTATACTCTCGAATAAACCTCTCCCTATTCCAATATGGTCCTCGGCTATCGTTACTACCAATCATGATGATGACAATATCTGCTTCACTCTCAAGTGAAAGTTGGGCATTCTTCTCTTTAAAGTAAGGAAAATCTGCAGTTGACTGAAGTGAACGCCCACTCAATCCATAATTTGAAACTTGATAGTGATGCCCAAGTTTCTCAGCTAGAATACAAGGATAGGCATCTTTTTCACGATTCTCCAAGCCATATCCATAAGTCAAACTATCTCCGACTGTTGCAACTTTTACGGCCCCACTTCCAACGGTTAGGACCTCAGGATACATTATATCTGACACACGAACTCCTCAATTTTTCTTATTTTCCATTGTATCATGTTAAAAAAATAAATAAACTTCTAAATTTGTGATATAATTAACTTATGAAAAAACAAGTTATTATTATAGGCGGAGGAATTGTTGGCTCTACTGCAGCCTTTTATCTCTCCCAAGAAGAACAAGTCAATCTTACTCTCATTGATTCAGGTGTCGGAACAGCCACACGAGCTGCCGCAGGTATCATCTGCCCATGGATGGCTCAGAAAAAAAATAAAGACTGGTATAAGCTGACTTCCGATGGCGCTGTTTTCTACCGTCAATTGGTAGCCGATTTGGAAAAATCGGGTGCTACTGAAATTCCATTCAAACAGACTGGAACCATCGGCCTAAAAAGTAAGCCTGAACTACTTGATAAAATCCAAAAAATTGCCGAGGAACGTCGCGTAGATACTCCGACTATTGGCGAAATTACTCCGCTTATAGGCTCGGAAATTAACCAGTACCTACCACTACTTAAACCAGACTATTTTGGTATCCATTTAGAAGGTGGCGGTCGTATTGATGGTGGGCGTTTGATTGATATTCTTCAGGAACAATTTTTGAAAAATGGCGGTACACGTATCTACGGACAAGCAAAACTGCTCGACAACCATACTGTCGAAGTAGATAATCAAGTGCTTACTGCTGACCATATTATCTTAGCCACAGGAGCCTGGTTGCCACATATTCTTGAACCTCTTGGTTATCAAGTGGATGTTCGACCACAAAAAGGACAATTGTTCGAATTAGATACAGAATTCGATACCGACAATTGGCCAGTTTGTATGCCTTACGGAGAGATTGACATCCTACCATTTGAAAATGGAAAAATCATTATTGGTGCAACTCATGAAGATGATATGGGCTACGATTTAGAACTAGACCCTGAAAAAATCCAAGCCATGCATGATAAAATAGCCGAATTCATGCCTGATTTGGCAAACTATCCTGTAGCCAGAACTCGCATTGGAACGCGCGCCTATACTTCAACTTATTCACCATTCTACGGAAATATTGAGGATATGCCTAATGTCTGGGTAGCTAGTGGTCTAGGCTCCACCGGTCTGACAAATGGCCCAATTATCGGTTGGCAAATTGCTAAAGAAATTCTCAACCAAGAAACAAACTTTGACCGTACACCATATTCTCCAAATAGATATATTCTCAAAAAATAAGATACGATACGTTTAGATTCTACTAACTCTTTAAATGTAGATACTAAGACTAGTTGTTATCTAACCAATAAATAAATCATGACCACCCGTCAAACGGGTGGTTTGAACAAGGGCTATAAGCCCACATCACCAGCCAGCGCCCAAAGACGCTGGCTTTCACTTTGTTCAAGCCTCACTGCTTTTGACTCGTCACTAGCCTCTTAAAGAGGCATTCGTACTACTTGCCATTATCCCTAAAGGGATCTTCATACTCTTTTACACTTAACTTATCAAGTGCTATATCATGTTTAACTCGCTTTCTAGATTTTAAGCTCGTGAAGAAATCATCCACTGGATAATTTCTTTATTCTTGTATATATTTCTTAATTGTGGCTTCATTAAGTCCAACTTACACTCTTCAACAATTCCCCAAATTGTTGAAGCTCTCTGCCCAGAAATGACGATTACCAAATTTATAGAGAGATTGGCGTGTTTATCAAACATCATTAGAGCACTCTTACCTTTTAAATATCCCATAAAACTTGATACACTTAATCGCGGAGGAATACTGACTAACATATGAACATGATCCGGCATCAGATGTCCTTCGATAATTTCAACACCTTTATAAGTACACAAACGTCGAAATATTTCTCCCAAACTACTTCGATATTGATTATAGATGATTTTTCGTCTATACTTAGGTGTGAAGACAATGTGGTAGAACACAACCACTTTGTATGTGATAAACTATGTTCCTGAGTGCCTTACTTTTCTCCTTTCGCTTTACAATTGGCTTGAACACCTTTATTGTATCGCGTTTGGAGTTTTTTTGGTATAACCTTCGTCGCGCACCCGCATAGCGGGTGGTTTATTGTCACGCACCTTACGGAGCGTGACGGACTAAAAGTCACATAATCACGACAAAAAGGTCCAAAAGGACCTTTTTGATTATTTTACTGTACGAACACGCATAGTGTTTGTTGAACCTGCAACACCTACAGGCACACCAGCAACGATAACAATATCATCTCCTGCTTCAACAAGACCTTGTTCTTTGGCAATGCGTTCAGCCAAATCAAACATATCGTCAGTTGAATCTGGACGGTTTGTTACAACCGGGATAACACCCCAGTTAAGCATCAATGATTTTTGTACTTTCTCAGTAAATGTTACTGCCAAGATGTCAGCATCTGGACGGTATTTAGAGATTGAACGAGCTGAGTAACCAGTTTCAGTAACTGTTACAACCAACTTGATGTTCATTGAGTGACAAGCATCTTTTACTGCAGATGCAATAACTTCTGTTTTAGATGCACGGTTAAAGTGATCAGAGTTCAAACGACCGTATTCGTTAAGAAGAGTTTGTGCGTTTTTAGCAATAGTTGCCATTGTACGAACTGATTCAACTGGATATTTACCGTTTGCAGACTCACCTGAAAGCATTGTTGCGTCAGTACCGTCGATAACTGCGTTGAATACGTCAGATACTTCAGAACGAGTTGCACGTGGTTTTTCAGTCATTGTTTCCAACATGTTTGTTGCTGTGATAACTGCTTTACCAGCTGCATTCACTTTAGTGATAATCATTTTTTGGTAAACTGGAACCATTTCGAATGGTACTTCGATACCCATGTCACCACGAGCAATCATGATACCATCTGAAGCTTCAATGATTTCATCAATATTGTCGATACCTTGTTGGTTTTCGATTTTTGAGAACAATTGAACGTGCTCATTACCAGTTTCTTTAAGAATGTTACGAACTTCTTCAACATCTTTTGCTGAACGAACGAATGAAATTGCGATGAAGTTCAAACCTTGTTCCAAACCGAAACGGATATCAGCGTTGTCGCGGTCAGCAAGAGCTGGGAAAGGAATTTTTGTATAAGGAATGTTTACACCTTTTTGTTTAGCGATAACACCGTCGTTTTCAACTTCAACAACAAATTCACGTTTTTCAGCATCTTTTTCGATGACTTTAAGACCTAGTTTACCATCGTCAACAAGAACTTGTTTACCAACTTCAACATCGTCAAATACATCCAAACCACCAGCAACGTTCAATGCAATAACATCGCGAGTTGACTTAATGCCTTGTTTAGTTGCTACGCGGATTTTTTCACCAGTTGTGTATGAAAACTCTTTTGCATCACCTTCAAACAATTCTGTACGGATTTCTGGACCTTTTGTATCCAACAAGAAACCAACTTTTTTACCAGCAATTTCTTCCGCACGGCGCACAGTTGCCATACGCTCACCTTGTTCTTGGTGGTCACCGTGTGAGAAGTTGAAACGGAATACGTTTGCACCTTCGGTAATCAATTGAGCAATTTTCTGTGCTGATGCTTCTACATCAAGGCTTTCACCCCAGTAACCATCATCACCGAATTTTTTTCCACCACGGATTTCTACCGCAGGACCAAGGGTTGCAACGATTTTTACACGTTTATTCATCTTAACAAAACTCCTTTTTATTTAATGGTCTTATGACCCTTAATAACACTTTAATGAAATGTCAAATTAGATTGACAAGTTACGGTTCAATTCAGCCAGATCCAAATCTGCTTTATGTGGATTGTTCACGACAATCTTACCTTCTGCAGTCAAGCTGAATAATGCTCCTTCTTCCGCAGTACCAAGAATTGGATTTTCAACCATTTGCTCGTTACGGATACCTACTGCAAGACCTCCACGGCCTTCTTTAAGCAATTTAACGGCATGAGCACCCATGCGAGAAGCGAGTACGCGATCACGCGCTGTTGGAGAACCACCACGTTGGATATGACCAAGTTCTGTCACACGAAGATCACTTGTATCGCCTGCTGCTTTCAATTCTTCAGCAAACTGTGCAGCTGGCATAACACCTTCAGCTAAAACAATGATGCTATGTTTCTTACCATTGTCGTAGCCCGCTTTAATACGGTCAACAATATCGTTGATATTGAAGTCTTCTTCTGGAACAACGATAACATCTGCTCCAGAAGCAATACCAGCCCAAAGAGCGATGTCTCCCGCATGACGTCCCATTACTTCAACAACGAAAGTACGACGGTGACTTGATGAAGTATCACGGATTTTATCAATCGCATCCATAGCAGTTGTTACAGCTGTATCAAAACCGATTGTAAAATCTGTACCTACGATGTCATTATCAATTGTACCAGGTACACCAATAGCTGGGAAACCATGCTCCGTCAAGCGCATTGCTCCGTGGTAAGAACCATCACCACCGATAACAACTACACCTTCGATACCATGTTTTTTCAATTGCTCAATCCCTTTAAGTTGCCCTTCTAATTTGGCAAATTCTGGATAACGAGCTGAACCAAGGAATGTTCCTCCACGTGAAATAATATCACCTACAGAACGTGCAGACAATTCATGGATATCACCCGCAACCATACCTGCGTAACCTTCGTTGATTCCATAAACTTCCATTCCTTCTGAAATTGCTTGGCGAACAACTGCACGAATAGCAGCGTTCATACCAGGGGCATCACCACCACTGGTCAAAACAGCAATACGTTTCATTCGTTAATGCTCCTTTAACTTTTCATTTTAACTGCCCTATTATAACATACTTAACCTAAACTTGCTTGACTTTTTGCTATTTTTTTATCGAAAAATCGTTTTCATAACAAATTCACTTAACTCTTCTTCTAATTGAGGCGTTTTCATAACCATGTGGTGCTCAGCCTGAATTGTCTGATTACTATCTTGATAATGAAGTACTACTGGAATGCTTCCTCTATATTTATCCAAAATACGAGCAACAGCATAATCGTGTTCTCGATTTTCCAGAAGAATCCAAAATTTCTCCAAACTGACAGGCTCTAATTTTTCTAGAACTAATTGCAACTGTCCATCGCGCTCTTGCACTCTACCTGTGATGTATCCCATTCCCCCTTCTTCCAAAATAGAAGCGTATTGGCGATAAGAGTCTGGGAAAAGAGTTACTTCAAGCGTCCTCTTGGTATCTGTCACTCGAAGAAACGCCATCTGCTCCCCAGTCTTTTTGGTACGAATCAATCGAATAGCTTGAATCTGCACAAGAACGGTCACTCGATTACCAACCGCTAAATCAGCCAAATCTGTAAAACTACGCTTAGACTCTCGACAAATATTGACTAACGGATGCGGACTAATACCAACACCTAGCAATTCTTGCTCTAGCATAAATTTTTCGCTGTCGCTGTAATCTTCCACATCTGTCCAACTATAACTCTCCTCTGCAAAAAATGTACCAATTGCCTCTGCAAAGACAAAGAGATTGTCTAGATTTTCAATAATCTTTTTACGATTGGCGTCAAAATCATCAAATAAACCAATCTGAATAAGAGGGATTAGTAAATCTTTTTTCTTGAAATTATCTGGCAAGCGCAAAATAAAATCTTCTACAGACTTATAGGGACGATGATCCAATATCCATAAAGCTAAATCTTTAGGCAAACCTTTTAGTGTTTTTAATCCTAGGTAAACCTTACTTTGATCAAACTTATCGTGATAAGGAATATTGTTAATCGTTAGTCGGGCTACCTCAAAGTCAAACTGCATCGCATCTTCAATATAAGCA
Source organism: Streptococcus suis YS161 (assembly GCF_002760245.1). GTDB lineage: Bacteria > Bacillota > Bacilli > Lactobacillales > Streptococcaceae > Streptococcus > Streptococcus suis_I. The sequence continues at coordinate 13,767 of NZ_ASCA01000056.1, read as the reverse complement.
CTGCTAGAATGATTGAGCATGACATCAAAAAAGACATCCGTATAGTGACTCTTGAAATAGGCCATTTGAAAGGCTAAGGCTGAATAAGCATAGGCGTGGCTACGGTTAAAACCATAACCAGCGAACTTAGCCATCATGCCAAATATTTCCCTTGCATTCTCTTCAGCATGTCCGTTTTTCAGTGCTCCCTGTAAAAATTCCGCTTCCATTGCCTGCATTTCCTGGGCATTCTTTTTAGACATCGCCCTGCGGAGTAAATCCGCCTTGCCAAGCGTAAATCCTGCATAGACCTGTGCAATCTGCATGACCTGTTCCTGATAAAGCATGATACCATAAGTCGGTTGTAAAATAGGAGCAATGGTTGGGTCCAACAAATCAACTGTCTCTTGTCCATGTTTGCGTTTTACAAAGTTATCCGAATAATCACTAGCCCCCGGTCTATTCAAACTCGTTGTTGCAACTATATCTTCAAATCGACCAGGTTTGACCCTTCGAAGCAGGCTAATCGCACCAGGCTGTTCAAATTGAAAAATTCCCTTAGTCCGACCAGCAGCAAAAAGTTCCAAGGTTTTCTTGTCTTCTAAATCTATCTTGGCAATATCAATTTCCTGCTGATAACGTTCACGTACTCCTTCTGCCATTTTTTGCACAAAGGTCAGATTTCGTAAGCCAAGGAAATCCATTTTCAACAGACCATTCGCCTCAACAGCATGTGCATCATATTGGGTTACCAGCATGTCATCCCCTATTTTAAGAGGGATGGTATCTGTCAAGTCCTCATCACTCATCACTATCCCTGCTGCATGGATAGAAGTCTGTCGGGGTTGCCCTTCAATTTGTTGAGCAATCGCAAAAGCTTTTTGGTACTCTATCTTACTATTGATAATCTGACGAAAAGCGGCATTTCGCTGATAGGCAGAAGTAAGACTATCCCTAAATGAAATTTTCTTGGTAATATTACTTAACTCATATTCAGGTGTTCCGAAACGCTTAAATACATCACGAATGGCCTGCTTAGCTCCAAAAGTCGAGTAGGTTACAATTTGCGCAGCATGGGTTGAACCATAACGATCTCGTACATAACGAATAAAATCTGCTCGATGAATATCTGGAATATCAATATCAATATCGGGCATTGAATAACGTTCAGCATTGAGAAAGCGTTCAAAGAGAAGATTATGCTTAACAGGATCAATGCCTGTGATATTTAAGGCGTAGGCAACTAGGCTTCCAACAGCTGAACCGCGCCCCATTCCCATGTAGTACCCTTGGCTACGTCCAAAACGAAGTAGGTCCCATACAATCAAGAAATAATCATCAAATCCCATTTGATGAATAATGGATAATTCCTTTTCCAAGCGTTCCTTATACAGTGAATTAGTCAAGCCCATCTCTTCTAATCCTTGATAGGAGCGCTCGTATAATTCTTCCACTGCAGGTCTGTCACGATTAAAACGAGGTAACTTCAAGTCAGTATTTAATTGGTAGGAAATACCTACAACCAAGTCACGCAGATTGTCTACCGCCTGAGGAAAACGACTAGAAAATAGACTGGTTAAACTATCCGCAGATAAAAGAATTTGTCGCTTATCCAAATCCGCCACTTGATTGAGCGGCACATTGTCCCGAATGGCATGAAGGACCTGCAAGCTCTCCATCTGGTTCTCCTCGAAAAAACGAACCGTATGAATTGGGAGTATTGCTTGCTTAAAGTCTTGAACTGGTGTATCAACCGTCACTCCGATATAATAGTTAACACCTAACTCAAGGTGCTCAATGCCAGAAAAATAAGGAACAACCACTGCTATGTCGACTAAATACTGGCGAATATCTTCAAAGTTATCCTGTCCAGTCATTTTTCCAGTCGATATTTTCAAGAGATTTCGATAGCCCTTGGTGGTCAAGGCAATCAACTGAGTTGTCACTTCTCGCTCCTGCCCCTCCAACTGCCAGTCCAATTCACAGCCGATGATTGGCTGTATTCCTGCCTTCTGACAAGTTTCCATAAAACTGTAAGCCGCATATAGACTATTCTTATCCATCATCCCCAAGGCTTGGTAGCCCAGCGACTTAGCTCTTCTTACATATTCTTCAATGGTCACCATGCTATCCATAAAGGTATAGACGGTTTTTGTATCTAGTTGTGCCAGCATGGTCTTCTCCTTTTTATTTCTTCTATTATATCAAATATTTATCCAAAAATATTTTTTAAAAATTCAAAACATTTTTCTTGCTAATTTATATAGTTTGTTGTATTATTAAGATAAGACATAAACACGGTGTCATCCTAGAAAGGAAATGATTATGGCTTGGAAATTTGATAATAACATCCCCATCTATATTCAAATCAGCAATACTATTAAATTGCAGATTGTGACTAATCAATTAAAATCTGGAGATAAACTTCCCACTGTTCGTGACTTAGCCGAAATTGCTGGCGTCAATCCAAATACCGTTCAGCGCGCTTTGTCTGATTTAGAAACGGAAGGCTTTGTTTATTCGGTTCGCACAACAGGTCGTTTTGTAACAGATAATCAAGAATTGATTACACAAACTCGCCTACATTTAGCACAAAAAGAACTCGAGAATTTTGTGAACAATATGTTAGATTTGGGTTTCAAACACGACGACCTCACTGGCCAGTTAGATGATTATTTGAAAGGAGTCACTTATGAATAACGCATATACTTTGGTTGAGCTACAACAAGTTTCAAAATCTTATGGTGGAGCTGTCGCCCTAAATAATGTCAATTTGAAGTTGACTGCTGGAAAAATCATAGGACTTTTGGGACCAAATGGTTCAGGTAAAACGACCATGATTAAATTGATCAACGGTCTGTTGCAACCAGAATATGGTCAAGTATTAATCAATGGTCGTACCCCATCGCCAGAAACCAAGGCAATTGTATCTTATCTCCCAGATACGACCTATCTTGATGAAAGCATGAAGGTTTCTGATGCTATCACCTTCTTTACAGATTTCTATGCGGACTTTGACAAGGAACGCGCCCTTCACCTCTTGCAAGATCTGGGGATTGACTTGAACAGCCGCATGAAACACCTGTCAAAAGGGAACAAGGAAAAGGTTCAGCTGATCTTGGTAATGAGCCGTCAGGCACAACTCTATGTCTTGGATGAGCCAATTGGTGGTGTTGACCCTGCTGCTCGTGATTATATTTTAAAAACCATCGTCAACAACTATTCGCCTACTGCCTCTGTGATCATCTCCACTCATTTGATTTCAGATGTTGAACAAATTTTGGACGAAGTAATTTTCCTTCAATATGGTAGTGTTATTCGCCATGAAAACGTGGATGACCTCCGTATCGAAAGTGGCGAGTCCATTGACGAACTCTTCCGCCAAGACTTTAAGGCTTAGTTAGAAGGAGATTGCTATGTTTAAGAAATTAGTCAAATATGAATTTCAATCCGTTGGGAAATGGTATGTAGGAATTTATGCTGGGGCATTGGTCCTGTCTGCAATACTTGGATTCTGGTTACAAGCTTTGACAATCCGAACACAAGCTGGAACCACAGAACCTAGCGGTGCTGAAATGGTTCTTTTCGCTACATCCTTCATGACCATCGGTATCCTGATTGCTGCCCTCGGTTTATCCACCTTTTTCATGGTTATTAACCGATTTAGAAAAAATGTCTATGGTCGTCAGGGCTATTTGACCATGACCTTGCCAGTTTCAAGCCACCATATTATTCTAAGTAAACTCTTGGCATCTTTGGTTTGGTACTTTTTAGCAGGAGTTAACATTGTTCTTTCAATCGGGATTATTTTAGCAGTCCTCATGCTCGGAAGTGGAGAATTTGTTATCCCTGAACTCCAAACCCTCATTCAAGAATTAGACTGGTCGGTAGTTTTTGCTCATTTATTTTATTCACTTATCGAGTCAACAATGGGAATCTTGCTGATCTACTTCTCCATTTCTGTTGGTCAACTATTTAAAGACCATCGACTCCTATTTGCCATTTTGACCTATATTGGCATTTCAATTGTAGTTGGTGTGTTTGGGACTCTCGTTTTTACCAATTATCTAGAGAACCTTTATAATGCCGCGCTACCATTATACCCAAATCCTATCTTGGCCTTGATCAATATCATTCTGGCCTTTGCCTACTATTTTGGTACACACTTTATCATGACTAAGAAATTAAATCTGCAATAAGAAAAAGCTCTTTGCCGGTCGTTCTGACATGGCCTAGAGCTTTCTTTTTACAAATTATACTTTTGGGCTAGGACATCTAGTAAATTTGCCTTTTCTACTTCACTGGCAAAGCTTGCTTGAATAGCATTTCTGTTGAATTGATAAAATTCTTCCTTGGTCGTTCCAAAATACTCTACAAATAGCTGATATTCTTTATTTAGGTTTGTATTGGAAACCGTTCGATTATCAGTATTGATGGTAATCTTTGCTCCCGCTTGAACCAGCTGTTCATAGGGGAAGTCTGCTAGAGTTTGGGCAGCTCCGGTCTGGAGATTTGAAGTCAGGCACATCTCAAGCGTTGCTCCGCTATTGACAAAAGCCTGAATAGCCTCAGCGTGACCGCTAAGAGCCGTTCCATGTCCAATCCGCTTGATACCCAAGGCCAGAGCTTGGGCTACATTGGTCACGCAACCACACTCACCAGCATGGAAGGTCATGGGGTAACCCAGAGATCGAGTGTAGTCAATCCACTCAGCCAACTCATGAGTTGGGTAGTCTGCCTCGTTTCCAGCAAAATCAAAGCCAACCAATCCTTTGGGTGCCAAATCAGCAATAGCAGAAAAGATTTCTCTGGTCTGCCTTGGATCAGTTTGTTTCAAGCCACAGACCAAGAGCTTGGCAACTATACCAAATTCCTTCTGAGCCTTTTCCATCCCACGCAAGACGGCATTCACAGCTTCCAGAATAGTCAAACCCTTGTCAGTCGATAATTCTGGTGCAAAGCGAAGTTCAATATAGAGGACTCCATCCTCTGATGCTTGACGTAGAACATCGGAGGTTGCTATTTCCAGCGCTTCCTCAGTTTGTAGAAGAGGTCGAACAAAGTCAAAGGTTTTCAAATAGGTCATCAGGCTATCCACCTTGCCCTCTATACTGACCAATTTTCTGAGTTCCTCATCCTTGTCTGGAATGGAAATTTCTGCCAGTTGGGCAAGTTGTCGGATTGCCGATAAAGATAAGGAACCATCCAAATGGCAATGCAATTCTGTCTTGGCTAATTCTTGTACATTCAACATCAACACTTCCTCTTTCGTAAGTATATTGTTAACTATCATATCACATTTTTGATAAATTACAAGATAATTTTCGCAAAAAATGAACATTATTCTTATTAGATAGTTTCAAGTGCAAGAAAAAAAGAACGATTTTCATCGTTCTTGCCATACGGAAGACATGGGATTCGAACCCACGCACGCTGTTACACGCCTACCGCGTTTCCAACACGGCCTCTTGAGCCTCTTGAGTAATCTTCCATATATGGAGCTGGTGGGAGTCGAACCCACGTCCAAACACCTGCTAACTTATTCGTCTACAACCATAGGTTATGTCTTGCTTTAACTTGAACTCGATACATAACTCAAACCTAGACCAAGCGAGTCAGTAAATCTCTTTTGGAACTGCCTGACTCAATCCCAACGTAGCTTGCTATTTTAAGACCAATCAGCAAACACAAGCAATTCGCGAATGGTCACGCAGGCAGGTTATTAAGCTGCTAATGCGTAAGTGTTTGTATTTTTTGCAGTTATATTTAACTGGCATTTTTACATCTGCCGATGAGTTGCAGAACAAGCCTCATAATGCCTGTCGAATCCGTAACAACCCCGTAGGATTTGATACAAGAACTATTATAGCAGAATTTTTTATAAATAGCAAAATTATTTTACATTTTCCTTACAATTTAAAAAAATTTTGAAATATGGTAAAATGAAAGTATGTATAAATTTTGGCAAAAAACCATTCAAGTATTAAGTATTTTGACCCTTATCGGGACTGCTATTTTTCTGTTTTGGCTCTATAAGATTGGCATTTTGAACGATCAAAATGTCTTAAGCGATTTAATCAAAAGCCAAGGTGCTTTAGGTAGCCTCTCCTTTTTAGCTATTCAGATTATTCAAGTTGTATTTCCGATTATTCCAGGCGGTGTTACGACTGTTGTAGGTTTCCTCGTATTTCATTTTTGGTGGGGATTCTTTCTCAATTATCTTGGAATTTCAATCGGTAGTATCATCCTTTTCTGGTTGGCTCGTCGCTATGGAAAGAAATTTTGTCTCCTCTTCATGTCTGAAGATACATTTTACAAATATGAAAGCAAAATTGATAATAAACGTAGTTATGAAATTTTCTTTATTCTTTGCATGCTTTCTCCCATTTCTCCAGCTGACATAGTGGTGATGATTACTGGATTAACAAGCATGAGCTATCGGAAATTTATTATGATTACTTTACTTTGTCGCCCTTTCTCAGTTGTGGCCTATAGCTTCTTTTGGATCTATGGCAGCCAATGGTTGCAGCAATTGTTAGGATAAGTCATAACCACCCGTGAAAACGGGTGGTTTGAACAAGGGCTATAAGCCCACATCACCAGCCAGCGCCTAAAGACGCTGGCTTTCACTTTGTTCAAGCCTCACTGCTTTTGACTCGTCACTAGCCTCTTAAAGAGGCATTCGTACTACTTGCCATTATCCCTAAAGGAATCTTCATACTCTTTTACACTCAATTTATCAAGTGCTAGATCATGTTTAACTCGCTTTCTAGATTTTAAGCTCGTGAAGAAATCATCCACTGGATAATTTCTTTATTCTTGTATATATTTCTTAATTGTGGCTTCATTAAGTCCAACTTACACTCTTCAACAATTCCCCAAATTGTTGAAGCTCTCTGCCCAGAAATGACGATTACCAAATTTATAGAGAGATTGGCGTGTTTATCAAACATCATAAGAGCACTCTTGCCTTTTAAATAGCCCATAAAACTGGATACACTTAACCGCGGGGGAATATTGACTAACATATGAACATGATCCAGCATCAGATGACCTTCGATAATTTCAACACCTTTATAACTACACAATCGTCGAAATATCTCTCCAAGACTACTTCGATATTGATTATAGATAATTTTTCGTCTATACTTAGGGGTGAAGACAATGTGGTAGAACACAGCCACTTTGTATGTGATAAACTATGTGCCTTTTGCGCCATATTTTTCTCCTTTCGCTTTACAATTGGCTTGAACACCTTTATTGTATCGCGTTTGGAGTTTTTTTGGTATAACCTTCATCGCGCACCCGCATAGCGGGTGGTTTATTTGTCACGCACCTTATGGAGCGTAACGGACTAAAAGTCACATAACAAAGCAAAAAGAGCAGGGTGCATCCTGCTCTACAATCCAAATTGACGTTTTTTATTCTTCTCTTGAGTTTATGTGCCTACCGTTTCCTACTCTCCAGTGCAAATATATACGTACTTTATTGACCGTTTCACAAGATGACGTGTGCTTTCACCACACTGACAAAACTAGAAATTAGGAAAAACTTCCCAACATCAACTTATAAAATGTAGGCTTTTAACCCTATCAATAATGTGGCTTTCGCCACGCTTCGGCATTCGACCCGCCTGTCCGTAGGCTTTGGTTATGATCAATAGCAGAGCTACTCATCCCATATAGGTCTGATATTTGCTAGAATAGGTATGACTACTTTTCCTAGGCTTTTTCATTTTAACACGAATTTTCTTGTTTGACAAGTGGAAAATTGATATTTTTTCAACAAAATCATGAACAATTCTAAAAAAATGACTTCGAATATTCGAAATCATCTTTTTTGAAACTATTTTATTCCTAATGCAATTCGAGCGTAACGGCTCATTTTTTGAACTGTCCAGGCTGGCGACCAAACCAGTCTAACATCTACTTCTGTTACTTCAGGGACATCCTTCAGTACATCATGAATTTGATCGGTAATTAGATCAGCTAATGGACAACCCATGGTCGTCAAGGTCATATCAATTTCAGCCTTGCCCTCAATAAATCGGATTTCATAAATTAGCCCTAAATTGATAATATCAATACCTAGCTCAGGGTCAATCACATCTTCAAGAACATGAAAAATACGCTCCTGAATGTCTTTAATTTGATCTTCTGTGTACGTCATTTTTCTCTCTTTCTTTTTCACAACTTCAATACTAGAAAAGAAACAAACCAAGTTTGTGTCAAAACCTCCCCGAACTCTCGCTTGTTTCCAGTTTGCAGCGAGCGGTTCAACTCGCCAAAGTTGAGTGCTTTGAAAAGCTACTCAACTAACGGCAATTCCCAATAGAATTGCCTAGACGACTTACTAATTTCTCACATCATTATGGTCGAATGATGTGAGAAACGTCGATTATCTCCCCCAGAAAATTAGGCCTGCTCTCTTATTTCTGGGCAGGCTTCAACAGTCTGGGAGACTGTTGAAGGTTGGAGATAAAACAAACGAAGTTTGTGTCAAAACCTCCCCGAACTCTCGCTCGTTTCCTGTTTTCAGCGAGCGGTTGATTTTGTCTCCCAGACAAAATCAATCCTCTATAAAATCTCTGAGTGGTTTGCTGCGGGATGGGTGGCGGAGTTTACGGAGGGCTTTGGCTTCGATTTGGCGGATGCGTTCACGGGTTACGTTAAAGACTTTACCAACATCTTCAAGCGTGCGCATTTTACCATCATCTAAACCAAAACGAAGACGCAATACGTTTTCCTCACGGTCAGTAAGAGTATCCAATACCTCATCTAACTGTTCACGAAGAACGACACGAGTTGTGTAATCAACTGGATTTTCAATGACTTCGTCTTCGATAAAATCTCCAAGATGACTATCATCTTCTTCACCAATTGGGGTCTCAAGTGAAACAGGTTCTTGGGCAATCTTAAGGATTTCACGAACTTTCTCAGGCGTCATATCCATACGCTCAGCGATTTGTTCTGGCGTTGGATCTTGGCCCAATTCTTGCAAGAGATTGCGTTGTTCACGAACCAACTTGTTAATGGTTTCCACCATGTGAACAGGAATACGGATTGTACGTGCTTGGTCGGCAATGGCACGAGTGATAGCCTGACGAATCCACCAAGTTGCATAAGTTGAAAACTTGAAACCTTTAGAGTAGTCAAACTTATCAACGGCCTTCATCAAGCCCATGTTTCCTTCTTGGATAAGATCAAGAAACTGCATACCACGACCGACATAACGTTTTGCAATGGAAACAACCAAACGCAAGTTGGCTTCAGCCAAACGTTGTTTCGCTTCTGGGTCACCTGCTTCAACCGCCAATGCCAATTCTTGCTCTTCCTCGTTGGTCAAAAGAGGTACAACACCAATTTCTTTCAAATACATGCGAACTGGATCGTTCACTTTTGCAGAAGTGCTTCCAAGCAATTCTTCGTCAGATAATTCTGGTTCTTCCTCTACCTGCATAGCACGAGCTGATGGATTTCCATCCTTATCAACAATTGAAATCCCTGCATCCTGAATACGTTGGAGCAAATCATCAATCCCATCAGCATCAAGCGTAAATGGAATAACCAGTTGGTCATTGATTTCATCGTCTGTAGCTGAACCTTGTTTTTTATGGTTACGGATAAATTCGGCAACTTGTACATCAAAAGTAGTTACTTCTGTTTTTTTATCTTTTTTATTTGTCATATTTACTCCATTTGTCTTCTTCTATCGAGGAGTTTTTGCAACTCATCGAGGGCAATATCTGCATTTCCCACATGGGAATGTTCACGGATTTTCCGTGCTAGGTGCTGGTTCTCCTTCTTCAACAATTCCTTGTCTCGCCGAATTTCTAATTCTTCGATTTCGTGTGGAGATACTTCATTAGGTAAACGTTCTTCTTGCATACGATACCAAGCCTGTTGAGCGGAATCGTTCAACTGTGATAGTTCAAAACTGGTAATTTCCCCAGATTTTTTTAACATATCATAAATAGCTTGCAATTCTGGCGTCGCAAAATAAAAATCTTCTCGTAAACGGAACTCATTGAGAATATAAGGATGTTCAACCATCCGATAAAGTAAATGGTTTTCTGTTCGAATAAGACTCGTTATACGAGCAATCGTTTGGACTGGTGGCAAATAAGACTGACCAGTCTGTGATTGAAATACCTGTTGTGTTCTCTCCTGGCGCTGGTTCAGACGAACAGCATTTACTGCCTGTTCCACCTGATTATAATCAAAATCAGAAAGTAAATCCGCCACCTTATAAATATAAGAATTTTGAGCTGTAATGGATGATACTTTGGCAATAATTGGTGCAATCTTATCTACAAACTCAATCTGCATTTGTAGATTGTCAGGATTTTCAGGTTTCAAGTATTGAATCAAAAATTCTACATCGCTGATTCGTGACTTGGTTAAAACCTGTTGCAAGGCTTCTTCCGAATTTTTCTGCAAAAATTCATCTGGGTCCATATTATCTGGCAAACTCACGATTTCAACCTGAAAATCTTGTAGTTCGTCCAGCACCTTCATGGTAGCTGCCTGTCCAGCCTTATCCCCATCATAAGTCAGAACAATTTTCTTACAAAACTTAGCTAGATGTGCAACATGCTCTCTTGTCAAAGCTGTTCCCATGGAAGCCACTGCATTATCAATCCCTACACGATGAGCAGCAATAACATCTAGAAAACCTTCCATGAGATAGGTTTCACGTTGCTTCTTAATAACCGCTTTAGCCTTGTCCAAATGATACAATTCATAGCTTTTATTGAAAATCGCAGTACTACGAGAGTTTTTATACTTAGCTAATTGTTTATTGTTTCGATCTTCTTCGGTCCAAATCCGACCTGAAAAAGCTACAATTCGACCATATTCATCCGCCAAGGGGAAAATAATCCTCTCTTGAAAGGCGTCATAAATAATATTATTCTCACTTGGATTGAACAAACCCGAATTCAATAGACTTTCTTCGTCATATTGACCTGATAGTTTTTGGTAAAGAATATTCTGTTCGGCAGGAGCTAAGCCTAGCTGGAATGTTTTTATGACATCATCTGTCAAGCCACGTTGGTGTAGATAAGCTCTAGCTTCCTCACCCATTTTGGTTGTCATCAAAAGGGCATGATAAAACTTTGCGGCATCTCGATGGATATCATACAGTACCTGATGCGGACTAACCCTTTTCTCTTCTGGACGATAGGAAGGAGTTACATCTACTTGAAAACCTGCCTTCTCAGCTAAGATAGCTGCCGCATCTGCAAAAGAAACACCACGAACTTCTTCGACAAACTTGAATACATCTCCGGACTTACCACATCCAAAACAATGGTAGAACTGCTTATCTTCAATCACATTGAAAGACGGGGTTTTCTCCCCATGAAAAGGGCAAAGACCGACATAATTACGTCCGGCCTTAGTCAAAGCAACCGTTTCACCAATAACATCAACGATATTGAGAGCTTGTTTTATTTCAGTAATTTTATCCTTTGAAAGCACATTCCCTCCTCATATCATACTAGCTAATTTAAAAAGTGAACACTCTCCCCTTAGTTTAACATACTCTATTGTATACTAAATACGGGAAAATGTAAAATTTCTAAAACAAATTACTTGTAAAATAATTTTTAACGGTTATTATATATAGAGTAAAATATTTATGAAAGGACATATTTAGGATATGTTGAAAGATTTGAAAGCCTTTTTGTTCCGTGGAAACGTGATTGATTTGGCTGTCGGTGTGATTATTGCATCTGCATTTGGTGCAATCGTTAAATCATTGGTTGAAGATGTAATTACTCCATTGTTCTTGACGCCAGCTTTGAAAGCTGCTGGTGCAGAAAAAATCGCTGACTTATCATGGAACGGTGTAGCATACGGTAACTTCTTGAGTGCTGTTATCAACTTCTTGATTGTTGGTACTGTTCTCTTCTTCATCGTTAAGGCTGCGGAAAAAGCTCAAAGCTTGGCTAAGAAAGAAGAAGCTGCTGTTGAAGAAGCTACACCTGCTGGTCCAACTCAAGAAGAATTGCTTGCAGAAATCCGCGACTTGTTGAAAAAATAATCAATAAGATAGTGAAACAGGTACCTTGCCTGTTTTCTTCTTGTCAAAAAAGGGGAGCCAATCGGCTTCCCTTATTGTTTTATCCTTCATATCCATTTGGATTTTTAGACTGCCAGTTCCATGTGTCACGGCACATATCCTCAATCGTTTTCTCTGTTTTCCAATTGAGTTCAGCTAGAGCCTTGTCTGCATTAGCATAGCAGGTCGCCACATCACCCGGACGACGGTCAACGATTTTATAAGGTACCGGTACACCATTCACTTTTTCAAAAGCTTGAACAAGTTCTAAGACACTAGTTCCTTGACCTGAACCAAGATTGTAAGTATGTACACCTGTAGTAGTTGAAATTTTTTCAAGCGCCTTAATATGACCGAGCGCCAAATCAATCACATGGATATAATCACGCACTCCAGTACCATCAACTGTATCATAATCGTTACCAAAAACGCTGAGTTCCTCACGTTTACCAACTGCTACCTGTGCAATAAACGGCATCAAATTATTAGGAATACCAGCCGGATCTTCCCCAATCAAACCAGATTCATGGGCACCGATTGGGTTGAAATAACGGAGCAATGCAATACTCCACTCCTTATCTGCTACTTCCACATCACGCAAGATTTGTTCCAACATAACTTTGGTATAGCCGTACGGATTCGTTGCGCTAGTTGGCATAGTTTCAACCAAAGGCGATGGATTATTGAGGCCATAAACAGTCGCACTTGAGGAGAAGACAATTTTCTTAACACCAAATTCTGCCATGACTTCTACCAAAGCTAGGGTTGACATGATATTGTTTTCATAGTACATAATTGGCTTAGCCACTGATTCTCCTACTGCCTTGTAGCCAGCAAAGTGAATGGCTGCCTCAATGTTTTCATTTTCAAAAACTTGGCGCAAGGCTTCCTTATCTGCCACGTCCAACTCATAGAAAGTTGGGCGCTTGCCAGTGATGGTTTCAATGCGATCTAAAACTAAAATACTTGAGTTTGAAAGATTATCTACGATAACCACTTCTTTCCCCAACTTCAACAATTCGACAACCGTATGACTACCAATATAACCTGCACCACCAGTAACTAAGATACTCATCTCTTTACTCCTTTTCACTTGGACAAAAATTCTATATCCCTATTATATGTTACTTGTTGTAAAATGTAAACAAAAAACAGCCTTTCGGCCGTTTTCAAATTCAATTAGAATTTTTTACGCTTGCGAGCTGCTTCTGATTTACGTTTACGTTTTACAGATGGTTTTTCGTAGAATTCGCGTTTGCGTGTTTCTTGAAGAGTACCAGCTTTAGTAACCGCACGTTTGAAACGACGAAGAGCATCATCAAGTGATTCGTTCTTGCGTACTACTGTTTTTGACATTTTTTTCACTCCCCTCAATTTCAAATTACATACTATTATAACTGCAATTAAAAGGATTGTCAAGAACTTTTTTACATAATCACGACTTTTTCCCATTTTGCTAAATTCCCAAAGTAAGTTCTAGTCTGTCTTAAAAACTGGAAATTAGACTGAGACAAAGAAATAAGGTAGAACTTACTATGGGACAAGTTGGTAACTGACAATGAAAAACAAACACTTAACTCTCTCTGATCGCAATGATATTCAAATAGGAATTGAACAACTTAAGCCCTTCTCAGCTATCGCTGCTAAGCTGGGAAAAGACCCATCCACAATCTCAAAAGAAGTTCGGAGAAATAGGGTGATAAAAGAGAACTCTAGTACCTCCAA